>JACQEO010000016.1 GCA_016200545.1 Deltaproteobacteria bacterium | reverse complement strand
CACCACGCCGATATCCTCCGCATCGAGGGCACCAGCTGGCGGGCGCGCGAAGCGCACCAAACACTCACCGCGAAACGGCGGCCACAATCATGACCGGCGTATCGGTCCAGATTTCTCCGCTACCGCGTGATCGCCAACAGCAAACGGCCGACACGCAAGCGGAGCGCGGGAGCTGCGGTGCGGTGATCGGGGACGCGGCGTGCCGTGCATTGCGGCCTCGCCGTAACTGCGCGCCCCACCAGACATGCGGCCGAACGACACGTCGCGTCGGCCGCAATCGTATCGGCATGTGGCTTGCTCCGCGTACAGTATGCTACGGGGACGTAACTGTCCCGTTGCAACGGGACCGCCGCACTTCATACCAACCGCCTACGGGGCGGCGTGGGCCTCCCTCGGAACGCTGACGGCCGACTTCGCGCGTGTGCGACGCAGTGAGAAGCTGCTGCCGCGCATCCTTCAGGCCAGTCTCCTTCTTTTGTGTGGGGATGTCGCCGCGCTCTCGCTTTACGACCCGCACGGCCATCGCTACCGGCTCATGGGCGTCGCGAGCGTGGATGCGCATTGGTCGGGGTGGCGCTCGCTCGTGTGCCGAGTGCCGCCCGAGTTCGCGCCCGCGCCGCATGCTGTTGCGAGGAGTATCGTGGTGCTGCCGGATGACGATCCGCAGCACCCGTTCGCGTTGCCATTGGCGCAAGCAACCAGCGCTGCCGTGTATGTCGCGCTCTTTGACGAGGACGGCGCCGCGATCGGGACGTTGCATGTTGTCCGGCGGGCTACGGACCCCTTCGACGAGCGCGACCGCCGCCTCGCCCGCAGCCTCGCTGATCGCGCGACACTCGCGCTCATGGCGGCACGCGTGGTGTGATAGAAGGATCGTAGGATGAACTTTCAACCCGGCGATTGCGTGTACCCGACCGACCTTCCGCGCCGGTTCCCGTGCCGCGTGGAGCAAGCCGAGCACCTCACGATGCCAAGCGGTTCAACGCAGCTACTGCGCCTGGTGCCGCTCGCAGGACCGTGGCCGCGGGGGACGGTGCTTATCCGATTCTGCGACGCGGTCGCCCCGATCGCGCCGGATGATCTGTGGCGACCGTCGTCGTGGGTCGCGCCAGTGGGCTCGCACGAACCGGGCGCCGCAGCCTAAAGCAACGCCAGCGTATCGCGATGACCAAGCGGGATCTGATTCACGAGATCGTGAAACGCTATCCGCGTCTATCCGGCGCCGACGCTGAGATCGCAGTGAACGCCGTCTTAGACAGCATGGTCGATACGTTGGCCCGCGGCGGGCGCATCGAGATTCGGGGCTTCGGGAGCTTCGTCGTCAAACATCGGCAGGCGCGCGAAGGCCGCAATCCCAAGACCGGCGCGCTCATACCGGTGGCTGCGAAGCGCGTGCCGTTTTTCAAGGCCGGCAAGGAGCTGAAGGGGCGTGTGAACGGCAAGCCGGCTTCCGCCAGCGCCCGGGAGACGAACGACGGGTAGGAGGCTGAGCCAGCTGCTGCGGACCCTACGCCTCCACCGTGAATCATTGGGGGAGCGGACGCGCGCCGTTCGGCGGGCAAGCGGACTCGGTGAACCACATTGCCTACCGCGACGCTCGTGCGCCTTCCTGGCTTCGTACCGCGCGATCGTTCGTGAGGGCCGGAGCTTATGGCCTTGGGCGCTTCGCGTGCGCCGCCGGCGACCAAAGTCGGGATGCGACACGTCCGAGCGAGCCGTTGAACAGGTCGAGCTGACGGTCCCTCACGTCCACGGCCCATCCGAGCGCCGATCGCAGTCCGCGCGCCAAGAGCACGGCGCTGCCCACCGCGATCAGTAGTGCGGTACGAGGTGGACTTAGAAGGCCTGCGACTCCTTGCTCGATCATCCGGGCACGCATCGTGTCCTCGACGCCGGGCGGCGGTGTGGCGCGCGCTGGCATCGGCTTCTCCTTCAGCCGCACTCGTGGGCGAGGCGCGTTCCGCGAGCCGCTCGCTTCGGACCCTCGATGATCGCGAAGGGTCTTTCTATGCACCTGGGGGAGTGCGCGCGTCAACGACCAACTACAAAATCGACGCCAACATACTGGTAGACAGCGTTTTGCGCCTGTCGCACGCTACCGCTGGAAACTCGTTTTTCAGCATACGACGCGCGATGCACTTGGTCACTGGCAACAACTCTTCCAGGCCGAAGACATGCAGCGCGGTGTCCGTAGAGACTACAAGTCCCCGATTCGTGTCGTCGAAAAGCGCGTGAGCAATCGCAACGCGCCGTCCATACCCCGCGCATTCGAATTGATGTCCCGGACATCAATTGGTGCCCGTGGGCGCCCCTTCGGGCCCTGAAGTCGCGGGAATTCCTCAAGGATGTCGCGGCGGCCGGCAGGTTCAAGTCCCCCTCCTCGCATTGGGTTTTCCCGCAACTTAGCCCGCTCACCTCCTGCACCGGGGACACGTAACCGGGGACCATCTCAGAATCGTCGCCGAGCAGGCTCGGATCGATACTCGTCAGGCGGTGCAGTTCGGTCCGATCGTCGTCGGGCATCCACTTCGCGTAGTGCGCCTTGAGCGTCGCGAGCGTGACCCCCGTCTCCTTCTCGACCCACCACGGATCGCGCACCGTCTGCAACGCGAGCGAGACGTACGTGTCGTTCGTGCAGTAGAGCCCACGTACACGGAGCCCGAGGGCGCGCAGACAGTCGTACCAGTGTTCCGAGAACGCCTTGGGCTCGATCGGCGCGCCCGTCGTGCTCGTGAAGGCGCGCGCTTGCGCACCGGCGGGTGTGATGACGGTGAGTGACCGATCGTGTACGATTGAACTCCTCGCCACCTCGAACATCACCTACGCCGCTTCGCTCCGAAACTCGGAGAGCCACCGTTTAGAGAGGAAACCCCATGAAGCGCATCCTCGTCATCGCCACTCTGGCCGTTGTCACCCTCGCGGGGTTCGCGGTCTACGAGTCCGCATCGCCGCGCCGCGGGAACGCAGCGACCAGCAAGCCGCCCCTCGTCGTCGTCATGCTGGAGAACAAGAGCTATTCCCGGATCATCAGCTCGGCGTCCGCGCCCTATCTCAACGACACCTTTCTGCCGCAGGCTCGGGTCTTCACGAACTACTTCGCCATCGAGCACCCGAGCTTGCCCAACTACCTCGACATAGTCTCGGGTAGTAATCAGGGCTGCCAGAAGGACGGCTGCCCGCGCGGTACCTACAATGTGCCATCGCTGTTCTCGCAGCTCACCGCCGCCGGCATCTCGTGGAAGGCATATAATGAGTCGATGCCCAGCAACTGCGCGCTGAAATCCGCGGGCAAGTACACGCCCAAGCACAATCCCGCCGTCTACTTCACGACTACGACCGATTGCGCCACTAACGATGTGCCGGGCATCCCCGACGCCGCCACCTTGCCGGCGTTCAGCTTCGTCACGCCGAATCTGTGCTCGGACATGCACGGGAGCGGAGGCTGCCGCAACCCCACCAAGCACGGCGACGACTGGCTCGCGGCCCACATCGACCCGCTCGTGACAGCAGGGGCCGAGGTCGTGATCGTGTTCGATGAGGGGAAGCCCCAGAACGTGCTGTGCGCCGTCGTCGGCCCCGGGATGGCTCCGGAGTCGGTTTCCATGGCACTCAACCACTACGGCCTGCTGGGCGGGATCGAAACGTACTTTGCCTTGTCGAAACTCGGCAACGCCGCGGACGCAACCGAGGTCCCGCTGTGAGCGACTCAGGGCGCGCGACGCCCTGACAGTACGACCTCTCCACTCGTCGGGCGCCTCGTCGCCGTGACCCGGGTGGCGAACTCGCCGACGTGACGCGCCACCTCGCGTTTCCGAAGGTCGAGCGTGATCACGTGGTCGCAGCCCGAGAGCCAGCGGATCGATTTGTCTCTGGCGCCAAGTAGTCCGTGGATCTCCTCGGCGTTGCGGACGCTGGTCACCGTGTCTTCCAGACTGTGGAGAACCAACGCCGGACAGCGCGCGCTCGCGGCCTTGGCCCGCACCTCGCGGATCATGAGGTTCAGCTGACGGATGGCCCCGACGTAGGTTCGGAACAGGCCGAACTGGTTGGTCTCGCCGCGTTTGGCCGCTTCGACGGAACGCGTGATGCGTCGCTGCAAGCGCTGGTCCTTCAGGCCGTAGGGAGGCGTTTCGGTCCAGTAGAAAAATTTGCCCAGGAATGGAAACAGATGGGCGAGCGGTAGCAGGTGTCGTGTGCGCGGAATGCTCGGGCCGTCATAGCACAGTGTGGGCGAGAGCAGCGCGATCCCCGCGACACGCGAATCCTCTACGGCCAGCAGCACGGCCAGCAGCGCGCCCATCGACAGTCCAGCGACCACCAGGGTATCGGAGCGCGCGGCGAGATCGTCGAGCGCGCGCCGTCCCCCCGCGAGCCAATCATTCCACGTCGTCGCCAGCAGCTCGCGGTGCGTCGCCCCATGGCCCGGCAAGAGCGGCACCGAGACCTCGCAGCCGAGCGCCTTCATGTGCCGCTCGAGTGGGCGCATCTCCGAGGGCATGCCCGTCAAGCCGTGGAGGAGAAGGACGCTGGGAGGTCTCGGCGACGAGATCGAAGGCGAGGTCGATCTCCCGACCTCGCGTAGCGCGCGTTCGGCGTGATGGGACAACGTCATCCGCTCGTGAGGGAGGGCGACGATACGCGCAGTTTGTCGCCGGATGGTCGAAGTACGCGGAGCTCGAGAATGCGGCGAATCTCCGCGAAATCCTCGAACGGTAGAAAATCGATGGCCTGCGCACGACAGTGCGTGATCAGCGTGTCGCGGGCGAAGATCCAATCCGCCTGGCGGGCGCAGCAGAAGTCGCTGCGGCCGTCTCCGACGAGAATCCGCAGCGGCCGCGGCATGCGTCCGGCAAACAGCTCGCATTTGCAGAACGTCGAGCCACATCGCGTGCGGCCCGTGGATGCGGGAAAGTCGAGCGTCAGTCGCCCGCGTTCGTCCTCCACCAGATGCGGGGCCCAGATCTCGTCGACGGTGATCCCTTCCCGAGCAAGCAGGTAGTGAATGACACGATCGATGCCGCCGCTTACGATGCGCAGCCGGATACCCCGGCGACGACACCAGACAGCGAAGCCGGCGAAGGTGGGATCGACCCGGGCGCCCTCGAGAATCCGACGGATCGCCGCCCAACCGCCCTGAATGAGTGGTATCTGTCCCGCCATGCATTCTCGCGAGTCGATCTCGCCGCGCACCCAGCGCTCCTCGAGGATCCGCCACGCAGGGTCGGCGAGCTGCTCGAGCAGCAAGTCGACGGTGTCCTCCAGGGCCACCGTACCGTCGAAGTCGCAGAGCAGCTCGATCAGGCCCTTCATCAATCAAGCCTCGCGGCACTCGCGGATCAGGAGGTCGAGGAGGTCGTGGGCGAGATCCATCTCCGCGGTGGTGATCTCCAGCGACGGGGCCAGGGTGACGACGTTCTTGTAGTAGCCGCCGATATCGAGAATGAGCCCGAGGGTCTTGTTGCCGACCCGTAAGTCGCCGTGCAGCCCGCGCTGGAACATGCGGTCGGCGATCGCCCGGCTCGGCGTGAAGCCGTCGCTCTCGCACATCTCCATGCGCAGCGCCAGGCCCAGGCCGTCGACATCGCCGATCTCGGGATGCTTGCGCTGCAGGTCCTTCAAGAGGGACAGGAAGTAGCGACCCTTCTCGAGCACGGTCTCGCCGTAGTTCCCTTCAGCGAAGATCCTCATCACCTCGAGGCCCGCCGCAGTACCGAGCGGGTTGGAGGCGAAGGTCGAGTGCGTCGATCCCGGACCGAACTTCGCGGGGCTGATCAGCTCTGCACGCGCCCAGATGCCAGACAAGGGGTTGAGGCCGTTGGTGAGGGCCTTGCCGAAGACGATGATGTCGGGTGTGGCACCGAAATGCTCGAGGGCCCACATGGTGCCGGTGCGGAAGAAGCCCATCTGGATCTCGTCGTCGACGAGCAGGATGCCGTGATCGCGGCAGACCTTGGTGAGGCGCTCGAAGTATCCCATCGGCGGAACGACATAGCCGCCGGTCCCCTGCACTGCTTCGACGAAGAAGCCCCCGAACTCGGAGTGCCCGCTCTTGGGGTTCCACGCGCCCGTGTACTCGTGCTCGAATTTGCGCTCGATCTGCTGCACGCAATAGAGATCGCAGCTGTCGGGCTTTTTCCCGTACGGGCAGCGGAAGCAGTACGGGTAGGGAACGAACTCGGCGCGGTCAGCGAACTCGCCGAAGGGCTCGCGGTAGCGAAAAGACGAGGTGATGGCGGAGGCTCCGAGCGTTCGGCCGTGGTAGCCACCCTCGAAGGCGAGCATGTGGCTGCGGCCGGTGTTCTTGCGCACGAGCTTCAAAGCGTCCTCGACTGCCTGCGAGCCGCCGACATTGAAGTGCACGCGGCCGGTCTCATGGAAGGCCTCTTCGACGCTGCCGACGATCTCGGCGGCGAGCTCGACTTTCTCGCGGTGGAGATACTGGCTGGCGATCTGCGGCAGGGTGTCGAGCTGCGCCTTGAGAGCCTCGTTCACCCGCGTGTTGCCGTAGCCGAGATTGACGGCCGAGTACCACATCTGGAGATCGAGATAGGCGGTGCCACCCTGATCATAGAGATAGCTGCCCTCACTGCGTGCGAAGATCTTCGGGTGCTCGGCGTAGTGCACGGTGTCACCTTGGGAACAGACGCGGTTCTCGAGCGCGAGTAGCGCCGCCTCGTCGTGATGCATCCGGTCGATCATGAATGGTGTCCCTTTCGTGGGGAGCATATTTCGATTCCGCCCGCGTACGCCGTTGCCTCGTGCCCGCTTCCCAATTGGAAGGGTGAGAAGCCTCGCTCGAGCGCCGATGCCCAGACGAGCGCCAGTCGCGTCAACGCGCCAGAAGAGACGAACTCGTGCGCACCCGTCTCGAGAACGCGTGGGCCTTCGTACGGTGTCCCGTCGAGCAGCCCGTCCGCGCGGCCGTCTTCGGCAATGATCGCATACCTCGCCGGGATGGCGATGTCGAAGTGCATCGACTCGTTCAAGCCGTGCGGCGAACCCTCGGCGGCGCTCGCCGACCGTGACGTGGGCGTCGCCGTCAGGAATCGTCCGAGGACGCGCACCGCGCCCACCGCGAGGTAGTTCTCGTTCATGAACGCGCGTCCGGATGGCGGGAAGCTCGATTGATCCATCGTCACGACGGCCGTGTGCGTGGCGACGAGTCGCTCGCCGATGTCGTCAGCGATGAGTCCGCGTTGGAGGCGGGTCTTCGTGATGTGCTCGAGCGCGTAGAAAAAAGGGCGCCGGCGGAATATCGTTTCCCCCTTCACGTCCATGACGTAGTCCGTGGAGGCCGTGAGTCGCAGCACGGCCGCCACCAGATCGGCGTGGTTGCGCGTCCCTTCCTGCCACGGCGGCGCGGAGCGTACGAGCACGATTGCTTCGATTGCGACCATCGCGATCGGCAGCGCGAACCGTGTGGCCTGCCGCAGGCGGCGTGTCGCGACCAGCGCAGCGGATGGGTACGTGAGTCCGATGCCGGTCGCGAGGAGCACGACGAGCGGGTCAACGGGCAGGAAGTCCTCGTGCGTCACGAGCGGCCACACGCTGAACAAGAGCACGAGAAAGATACCCGCGGTGAGGAATATCAGGACGCGGCGTCGGCCGATTGCCGCGGTCGGGGCGCCGCGACCGATGCGCCTGCCAGCGATCCAGAGGAGCGGTGACGCGATCGGAATCAAGAGCACGCGTGATGGAGCGCTGTGCCATAGCCCCAGACCCGGCAGCGCGTTGTGCACGATCGTGCCGTAGTACATCGCTGTCAGCGCACCGCGCTCGGCGAAGAACACGATCAGCGAGGCGGGCACGACGATCAGGCCGACGAGCAGGGCAATCAGGCGCGTCGCGAGACGACGCCAGCTCCGCGGCGCGTCTCCGCGCGTACCCACGAGTACCGGTGCGGCAAGCGCGGCGAGCGCGACGGAAGCCAGGAGCAACACCGTCTTCAACGAGACGCCGAGCGCGGCACCGAACAGCACCCCGACGCCCAGGCACCGCCCCGCTGTTGCTTGTCCGCACACGAGGAGCGCGAGCCCGAGCAGCCACAGCGCCGCCCACAGACTATCGGGGCGAAACTCGAGCGAGGTGAGAAAGAACCCGCTGAAGAGCGCCGTCAGCACGGCGGCCCAGACAGCCACGCGCCGTGAGAAGAGTGTGGCGGCGATGGCGTACGTGCAGCACACCGCGAGCACGTAAAAGGGGAGCATCGCGAGCCGCATTTCGGGCACGATGTCGGCGCGTTCGCCCACGATCGCGAGCAGCGGTGCGCACATCAAGTGAAATAACGGCGCGTGGTTGTCGAAGACGTCGCGATATTGCAGGAGCCCCTGCACCCAGCTCCACACGACGTGCAGATGCTGTGGTTCGTCAGTGTCGATGCGGTAGTGAAAGACGTAGATGATCCGAAGCAGAAGTGTCGCCACGACGAGCAGCGCCGCGACAGTCGATTCGATCAGGGTAGGGCGGTCGTCGAGCGCACGACGCTCGACACTCGGTTCACACGGGACACGCGATTCGCGGCGTTCGGCGATGCTCGTCATTCGAAGGCTACCCGCCACGTTTCGCCGGCCGTGAGCTGCCGCACCGTACGCTTCGACGGTCCCTGGCCCTCGAGGTCCAGGACGACCGTCGTCGACTCGCTCGCGCCGTTCGCGACAGTCACGCTCGCCGCATCGGTACGAGAGTGAAGGACGATGCGGCCGTCCTGCGTCGGGCCTACTCCGGCACCACTGAGCCGAAGTCGCAACGGCCCAATTCCCATCGCGAGTTGGTCGCGCCATTCGAGCGTGGGTCGATTGCTCACGATGACGATGTATGTCGTCGAGCCGACCGAACAGCCCGCGACCTCATAGAGCGGCGGCGGATCGCGCCCCAACTCGCGCCGGAGTCGCGGGGCGTCGTGGACGACGACGTACGCGGGCGCCTCGTCGCGCAACAGCACGGCAGCCTGCCGGAACGTGACGGTCGGACGCATGGTATTGAAGGTCAACTGCAACGCGAACGGTACGTCGGCGACGTACGTGAGCGGAAAGTCATCTCCGGTACGGTCGTGAACGTTGGCATGAAGGTCGAGAAGCGCCAGCGTTTTGCGGATGTGCTCACGCCGGCGATCGAAGTGGTGATACTTGGCCACAAAGCAAGTCAGCGCGATCACCGTCACCAGTGCGCAGCCGCGGAAGATCGTATGTGGCCCGACCGCCCTCGCGATCCGCGCCAACTCACGCCCCGCGATGATCGCGGCCGGTGGAATGATGGGATAGAGAAGGCGTGCTGGGTTGTGCGGAGAGATGGCGAAGAGGAACAGGCCGCCGGCGAACCACCAGCAGCAGAATCGTTCGAATCGGCGCGCGCCGTCCTCCGCAGCCGGAGCCGACCAGACGTGCCAGATCCCGAGCAGTGTGAGGAGGCTCCACGGTGCGAAGTTGGCGAGGAAATCGCTCGGCGGCTTCCGAAACCGATGCCCCGGCGCACGCATCATCGCATGTCGGACGAGCTCGGATCGGACCATGTTGTCGATCAGGTGGGAACCGGCCTGACGATACGCGGCGAGGAACCACCCACCCACGATCGCGAGGAAGAGGACGATCCCGAGCGCGTGCGAACCGCGCAACGGCCGAGGGTGCCCGGAGCGGCGCTCCCACGGGACGGCCAAGAGCCCCAAAGAGCCGAGGACGAGACCGAGTGGGCCCTTGGTGAGGGTCGAAACCGCCGCGGCGAGCCAGAAGATCGTCCACCCGTGTTCCGACGTCCAGGCGTGGAACGCCGCTAACGCGACGAGCGCTACGGTCAGCGCAAATACGCCGTCCCAGCGCGCTGTTGCGATCTGCTGCGAGACGACGTTGCTCGAGAGATACATCAGCGCGCCGAAAAGACCGGCCCGCCATCCGAAGTAGCGACGGCCTGTCGTGAACACGAGCAGGACGAGGGCGAGGGTTGCGAGTGCCGTCGGGAGGTAGAGCGTGAACGCATTCACGCGCCCGACGGCCAACGACACGAGCGCCGACAGCCATGTGAGCATCGGCGGCTTGTCGGTATTGCCGAACGCATCGTGGGGAGTGATCCAGTTGCCACCCTGGACGACGTTCAAGACGCTGGCACCCAACCGGTACTCATTGTCGACGAGATCGGGGAGGCCGGTGAGACGGATGACGAAGATCGCAATCGCGATCAACGACAGCGCCAGGATCGTGAGGGTCGGGTGCGCTGCGGATGCATCGTCCAGGGTCTCCTGGTCAGATCCTGACGTCCTCATGCGATGCGATGGCGGGACATCGTCCCGTAGGCATCCTGCCAGAGCTGCAGCATGACGAGCGCCCAGATCTCGCGGCGGTTGTCGCGACGGCGCTCGAGGTGCGACTCGAGCAAGGTCCGCACCGACCTCGGCCGGACCACCCGCGGATCGAGCCGGGAGAGCGTCTCGCGTACGAACGGCAGGAGTGGCCCAGCGATCCAGGTTGCGAGCGGGACCGTGAGGCCGCGCTTCACGCGCCGTAGGATCGGACGGGGCACGAGGTCGGACACCGCGTCGCGGAGCACGAGCTTTCCGGTGAGGCCGTGCAGCTTCAACTCGATCGGCAGGCGGCACGCAAACTCGACCAGCCGATGATCGAGAAAGGGCGACCGTCCTTCGAGCGACGCCGCCATCGTGGCGCGATCGACTTTGAGCAGTAGATCGTCCGGCAGATAGCCAGTCAGGTCGGACGCGAGCAGCATGTCGACCTCGGTGCGCGCGGGTGGGGTCGACGGGTCGGGAGGCGGAAGGAGCGGTCCGCCGGGAGTCGCGATCGACGCCAGCGCATCGGCACTGAAGCATCCGATCCAGGCGCGATGTCGGACTATCGCTGACACGTCGGCCTCCTCCAAGAAGCGGCGCACCAGGTATCGCAGCGTGGTGTTTCCTCGTGGTGCGCCGAGCTGCGGTGCCAGCGCGGTGAGGACGCGGCGTAGTTTCTCCGGAAGCCGCCGGTAGCGTGGCGCGAGGAGTCCGCCGATGTAGCTGGGGTAGCCGGCAAAGAGCTCGTCGCTGCCCTCGCCGACGAGGACGACCTTGACGGTGCGGCTCGCGTAGCGCGCGAGGAGGTATGTGGGCACCAACGCCGGATCCGCGAGCGGCTCGTCGAGGAGCGGCGCGAGCGCGCGCGTGCCTTCGAGAAAAAGATCCGGCGTGATCGTCAGCGTGTGGTGTCGCGTGCCGAGTGCACGTGCCGCACGAGCAGCATGGTCGCGCTCGTCGAAGCCGCGGACATCGAATCCGAGGGCGAACGTGTCGAGCTCGGACCCGATGGCGATCCTGGCAAGCGCGGCGACCGCCGTCGAGTCGATGCCGCCGGAGAGGAACACCCCGAGCGGAACGTCACTCGCCAGCGCCGCCCCGACGGCACGCTCGAAGTGCGTGCGGAGCGCGCGTGCAGCCGCGCGCGGATCGCATTCGAGCGGCGCCGCGGCGAGTAGCGGCGCGACCTCCCAGTAGTGATCGACCGCGACGTGCTCGCCCTCGAGCACGAGACGAGCGCCAGGAGGGAGCCTCGCAATCGCGGCGAAGGCACTCGCGCCGCCGGGCACATAGCCATGGCGAAGGTAGCCGGCGAGTGCCGTCCAGTTCGGCGTAGGGTCGACACGTCCGGTGGCGAGAAGCGCTTTCGGCTCGGACGCGAAGAGAAACCCCGCTCGCGTGGTCGCGTAGTAGACGGGCTTCTCCCCGAGGCGATCGCGCGCGAGCACGAGCCGTTCCGCCAGCGCATCCCAGAGCGCGAGTCCGAACATCCCGTCGAGCTTCGTGACGAAATCGACGCCGTACTCCTCGTACAAGTGCGGGATGACCTCGGCGTCGCTCCGCGTTCGGAAGCGATGGCCTGCCGCCTCGAGCTCGCGGCGGAGCGCGGCATGATTGTAGATCTCGCCGTTGCAGACGGTGAGAACGTTGCCGGCCTCGTTGGTGAGCGGCTGCGTGCCCCCGGCGACGTCGATGATCGCCAGGCGTCGGCAGCCGAGACCGGCCCGCCCTCGCACCGCACGCCCGTTGCCGTCGGGCCCTCGATGTACGAGCTCGCCCGCCATTGATACGAGATCGGCGTCGGTGGGCGGCACACTGCCGCCCACAATCCCGTAGATGCCGCACACGTTCGTCAGCCTTCGGGGCGAAGCGGGAGGCTCCGTTGGTGCGCGTACGCGAGGACGAGGAGACGCTTCGCGAGGTGCGTGACGTCCCTCGGCCGCGCGTTCGTGAGCACGACAACGTCCGGCAGGATCAGCGGTGCCGTCGCGAGACTCACGGCAGCGACAACCGCGCGGCGTTCGCGACGATGCGGAACCCGCGCCGGCGGCGCAGGATGATCTCCAGCATGTGCATCGCTTCACGCGCGATCGGCCCAGCGCGGCCGGTGGCCGTGTACTTCGACACTCCGGCGAGCCGGGGCTCGTGCGTCACCGGCCGCTGAACGACGCGCAACTGCGCAAGCACGAAGAGCGCCGGCAGCCAACGGTGGAAACCGTCGAACAACGGTGTCATCGCTTCCACCCGGCCCAGCGCGTCCACGCGGAAAACCCGGAGCGGACACGCGAGATCGCGCAATCGGGGCGCGAGGATGCAGCGGCGCATGAGATTCGTGACGGCGGAGACGAGGCGACGCTGCCACGGATCCTGACGACCGATGCGGACACCGCACGCGAGGTCCGCATCACCGAGTGCGGCGAGAAGGGTCGGAAGCTCGCGTGGCGGACATTGCAAGTCGGCGTCGAGCGTCGCGATCAGCGACCCGGATGCGGTACGGAAACCGGCGACGAGGGCCGCCGTTTGACCGCTCCGAGTCGGAAGCCGAAGCCAGCGCACGCGAGAGTCGTCGGCGGCGAGGCGCGGAAGTACCTGCGGAGTCTCGTCGACGCTGCCATCGTCGACGATGACGATCTCCCACGGGAGGTCAGCGGCATCGAGGGTGCGACGCACCTCTTCGACGAGTCGGTCCAAGTTGAGTGCTTCGTCGTGTGCCGGAACCACGACGCTCAGCAGTCGTTCGCGCACCGTCGAAACGGTGGTCGGCGGCGCGAGATGGGCAGTGTCACGCAAGCGCCCTTCCGATCCGATACGGTACGATCGACCTCGCCATTCGATGCGATTTCCAGCGAAGCTCGCACACCAGATCGCCGTGCCTGCAAGGTCGCGGAACGGTAGGAGCGGCAAGGTCCATCCGACGCGGGCGCCGAGCGCGCGCGCGCCGACGACGGCCGCCACGAAACGTAAGACCAGTACCGCGAGCGCGAGAAGCACGAGCGCGCCGGGCAGGAAAGAGGCGAGGATGAGCGTGCAAAGCGCGACGCTCGTGGTGTGAGTCACGATGCTCCCTATGTAACCCCAGGGAGCACAGGCCCGCAGGGTGCGTGCCCAGCGCATCTGATGGCGAAAGGCGGCTGCCAGGTTCGCCGGATTCGGATCGCTCTCGACGACGTAGGGGGCGAGTACCACCCGCTGCCCTCGCGCATGCACCAGCGCACCGAGTCGGTGGTCATCGGCAAGATGTTCGACGAGTGCCGCGAACCCTCCCACCTGATCGAGCGTCTCTCTGCGCAGGACGATACTCGCGCCTAGGGCAATATCGGGGCGTCCAAGGACACTCGCCAAGATCACGGAAGGGCAAAAGTCGGCGTTGATACACAGTGCTTCGTACGCTCGCGCCAACGTATTCGGCGCCGGAGCACGGTACAGACAAGAGACGAGCCCCACACCGGGGCGCAGGAGGACGGGAAGCATTCGGAGCAGATAGTCGCGTGTGACTCGCACGTCGCTGTCGATCGCGGCGATGATCGGGTGCCGAGCGTGGCCGCTGAGGGCCGCGAGCAGCGACGCCTTGCGGTTCGGCCCGAGAATCGTAGCGCCCTCGACGAGATGGAGGTCTGCCCCGGGATGACGCTTCGCCACATGCCGAACCGTCGTGAGCGCCTGGTCGTCAGCGTCGAGGCTTCCGACGACGAGTTGCACCGGCCCTCGATAGTCGAGCTCGCAATACGCCGAGAGATTTTCGAAGAGGGTGGGCTCGGTGCCTTCGAGTGGAATCAGGATGGATACCCCGAGGCTCTGCGTGATCTCCGGCAGCGCCTCGTGACGGCTCAGCCGTCGAAAGCGCCGGGCGACGACACATACGGCCAAGGTGTAGAGACCGGATGCCGCCAACAGTGTGCCGAGCGCGCCGATGCCGAGTGTCATCCGATTGCTTGTCGGTATCCGCTACGGCGACGAGCCGCCCGACGTTGCTCCACTCCGCGCCCTTCCGCGCCCCACGATCGCGGGGGTTGCAATCGATGCTAGCGTGAGCCCCGCAGCTTTGTCGAGGGAAGCAGTCATCGTGCCACCAAAACGTGGCTGAAACGTCGGAGCGATCAAGATGAGCTCGACACTGAGCGTTGGAACCGCGCAGGATTTTGCGCGGTTCCCGAGCTCGGCCCACCGTTGGCGGCCGCGTCGCAGCCTGGTTGAGACGCTTCCCCGTCGACCCAGCGAAGGCTCGGCCCCGCAGCCTCGCACCAACCGCCGCGATCGAAGAAGACCAACCGCGAGACAGCCTTGACGAAGAGTCGTGTCGAAGCGCTCCACTCGGGCAGCGGCAGCGTGATGCGACATTCTGCGTCGGCGGTTACACAGCGTGCCGTTCCGACGATGTGTGACGCTGAGTCGTAGACGCTGGCGGTGCGGCGCCATGGGCCTATCTCGACGCGAAGTGCGGCGTGTTCGGCAGCGGAGCGCCAGCCGACGATGAGCAGAGAGGTCGACCATGCGCGAGGCCCCCATGACGACAACCGCACGTCGAGAATGCCGGCACGCACCGTCGCGCGCACCATCGGAAGCGCGGCACTGCCGCCGAACGCGCTGGACATCAGCGCGAAGCTCTCGACGCCGGAGGCGACGCGGCGATAGGAGCGGCCGTGAAAGACGAGCTGTGTCGCATGTTGCTCGATGGCAGCGCGCTTCCGAGCTTGCTCGTCGACGGTGAGATGCAAACGCACCCCCTCCGGAAATGCCGGGGTGTCGAGCGGATGGACGATGTAGGTCAGCACGACTGGTCGATCCGCGAGCGCCATGGCCGTCAGCGCCTGTAGAGTCAGGAAACCCAGCGAGTTGTGGTCGGGGTGGAGATCGTGCAGCGACGGCATCACGAGGAGCGTCGGTCTCCAGTCACAGAGCGCGGCCACCAGTTGTTGGATAGCTGCGCTCGGCTGGGTTGTGACGATGGCGGTCAAGCCTTGATCGGGCAGCCCGAGGAACACCGCCCAACTGGGGGGAACTCCCAGTGCGGTGAGCGCCGCATACGTTTCCTGGCGCCGGCGCGCAGCCCACCTGACGCGATCCGCGGTACGAATGCGGATGCGGCGCTCCAGCACTCGCTGTGGCCACGGATTGTCTTCTCCATCCGTCGCGACGATGATGCGCGCCGACGCTCCGGCGGCGCGAACGCGCTGAAGAAGGCCTCCCGTTCCAAGCGTCTCGTCATCAGGGTGAGGGGCGAGGACCATGACGCGGTCGCGCGCGGCGAACCTCATGTCGAGCTCCTCAACAGAAGCTCGCGCGCGCGGCGGGAATCGCTCACTGTCCTGTGACGGGTAGGAGCGGCGCGCCCGTACGGAATACCCCTTCGAAAATCTCGGCGACCCCGCTATCCGGGTCGTACCGTGCACCACTGATCTTGGCCTTCCACGCGGTTGTCGCGCGAAGAGCTCCACGGTCGAACTGTTGCATGACAGGACCGGTTGCGCTGCCGACCGCGCGGCCATTGTCACCTTCGATCACGATTGCCTGACGGATGCGCGCCGCGCCGCTCGCGTTTCCGAGCGTGAAGCCGGCGGTGAAGCGGTTCGGGACGCAGACCGGCGCGCCATCGCGTACGCGTATGACCTCGAGTGCGTCGGCTTCGGTGTCGTACACGAACGCAAGCCCGGAAAAATCGAGAGGCGGCAATTGCCGGTCGGCACATGCGGCAAGCGTGTCTCGTGTCGTCTCCGGCACGCGCGAAACGTGGCCGGTGTCGTCGATCACGGTCACCGTCGCTTGCCACGTCGTGAGGAGTTGCTCAGCATCGGCCGGTGACACGCACCATAGGCACGGCAGCAACGCTGCAACTGCAATGTCGCGCCGCCGCAGCATTCGAATCACGCAATGTCGCGCCGGAGCTCGGGAGCGCACGACATGGCGGCGTTGGGGGAACTGGAGACGGCGGAGAAGAAGGTTCCATACTCAGGGCGAAGCGCACGGCGCCAGTCCGTCGTCGTGTGGAGCATCGTCAGGAGACCGTTCCACGCGTGCGAACACACCGATGCGCCGCATGGCACAGGGAGGTGACGTATCGGGGTCCCATCAGAGAGCCCACCGCAGCAGCGAGCATGCCAAAGGACGCTCCGGGCGGCGCCGATGGAATGCGGACGCGCCATGCCGTCAAGGTAGGATTCGCGCAGAAAGCTGCAGGGTTGCGCCCCTTCTGCGCCCCTTCCGTAAGAAATGCGCGATCAGAGATCCGAGCGAAACTGACCGGATGCGCGAGCTGCGCCGATGAATCGCGCGCGCCTGATCACGGTGTGACCGTCGGGATCACGAACCTCGAAAGCGAGGTGCACCGACCGCCCCGAGCGACGTCTGCGCCGTACGCAGGAGCTGTCGCGCGGCGACGAGCACCAGCAGCGTGCCTACGACGCGGTTCTCGTGCCCCGGATCGAAGATCGGCGCTTCGAATTGCAACAATCGAGCGAGCTCGTCCGAACCTCGCACGAGCGAGAGTGGGTCGCGGACACCTCGATTGCCGCGCCGCCCGTCTCCAGGCTTGGCGTCCGGTGACGATCTGCCGTATGAACTGCGCCAATTCCTTGTCGACGTCGTCGTATACAAGTCCAGCGCACGCCGCGCCCTGGTGTAGGCGAGTGCGCCGATGAGCCCGGCTGTCGTCACGACGAGAACGACCGCGAACAAAATCAAGCGGACCGCAAGGGAGTCCGCGCTCATCCTGCTGTTCATCGCGTTTATCGCGGCGGGAAGCGTTGGGGGCGCATCGGAGGTAGACGAACCGGGCTCGAGCTTCGCGGACGCGAACGGCGGCAACGGGTACCTCGTTCCGATTGCGCCGGTCTGGCTTGGCGGCGACGTGACCGTCAATGCGACGGTGCCGCAATCCGGAAAGGCTTCGCTCGAGCTGGATGATGTCAATTTGCTCGTGCGGTACGAGCCGCTGCCCCGGCTCGCGTTCTTCAGCGAAACGCGCCTCGAGAACACGCTCGAAGTGTCGGTGGGCAGCGGTGCGCGAGTCGACAGCTCCGACATTTTCATCGAGCGGCTGTACGCCGACTTGCTCGTGAGCCCGCATCTCACGGTGCGGGTTGGGAAGTTCCTCACGCCATTCGGGGTGTGGAATGAGATTAGGCGCGCACCCTTGACGTGGACGGTCGAACGACCACTCGTGACGGAGCGGACCTTCCCCGAGCACACCACCGGCGGAGGCATCTTTTACCAGGCGACACTGCACGGGTGGAGCATCGATGCTACAGGGTACGCACCGGCACAAGACGAGCTGCCGCTTCGTAGCTCGGACGAAGCCGGTTTGACCTTGGTGGGAGGACGCGTCGCCGCGGCGCACGAGGTCGGTGCCGCCTATCTCAGTCTTGGGCTGAACGGTGTGGGTGCGGAACGGCGCGGCCACGGAGGACTCGAGCCGGCCGCAGGCGCCGACATCAACCTGAATATTGCCGGCAATGATCTACTCGGTGAGTTCGTCTATGCACGCTCTCCGGAACGCTTCGTGGATGACGAATGGGGATTATACATCCAAGACGCGGTGCCGTTGCGCAACGATCTGTATGGCATCCTACGGTATGAGCATTTTCGTTCGTTTCGTGACGGACAGATCGAGGTCGGCCTCATCGGTCTTACCTGGCGACCGTACGCGCATCTTATCATCAAGGCGGACTACCAGCTCACCAACAAGCCAAGCGACGACGTGCCGAAAGGCTTACTCGCGTCGCTCTCGATATTTTTCTAATCGTGACGAGGCTCCCTGCGCTCGCGGGCTTGCTGGCCGGATTGCTGTGCGCAGCGATGGCGCGCGGGGACACTGACGACCATTCGCCGCGCATCACCGTCGTCGTCGGACGAGGCAGTTTTGTCAAGGAGATCTCGCGTGACGCTTTACGGGATGTCTATCTTCGGCGCCAGCGAGTGTGGTCAGGCGGTACTCGGGTGATTCCGATCAATTTTCCCGCCGGCAATCCGGTGCGCGAGCGGTTCTCCGCATTTGTGCTCGGACGTTCCACGCGGGAGCTCGTCTCCTACTGGAACGCGCGCTACTTTGAGGGGATCACTCCCCCCATCGTTTTGTCGTCGGCGGCGGCAATTCGCGCGTACCTCAACGCGGAGCCGGGTGCGATCGCGTATCTTCCGGCGACAGAGATCGATGAAAGTTGCCGTTCGGTACTGTCGCTCGAATGATCGACGTTTGCTCGAGTGCGTCGCTGAGTGAACTCGTCGCTGCTGCGCCCGCTATCGGGCGTTCGCCGTGCGACGACGCTCCAGCGGCTGGCGGGCGTCGAGCCACCGGCGTGCGTGAGCGGGATAGAAGGCGAGGAGGATGAGGTCGTAGACCAGGCGTCCGACGTCGGTGAGCGCGAGCGCGCCGTTCTCGTCGACGACGAGCCCGGCGGCGCCGAGGCGCTCGAGCAACGTCCCGAAGTCGTCTTCGATCGGCCGACCGAAGACGTCCGTATACTCCTGCCGGTCGAGCGCCTGTCCGTCGCCCAGGGAACGCGCGATGAAGAGCGTCCGCCGGTCGTCGAGGCCGAGCGAGAAGACGCCGTCGACCGGGCTCTCCCCAGCCTCGATGCGACGCAGGTAGCTCTCGAAGCCTTCGTGATTGCGATAGACGGTATGCCCGAGGTGCGACACGGCGCTCATGCCGATCCCGAGCTGACGACCGAGGTCGAAACCGTCGACGCACGGCGCCCGATCATAGGAAGACTCCAGGGCATGCGGGGCCACGAAGGTGTGCCAGCGCGTCTGGGTGTATCCAAGCTCGGCGGTCGCCTGGCGGACGAACGCTCGCCAGCGCATGAGACACGCTAGATCGAGCCGCTCCACGTCCGAGAGTACCGTGGCGAGCGGCGTGTGCTCGTTCAGGCGAAGATTGTAGAGCGTGAGTGAGTGCGGAAGCCGCGTGGTGACCTCCCGGAGGTCGCGGAGGAACCCTTCCTCGTCCTGGCCCGGTAGGCCGTAGATCAAGTCCACGTTCACGAAGAAACCCGCCTGGCGAAGACGGTCGCATGCGGTGAGCGCCGTCTCCGCGACTCCGTGATGCCGGTTGAGGTCGGCGAGCACACCCGCGTCGAGGGTCTGTATCCCCATGCTCATCCGGTTGATGCCCAGCCGTTGGAAAACGCGGATGTGTTCTTGTGTGAGCGATTCGGGCGAGCTTTCGACGGTGAGCGTGGCACCGGCTTCCGGCGGCAGGCGTTGGAAGATCACCGTCAGCAGAGTCTCGAGCAGGTCGCTGGGAAGGGCGGTCGGCGTACCGCCGCCGACGTAGAGCTGCGCGAGAGAGCTCCCGGGCTCGATCCACGCCAGCTCACGGGCGAGTGCCGCCACGTACCGCTCCATCTGCGCGCGCGGCGTTCCGACGCGCTTCGCGTAGAAGCAAAAGCTGCAGGCGTAGTTGCAGAAGGGCACGTGGACGTACAGCTTGAGGGGCCCGGCGCTGGGTCGGACCCGCTCGGTCCCGACCGCCGGCGTGAAGTTCGGCGCCGAAAGCGGATACACGTGGACGTCCTCGTACAGCACGCGGCGCGCGGGGCCGATCGCGGCGGCGATGCGATCGAGGTCGGATGGCGCGCGGAGGGGATGCATGAGCCGAGGATTCCTGCGGCAGACGAGTAATGATCGAGTAGCAGGTCAGCGTCGCGCCGACAACGACGAGCCGAAGCGACCACGCAGCGCACACGGTGTACGCCCACGCGTCGGCTGTGGCCGCCGCCCGGTGTCCCTGGGCGATCCCACGCGCGCACGCGCGTGTGGGTGGACAAGCAACCGATCTCTATGCTGTCGTCCGCGGCGACGTGTCAGACGATCGCGATCAGCACGGGACCGAGGCCATCGATTCGGACGGCCATATCTATGAGTCCGACAGCGAGATCTTCGAGCATCTCGAGGGATGCTACGCGGGCCGGCGGACTGTGCTCGGGTTCCCGTTCTGGCCGACCCTCGACGGCTTTCAGCGCGGCGCCATCCATGCCCGTCTCGGTATCCATGAGTCGTTTCAGGTCGACGCCGGCACGTGGCTCGACTTCTTGGACGCGACCGGCATCGAGTCGACCGTCCTCTATCCCACCGCGGGCCTTGCGACCGGGCTCATCCGCGACCCGGATTGGGCGGTTGCCGTCACGCGCGCTTACAACGACTGGCTCGCCGCCCGCTACCTGGCCCGCAGCCCTCGGTTGCGCGGCGTCGCGCTCCTGCCGCTCCAGGATCCGCTCGAGGCGGCGCGCGAGCTGCGCCGTGCCGTGCGCGAGCGTGGGATGGTGGGCGGCGTGCTCGCGCCGATCGGCCTGGAGCGGACGCTCGGTCACGCCGACTTCGACCCCGTGTACGCCGAAGCCGAGCGCCTCGACTGTCCGCTCGCCGTGCATGGCGGGCCGGCGGTGGGTCTCGGCCTCGACCGACTCGAACCGTTCGCGCAAGTGCACACTTTGAGTCATCCCTTCGCACAGATGATTCAGATGACGAGCATCCTGATGGGTGGCGTGCTGGACCGCTTCCCACGCCTCCGCATCGCGTTCCTCGAGGCGGGGGTGAGCTGGGTGCCGTTTTTGGTCGACCGCATGGACCGCTCGTATGAGGGTCGCATGTACCCGGAGTACACGGGTGGCTGCGCGCGTCGGCCGAGCGAATATCTAATGAACGGCAACGTCTTCTTCAGCTGCGAGTCGGGCGAGCGCCTGCTCGCTCACGTCGCCGAGCTGACGGGCGGGGAGCGGCTCTTGTTCGCATCCGATTTCCCGCACGAGGTGAACCTCGAGCGCTGCCGGCGCGAGATCGCCGCCTTCGCCAGTCACGCGGAGCTCTCGGAGCAGCAGCGCATCGCGGTCCTCGCCGGCAACGCACGTCGCTTCTATGGACTCGCGGCGGCGCGGTGAGTCGGTGCGCACCGAACTGCACGCGGTCGCAGCGACGGCGGCGCCGTATTGGGCGGGCGAGGCGGAGATCGTGCGGACGTTTCTCGCCAAGCCGCACACACTCGAGGAGCATCTCGTCTGGCTGCGCGCCCAGGCCTACAAAGAATCCGCGCCGCTCCTCGCCCTGACACCTCCGGCTCGCGAGCGGCTCCTCGCCACCGGGAGCTTCGAGCAGGCGGGCGTGAGCCCTTCCGAGACCGATCGCCTGGCGGACGAGTGGAAGCACTTCCGTCTCATCGCCGAGCTCGTCGAGGAGCTGACCGGCACACCGCTCGATCCGACCGCGCTGGCCCCGTTGCCCGAAGACCAGAAGCTCCAGGAGATCAGGGCCGTCGGCCGCGCGCGTCACGGCTTGCTCGGAACGGCCTGCGCCGCCTTCACGGAAGGGGGCGGCGGCGCGATGTACGCCGTGCTCGCCGAGCTCGACGGTAGCCGGTTCGAGACCCGGGTGGCGACGATCTTCCGCGTGATCTGCGCCGACGAGGTGCGGCACGGTCCGATGCAGATTCACGCCATCGCGGCCGCCGCGCGCGATCCGTCCGACTGGGAGACGGCGCACACGCTCGTGTCCGCGATCTCGCGGCAACGGCTGCGCATGCGGAACGAGATGTTCGGCCATGTGCTCGGGCCGGCGCGCCTCGCGGAAATCGACGCCGGCCGCATCGTTCCGTGGCCGCTGCCGGTCGCGCCATGAGTGCCGGCGGCGCGCGCGGCCTCGATCTCCTCGTCGTCGGGCCCTTGCCAATCCGCAGCGACGGCAACGAGACCTTTCATTTCGGCGCCTCGGTGTTCTACGAGGCGCTGCTCCCCCGCCTTGCGGCCCGCGGGCATCGTGTACGAGCCGTGGCTGAGGTGCCGCCGTCGCGTTCCGGCCTGCGCCGCGGCGCGATCAGCTGGACGGTGCCGGGTATCGAGATCGCCGAGCAGCCGCTCACCTATCTGGCCGGGTCGGCGGGCTCGGCTCCTCGTCGGCTGGCGCACGTCAGGCGCGAGGCTGCGGCGCTTCTCGACGCGATCCTCGCGCGCGAGCGGCCCGACGTCGTCGTGATCGGGCGCGAGACCTTGGCACGGGTTCTTCTCGGCCCCTGTCGCCGATACGGTGTCCCCACCCTCCTCATCGCCCACGGATCGCCGACGGCCGGTCTTCTCGACGGCGTGTTTCCCGCGACGCTTGCCCGCGAGCTGGTCGCGCGATTCCGGGAGGTCGATGCGCTGGTCGCCGTCGCGCCCTATCTCGCGGAGATCCTGGGGCGCCTCGGCCTGACCGGCGTGCGCGTGATTCCGAACGTCGCCGACCCGGCGGTCTTCCGGCCGGAGCCCAAGGATCCCTCGCTCCTTCGGCTTCTCGGGCTCACCCCGGATCAGATCGTGATCGGACACGTCTCCAACCTGGCGCCGAGCAAGCGGCCGATGGACGTCGTGCGCTCCGCCGTCCAGGTGCTCGCGAGCGATCCGGCGATCGCCTATCTCATCGTCGGCGATGGGCCCTGCCGCGCCGAGATGGCAGCGCTCGCCGTACGCGAAGGAATCGCGGCGAGCGTGCATTTCGTCGGCGAAGTCGCCCATCGCGAGGTGCCACGCTATCTGAGCCTCTGCGACGTCGTCCTGCTACCGTCGGCGCGCCACGGCGTACCGCTGCTCGTCTATCGCGAAGCACAGGCGTGTGGCCGCGTCGTCCTGGCAAGCGACATCCCGGCGGCGCGGGAAGCGATCGAGGACGGCGAGACCGGCGCGCTCTTTCCGATGGGTGACCTCGCGGAGCTCATCGCCAAGGCTCTTGCGCTCGCTCACGATCATTCCTGGCGGGCTCGCATCGGCGCGCAAGCCAGAGCGGCGGCGGAGACTCGAACGCCCGAAGGTTGGGTCGACGCCTACGAGACCGAGCTGCGAAGCGTCGCGAGGCGTGCCGCACGGCGGCGGCCCGCATGACGAGCGAGCGCGCCCGGATGTCCGAGCCCCCCGAGTCTTGGTGCTACCTCTCCCCTCACCTCGACGACGCCGTCTACTCGTGCGGGGGCCTGATTCGCGCGCAGACCGACGCCGGACAGAAGGTGGAGATCTGGACGGTGTGCGCCGGTGATCCACCTGCCGGACCGCTCTCCCCGCACGCAGAGTCGTTGCACGCCCGGTGGCGGACGGGTGCCGATACGACCACGATCCGTCGCGCCGAAGACGGGCGCGCCGCCGCATGCCTCGGCGCGGGTTTCCGCCACCTGCCGCTGCCGGACGCCCTCTATCGTCGTGGTCGGTCCAACGGGACACCGCTCTACCCCGCGAAGGAGGCGCTCTTCGCTGCGGCCTTGGATCCTTCCGAGGAGGCCGCAATCGTGTGGCTCGCCGAGCTCCTCGTACGCGAGGTCCCCGCCGCCACCGGCCTCGTCTGTCCGCTGGGTCTCGGCGGCCACGTCGATCACCGACTCGTGCGGCTCGCGGTGGAGCGGGCGACACCCGTGCACCGGCGTCTGCGCTTCTACGCCGACTGTCCCTACGCCATGCGACCCGAGACGCGCGGCGCTCTCGACCCACCGGCAGGATTCGCACCGAGCATCGTTCCGATCTCCGAACGGGGTATTCGAGCTTGGATCGCGGCGATCGTCTCGTACGGATCGCAATGGCACGTCTCGTGGGCCGATGAGACCGCGATCGAGGTCGAGCTGCGCAGGTACTTGCGTCCCGGAGGGCTACGCCTGTGGTGTCCGGCGTCGCCATGAGGCTCGAGCCGGCGCGGCCGCCGACGGTGGCGCACCGTCTCATCCGGGCGTTCGTACTGCGAACCGGCGATTCCGTGTACGGCCGCTTTGCCTACCGCCGGGTCTATCGGGTCGTGCTCGAGCTGGTGCGAATCGTCCTCTCCCGGGACCCCAACATTGTCGCGTTGGTGCTCCGTACGGCGAGCTCGACGGAGCACTGGGAGCCGGGACTCAGTGATCTCGACTTGAGCGTGATCATGCGGGAGCAGACGCCGTCCGAACGGCTGCCCTTCGTGCTGCGCTTCTGGGTGCGGGTCGCGAGGCTCCGGGTGCTCGCGCCGATGGTCCGTGAGGTGGATCTATTGACGCTCGGGGAGTTCGCGGATGCGACGACGCTCGCGCCCGGCCCCATGCAGTCGGCGAAAGAATATCGCGTGCTCTCGTGCCGGCGACGCCAGCGGGAGCGCGTCCGCGAGGTCGTGACCGCCGCGAACCGGGTGAATGCGGCCTCGCAACCTCAGCGTGACCTCTTGCTGCGCTACAGTACCTTCACGTTGCCGGCGTATCTCAACCTCAACCGCGACCCACCGGCGGTCTCGCAACGTATGCTCCGCCACGGTCTCGCCAAGCTCCACGCGCTCTGCGCGCCGGACGCGCCACGCAGGGTGGACCACGACGCCCTCACGATCGGGCAAGCCTACCGCTGGATGACCGACTGTTGCCGGCCGGTCTCCGCGGGCGGCGGTGAGACACTCACCGTGCAGGCGTCGAGCGGCGTCTCCGAGTTGGCGGAGGCATTGCTGCGTCTGGTCGAGGAGCAGCTGGCACGCACGATCGGACGCTCGCCTCACGAGATCGCGATGGTCGTCTGGAGGCCCTGGCATTCCGATCGGCTGTCGCTCGCCTTCCTGCTCGACGACGACCTCCCGGCCGCGCGCTACGAGGTCCTGCTCCAGGCCGTGCGCGCGTGTCATTGGGAGCTGTCGCGCGAGTGGCGCGCGCGGCTCGTCAACGACCCGCTGCAGTTCGGCCTGCGTCGCGGGTGTGCCGTCGTCATGTCGCGGACCATGTGGCGCTGCTGGCTGACGTTGTTCCCGATGGAAGCAGCGGCGCTGGCCGCGGGCGGCGGCGTCGCGCGGTCGTCGGAATCCGGTGCTGCCGCGCTCCCCGACCGCGCCCCACTGGCCGACTACGCCGCCATGCAGTACGGCGTGTGGCTAATCAATCGCAACGACTGGGTCAAAGAGGAGACGGTTCGTCGCCGCACACTCTTCCGCGACATGATCCGGCGTGCACGGACGCTCGAGGTCGCCCTCCGGACGGGCCTGCTCGACGCCGAAGCGGCCGGCGCGTGCCCGAGCGACGGCGCGTCTCTCCAGGAGCTCTATAAATGGTCCTCCGAGGAGCTGGCGCGCCTTCGGCGCGTGCTCGCGCCCGCGAGCGACACCCGCCGGGACGACGGGGCAGCGCCGCGATGATCCACTTGCTGGTACGCGATCGCCATCCGCATGGCGGCATGAAGACCTATGCCGAGGGGCTCGTCGCGGTCGCCGGAGGGACAGTCACGGCAACGCAGCTCGCGAGCGCGGAAGGGCTCGCGCCCGTCGCCGGCGACTGCGTCGTCTTCGACGACAAGGTTGGTCCGGACGGCCTGACGTGCATCAAGCGCTGGGACCGAACGGTCGGCGGCGGGATCGCTTGCGGGGTGCTGCTGCACAGCCCCTTGTTGCAGATGGACCTTTCGAACGAGCTCGAGCGCACGCTCATGCTGCTGCGCGACCGCGGCGACGGCAAGCCCCTCGATTTCGTGCTCTGCGCGGAACGGGCGATGAGCCGGCTGATACGCGCCGCCGCACCGGAGCTTCCGACCGGCTGGCTGCCGCACTGTCTCCCGCCTCGCTCCCTCGCGGCGATCCCGGCGCGTGTGCGAGACGCACCGCCGAGCGCGCCGCGAATGTGTTGGCTCCCGCTCACGTTCGCCGACCAGGATTCCCGGTATCGTCACAAGAACACCTACTGCCAGCTTGCCGCCGTGATGCTCGCTCGCGACACGGGGGAAGCACCGATCCGGGTCGCGACCAACTTCGCCTCGCCCCTTCTCACCCGGTTTGCCGCCTACCTCGCCATACCCCTCCAGGAGACCGGCAGCATGGAGCGCACGGCGTTCGCTCGCTTCCTCGACGGCGTCGCGCTCGGTCTGTGCGTGAGCCTGTCCGAGTCGTTCTCGTACAACGCGATCGAGCTGATGATCGCGGGCATCCCGACGGTCTTCGGTCCAACCCTCTCCTGGGCGTGGTCGTCGGCGGAGCTGGTCTCGCTCTGCGGGGTCGAGGATCCAGGTGCGATCGAGCAGATCGCGCAGCGTGTGCGGACCCTCCTCGCCGAACCGGCGACCTACCGGCGAGCGGCCCACGTCGGGTGGGAGGTCGCCGCCGAGACGGTCGAGGCGAACCATCGCCGGGCCCGCGAGCTCATCCAGGGGTTGGCCGATCCGGCGCGGCGCCGAGAGGCTCTCCTGCGCTGAGAACATCTGATCAGCAGTAGGTTCTGTCATCTACGCGGCTAGTGTTCCTCCTCCGCACGGGATCCCCAATATCACTAGGTACCGTGATTGACGGTCACCGGCGAGACGATCACGCTAAAGTGACGCCTGCTGTGCGAGTGTGACCTGCTCGGGTTCGCGGGCAAAAAGCGAGCGCATTGTGACGCCGTCGGAAAAACGCTTGATTCGGCCGGAGCGCCGCGCCGAAGAGTTCATCACCATCCACGAGTACGATCCGCGCTGGCCGGTACTCTTCGACGCCGAGCGCGCCGAGATCGCCCACGTGCTGGGCGACGCCATTGCGATCGAGCACATGGGCAGCACGGCGGTGCCGGGGCTCGACGCGAAGCCGATCGTCGACGTCATCGCCAGCGTGGCGCATCTCGCGCTCACCGAGACGCAGATCGCGGCGCTCGGGCGCCTAGGCTACGAGTGCCTCGGCGAATGCGGCGTGCCGGGGAGGGCCTATTTCCGCAAACGCCACCCGCACCCATTCAATCTCCACGTCGTGCAGTACGAGAGCAGCCTCTGGGAGCACAACCTGCTCTTCCGCGACTACCTACAGGCGCACCCGAAGGAGGCCAGCCGCTACGGATCACTGAAGCGCAAGCTCGCACGGGACGCCGGCCACAGCCTCCTCCTGTACTCACATCGCAAGAGCCGCTTCATTTCGGACACGCTGGAGCGCGCCCGCGAGTGGCGCCGTGTCGGCGGAGACTGACCGCCGTCGCGTCTGACCGTGGCGCGGGTCACGTCGACGGCCGTGGCGTATCCCCTACGTTCGGCCGCACAAATGCCGCGCTCCGGTGATTGTGCGACGACGCCCACCCGCTACTCTTGGTGCCATGAAAATCCAACCTGGGATCACACGTCGTCGGTTCCTCGGCGCCGCCGCGGCAAGCGCGGCGATGGCGACCTTGCCGCTCCCGCGGCGGGCCGAAGCGGGTCTGCGTCGCGCCGACGTGATCGTCGTCGGCGCCGGCCTCGCGGGCCTCACGGCGGCGCGTGCGATCGAGCAGGCCGGCCGCTCGGTCGCCGTCGTCGAGGCGCGCGATCGCGTCGGCGGCCGCACCCTGAACCATCCGCTCTCCGGCGGCGCCTACACCGAGCTCGGCGGCATGTTCACCGGCCCCACTCAGGACCGCATCCAGGCGCTCGCGGCGGCGGTCGGCGTCGGCACGTTCCCGACCTACAATACCGGCAACAACGTCTTCGTCGGCGGCGACGGACGGCGTGAGGAGTATCCCAACAACACGCCGCTCGGCACCGCCCCCGTCGATCCCGTGGTCGCGCCGGACATCGTGCTCGCCGTCACCCAGCTCGATCAGATGTCGCAGAGCGTCCCCGTCGACAGTCCGTGGACCGCGGCGAGCGCCGAGCAGTGGGACGGCCAGACGCTCGACACCTGGCTGCGCGCCAACACCAGCGGCAGCGCCGAGTTCATGCAGGTAACGTCGGCGGCGACCGAGGCGATCTTCGGCTGCGAGCCGCGCGAGCTCTCGCTCCTCTACACGCTCTTCTACATCGCCGTGTCCGGGAACGAGCAGAACGCCGGCACCTTCGAGCGTAACTTCAACACTGCCGGCGGCGCGCAGGAGACCCGCTTCGTCGGCGGTGCGCAGACGATCGCGCTGCAGGTGGCGTCGCAGCTGCGGCGCGGCGTCCTCCTCGGGAAGCCGGTCAGCAAGATCGTGCAGACGCCGACGGGCGTGGTCGTCTACTCCGACCGCTTCAAGGCGAAGGCGCAGCGCGTGATCGTCGCCATCCCGCCGACGCTCGCGGGGTGCATCGCCTACGATCCGCCGCTGCCGCCGCTGCGCGACCAGCTGACGCAGCACATGCCGCAAGGTACCCTGATGAAGTTCGAGGCGATCTACCCGACGCCCTTCTGGCGCGCCAAGGGCCTCTCCGGTCAGGTCGTGAGCGAGCGCGGTCCGATCAAGGTGACGTTCGACACCTCGCCCGCCGACGGCAGCCTCGGGATCATGATGGGATTCATCGGCGGCCACGAGGCGCGGGCGTGGGAGGACCGCTCGCCGCAAGACCTGCAGACGGCGGCGCTGCAGAACCTCGCGACCTACTTCGGCAACGAGGCGCTCACGCCGAGCGACATCGTCACCATCAACTGGTCCGCCGAGACCTGGAACCGCGGCTGCCCCGTCGCCGTGCTCGGCCCGGGCACACTGCTCGATTTCGGCGCGGCGCTACGCGTCCCCGTCGGCCGGATTCACTGGGCGGGCACGGAGACGTCGACGTACTGGAACGGCTATATGGACGGCGCCGTGCGCTCCGGCGAGCGCGCCGCGGCCGAGGTGCTCGCCGCGCTGGTGTAGTCCAAGCGCGGGGGAGCATCAGCGGCGGCAGTCATCCCCACCTCCTGCCCGTACGACAGCTCGAGGTTGTAGCCGTCCGGATCGGAGAGCATGCCGTAGAAGCCCACGACCGGGCCGGCGTCGTTCGCCGGCTTGAGCAAGCGGCCTTCTCTTTCGGCTTGCCGGCACCGCGACTCCACTTCCTCGCGGGACGAGCACGCGATGCCGAGATGGGCGGGGCGGGAGACGTAGCGGGAGATCGCGCGCGCGATCCTCCTCACGATCATCATACCGACCGAACGCCGCACGGGAGCAACCAACACGAGAACGAAGGGACGCTTCCCGTCGTTCAACCACGCCGTTGGCCGCCGCCTGGATTTGCGCCACGCCATCCAAAGTCGATCGTCGGATCGACTTGGGACGTCGACACCGCCTGCTGCGCTTTCCGGCATCAGAAAGTGCGATCTCTCCTCGGTATCAATCCACGGCGTGGTTCCGCGATCAGTGGCCGGCTGCCCTCAAGCAGTCGCAATACAGCGAGTGGCTCGCCGGCGAGGTCTACATCTACACTCCAGCGGGACAATTAAACGGAGGAGTGCGACTGCACTGACGGTAGGGTGCTCAGGTCCCGCCGTGGAGGCGCATCGCGCTGTTATTCTACGACGCTGACGTCTAGAAGCCCCAAGACTTCCGGCGGTATGGAAGACTGCGTCCATGTTGTGCCACCGTCGCGCGTCGCGAATGCGACCGCAACCAGAGCCAAGATGTTGCTTTCATTCAAGCCAACTGTGGCGCCGACGGTCGCCGTCGCGAATGAGATCGCCAGTAGACCGCCCCCATCCATACCGCCAGGCAGCGGTTGGTCGAGCCAGCTCCTCCCGCCGTCGGCGGTGTGCAGGACAACCGGCCCACCTCCCGCGGCCCACGCGGTGGCCGGATCAATGAAACTGATGCCAAACAGTTGCTCCGTGCCACCGATGGGTGTGTTGCTTGTTTGATCAGTCCACGTCGTCCCAGTGTCCGCGGAGTGCGCGATGCTCGCTCGCCCGTCACCGACGATCCACAGATCAGACGGCCCACTACACGCAACGCCTTCGGGCTGATCAGCGAGGCGCGGGCCGATCTGTTCCGTGATGTCGGACCACGTCGCACCGCTATCGGTGCTCAACAGCGCGAGGTTTCCCGACACGCCAAACCCAACCGCGAATCCGATGCCGGCACTCGTAAGGCAGACCCCCTGAAGCGCCCCTTTCTGAAGAGCTGGCCTCTGTCCGGGAGTGATAGTCGCGCTAGTCCAGTGCTCGCCGCCGTCAGTGGTCAGAAGGATCAAGGGGGGACCGAACTCTTGGCCGGCAATATTGAGCGAGCCGACCGCGAGTCCCCGTCGGTCGGTCACGGAGGTCACCTTACTCAGCAATGGCGTTCCGTCGACTGTAGACACATTCCCAATCTGGCTAGCCCAAGAGTCCCCCCCGTCGCTCGTATGTAGAATCTCGCCCCCACCAACTGCCCACCCGTCACTACGATTCAAGAAGCGGACGCCATTGAGAGAAGCGCTTGGGGTGAGAACTATTGACCACTGCGCTCCCCCATCTTCTGACCGGGCAATGACACCGCGACCGTGTTCAAAGCCCACCGCCCATGCGCGTGCTGATCGCGTCGTAGCAGTCGGCTCTGGCGCCGTGGCCGTCATATGAGGGGTCGGGGTAGGCGCGTGGTCATCGACGTTATCCCCGCTGCCGTTCCCACCACACCCGAACGCCACGAAAAGAATCGGCACAAGCGCCCAGGCGCGCGCTGTCCTCACGAGGCTACTCATTGCTCGGCACATAACGATCGCATCGTAGTACCCTCGGCTGGCTCTTGCATACGACGCGGATAAGAACGGTCTTCTTACACTCCGCATGCGCTACTTTTGGTCGAGGTCATGCATCGGCTTGCCGGGCGGACGGTGCCGTGAGAGACGTGAGAGGGGATGCTGGTGCCTGGACGCGGGATGCGGTTGGTCATCCTCTTCGGCCTCACGCTCGTCACGGCGTCGTGTGGGTCACATGATGGATCGTCGGCACCCTCCTCGATCGCGCGGGTGTGGGACGAGGAGATTCTCGCGGCGATTCGCATCGACGTTCCGCACCCGCCGGCGCACGCGCGCAATCTCTTCCACCTCTCCGTCGCCATGTACGACGCCTGGGCGGTGTACGACCCGGTCGCGACGGGTTACCTGACGCGTGAGAAGATCGCCGGGCTGTCGGAGGAGGAGATCGGCGCGGCCCGCCGCGCGGCGATCACTTACGCGGCCTACCGCGTGCTCGTGGATCACTACGCGCTTTCGGCGAACGCTCCGACCTCGCGGGCCGCCTTCGACGCGCGCATGGCCGAGCTCGGGCTCGACCCGACCGTCACCACCGACGTCGGAAACTCGGCGGCGGCGGTCGGCAATCGTGTCGCGGCGGCGGTGCTCGCGTACGGCGCGACCGACGGCTCGAATCAGGCCGGCCACTATCGCGATCCCACGTATCAGCCCGTGAACCCGCCCCTGCCGGTCGCCATTCCGGGAACGGTCATGAACGATCCGAACCGTTGGCAGCCGCTCGCCCTCGACGTCTTCTTCACGCAAAACGGCATCCCGCAGCCGATGAGCGTGCAGACGTTCCTCGGATCCCAGTGGAACGGTGTGACACCGTTCGCGCTCGTGCGCGCGGGAGGCAACGACCAGCCATATCTCGATCCGGGCGCGCCTCCCCTTCTCGGCGGCGTCGGCGACGGCGACTTCAAGTCCTCGGCGCTGGAGCTCATCCGCCGCAGCAGCCAGCTCGACCCGACGAGCCGCGTCGTCATCGACATCTCGCCGGGAGCGATCGGCAACAACCCGCTCGGCACCAACGACGGGCACGGGTTCGATCGCAATCCCGTGAGCGGCCGGCCGTACCCGCCGCAGGTCGTCCCTCAGGGAGACTTCGGCCGCGTGCTCGCGGAGTTTTGGGCCGACGGTCCGCACTCCGAGACGCCGCCGGGGCACTGGAACGTCATCGCGAACCAGATATCGGATAGCGGGTTGCAGACCTTCCAGTTCCGGGGTCGGGGACGTCACCTCGACCGACTCGAATGGGACGTGAAGCTCTACTTCGCGCTGAACGCCGCCGTCCACGATGCCGCCGTGCAGTGCTGGGGAACGAAGCGGCGCTATGACTACGTCCGGCCGATCTCGATGATTCGCTTCATGGGCGAACGGGGGCAGTCGAGCGACCTGAGCCTGCCCTCGTACGACGCGCAGGGCCTGCCACTCGAAGCCGGGCTCGTCGAGTTGGTCACGGACGACACGTGGCCGGACGGCCGGCACGCCGGCATCGAATGCTGCACGAACCTTTCCGGCGCGCCGGCTCCGTGCGTCGACTCGCAAGGGACACGTGGCATCGAGGTCTCGTGCGTCGGAGAGATCGTGGTGCGGAGCTGGCCCGGTGAGCCGGCGGACCGGGCGACGCAGCGAAGCGGCGTCCGCTGGGTCCGCGCCCGGGAGTGGGTACCCTATCAGCGGAAGACCTTCGTCACGCCCGCCTTCGCGGCCTACACCTCCGGTCACAGCACCTTCAGCCGAGCCGCGGCCGAGGTGCTCGCCGCCTTCACCGACTCTCCCTACTTTCCCGGCGGCCTGGGTGAGTTCGTCGCCAAGCGCGACCAGTTTCTCACCTTCGAGATGGGGCCGAGCACGGACGTCCGACTGCAGTGGGCGACTTATTTCGACGCCGCCGACCAAGCCGGGCAGTCGCGTCTCTGGGGCGGCATCCACGTACGGAGCGACGACTTCGGCGGTCGCATCGCCGGAGCGCAGATCGGACGCGCCGCATTCGCGAAGGCGACGACGTTCTTCTCGCCTCCGTGAGCCGTTCGGACGCGGCGACGGGCGGAGATTTGCGGCATCCCCCGCCGTCCGGCTAACCTCGGCGCGTGCCCTTGCACACGAAGCTCCTCGGGCTCTTCCTCGTCCTGGTCGGAGGCGGTGTCGGGCTGCCGTTTCCGGAGGACATCACGCTGATCGGTGCGGGCGTTCTCGTGGAGCAACGGATGCTCGGCCTGCGCGACGTGGTCATCGTCGGCCTCGCCGGCGTCGTGACCGCGGACTGGATCATCTATCTCTTCGGGCGGCGCTACGGTGCCGCACTGATCGCGCGTCCGCGGTTCGCACGGCTCCTCGGTGTCCACCGCATCGAGGCGGTGCGCGCGGCGGTACTGCGCCACGGCGCCACCGCGGTCTTTCTCGCACGCTTTACGTTCGGCTTCCGCATCGTGACCTTCCTCTCGGCCGGGATGTTCGGCGTGACGGCCCCGCGCTTCGCGCTCGCCGACGCGGCGGGGGCGGTGATTTTCGTCCCCGCAGTCGTCACGCTCGGGCTACTCTTCACGCACCAGGCTGAGCGCGTGCTGGAACACGTGGGGAGGGTCGAGCACTGGCTCATCCTCGCGGGACTTCTCGGCCTGGCGCTGTTCCTCGTCTTCCGCGCCTGGGCCGCACGCGACCTGACGGATCGCGCGGGCTGATGAAGTCTCGATTGACGCACCCATGTACGCAACGTTAGAAGCGAGGTGATCGAGGAGGCGTCACCGCGCGGTGACCGCACTGGTGGAGGAGTAGACGGCACGGCCGCAGGCCGCGCCGAGCTGGGGCGCAGAGCAGCGCCTCGTGAAGGGGAGGAGGATGAACGTGCGGACACTCGGATCTCTCGTGACGGCGCTTGCGCCGACGGCGATCATGGCGTCGCCGGCGCGCGCGGTCACCCATTTGCGCGCGATCGACGCCGGTCCGCCCACGGTCTCCGAGACCCTCTAGCGCGCCCGACGGACCTACGACGCGATCGACGGCACGCGGTCGCCGCGGACGGCTTGGCCGGATCGTTGCGGCGCTCATCCTCACGATGACGTATGAGGGCGTCGGCCTGTCCGACGCCCCGGACGCACGTGCCGACACGCCCACGCCCACCGCCACGCTCGATGCGACACCGACCCCCAGCAACGATCCCACGGCAACAGTCACGCCCGACGCGACGCCGACCGCGACCGACACCGCCACGGTCACTGCGACCGCGACCGCAACCGCGATTCCGCCTGCGACCCCGACCGCGAGCGTCACGCTGACGCCGACGTCGAGCCCGACGCCGACCTCGACGCGAACGCTGACACCGACTCGCACACCGACGCTGACACCGACTCGCACACCGACACCAACGCGCACGCCGACCCTCACCCCGACGCGGACGCTCACGCCGCTCGCCACGCCGACCCTGACGCCGTCGCGGACGCCGACGCCCTCTCCCACACCGACGGCCACCGCGACCCACACGGCGACCTTGACGCGGACGCCGACGCCGACGCCCACCGCGACCGTGACGGCAACAAGGTCGTCCACGCCTTCGGCAGCACCGACGGTGACGATTACCCGAACGCCGACGTCGACGGCGACACCGACGCCGACGATCACGCGAACCCCGACGCCGACGGCGACACCGACGCCGACGGTCACGCGAACCCCGACGACGACCCCGACGCCGATCGCGACGGCGACTCATACCGCGACCGCGACGCTTTCGCCGACCTTCACGCCGACACGTACGCCGACCGCGACGCGAACGGCGACGGCCACCGTCACCCGCACGCCGACACCGACCACGACCCCGACCGTGACCGATACGCGTACACCGACCCCGACGCCGAGTAGGACGACGACGCCCACCCGCACCGCAACGCCGAGCCGCACGCCGTCGGTGACACCAACCCGCACGGTAACGCCACCGGCGACGAACACGCCGAGCCCGACACCGACCGTGACGGCAACCGCTACGGCCACTCCGGCGGCAACGGCGACCGACACGCCGACGCCCGCCGACACCGCGACCGCCACTCAGGACGCCACGGCGACTCCCACCACGAGTCCAGCGGTGACCGACACGGCGACGCCATCGTCGAGCCCCACGACGACGCCGACGCCGACCGACACTGCGAGCGAAACACCGACGCCAACCGTCACCGTGAGCGCCACACCGACGACGACCCTCGTCACCACGCCGACGCTCACAGCTACGACGACGTCCACTGCAACCGCCTCCGCGAGCCCTACCGCGACACCGTCATCGACCGCGACACCATCACCGACCGCGATACGATCACCGACCCCAACGCCATCACCGACCGCGACGCCATCACCGAGCGCGACGCCGTCGAGCACGCGCTCGACGACGCCCTCCTCTTCCGCCACACCCTCTCCGACGCGGACGGTCTCACCCTCTGTCACGCCGACGCCCGCCGCGTGCGGCAACGGCGCCGTTCAGCCCGGGGAAGAATGCGACGACGGCAATCTCCTCGACGGCGACGGCTGCGACGCCACGTGCCGGAGCGAGCTGATCCCGGGAAGCGGCCCACGGCGCAGCGACTGTCTGCACGAATGGCTGACGAGCCCGGTCCCGTCGCGCGGCCGCTCCGGCGTGCCGCTCACGGCGCTCGTGTGCGTGGACGACGACCCGAGTTGCGACTTCGGCGCAAACACGGGCGACGCGGCCTGCCGCTTCCACGTCGCCCTCTGCTTGAACGTCAGCGAGCGGCGGTTCGTCGATCGCGCGGCGCAGCCGCTCTGCACGCCGACGGACGTCGCCTGGGTGACCTTTACGGCGCCGCGCGAGGCCGATCCCCGCGATGCAACGGAGGTCGCGAATCGGGACGCGCTCGAGGCCGCGCTCGCGGGCGCCGGCGCGACGGTCCGCCGCCAGTGTCAGCCGCCGGGTGTCGTACCGAGCACGCCGTGCGCGAGCGACAGTGATTGCGGCGGCACGCGGCACTGTCGCACGCGCTTCATGCTGTTCACCCCACCGCTCGACGTGCACGACCGCTGCACCGCATTCGCCGACGTCATCGTGCCGCTGCGGCTCGGGGCGCACGGCGCCGGAACCGGGACGCGCACGCTTCGCCTCTCGAGCGGCTCCTCCATCGGAACGCGCGACAGCGACGTCCTGAAGCTCGTCTGCCGGCCGCGACGGGCGCTTTAGAGGCCGCGACGAACGGCGCTCGCCCGCCGAAGGACGGGCTTGCGGAGCCGCGGCGGGAGCCGTCGGTGCGCGCGGAGGGCCGTCTGCTGCCCCGTCGACCCGCCGCCGAGCGCGGCGGCGGTCGATTGTTGCGGCTCGTCGTCGGCGTCGTCACCCGCGAGCGCGTCGGCGATGGCGTTCACGTCGTCGGCGATCGAGTGGACGTCGTCGGACATCGTGCTCATGTCGTGCGCCACGAGGTCGAGCTCGTCGGAGACGTGCCGCAGATCGTTCGCAACCATGAACAGCGCGTAGACGATGCCGGCGGCGGCGAGGAGCACGGCGAGAACGGTTGCAAGCAGCTGGCGCATACGGGCGTCTCGACCACACCACAGGGTACCCGAGGCGTCAAGGAACGTGCTATCGAATCCCCCATGAAAACCTTCCACGATAAGGTAGCAGTGGTGACCGGTGCCGCGAGCGGCATCGGTCGCGCGATGGCGGAGCGCTTCGCAGCCGAGGACATGAAGGTGGTGCTCGCCGACGTCGAGGAGCGGGCGCTCGCCGAGACGACGAAGGCGCTCGCCGGACGCGGCGCCGCGACCCTCGCGGTGCGCACCGACGTCTCCCGCGCCGCCGACGTCGAAGCGCTGGCGCGCGCCGCCGTCGAGCGCTTCGGGGGCGTGCACGTCGTCTGCAACAACGCCGGCGTCGCCGGCGACGGCATCAGCGTGTGGGAGCAGAGCCTCGAGAGCTGGCAATGGGTGCTCGGCGTGAACCTCTGGGGCGTCGTGCACGGGATCCGCACGTTCGTGCCGCTGATGCTCGAGCAGGGCGGCGAGGGACACGTGATCAACACCGCCTCGATGGCGGGTCATCTCTCGATGCCGTTCCTCTCCGTCTACAACGCCACGAAGTTCGCCGTGGTCACGATCTCCGAGGGCCTGCACTTCGAGCTCCAAATGGCGGGGGCGCCGCTCAAGGTGTCCGTGCTCTGTCCGGGATTCGTGCGCACGAACATCCTCGACGCCGAACGCAATCGGCCGCCGGAGCTCGCCGATGACGCGCCACGGTCGGAGGCGGCCCAAGCGTTTCGCATGGCGTTCCGCGGCTTCGTCGACTCCGGCACGCCACCGGCAGAGGTCGCGGAGCGCGTCCTCGAGGCGATCCGCGCTGAACGCTTCTGGATCTTCCCGCACCCCGAGATGCTCGAGGCGATCCGCCAGCGCGCCGACGGCATCCTCGCGCAAGAGAATCCGACCTTCGTGCCTCCTCCGGGCGTGGAACTGAAGCTCTGACGCCGGTCGGCGCCGCCGACGATCCGAGCGGCGTGCCCGGAAGCGGCGCCCGACCCGCGCCCGCGCGGCCTTACTGCGACGGGGGTGGCGCCGGACAGCCGTCGAGTGCGGGACGGCTTCCGGTGACGCGCTTGAACGCCCAGTGGCAGGTCGAGAGGCTCGACGCGATCAACACCGAGGCCCTGAACGAGGTTCCGCCCAAGGAGCCCGTGCCTTTGCTTGCCTTGGTGCCGACCTTCAGGCGCCCGAACTCGCCGCCGAACTCCGCGCCGGAGACGGTCGAGCTGGTGTCGCAACGGATCAGCGCGATCTCGCCCTTCTCGGAATGTCCGGGACTCGGATACGGGACGGCGGTGTAGTGAATGCCGTCGGCGGCGAGTGCGAGCGAGGAGCCGAGGTCGTCGATGAACAACGTCGGCGTCAGCGTCAACGTTTGCGGCGCTCCATTGAAGACGCCCTTGCACGTGATCTTGCCCGCCCAGGTGCCGTTGAGATCGAAGCCCGCGACCGGGGCCGCCGCCAGCGTGAGGCATGCGACCGAAGCCGCCACGCCCGCGAGCCGTCGTGTGGTCCACGTCATCCCGTCACCTCCCGTTCCGCGGCACGCTGCCGCGCTTCGCCGTCGAGGTCAAGTCACGACTCGCCTGCACCCAGCAGTGCGCCGCCGCCGTGTGGACCCGTCGCGTCGGCGGCGTGCTATAGAGACGTCATGGAACTCGTCGCGCTGGCGCCGAGCGTCTACGCGTGCCTCCAGGAGGACCGCGGACTCGGATGCAGCAACTCGGGCCTGGTGAGCCGCGCCGGCGGACTCGTCGTCGACACCTTCTGGGACCTGCCGCACACGCGTGAGCTGATCGCCACCTACGCGCGGGTGACGTCGGATCCCGTGCGCCGGGTCGTCAATACGCACCACAACGGCGACCACTGCTGGGGCAATCAGCTCTTCTCCGGCGCCGAGATCATCGGCCATCGGGCCTGTGCCGCGGCCTTCGGCCGCGACGCGCCGCCAGCCATGCTCCAGGGGATGAAGGCGCTCGCCACGAGCGACGATCCCGCGCTCGCCAGCTTCGCCGTCGCGCTCGCGCCTTGGGACTTCGCAGGCATCGAGCTGACGCCGCCGACGACGATGCTCGACGATCGCCTCGAGCTCGACCTCGACGGCATCCGCGTCGAGCTCCTCTACGTCGGCCCGGCACACACCGCCGGCGACGTCGTCGTGCACCTGCCGCGCGAGCGCATCGTGTTCACCGGCGACGTCCTCTTCCACCGCTGCACGCCGATCGGCTGGGAGGGCACGTACGCCAAATGGATCGCGGCGCTCGACCAGGTGATCGCGCTCGCGCCCGAGGTCGTGGTGCCCGGCCATGGCCCGCTCTGCGGCGTCGAGGGACCGCGCGACATGAAGGCGTATCTCGAGTACGTGCGCGGCGAGTCGCGCCGTTTCTTCGACGCCGGGCTCTCCGCGCTCGCGGCGGCGAAGCGGCTCGACCTCGGACCGTACGCAAGCTGGACCGAGCCCGAGCGGCTGCTCTTCAACGTCGAGCGGGCGTATCGCGAGTTCCGCGGCGAGCCCTTCGATACGCCGATCGACGTGATGGCGATCTTCCGCGGCATGCACGAGCTGCGCGCCGCCCTGCGTCCGGCGCGCGGCTGACGCGTCCGGGGAGGTCGATGACCGAGGAGAGGCTCGCGACCGGTGGGGACGCCCCGCGGGTACCGACGCCGCCGATCGAGCCGCCGCCGACGCTGTATCGTATGCCCGATCCGCGCGACGCGATCGCCTCGGGACTCCTCGCGGGCGGCGGCGATCTCGAGCCGGGCACGATCCTCGCTGCCTACCGCAGCGGCATCTTCCCCTGGCCGGATGCCGCCGGGACGCTCTTTTGGTGGTCGCCCGATCCGCGCGCGATCCTGCCGCTCGACGGCATGCACGTGTCGCGCAGCCTGCAACGGACGCAGCGCCGCGGCCGCTTCCGCGTGACGGTGAATCGCGCCTACGCGGACGTGATCGCCGCGTGTGCCGACCGCTCGGACGGCACTTGGATCACGCCCGCGATCCACGCCGCCTACACACACCTCCACGCGCTCGGCTGGGCGCACAGTATCGAAGTCTGGGACGGCGAGGTGCTGGCGGGCGGCGTCTACGGCCTCGCGATCGGCGGCTTCTTCGCCGCCGAGTCGATGTTCCACCGTGTACGCGACGCTTCGAAGACCGGGCTCGCGGCGCTCGTCGAGCGGCTGCGTGCCCACGGCTTCACGCTCTTCGACGTGCAGTTGCAGACGCCGCACCTCGCCTCGCTCGGCGTCGTCGAGATCCCGCGCGCCGAGTACCTCGCGCACCTCGCCGCCGCCACCGCGCGACCCGCGACCTTCTAGCCCCGATCCGCAAACAATGCGCGAGCCTAGCTCAGCGGAAGAAAACGAACGTCATCACGATGAAGATCGGGACGAGGATGCCGACCGAGTACGCCATGTATCCGAAGAAGCTCGGCATCCGCACGCCGTTGTGCTCGGCGATCGCCTTCACCATGAAGTTCGGCCCGTTGCCGATGTAGCTGTTGGCACCCATGCACACCGAGCCGACGCTGACGGCGCGCAACAGCGCCTCGGCGCTGGGACCGAGGGCGAGAAAGTCGGCGAGGTAACGACCTTCGGCGACGACGCCCTTCAGGCCGGCCGCGGTCGCCGCGAAGGTCAGGTACGTCGGCGCGTTGTCGAGGAAGCTCGAGAGCGTGCCGCTCGCCCAGAAGAGCTGCCAGGGTTCGCGGAGCCCGAGCTCACCGCCGCGCGCGTTCAGGATGAGCAGCGCCGGTCCCATGGTCACGAAGATACCGGCGAAGAGCACCGCGACCTCGATGATCGGCCCGAAGTTGAAGCGGTTGTGGACGTGGTACTCCTCGGGCGTCGAGAAGAAGGATGCCAGCGCCGCCGCCGCCATCAGCCCTTCCTGCCATCCGAACGGCCAGGCGTGGCCGCCGGTGCCGATGCCCCGTCCCGACGCGTAGACGATCACGATGATCGCGCCGAGGAAGAGGAAGTTGTGCATGCCCATGATGCGCAGCGGCTGATGCTCCATTAGCTCCTCGAGCTGCGATCCCGGACGCTCGCGCTCCTCGCGGTCGAGGACGACCTGGTCCCAGACGTTCGCGACGACGAGCAGGATGCCGTTCACCATCAACCACTCGGGCCAGAGCCGGAACGTCCATTGGAAGGGCACTCCGTTCAGAAACCCGAGGAAGAGCGGCGGATCGCCGAGCGGCGTCAGGAGACCGCCGCAGTTCGAGACCATGAAGATGAAGAAGACGACGAGATGGGAGCGCGCCTGGCGCGACTCGTTGGCACGCAGCAGCGGCCGGATGAGGAGGACCGATGCGCCGGTGGTGCCGATGAGGCTCGCCAGCAGCGCACCGATGAGCAAGAGCGCGGAGTTCATGAGCGGGGTGCCCGAGAGCGACCCTTTGACGTAGATGCCGCTCGTGATGACGAACAGCGATCCGAGCAGCACCAGGAACGAGCAGTAATCCCGCCCCGTCCGCAAAAGCTCGCCCGCGCCTTCGTGCCCCCACGCCGCCACCAGGTACACCGCGACGGGCAGCGCGCAGGCGGCGGCAACGATCCCCTTGTTGCGATTCTGGTCCCACCACTCCGGGATCGAGAGCGGTAAGAGCGCGATCGCGAGCAGCAACGCCGCGAACGGGAGAATCGTGTAGACGGGGAGCGCCGCACTCATGGCGCACCGCTGTTATACTGCGCCGGCGCAAATGGCGAGCGCGGCGCTCACCCGCGCTGGTACATGCTGACGACGCAGGCGCCGCCGAGGCCGAGGTTGTGCTGCAGCGCCACCTTCGCGCCCTCGACCTGCCGCGGGCCGCAGAGGCCGCGGAGCTGCTGGCTCAGCTCGAAGCACTGTGCGAGACCGGTCGCGCCGAGCGGATGGCCCTTCGAGAGCAGGCCGCCCGACGGATTCACCACCCACGTGCCGCCGTAGGTCGTCGCGTCGTCGTCGATCAACTTCCCGGCCTCGCCCTCGCCGCAGAGGCCGAGCCCCTCGTAGGTGATGAGCTCGTTCGGCGTGAAGCAATCGTGGAGCTCGATGACGTCGATGTCCTCGGGTCCGAGACCGGCGCGCTCGTAGACCTCCTTGGCGGCGGCGCGCGTCAGGTCCTGGCCCACCATCTTGATCATCGACGGCGGCTCGAACGTGCTCTGGAAGTCGGTCTTCATCGTCATGCCGGCGATCGTGACCGGGTTGCTGATGCCGAGCCTGCGCGCGAACTCCTCGGAGCACAGCACCGCCGCCGCGGCGCCGTCGCTCGTCGGGCAGCACTGGAACTTGGTGAGGGGATCGAAGACCAGCGGCGCGGCGAGGACCTCCTCGAGTGACGACGCCTGGCGGAACTGCGAGCGCTCGTTGTGGACGGCGTGGCGCCGGTTCTTGACGGCGACCTTCGCAAGCTGCTCCTTGGTGGTGCCGTATTTCTGCATGTGCTCGCGGCCGGCACCGCCGAACATCTGGGCCGCGGGCGGCGCCTGCTCGAAGCCCTGGCGCTCGAGCATGACCTTCACGTGCTGATCCATGGGGTTGGTGCGATCGGTGAACTTGGCCCCGAGCGAGCCGCGCTCCATCTTCTCGAAGCCGAGGGCGAGGACGCAGTCGTTCATGCCGCTGCCGATCGCCTGGTACGCGAGGTAGAGCGCCGTCGACCCGGTCGAGCAGTTGTTGTTGACGTTGTAGACGGGAATGCCGGTGAGCCCGAGCTGATAGACGGCGCGTTGGCCGCATGTCGAGTCGCCGTAGACGTAGCCGACGAACGCCTGCTCCACGCGGTCGTACGCCACGCCGGCGTCCTTCAGCGCCTGCTCGCCCGCGTCCTTGCTGAGCTCCGGATAGTCCATCACACCGGGCTTGTGGAACTTCGTCATCCCGACGCCGATCACGCACACTTTTCTCTCAAGCTTCATGTCGTCTCCTGTCTCCTTCTCGGAAGTTAGAGGCCCATGCTCTTGGCGATGATGATCTTCATGATCTCCGTCGTGCCGGCGAAGATCGTCTGGATGCGCGCGTCGCGGTAGGCGCGGCACACGGGATACTCCTCCATGTAGCCGTACCCGCCGTAGAATTGCAGGCAGAGGTCGATGTTGCGCTTGCACATCTCCGTGACCCACCACTTGGCCATGCTGGTCTCTTTGACGATCGGCGTGCCCTTGATATGCTCGGCGATCAGCCGATCGACGAAGACGCGGCCGAGCTCGATCTCGGTCGCGATCTCCACCAGCTTGAACTGCGTGTTCTGGAACTTGCTGAGCGGCTTGCCGAAGGCGCTGCGCTCCTGCGTGTACGTGATCGTCTCTTCGAGGACGACCTCGGCGGCCGCCTGGGCGCCGATCGCGCACACCAGGCGTTCCTGCTGCAGCTTCTCCATCAGGTAATAGAAGCCGCTGCCTTCCTGTCCGAGGAGGCTGGTGGCCGGAACCCGGCAGTCGTTGAAGTGCAGCTCGGCGGTGTCTTGCGAGTGCATGCCCATCTTGTCGAGCTTCCGCCCCTTCTCGAATCCGGGTGTGCCGTCCTCGACGACGAACAGGCTCACGCCGCCATGGGTCGATTGCGGATCGGTCTTGGCGGCGACGATCACCAGGTCGCAGAGGATACCGTTCGAGATGAACGTCTTCTCGCCGTTCAGGACGTAGTGGCCGTCGTCGCGGATCGCGCTGGTCTTGATGGCGGCCAAGTCGGATCCGGTATTGGGCTCGGTCATCGCGATCGCGGTGACGAGATCGCCGCTCACGCAGCCGGGCATCCAGCGCGCCTTTTGCTCGTCGGTGCCGTAGGTGTCGAGGTAGGGCACGCAGATGTCGCTGTGCAGCGACAGCGCGAACCCCGAGGAGCCGGCGCGGATGATCTCCTCGTCGATGATCGCCGAGTACACGAAGTCGACGCCGGAGCCGCCGTATTTGGGATCCGCCCAGGGACAGAGAAAGCCTTGGGCGCCCGCCTTGCGCCAGGCGTCGCGATCGACGATGCGCTGCTGCTCCCAGCGCTCGATGTTCGGCGTCACCTCGCGGGCGCAGAACTTCTTGAACTGCTCGCGGAAGAGCTCGTGCTCGGCGCTGAAGATCGTGCGTTCCATGCGTTCTCCTGGTCGGGTGTGCAGGGGTGCTCAGGTCATCGCGCGGGCGGCGGCCGGCCGACGGCCACGCGGCACCGCGAGTGCCCGATTGCCCATTTGCAGCAGACTGCGGGTGAAACGCTGACGATCCTTCGTGCCGCGCGGCGCCGGCGCCAAGAGGTCGCGCGCCGTGAAGTAGATCAGCGCCGCACCCCAGCTGTTCAAGGTGAAGAAAAAAGGATCGATGTCGCTGCGGAAGACGCCGCGCCGCTGCCAGCGGCGGAGGAAATCGACCGATACGTCCACCAGCGGCTGCAGATAGCCGCGGACGATGCGCACCGCCGCCGGATGCCGATCGACCGCCGTGCGCGCCACCATGCGCGCGAAGCCGGGCTGCTCCGCCATCACCGCCAGCACGGTACGGGTCACCCGATCGAGCTGGACGAAGGGATCGCCGTCCGGAACCAGGCTCTCGCGGAAGACCGGCTCGATGCGGGCGAAGACCTGCTCGTGCGCGGCGACGAACAGCGCCTCCTTGTTCTTGAAATGGTAGAAGAGGCTCGGACGCTGGATGCCGACCTTGTCGGCGATCTCCAGCATCGTGGCGCCCACGAAGCCGTCGCGGGCGAAGATTTCCTGGGCGGCGTCGATGATGCGCTCGCGCGTGTCGTCAGGACGCTCGGCGACGGGGCGGGGGCGGGGCACGCCCCTACCTACAGGTCTGTAGGTACGGTTGCAAGGGTGCCGAAAGCGGATCAGCGCATGCGTGACCAACGGCGTGCTCGAGCTGACGCTCCCCAAGGCCGAGCGCGCGAAGCCACGGCGGATCACGGTCGCGGCGGGCTGAGTCGCACCGTCCCCGGATCGATCACGGAGGAGCGACGGCGCCGCGTCGCTCCTCCGGTTGACTTTCCGGGCACCGCCGAGGCATCGCAGAGGGCGCGATGCCGACGCCCCTTCCGCCTTCGATCGGCACCCACCTAACCGGCTCCGCGTCACGCGCATGAGCCGCGCGGCCGCCATCGTCGTCGCCGCAACGCTCGCCGGCCTCGTCGCGCGCGCGTGGCTGATCGAGCTCGCCCCGCACTACGGGTTTCTCGGCGATCACGTCGACTACGTGTGCTGGGGCCGTGAGGCCGTCGACGCCGGGGTCCTCGCTCTGTACCGCCGACCGCCCGGGGCCTGTCCCGCGATCGCGTACATCGACGGCGAGCGGCAGTCGATCGTCACCGGAACCGGCGAGCGTCTCAACTACCCGCCGCTCGCCGCGTACGTCTTCTGGGTCCAAGGTCGCCTGCTCGCCGCCCTCGACCCGACGCGCATCGCCAACACGGTGACGGCGCGCGCGGTGTTCGCGCTCGGCACGTCGATCGCCGAGCTCGCCACCGCGGTCGGCGTGGCGGCATTGGTGCGGAGCTTCGCGGGCGGCACGGTCGCGGTGATCGCGTTCGCCGCCACCTGGCTCGCCCCACCGCTCCTCGCCGACGGCCCGTTCTGGGGCCAGACCGAAAGTTGGATTCTCGCGCCCATCGTATGGATGGTCTGGGCGATGGGACGCGAGCGCTGGCTCCTCGCCGGCGCGCTCTGGGGCGCGGCGCTGGCGCTCAAGCCGTCGGCGGTACTCGTCGCGCCGCTCTGGGCCTACGCATTCGCGTTCCGCGCGTCGCGCTTGCGGATCGTCGCCGGCGGTGTGGCGGCGGGTGTCGTCGTGAACGCGCTCGCCTTGCCCTTCTGGCTCACTTCCGGCGTCGCCTGGCTGCGCACGACCTACCTCGCCAACTACGTCTACCGTCTCCACTGGACGACGATGCTGACGTTCAACGTCTGGTACGCCGAGCTCCTGCTGAACGGCACGCTCGACTCGCAGACGCCGCTCTTCGGCGTCGCGCGCGACACCTGGGGCACGGCGCTCCTCGCAGCGGGGCTGCTGGTCGCGTTCGCGCTCACGCGCCGCTGGGAGCGCCGGCATCCCGATCGGCGGCAGCTGGCGTTCGTACCGCTCGCCGCGCTCGTGACCCTCGCCGCCGTGACCTTCCCGACGCGGGTACACGGGACGTACACCGCGTTCACCGCACCCTTTCTGATCGCGCTCGCGTGCCTCATTCCTGGCAGCATCCCGAGCGCGGCGGTGATGTTGGTCGCCGCTACGCTGCAGATCCTCTCCTGGCAATGGGGAAACCTGCTTGCCGTGCACGCGCTTCCGAACGAGCGGACGCTGCCGCCGGCACGTCAAGCAGCGCGTCGCGCGCTCCGCGACCGTGATCGACCGCGCGAGTGGGCGCTGACGATCGTCAGCCTCGGCGCGACCGCAGGCGTGTTCGCGGCGGTCGCCACCGCCCGGCGTCGCGACGACGAGACCGACGCGCCGCACCCGCGTCGCGAGACGGGACGCGCGTGACGCGCTGGCTCGTGCCGGCCGCGCTTGCCGCGGTCGCGCTCTTCCTCGTCGTCGCCACACACACGCGCCAAGGCGGTTGGAACGACGCCTCACGCCTGGCGATGGTCGAGGCGATCGTCGAGCACGGCCACATGTGGGTCGACGGCACCCACATGTCGCGCTTCACCGGCGACGTCGCCCGCATTGACGGGCGCTTCTACTCCGACAAGCCGCCAGCGCTCGCCTTCCTTGCGGTCCCGGTGTACGCCGCCGAGACCGCGCTCGGCATCACGTTCCGCCGCGATCTCGCCCGCGCCTACTATTGGACGACCCTCCTCACTGTCGGCGTCACCACGGTCGCGGGCCTCGTCATGCTGGCGTGGTTTCTCCACCGCATCGTGCCCGACCCTCGCTGGCGCGCGGCGACGGTCCTCGCGATCGGCTTCGGAACCTTGAACACCGCCTACAGCGTAACGTTCTCGAATCACCCGCCCTCGGCGACGGCGCTCCTCGTCGGCTTCCTGTTGCTCTGGCGGTGGCGGCGGTTCGGAGGCGGGCTCGCGAGCGTCGCCGGGAGCGCGCTCGCGACCGGCCTCGCCGCGCTCACCGACCACGGTGCCGCGTTCTACATGCCGGCGTTTCTCGTCTACGTGCTGTGGCCGGGGTCATCGCGACGTGGCGCGGCGGCGCTGGTGTTCGCGGCGGGCACCGCGGTGGCGATCGCGGGGTACGCCGCGTACGCGATCGCACTCTCCGGCAGCCCGCTGCCGCTCCCGCTCCAGCCGCGACTGTTCGATTACCCCGGCTCCTATTTCGCCGCTCGCGCGCACCTCGCCGGCAGCACGCTGCCGCACGACTCGCTCGCGAGCCTGGTGCGCTACGCGGGCCTCTGCCTCTTCGGGTACCGCGGGCTCTTCGTCATCACGCCGCTCCTCCTCTTCGTCGTCTGGGGAATGCTGCGGATCGCCGCGTCGGGCGACCATCCGCATCGCGTCGAGGCGCGCGTCGCACTCGTACCGACGGTCGTCCTCGTCGGCTACTATCTACTGACGTCGTCCGATCCCGGCGGGAACGCCTACGGCGTCCGCTGGTTCTGTCTCTTCATCCCGATGCTGTACGTCTTCCTGACGGACGCGTACCAGATGCTCCGCAGCTGGCTCGGGCGCGTCCTTTTCTGGCTGGCGTATGTGGTGTCGATCCCGCTCGGATTGATCGGCGCGATGGACCCGTGGCTCGATCCGACGCCGTTCGGCAGCGGTTTTGCCTGGGTCCTCGTGCTCCGCGCGCACCACTGGCTCTGATGCCGCCGCGCCGCCGCGAGTCGCGAGCCCGCGGGGTGTGTCAGAGGCGGGCGCGCTCGGACTGGACGATCGTCTCGGTGATGAAGAAGGTACCCGACGCCTTGGCGAGGATCTTCCCCTTTTCGTTGCGCACCTCGCCCTCGGCGTAGGCGGTGCTGCGGCTCAGGTTCACGAGTCGGCCCTCGGCGGCGACACGGCCCAGCTGAATCGGCCGGAAGTAGTTGATCTTCAGCTCGAGCGTCGCGCAGCCCTTGCCCTCGGGCAGCGCGTTCACCACCGCGCCGCCGAGCGCGGTATCGAGGAGGGAGAAGAGCACGCCGCCGTGCACACGATTAGCCCGACTCATGTGGTTCGGGCCGAGCGTCAACGCGAGGCGCCGGAGCCCGCTCTCGTCGATCAGATACTCGACGCCCATCCATTCCGTGAAAGGATCGCCGATGTCTCGCGAATACATGACGCCGAACCCTACGGCGGGCCTCGCCGTGAAGTCAATTACGCGCGCGCGCCGCGCCCGTCGCCGCACCGAGTGTGAGTTGCATTTTCCGTCGGCCTGGCGGAAGCTTCTCGGGTCATGAGCTACAATGCATGGTTTCGCTGCATCAACGGCTGCGAAGGGCAGTTCAGCCTGCTCGAGATCATCTATCGCTGCCCCTCGTGCGGCGACCTGCTCGAGGTGCAGCACGACCTCGACGCGCTGAAGACGCGCGCCCCCGCCGCGTGGATGCGCCTCTTCGAAGACCGCCAGCAGCGCAATGCCTATCCCTTCGGCTCCGGCGTCTGGGGCAAGAAGGAATGGGTGCTCCCGTTCATCGACGACGTCAACATCGTCTCGACGTACGAGGGCAACAGCAATCTCTTCTGGGCGGACCGCTACGGCAAGCAGCTGCACGTCGAGGATCTGTGGGTGAAGCAGTGTGGCAACTCCCACACCGGCTCGTTCAAGGACCTCGGCATGACGGTCCTCGTCTCGGTGGTGAAGCAGATGATCGCCGACGGCCGCCCCGTCGACGCCGTCGCTTGCGCCTCGACCGGCGACACCTCGGCGGCGCTCGCGTCGTACTGCGCCGCCGCCGGCATCCCCGCCGTCGTCCTGCTGCCGCGCAACAAGGTCTCGCCGGCGCAGCTCGTGCAGCCGCTCGCGAACGGCGCGCTCGTCCTCGCCCTCGACACCGACTTCGACGGCTGCATGGCGGTCGTACAGGAGATCACCAAACAGAAACGCATCTACCTCGCCAATTCGATGAACAGTCTGCGTATCGAGGGGCAGAAGACGGTCGCGATCGAGATCGTGCAGCAGTTCGACTGGGAGGTACCCGACTGGATCATCATCCCCGGCGGCAACCTCGGCAACGTGAGCGCGCTCGGCAAGGGCTTCCTGATGATGGAGGAGCTCGGCCTCATCCAAAAGCTGCCGCGGATCTGCGTCGCGCAAGCCGAGAACGCCAACCCGCTCTATCGCTCGTTCCTGAACGGTTTCGAGACGTTCGAGCCGGTGACGGCGCAGAAGACGCTCGCGAGCGCCATTCAGATCGGCAACCCGGTGAGCGTGCGCCGTGCGATCCGCACACTGCAGCGCTTCGACGGCGTCGTCGAGCAGGCGAGCGAGCAGGAGCTCGCCGACGAGTCGGCGCGCGCCGATCGCACCGGGATGTTCAACTGCCCACACACCGGCGTCGCGCTCGCCGCGCTCCGTAAGCTCGTCGAGCGCAAGGTCGTCCGCTCGCACGACCGCGTCGTCGTCATCTCGACGGCGCACGGCCTCAAGTTCGCGGATCAGAAGACCGCTTACCATCTCGGCACGCTGCCCGGCGTCCGCTCGACGTACCAGAACCTGCCCATCGAGCTCGGCGCCGACGCGCCGCGGGTCGCCGACGCGATCGCGAAGCACGTCGACCGCGCGCGCCTTCTCGAGCAGTGATGGACCCGAAGCGCTCGCACCCAGGCGCCGCCGGAGGACGCGACGGCAGTCCCGTACCCGAGCCCAAGCGGCAGGGCTCCAGCACCGCGGCGGTGCACGCCGGCGAGCCGCGCCAGAAGCTCGGCAACGCGCTCACGACACCGATCGTCCAGACCGCGACCTACACCTTTGCGAACACTCAGGAGCTCCGCGACCACTTCGAGCACCGGATCGAGCGCGAGGAGTACGGCCGCTACGGCAATCCGACGCAGCGGACCGCCGAAGAGAAGCTCGCGGCGCTCGAAGGCGCCGAGGACTGTCTCCTCTTCGCGAGCGGCATGGCGGCGATGACCACGACGCTCTTCGCGATGCTGTCACGCGGCGCGCACGTCGTCGTCACCGACGACTCGTACCGGCGCACCCGTCAGTTCCTGAACCAGGTGCTGCACCGCTACGGCGTCGAGGTCTCGACCGTCCCCGCCGGCGACTTCGATGCCATCGAGGACGCGATCCGGCCGACCACCCGCATCTTGCTGAGCGAGTCGCCGACCAATCCCTACAACTGCGTCCTCGACCTCGAGCGCTTCGGCGAGCTCGGCCGCCGGCATCGCGTGAAGACGATCATCGACGCCACCTTCGCAACCCCGTACAATCAGCGCCCACTCGAGTACGGCGTCGATCTCGTCTTCCACTCGGCCACCAAGTTCCTCGGCGGCCATAACGATCTCCTCGCCGGCGCCGTCCTCGGCTCGACCGAGCTGATCGACGGTGTACGAGCCATGCAGGGGATCACCGGTGCCGTCGTCGATCCGTTCGCGGCGTATCTCTTGATTCGCGGTCTGAAGACCTTCGCGCTCCGCATCGAGCGCCAGAACGCCAGCGCCCAAGCGATCGCCGAGTTCCTCGCCGCCCACCCCAAGGTGGTGCGCGTCCACTACCCCGGTCTGCCGACGCACCCCAACCACGAGGTGGCACGCCGCCAGATGCGTGGCTTCGGCGGCGTCGTGTCGTTCGAGGTGCACGGAGACCTCGCGACCGCGTCGCGCCTCGTCGACGCCTGCCGCATCCCGCAAATCGCCCCGTCACTCGGCGGCGTCGAGAGCCTGATCGAGCAACCCGCTCTGATGAGCTTCTACGAGCTCACTACCGAGGAGCGCCTCCAGATCGGCATCAAGGACAACCTGATCCGCTACTCGGTTGGGATCGAAGACGCCCCCGACCTCATCGCCGACCTCGCCGCAGCGCTAGAGAAGATCTGAAGCGTCGCGGCGCCGCCAGAGCACGGCGATCGCCACCGTGTAAGCGACGAGCGCGACGGCCGTGATCCACGCGCCGACGACGAAGGCCGTAGGACGATACTCGAGGCGGACGTGGTGCTGCCCGGCCGCGAGCGGTATCGCGCGCAACGTATGATCCGCTGGCAGGACGGTGTACGCCCGCTGCGGCCCCGCGCCGAGCGGCGTCGCTTTCCATCCCACGCTGTAGCTGTCGGAGAGGACGAGCACCGCGGGCGCGGCGAGATCGGCGTCGATCTCGAGCGCATCGGTCGAAAGATCGACGACGTGCACCGAGCCGACGGACGCCGGCGCCGGATCGGGCGCCGGATCAGGCGCCGGATCGGGCGCCGGGTCGGGCGCGGTCTCGAGCAGCACCGTCGTGCGTGGGTCGAAGGTGGGTTCCTTCAGAGTGGCGAGTCGCGCGGCGCTGTCGGCGATGACGCGCCAACGCGTGACCAGAAACGCACGCGGCAGCTCCTGGAGCTTCGCGACCTGGAGCTTCGCGACCTGCGCGTGCACCCCCCGATCGGCGATGTCGATGACGTAGCGCAGACGGAGCATTCCGAGCAGCGGCGCCGCGCGCTCCAGGCGGGTGGTGATGATCAAGCGCCCGGGATCGGTCCTCCCATAGGCGGCGGTGAGGAACTCGGCGTAGCGAGTGAGCAGCATGGGATCGTAGCCGTACACGTCGTACGCGCCGGAGCTCATGGCGACGTACGGATCGAAGCCGAGGACGCGATAGTCGCCGGGGCTGCGGGCGAGAAACCGACGCAACTGGTCGCTCGCTCGCAGCCGTGGTCCGGGGTCGAAAGTGGGCCGGCTATAGCGCGCGTAGGTGAACACTTCGGCGACACCGAGGAGCACGAGCGCGTAGAGCGCGCCGCGCCGGCGCCGCGCGGTCTGCCAGAATGCCGCCGCGACGAGAAACGTCGTCCCGCCGATCGCGAGCACGATGGCGGTATGCCGGCCGGCCTGCATGAAAAATGGCGGCCCCCACTCGACGGGCTCGTGGAAGGGTCCCGTCGAGCTCTCGATCGCGGCGAGGAAGCGCGCCCACCAGGCGCCGTCTCCCGCGGCGGCCGAGCCCCACACCGCGGCGCCCGCCGCGAGCAGGACACCGCCCGCCACTCCCGCAAGCGCCGCCGGCCAGCGCGGGAGCGCGCGGTCGCGGAGCGCCTGATCGAGCCCGACGGCGGCGAGCATGACGACGAAGAGCGTGGCGAGAAACGCGAACTTGGTCGTGCCGCGAAAGTTTCCGAACGCCGGCATGTAGGCGTAGAGGAACCGGTAGAGCGGCGTGTAGGAACCGCAGGCGAGTATCAGGACGACCACAGCGAGCGCGAGCGAGTAGCGACGCTGCGCCGGCGCGCCGTGTCGGGCGCCGTACACGGCAAAGAGAAACGGCGCGACGCCAATGAAGAGGCACATCTCCGTCAGCGTCCAGCGTCCCCAGTACGGCGTCGTCACGATGTCGCCGAAGATGCCGGGGAGAACGAGCGTTAGGAGATTTTCGGGCGGGAACGCGTACGTGCCGGCGACCGCGTAGGTGAGGCCGCTCCGCACCGTCTCGCGCGCAGCGTCGATGCCGGGGAGGAGTTGGACCGCGGCGAGGCTCGCGCCCCCGAGGTAGATCGCGCCGAGACCGCCGAGCGTACGGACGACCTGCTTTCTCCCGAGCCCGAGGAGGAGCGCGTACCCCGCGGCGACGATCCCGGTGTAGTAGACCTCCTGGATGTGGCCGGCAAGGAGTTGCAACGCCACGGCGGCCATCCCGATGAGCGTCCAACGCACCCTGCCGCTATCGATCCATCCGTCGACGCTCAACAGCACCAGCGGCGCCCAGACGAGCGTCCGTAGATTTGGGAGGTGGCCGCGATAGATCTGGAGCGTGTGCGCGCCGCAGAACATGAAGACGAGACCGGCCATCAGGCACGCAGCGGGATGGAGGCGGCGGTGGCGCGTCCAGAGGTAGACCCAGAGCCCCCCGAGGAAGACGTGCAGCGCCACCCCGACGTTGATCGCCACCACCGGCGACAGGACGAGACCGAGCCAACTCGGGGGATAGAGCAGCGCCGGCTGGAAGCCCGCAAAATACGGCGCGCCCGAGAAGATGTGGGGGTTCCAGAGCGGAAGGTTGCCGTGCCGCAGTTCCGCGAAGCTGAAGTCCTGCCAGTAGAGGAAGATCCTCGCCAGGTCCTCCCCGTCCTTCGAAAGGATGCGCTCGCTCCCGGCGAGGAGCACGTCCCCGAACATGGCGAGCGTCGCGACGAGAAGGATGGCAGCTCCGATCGTGAGCTCCTTCGCGTCGCGCATGCGGCAGCGTCGTACGTGGGATGGCGGTGCAGGGCAAGATCGGGCCGCGAAGCCCGAGCTCGCCGTTGATCTCTGGCACAGCGGGTCACCGCGCCGAGCTGAGGTCTATACTTGCCGCACTTGCCGCGCTCCTTGCACCAGGTCGGCCGCGCGCTAGGATGCCGGATCTTTCCGATCCACGCTCCCGGTCGCGTCAGGAGCCGAAGGAGTGGGCCTTGAAAAGCGTAACTGCTTACGCAACTATTGTCGCGCTGGATCGAGCCATTGATCGGACTGCACGGCTACGGTGGCCTGCTGCTGGGATCCCGGCTGAAGCGCGTGAGCGAGGGGCTCTATGCCGGCGTGGATGCGATCTACCGGGCCCACGGCGTGCATCTGCCCTCGCGTTGCTTCCCGATCCTGTTCCTGCTGCGGGACAACGGGCCGATGGGCATCACGGAGCTCGCCACGCAGCTGGGGCAGAGCCATCCCGCCGTGAGCCAAATGAGCCGCAAGCTCCTGCGCCACGGAGTGGTAGCGGAGAAGGCGGACCGGACCGATGAGCGTCGACGGCTCCTGATCCTCTCGTCAAAAGGGACGGCTCTGATGGGACGGATGCGGCCCATCTGGCAGGCCATCGTGGGGGCCGTTGACGAATTGAACGCGACCACGAGAGTAGATCTCCTCGGGGTTCTCAGCGCCGTGGACGGAGCGCTGGACGCGCGGGGCTTCGCGCAGCGCATCGATGACCGGCTGCGGCCCCGAGAGGTCGGAACAGTAGAGATCATTCCCTTCGAGCCGCGTTACCGGCGCGACTTCAAACGCCTGAACGTAGAGTGGTTGGAGAAGTACTTCCGGGTGGAGGCCATCGATCGCGAGGTACTATCTCACCCCGAAGATAGAATCCTGAAGCCCGGAGGTTTCATCTTCCTCGCTCGTCACAAAGGCGAGATCGTGGGCACCTGCGCCCTCATCACGGCCGGGCACGCGCGCTTCGAGCTTTCGAAAATGGCCGTCACCGAACGCTTCCAGGGTCTACGCATAGGCCACCGGCTACTCACCGCCGCGATCGACCAATTCCGAAAGATCAATGCGATGGAACTCTTCCTGGAATCCAATCGCAAGCTGAAACCCGCTCTCACGCTCTACGAGGCCAACGGCTTCCGGTACACTCCCAGGCCGAAGGGCGCCTCTCACTACGAGCGGTCGGACGTGTACATGGTCTACCGGCCCGCCCGTCCCCGAGCGCTGAAGGGACCCGTTCGAACGATGCGCTAGTTGATCCAGTCACGGCTCTGCCAGGAAGCATCGGCGCCGCGCGAGGAAGACGACGCGCGAAACGTCTGCCAGGACTTCGCCCACCTGGCGATCGGCTGCCTGCGCGCGCTCGGGCTCGCGGCGCGCTACGTGAGCGGCTACCTCGTGCCCGAGTCCCCGTCGGCCGACGGGCCTACGCTGGTCAGGGCCGACGCCTCGCACGCTTGGTGCAGCGTGTGGACGCCCGAGCTCGACTGGGTGGACTTCGACCCATCCAACGAGGGCATCCCCCGCGGCCGCCACATCACTCTCGCCTGGGGCCGCGACTACGGCGACGTGAGCCCGATCAAGGGCGTCATCCTCGGCGGCGGCCAGCACACGATGCGGGTTGGGGTCGAAGTGACGGCGGTGGGATAGAGCCGAGATGCCGGCTCCTCATTCCCGAGGTCGTTCCCGCGGATCACACCGCGCAAGTGGGAGCGCCCGGGATTCACTCCCGGGCGCGACGCCTATCGCGAGCGCAGCGAGCGGGGGCGAAATCAATGACTACTAAAGGCGTCGACGACGAGCTTCTGCAGCTCGCCGGTCGTGAACATCTCGCGCACGATGTCGCAGCCGCCGACGAACTTGCCGCCGATGTAGACTTGGGGGATCGTCGGCCAGTTCGAGTAGCGCTTGATGGCGTCGCGCTTGGCGGGCTCGCTGAGGACGTCGACGGTGTGGAAGGGCTTGCCGATCTCGTGGAAGATCTCCATCGTCGCCGCCGAGAACCCGCACTGCGGAAACGTCGGGTTTCCCTTCATGTAGATCATGATCTTGTTGTCGCGGATCTCGTTCTCGATTGCGGATGTCACGTCGTCGGCCATGGTCCAATTCTCCTCGCGGGCTCAGTGCTCGCCGGGTGTCACGGTTTTCAGCTGCAGGGCGTGGATCCGCGGCATCAGGGCGCTCAGGGCGCCGTACACCATCTGATGGCGCTCGACGAGGGACTTGCCGGCGAAGTGATTGCTGACGACGGTGACCGTGAAATGATCCCCGGCACCGGTCGCGTCGGCGGCGGCGACGGTCGCCTCGGGAAACACGTCTTCCAGTCGCCGGCGGATCTCCTGCGGATCCAACATCGCTCCAAACTATAGCGCCACCCCGGTAGTGGCAAGGTGGGAACCCGTGAGGCATGCTGCTCGCGATGTCGCGGGAGCGCCATCTCACGCCGCGCGGCTCGACGACGGGCCTCGCGGTCGTCGCGGCGCTGATCGGACTCCTCGGCGCGGTGGGGAACCTCGTCTTCCGCGAGGCGATCGCAATCTCCGGCCGGGTCTTCGAGACACTCGGCACCTGGCTCATCCATGTCGTGCCGGTCCTGTCCGGCTATGAAGCGCCCTTCGTCCTCGCGACGGGAGGTGTCGCGCTCCTCGTGGTCGCCCGCTTCTTCCCGGAGCATACGCTCGGCTACGGCTTCCCGCGTTTCCTCGAGATGGTCAACCTCGAGGGCGGGCGCGTGAAAAAGCGATGGATGGTGGTGAAGACGCTCGGCGCCGCGATCTCGCTCGGCTGCGGCGCCTCGGTCGGCCGCGAGGGGCCGATCGCGCAGATCGGCGGCTCGATCGGCTCGGCGGTGGCGCAGCTCCTGCGCGTACCGACCGATCGCGCCAAGCTCTTCGTCGCCTGTGGCGCCGCTGCGGGTCTCGCCGCCACCTTCGGCGCCCCGATCGCGAGCGTGATGTTCGCGCAAGAGATCCTCCTGCAGGGCGAGCTGCAGCTCGTCCACTTCAGCATGATCGTGATCGCGACGACCACCTCGGTCGTGGCATCGCGCGCGACGTTCGGGGCCGACACCGTCTTCCACGCCCGCACCTTCGTGCTCGCGAGCTACTGGGAGCTCCTCACCTACACCCTCATGGGGCTCGTGCTCGGCGTCGTCGCGGTCGGCTACACGCGGCTCTTCCACGTCGTGCTCGAGCGCGCCGGTCGCCTGCGTCTCGGTACGGCCACCAAGCTGATCGGCGGCCTCACGCTCGTCGGCATCCTCGGGATTGCGCTTCCCGAGAACCTCTCCGACGGCTACCCGACGATCGACGCCGCGCTCGCCGGCCGCCTTCAGGGGACGCACATGGGCCTGCTCGCGCTCGCGAAGATGGGCGCAAGCGCGCTGTCGCTCGGATGCGGCGCGCCCGGCGGCGTCTTCGGACCGATCTTCTTCATCGGCGCGATGAGCGGCGGCGCGTTCCGTGCACTCTCGACGTTGCTGCTGCCCGGCCTCACCGGTCCGCGCGGCTCGTACGCTCTGATCGGGCTCGGCACCTTCCTCGCCGCCTGCACCCACGCGCCGCTCACCGCGATCTTCCTGCTCTTCGAGATGACGGGAAGCTACGAGATCGCCCTCCCCGCCCTCATCACTTCCATCCTTGCGGTCATGGTCGCGAGCAGCATCGAGCCGGAGTCGATCGACACGCTCGGGCTGGCGCGCGCCGGTACGAGCTTGCGACCACCGCGTGAGCAGATCATGGATCTCATTCCGGTGTCGGCGGCGTTCCACCAGACGTTCGACCCCATCCCCGCGAGCGCGCACGTCGCCGAGATCCTGCATGCGATCGGCGAGAGCCGTGCCACGAGCTTCCCGGTGCTCGACGCCGAGGAGCGGTTGCTCGGCACCATCTCGGTGCACGACATCCGCGGACTCCTCCTCGACCCCGCGGCGAACGACGTCGTGATCGCCGCCGATCTCTGTGACCGCAACGTCCCCACGGTCACCCTGGACACGAGCCTCGGAAAGGCGCTCGGCCGCATGGAAGCCGACGACGTCGAGGAGATCCCCGTCGTCGACGCCGCCGAGCCGCGTCGCATCCTCGGCCTGCTGTCGCGCGGCGACGTCATCCGCGCCTACAATCGGGCCTTGTTGACCGCGCGCACCGTACCCGGGACACCGGGCGCCGACGAGCTGCCGCAGTGGTCGAAGGCCTATCGCGTCACCACGCTCGCGGTGCCACCAGAGTGGCTCGGTCGCTCGCTGCGCGAGCTCGATTGCCGAGCGCGCTTCGGCGTCAGCGTCCTCGCGGTGCAGACCGACGACAAGCCCGGACGCACATTCGAGGTCCCCGATCCCGACCAAGTCCTCCACGACGGCGAGTCGATGGTGATCGCCGGTCCTGCCGCCGCCGTCCGCCGTTTGGAGCGCAGCCTCGGCGGCGGCCTTCTTGCCCATACTCTCGGCCGCGAGCGGGCTTAGCCCACGGCGCCTCTTCGCTCCCCCATGCAGCCGTTGACCGACGCGAACGCGCGGGTGTAGTCGGGTTTGTCTCCAGGAGGTGCGTCCATGTCTCGTGTCTACGACATGATTCGCGAGCCGATCGGAACTTGCGAACCACGCCCGGCGATCTGCATCGACCCTGCCTCACCCGTAAGCGACGCGATCGCGTTGATGAAACGTCACAGCACCGGGTGCGTGCTGGTCGAAGCGGAGCGCCGCCTCGTCGGGATCTTCACCGAGCGCGACGTGCTCTTCCGCGTCGCCGGCGCCGGTCGAGACGCGGCGACGACGCCGGTCGCCGCGGTGATGACACCCGACCCCGAAACCCTGACGATGCGCGACGAGCTCGCCTGGGTGCTGAACTTGATGGCCGTCGGCGGCTTCCGTCATGTGCCGATCGTCGACGACGACGGGCGCGCGGTGGCCGTCGTCTCGATGCAACGAATCGTCGAACGTTTGGTGGAGTGCTTCCCGAAGACGGTGCTGACCTTGCCGCCACGGCCCGGCGCCAACATCTCCCACACCCGCGAAGGCGCGTAGCAGACCGCCGGTCGATCGTCACCTTCTGCAGGTCGATGAACCCGTTGGCACTGCTGCCAGCACTGCGGGCATCTGCCCGCTCGGCGGGCAGGGATTCCGGGTAGACGACGACGGTGGTGGGGTTCCGCTCACGTGCGACGCCCAGTGAGCAAGGGCTACGTCGCCCGATCATGCCGGTTCCCCCGTGGCACACGCGTTGCTCCCGGCGGAGTGAGGAGCCGCGGCATGCTTGGTCTCGTCCTGACTGCCGGAGGAGCGCGAGGCGCCTACCAGGCGGGCGTCTTGAAGCGCATCGGGGAGATTCCGGCGCTGCACGACGCTCCCTCGCCCTTCGCCATCGTCACCGGGACATCCGCCGGGGCGATCAACGGCGCGATGATCGCCGCCGGCAGCGCCACCTTCCGCGAGGCCACCCAAGAGATCGCCCGACTCTGGAGTCAGCTCGAAGTGGAGCACGTCTTCCACACCGACGCGCTGACGCTCGGCCTCGGTGCGCTCGGTCTGATGCGCGATCTCGTGTTCGGCGGGCTCTTCGGGACGACCGTCACGAGCTCGTTCCTCGACGCCTCGCCGCTGCGCAAGCTGATCGCGCGGATCCTCCCCGCGGGCGCCGTCGCCGAGGCCATCCGCCGCGGCCATCTTTACGCGGTGGCGGTGACGGCGACGAGCTACCACTCGGGGCGGTCGTTTACCTTCGTGCAGGGGCGGCCGGGGCATCCGGTCTGGGTGAAGAGCCGACGCGTGGTCCTCCCGGTCGAGCTGACGGCGGACCACATCTGCGCGTCCGCGGCGATTCCGCTCGTATTCCCGCCCGTGCCGATCCGCTCGGCGGCGGGGGATCTCTACTTCGGCGACGGCGGGCTGCGGCTGGTGACGCCGTGCAGCCCCGCCATCCGGCTCGGGGCGACGCACGTGCTCGCGATCGGCATCCGCTCGAGCCGTGCTGCCGACGCGCTCTCGCGCGAGGAGCTAGGCGTGGCCGAAGAGGCCGGCGCCCAAGGGCCGTACCTCTTCTGCCCACCAATGGCGCAGGTCTGCGGTGTCTTCCTGAATGCGATCTTTCTCGACCGCCTCGACACCGACCTCGATCACTTGCGCCGGATGAACGAGCTGATCCGCGCGTACGCCAGCGACGAGCGCGGTGGCACGACGTCCGGCGCGGCCATGAGCGAGCCCATGCGGATCGTCACGCCGCTCGCGGTGAGCCCGTCGGAAGATCTCGCCATGGTGGCGCAGCGCTTCGCGCACCGCATGCCGCGCTTGGTGCGCCACTTGATGGACGGTCTCGGCACACCGGACGCGCAGAGCGCAGACCTCATGAGCTATCTGCTCTTCGACTCGTCGTACACACGCGCGCTCATTCAGATCGGCTATCGCGACGCCAGCGAGCGCATCGACGAAATCGAAACGTTCTTGCGTGTCGGCCGGGCGAGGGACGCGCTCACGCCGACGGAGGGCGAGGCTGCCTAGAGACCGGGTGCCCGGGCTCCGTCTTCGCAGCGGTGCACGGCGCGGCCGCGCGACGATGCTCAGCGCGTCGCGATCGCGTCGAAGACGAGCGTCAGCGCGTAGCTGAGGGCGGTTTCGCGGTCGAGGGCGTCGGCGCCGAGGCCCCAGTCGCGGAGCGCGCCGAGGATCGAGCGCAGGACGAAGTGAGCGAGGGCATCGCTCGGGATGTCGCGGCGCACCTCGCCGCGTGCCTGGGCGAGCTCGATGAGCGGCTGAATCAGCTTGTGCGGCGCGTCGATCGGAATGCGCTCGGCGCTGGTCCCCATCTCCAGCACCGCGCGGCCGGTCACCTCGCGCCCCCAGCGCTTGCCGCGCACGACCTCGTCGAGAATCTCGTTCAGCGCGTCGCGAAACGTGGGGCGTGCGATCAGCGCGGGCAGCATCTCGCGGATCCGTCGCAGCCGGCGCAGGCCGTACTCCAGCAGCAGATCCTCCTTGCGGTGGAAGTAGAGGTAGAAGGTGCCCTTCGACACGCCGGCGCCGGCGCAGATGGCGTCGACGGTCGTCTTGTCGACCCCGTGCTCGAGAAAGAGCGTGTTCGCGGCGTCGCGGATCGCCGCACGGGTACGCTCGCTACGCCGTGCCCCACCCCGTGCGGCGCGTGCCGAGGCCACGCGTCGGGTGCGGGGACGCACGATATTATGAACCTTGGTCATATCTATAACTATGTGAGTTTAGTTGATAATTTATGTTACTATGCTGTCGATTGTCACCAAATACTTGACGACGGTCGCAAAGTTTGGCATTCACCAACCGACGGGGTCTACCGATGAGCACTGCGAGTTTCCCTACTACCATCGTGTTCCCCGGCCAAGGGTCGCAGCGCGCCGGCATGGGACGCGACTTCGACGCGCGCTTCGACACCAGCCGGCGTGCTTACGACGAGGCGTCCGACGCGCTCGGGCTCGACCTCCGCCGGCTGTGCTTCACGTCCGACGAGCGTCTCAGCCGCACCGAATACGCCCAACCGGCGATCCTCACGACCGAGATCGCGATGCTCCGCGGCGTCGTCGAAGCGTGCGGCGTGCGCGGCGAGCGATTCGGCGGACACAGCCTCGGCGAGTACACGGCGCTCGTCGCCGCCGGGGTGATCCCGTTCGCGGAGGCGGTGCGCATCGTGCGCGAGCGCGGTCGTCTGATGCAGGCGGCGGTTCCGGTCGGCCGCGGACGGATGGTCGCCGTCATCGGCGATCGGCTCGATGCGGCGGCGATCACCGCCGCACTCGCGGGGCTCGCGGTCGCGGTCGCGAATGACAACTCGCCCGACCAGATCGTGCTCTCCGGCGTTGCCGGTGACGTGACCAGCGCGATCCGACGTCTTGCCGACGGCGACGCCGGCGGTGGTCTCAGGTTCGTCGACCTCGACGTCAGCGCGCCCTTCCACTCTCCGCTGATGACGCCGATCGAGCCGACGTTCGCGGCGATCCTGGAGCGCAGTGACGGCTGGGTGGCGGCGCGTGCCGGCGTCGTGACCTCCAACCTGACGGGGGACTTCCACACCCCCGACTTGGCGACGCTGCGCCGCCGGCTCGTCCGGCAGATCAGCGGCACGGTGCGGTGGCGGAGCAACATGAGCGTCCTCACGCGCCAGACGACGCAGGTGATCGAGATCGGTCCCGGTCGCCCGCTCCGCGGCTTCTTCAAGGCGATCGGCGTGCCGGCGCTCGCGATCACCGACGTCCGTGCGGTGGAGCGGCTGGCGGAGCGTCGAGCAGCGGCATGAGATTTCCGCCGAATGAATGGGCGCTGATCCTCGGGGGCTCGAGCGGATTCGGGCTCGCGACCGCTCACAAGCTCGCCGAGCACGGAATGCATTGCTGCATCGTCCATCGCGACCGCCGCGGCGCGATGGCGCGGATCGAGCCGGAGTTCGAGCGCATTCGCGGTCGCGGCGTGTCGCTGGTCACCATGAACGCCGACGCGCTCGATGCCACGGCACGCGAGGAGTGCCTGACGCGGCTTGCGGTCGCGCTCGGCGCCGAAGGTCGCGTGCGCGTGCTGCTACACTCGATCGCGTTCGGAAACTTGAAGCTGCTGACGCTCGAGCCGGCATGCGAGGATTCCGGGCGCCATCGGCTCGCGGCGGCGCTCGGCGTCGACGATGGCGAGCTCGCGCGCACGGTAGACGCGCTGTTCACGGCCGGCGTCGATGCGGTCGCGGCGCTCACCGACCCGCCGGCGTACTCGTCGACCGCGTTTCTCGACGACGAAGACTTCGCGCGCACGATCTACAGCATGGGGACGAGTCTCCTCACGTGGACGCGCGCGCTCGTGGAGCGCCGCCTCTTCGCCGCGGACGCGCGCGTCTTCGGGCTCACCAGCGAGGGCAACAGCGTCGCCTGGAAAGGATACGCGGCGGTGGCCGCGGCGAAAGCGGTGCTCGAGTCGGTAGCGCGCGCGATCGCGGTCGAGTTCGCACCTTACGGCGTACGTGCCAACGTCGTGCAAGCGGGGATCACCGACACGCCGGCGCTGCGCGCGATTCCCGGGCACGACCACCTGGCGGCGCAGGCACGGCGTCGCAACCCGTTCCGACGTCTCACCACGCCGCGCGATGTCGCGGACGTCGTCTTCCTCCTCGCCACCGACGAGGCAGCGTGGGTGAACGGGACGCTGATCCGCGTCGACGGCGGGGAGCACGTCGCGGGAGCGGTCGCATGACGGTCTTCCTGCACGGCCTCGGCCACTTCCATCCCGAGAACGAGATCACCAACGCGTTCCTCGCCGACCTCGACATCGGGACGACCGAGCCGTGGATCCTCGAGCGGGTGGGAATCCGCTGCCGGCGCACGACCTTGCCGCTCGACTACATCCGCACCACGCGCAACCGCGATCCGCGCGCCGCGCAGGAGGCGACGCTCTACACCCACGCGGAGGCCGGGCGACGCGCGGCCGCGATGGCGTTGGCGCGCGCCGGCATCGGCGCCGGCGACGTCGGCATGGTGATCGCCGGCTCCTCGGTCATGGACACGGCGACGCCGGCGGAAGCCTGCAACGTCGCGCGTGCACTCGGCATCGAGGCGCCGGCGCTGGACGTCAACTCGGCCTGCACGAGCTTCTTCGCGCAACTGCACTTGATGACGCTGATGCGCGCGGAAGCGCTGCCGGCGTTCGTCCTACTCGTGGTGTCGGAGGCGGTCACGCGCGCGGTCGACTACACGGATCGCGCATCGGCGGTGCTGTGGGGTGACGCGACGATCGCGGCGGTCGTGTCCACCGCCGTGCCCGCGCCCGTCCGCATCGTCGCGAGCACGTTCGCGTCGAGCCCGGAAGGCGCGGGACGGGTGGTGGTGCCGCGCACGGGACACTTCCGCCAGGACGGTCGCGTCGTGCAGATGTTCGCGATTAAGAAGACGGTGGAGACCGTCGCGCGCTTCCAGCGTGCGTGGCGAGCGGCGGACCGGCGACTTCACTTCATCGGCCACCAGGCCAACCTCCGCATGCTCGAGGCGGTGTGCCGCGAGTGCGACGTTCCGGACGATCGTCACCACGCCAACGTCGAGTGGTACGGCAACACCGCGGGCGCCGGCGCGCCGTCGGTCATCTCGATGCGGTGGGACGATTGGGCGGCCGGCGACGACGTTCTGATGGCCGGCGTCGGCGCCGGTCTCACCTGGTCGGGCTGCCTGCTGCGGTTCGGGAGCCCGGCATGACGTACGCGGAGTTCCAGCGGCGGACGCGCTTCTCTAGCCCCGAGCTTCTCGCCTTCGCGGAAGGGCGACTGATCGCAGACGCCCCCGCGGGATTCGCGGCCCGCCTCCCGCTGCCGCCGCTCCTGATGCTCGATCGCATCGTCGAGCTCGACCACGAGGGTACGCGCGGGCGCATCGTCGCCGAGCGTGACGTGCATCCCGACGACTGGCTCTTCCAGCGTCACTTCGTCGACGATCCCGTCCAGCCGGGGTCGCTCGGAATCGACGCCGTGTGGCAGCTGGTCGGCTTCTTTTGCGCGTGGCGTGGCGCCCTCGGCGTCGGGCGCGCGCTCGGATGCGGAGAGGTCGCGTTCGGCGGACAGATCCGGCCGCACAATCGGATGGTTCGCTACGACGTCCACGTGCGCCGCTGCTGGACGTTCACCGAGGGCGGTGCCGTCCTCGCCCTCGCCGACGCCAATGTGCTGGTGGACGACGTCGCCGTCTACGCGCTGAAGGGGGCGCGCGTCGGCTTGTTCCGCGACGTCGACGCGGTCGGACGGAGCACTCGCGTGTCGGCGCGGACAGCGCCATGAACGCGCCGGCCGTAGCGCTCGTCACAGGCGGCGGCACCGGCATCGGTACGGCGTGCTGCCGCGCGCTCGCCGCCGCGGGCTTTCGCGTCGCCGTCCACTACCGCGCCAGCGCGGCCGCGGCGCAGGCACTCGCGGACGAGCTCGGCGACGCGTTCGCCGTCCGCGCAGATCTCGCCGACCCGAGCGACGTCGATGCGCTCGTCGCGACGCTCAGGGAACGTGCCGGGCATCTCGACGTCCTCGTCAACAACGCCGGTGTCAATCGCAACGCCCCGATCGCGACGATGGCGCTCGGCGACTACGACGCGGTCGCCGCGCTCACGCGCGGCACCTGGTACCTCACCAAGCTCGTCCTCCGCCGCTTCATGCTGCGTCAAGGTCACGGGCGCATCATCAACATCTCGAGCGTCGTCGGTCACACCGGCAATCAGGGCCAGGCGCCGTACACGATGGCGAAGGCCGGCCTCGACGCGCTCACCAAATCGCTCGCGCAGGAGCTCACCGGGCGCGCGATCCTGGTGAACGCCGTCGCGCCGGGATTCATCGCGACCGAGATGACGGCCGATCTCCCGGAGTCGGTGCGTGCCACGACTACCGCCCGCATCCCGCTCGGCCGCATGGGGGCCCCCGAAGAGGTCGCCGACGTGGTGGCGTTCCTCGCGACGCGAGCGAGCTACGTTCACGGCACCGTCGTGCACGTGAACGGGGGGCTGTACGGTGGGTGAGCCGCTGACACCAGCCGAGGTCCTGGCGGCGGTTCCGCACCGCCCGCCCTTTCGCTTCATCGACGAGATCCTCGAGGTCGACGCGGATCACATCCTCGCCGCCTATCGCTTCCGCGAGGACGCGGACTTCTATCGTGGCCACTTCCCGGGGAATCCGATCACGCCCGGCGTGCTGCTTCTCGAGACCATGGCGCAGGCCGGTGTCGTCGCGCACGGCATCTACCTGCTCGGACGCGCGGCGATGGTGGGGGGCGGGCTCACCCTCTTCACCAACGCCGTCGTCGAGTTCACCGGTCTCGTCCATCCCGGCGAGCGTGTGCTCGTCCGTGGACGCCGGGTGGTCTTCCGGCGACGTCTGCTCCGCTCGGAGGTGGTGATACGCCGCGAAGCGGGCGCGACGGTCTGCCGCGGCACGCTCGCGGGCATGCGGGTGTCGGCATGAGCCGGCGCGTGGTCGTGGCGGGTCTCGGCGTCGTGGCGCCGAACGCCGTCGGTGTGCCGGAGTTCGAGGGGGCGCTTCGTGCCGCCCGCTCCGGTGTCCGCATGCTGCCGCGGCTCCGCGACCTCGGCTTCGGCTGTCAGGTGGCGGGCATCCCCGACGGCGCCGACGACCACGCGCGCGCCGCGTTCGATGTCGACGAGCTGCAGGCGATGAACTCCAATCACCGCTTCGCGTGCTTGGCGGCGCTCGAAGCGTGGGCGGACGCCGGGCTGCATCGCCCGCGGCGCGACGAGGACGCGATCGATTGGGCGACGGGCGCCGTACTCGGCACCGGCGTCGGCGGCATGGACACCATCGCCGAGCGCGTCGTGCCCTTTACCGACGCCGGAAAAGTCCGTCGACTCGGTAGCACGACGGTCGAGCAAGTGATGGCGAGCGGAATCTCGGCGCGTGTCGCGGGCCTTTTGGCGCTCGGCAACCAGGTCACCACCAACTCGAGCGCGTGCTGCACGGGGACGGAGGCCGTCGTCCAAGGGCTCGAGCGCATCCGCAGCGGTCGCGCCGAGCGCATGCTGTGCGGCGGGTCGGAGGGGGCGAGCCACTACATCTGGGCCGGTTTCGACGCCATGCGCGTTCTCACCCGCGCCTTCAACGACGAGCCCGAACGCGCCTCGCGACCCATGAGCGCCACGGCGGCGGGATTCGTGCCGGCGGCGGGCGCGGGGATGTTGCTGCTCGAGAGTCTCGAGAGCGCGCTCGCGCGCGGCGCGCCGATTCGCGCCGAGGTGCTCGGCGGCGCGGCGAACTGCGGCGGTCACCGCGGCGGCGGCAGCATGACCGCACCGAACCCCGAGGGCGTGCGCCGCTGCATTCGCGCCGCGCTCGACGACGCGCGCCTCGCGCCCGGCGCCGTCGACGCCATCAACGGCCACCTGACCGCGACCGTCGCCGACGCCCGTGAGGTGTGGTCATGGGCGGCGGCGCTCGAGCGGTCGCCGGAGACGCTGCCGTCGATCACCGCGACGAAGTCGCTCATCGGCCATGCGCTGGGTGCGGCGGGCGCCATCGAGTCGGTGGCGAGCGTGCTCATGGTCGCGAACGGGTTCGTGCACGCGACGCGCAATTGCGAGGACGTGCACCCGAGCATCGCGCGCTTCGTGGACGCGATTCCGTTGACACTGCGACCGATGCCGGAGATGCGGGTGCTCGCAAAGGCGAGCTTCGGATTCGGGGACGTGAACGCGTGCGTGGTGTTCGGGAAGTGGTGCGCCGAGGGCGCGTGATTCGCAAGCAGGGAGCGATGGAAGGAGAGCTGCGGATGAACGAGACGGACGTGATGAGCAAGGTCGTCGCCATTCTCACACCGTATGCGAAGGACGGAGACGCGCTCGCGCGCATCGGACCGGGGACGCACATCCTGGACGACCTCAAGGTCAACTCCGCCCGCCTGGTCGACGTCGTCCTGGCGTTCGAGGACGAGTTCGGGATCGAGATCGCCGACGACGACGTCGACGAGGTCAACACCGTCGGCGACGCGGTCCGGCTGATCGCGGCGAAGCTCACCTGACGCCGACGGCGGCGGCACACGGGCGGCTCGACCGCGGCGACCGCCTGGCGCTCGAGGTGCAACGGGCGATCGGGCGCGTGCTGTCGCCGCTGTGGGTTCCGGTGACGACGGCGGTGATGCGTGTCGGTTTCGGTTGGACGATCGAAGGCGTCGCGGAGACGCGACGCACGTATCGCGAGCTCTGCCGTTCGCGGAGCGCGCGGCTGGTGTGCGCCAATCACCTGACGCTCGTCGACTCCGCCGTCATCGCCTGGGCGCTCGGCTCATCGGGTTGGTTCCTCCTGCATTACGCGACGTTGCCGTGGAACGTCCCCGAGCGCGAGAACTTCGCCTTCTCGGTGGTCTCGCGCCTCGTCACCTACGTGATGAAGTGCGTGCCGATCACCCGCGGTGGCGACCGGGCCGCCGTGGGTCGCGTCCTCGCACGCTTGGTATATCTTCTGGAGCGCGGCGAGACCGTGCTCGTCTTCCCCGAGGGCGGACGCAGTCGCAGCGGAGCCGTCGATCTCGAAAACGCAGCGTACGGCGTCGGACGGGTGATCGCGGCGCTTCCGGAATGTGATGTACTGTGCGTCTATCTTCGTGGCGAGCGACAAAAGGGCTACAGCGATCTTCCGGCGACCGGCGAACGCTTCCGCGTGCGGGTCGAGTCGTTCCGACCGACGTCGGCGCTGCGCGGCATGCGCCGCGCGCGCGACTTGGCGCAGCAAGTCGTCGGTCGCCTTGCCGCCCTCGAGCGGCAGCACTTCACGGAAGCGCGATGATCGGCAACGACGTCGTCGATCTCGACGATCCCGAGACCCGGTCCGGGGCGCATCATCCGCGCTTCGACGCGCGCGTCTTCTGTGCCGCGGAACGGAGGCTGCTGCGCACCAGCGCCGCCGTCGACCGGCTGCGATGGATCCTGTGGGCAGCCAAGGAGAGCGCATACAAGGCGGCGCGCAGAGTCGATCCGTACACCGTCTTCGCGCCGGAGCGGTTCGTCGTGCGCCCGGACGACGGCGGCGGCACGGCGGAGGCCGCCGACTGCCGGCGTTTCACCGTGACCACCGGCGATCGCCGCTTTCACGTTCGGACATCGGGCGGACGTGAGCACGTGCACGCGGTTGCGGTCGCGGCCGACACGGGTGCGCTCGCGATGTGCGCGAGGGTCACGAGCCCCGCGTGCGGCGTGCTCGATGCCAGCGTCGCGGCCCGGCGCTTCGCCATTGCCACGCTGGCGCGCGTGTTGCACGAATCGCCGGCCGCGCTCGCAATCGAGCGCGAAGCACGCATGCCGGTCCTGTGGGTACGCGGGCGGCGCAGCCGCGTGACGCTGTCGCTGTCGCACCACGGGCGGTACGTGGCGTTCGCGGGCGCATTCTCGCCACCGGAACGCGCGCCGTGACGGCGCCGACGACGCTTCACTGCCTCGGCATCGTCAATCGCGGCGAGGCGGCGATGCGCTGCGTGCGCGCCGTCAAGGCGTTGCGCACGCAGGAGGGGTCGGATCTCCGCGCCGTGGTCTTGTACACGGACGTCGATCGCGATGCCCCGTTCGTCCGCCATGCCGACGCCGCCGTGCGGCTCGCCGCCACGACCGACGAGGTAGGCGCCTACCTCGATCACGAGGCCCTCCTCTACGCGCTCCGCACCGCCGGCGCCGACGCGGTCTGGCCGGGTTGGGGCTTCGTCGCCGAGGATCCCGCGTTCGCCGACCGCGTCATCGCTGCGGGCATGCGCTTTCTCGGACCTTGCGGCGCCGTCATGCGTGCGATCGGCGACAAGGTCGCGGCCAAGCGGCTCGCGGAGCGCGCGGGCATCGCGGTCGCGCCGTGGAGCGGCGGCGTCGTCACCGACGAGAACGCAGCGGTGCGAGCGGGGGCGGCGCTCGGGTACCCATTGCTGGTCAAGGCCGCGGCCGGTGGCGGCGGACGCGGGATCCGCGTCGTCGGCGACGCGGCGTCGCTGCCGGCGGCGTTCCGCTCCGCGGCGACAGAGGCGCAGGTGGCGTTCGGCGACGGCCGGCTGTTCCTCGAGCGTAAGATCCGCGGCGCGCGACACGTCGAGGTGCAGATCGCCGCCGACGTGCACGGCCACGTGCTCGTGCTCGGGGCGCGCGATTGCTCCGTGCAGCGGCGCCATCAGAAGCTGATCGAGGAGACCCCCCCACCCGGCGTGCCGCCGGAGGTGATCGCAGGGCTCGCCGCCGCGTCGGTCCGTGTCGCGCGCGACGCCGGCTACGTCGGCGTCGGCACGGTCGAGTTCCTGGTGACCGCCGACGACGCGTTCTTTCTCGAGATGAACCCTCGCCTGCAGGTCGAGCACGGCATCACCGAGGCCGTTACCGGGCTGGACCTCGTTCACCTCCAGATCCGCATCGCACGCGACGAGAGCCTGGCGGGCTTCGCGGTGCGCGAGCGCGGCGTCGCGATCGAAGCGCGCGTGTGTGCCGAAGACCCGGACACCGGTTTCTTGCCCGCACCGGGACGGATCGCGCGCTTCGATCCGGCACTCGGACCCGGCATCCGCGTCGACACCGGCGTCGCGGCGGGCAGCATCGTCCCCGCCGTGTTCGATTCGCTGATCGCGAAGGTCATCGCGACCGGAGCGACGCGGCCGGAAGCGCGAAGCCGCCTGGTATGCGCGCTTCGCGACCTCGATCTCGTGATCGAGGGCGGGGCGACGAACACCGGCTACCTCGTCGAGCTTCTCGAATCGCCGGAGCTCCGCGCCGGCGGAGTCGACACCGGCTGGCTCGATCGGCGGAGCGACGCGCGCCGCGGCGCCGACGCCGCCGACGCGCTCCTCGGCGCTGCGATCCTCGCCTATCAACGCCGCCGCCGCGACGCGCGGCTCAATTTCTTCGCCGACACCACCAACGTCTCGCCGACGCGCGCACCCGCGTCGGTCGGCCAAGAAGTCGATCTCTCGTTCGACGGCGACCACTACCGCCTGCAGGTGTTCGCGCTCGGCTCGTGGCGCTATCGCGTGCGCTGCGACGACGGTGCCGTCACCGCCGTGCTGCGCGAGTCCGACCAGCACCTCGGTCGACTCGAGCTCGCCGACGGCACCCGCCGCCTCGTCTTCGACGCCACCGCAGCCGGCTTGCGGCTCGAGATCGACGGGCGTCCGTACCGCTTCGGCTGGGAGACTACGGGACAGGTCCGTGCCGCGACGCCGGGCGTCGTCACCGCGCTGCACGTGGCTTCGGGCGATCGCGTCGCAGCCGGACAGGTGCTCGGCCTGCTCGAGGCGATGAAAATGGAGGTGGCGTTCGTCGCGCCGGTGGGGGGCGTCGTGACCCAGGTGCGGGTCGGGAAGGGCCAGCGCGTCGCGGCCGGCGACGCACTGGTGGCGATCGAACCCGCGCCGACGACGGCCGTCGGTCCCGGCGCGGTTGGGGCGGATCGCGGTCGGAAGCGAACCTCGGACTCGCGCGTCACGCTCGCGGACGCACCTGATCCCATCGCGCCCCTGCTTCTCGATCGCGCCGACGCTACGCGCGCCGCGGGCCTCGCCGGGGTCGACGCGCTCGACGCGCGCGCGCGGCAGGCGGCGATCGCCGCCTTGCGCGACGAGCTGCGCAGCGTGCTCCTCGGCTACGACGTCGCATCCGAGCGCGTCCGCGCGCTCACCGCGGTGCTGGAATCGCCGGACCTTGCCGACCTCTCCCCGGCGCTGCAGCGCGATCTCGCGGCGCTGCGCCACGAGGTCGTCGTCTATGCCGACATCGAGCAGCTCTTCGCCGGCACCCCGTCGGTCACGGCGACCGGACAGGTCGGCCCCTCCAATGCGTCGCGACTGCGAGCCTACGTGCGCCGCGTGCGCGTCGGCGGTGCGGGAATCGCCGAGGAGTTTCTCGCCCAGCTGCGGACGGGACTGGCGCACTATGGCGTGACGTCGCTCGACTCCTCCGACGTGCTCGAGCGCGCGCTGCTGCGGCTGTTCGCGACGCAGAAGGATCCGGATCTGCGGCGGCATCTCGTGCGCGCCGTGCTGCGGTGTCTAGCGGCCCTGGCGCGATCGGGTGTCGTCCTCGAGGGCGATCGCGAGCTGGCGAACGCGCTCCGGCGCATCGCCGCCGTGCGCAGCCTCGTCTCCGACGCGTTGGCGGACGCGGCGATCGAGGCCGTGGACGTGATCTTCGAGCATCCGGCGCGCGAGCATCGCGCCGAGCTCGCGGCACGACGGATCGCGCCCTGGCTGTCCGGCTCGGCGGCGGCCGAAACGACCGTTCCTCCCATCGACTTGCTGCTGGACATCGCTGCGGCGCCGCGCGACGTCTTCGATCGCGTGGGGCGAGGGGTCGCAGACGCCGATCCTCGGCGGCGAGGGATCGCGGTCCTGGCTCATTTGCTCCGCTTCTATGCGGCGGGTCCCGGGATCGAGGTCGCGATCGTTCCCTGCGACGCGCGCGCGGTGCAATCGCTGGCGTTGCCCGACGGCAGGCTGGTGGTCGGCGCGGGGTGCACGGCCGACGATGCCGCCGGCACCGTCGCGGAGATCTCGCACGCGATCGCGAGCGGGCGTGTGCTGTCGGCCGGTGCCGGCGTGCACGCGGTCGAGCTGATCGTCACGGACGACGCGGGGCACGATCGCGACGCGCTCGTCGACGCCGTGCGCGTGGCGTTGCCGGCGGGGTTTCCCGCGGCGCGCTGCACACTCTCCTTCGTGGATGCGCGCGCCGGTGACGTCCATCGGACGCTCGTCCCCCGGCCGGTCCACGAGGACCCTGCGCTGCTCGGCATGCACCCGGAGACGGCGTCGCGCGTCGGACTGGCGCGGCTCACGAGCTTCGCGCTCGAGCGCCTGCCCGGCGCCGACAACCTCTACTGTTTCTTCGGACGCAGCCGCGTCGTCGCCGACGATGAGCGTCTGTTCGTGCTCGCCGAGGTGCGCGGCCGCAACGCCGCCGACGTCGACGACACCGCCGTGCACATCGCCGCCTTCGAGCGCGTGTTCCACCAGGCCGCGAGCGCGCTACGTGCGCTCCGCGGTGCGCGCGCGGCGCACCGCAGGCTGCATTGGAACCGGATCACGATCTCTCTCGGGCCGGCGCTCGCGCTCGACACGGCGGTGATCCAGGGCATCGCCGGTCGGCTCGCGCCGGCGACGCGTCATCTCGGTCTGGAGAAGGTGGTGGTCCGGATGCGGCTGCACGAGCGGGCGGCGACGTCGGGATGCGGCGATGCCGTCGAGGTGGTCGTGAGCGACATCACCGGTGGTCACATGGAAGTCACCCTGCGACCGCCACAGGTCGTGCCGCTCGAGCCCGCTAGCGAGTACGATCGGCGCGTCGTCGAGGCGCGGCGACGGCGGCTCGTCTACCCGTACGAAATCGTCCGCATGCTGACGAGTCGGACCGGCGGCGGCGCCGTAGGGCTCTTCGAGGAGTACGACCTCGATCCGGCGGCGCGCGCCGTATGCGTCGCGCGCCGCCCGCACGGCGAGAACCGCGCCGGGGTAGTGTTCGGGATCCTCAGCACGCCCACGGACAAGGTGCCGGAGGGGATGCGCTCGGTGCTGGTGCTCTCCGATCCGACGCGCGACATGGGCGCGCTCGCCGCCCCCGAGAGCGACCGTGTCATCGCCGCGCTCGATCTCGCCGCGGAGCTGCGGCTGCCCGTGACGTGGATTCCGATCTCGAGCGGCGCGCGCATCGCGATGGATAGCGGCACTGAGAACCTCGACGCCACCGCGCGCGTGGCGCGCCGGATCCTGACGTTCACCGGCGCTGGAGGGGTGGTGCACCTCGTCGTCTACGGGGTGAACGTCGGCGCGCAGAGCTACTGGAATGCGCTCGCGACGATGCTTTCCGGTACCCGCGGGGCGTTGATCATGACGCCGCAGGCGGCGATGGTGCTCACCGGGCGCGCCGCGCTCGAGGCGTCCGGGAGCGTCGCCGCGGAGGACGAGGTCGCGCTCGGCGGCTTCGAGCGCATCATGGGCCCGAACGGCGAGGCGCAGTACTACGCCGGCGATCTCCGCGCGGCGCTCCGCATCCTCGAGGAGCATCAGCGCTTCACGTACGTCGTGCCGGGCGAATCCCATCCGCGGCGACATGCCACCGCCGATCCGGTCACGCGGGACGTCACGGTCTTTCCGTACCCCGCGGCATACGGGCACGATTTCGCGACGGTCGGCGAGATCTTCGACGACGCCAAGAATCCCGGCCGCAAGCGGCCGTTCGCGATGCGCGCGGTGATGGCGTCGCTCGTCGACCAGGACGGCGGGTCGCTCGAGCGCTGGCGGTCGTGGGCGGGGGCGGAGACCGCAGTCGTCTGGGACGCGCATCTGGGGGGCGTCCCGATCGCGCTCGTCGGGATCGAAGCGTCGAGCGTGCCGCGCGACGGGTACCGTCCCCTCGACGGGCCGCCCGAGTGGACTGCCGGGACGCTCTTTCCGTCGTCGTCGAAGAAGGTGTCACGTGCGCTCGACGCCGCGAGCGGCAACCGGCCGGTGGTGATCCTCGCCAATCTTTCCGGCTTCGACGGGTCGCCCGAGTCGCTCCGCAAGCTGCAGCTGCAGTACGGGGCCGAGATCGTGCGTGCCGTCGTGCATTTCGAAGGGCCGCTCTTCTTCGTCGTCGTGTCGCGGTACCACGGCGGCGCGTACGTGGTGTTCTCGAAATCGCTGAATCCGCGGCTGCGGGCGTTCGCCCTCACCGGCTCATACGCCTCGGTGATCGGCGGCGGACCGGCGGCGACGGTGATCTTCACACGCGAGGTCCGGGCGCGGGCCGGCAAGGATGTCACGGTGTCGCGGTATCGTGAGGCGCTGGCGTCGACGCCGACGGCCACGGCGCGAGACGACTACGAGCGCGCGTTGGCGGACGCGACGCGGCGGGCTCACGCCGGCGTCGCCGCCGAATTCGACGCCATTCACACCGTCGAGCGCGCGTGCCGCGTCGGGTCCCTCGACGAGGTGGTCACGCCGCAGGTGTTGCGCCCCACGCTCATCCGCGCTCTTCGCGTGTAGTCGCCCAGCAGGCGAGCACGTCGATCGCGAAGACCCGACGCAGGAGGTCGGCCCACGCCCGAGGCGTTACCGCGGCGACTATTCGACGGTCCAGGTGTCGCCGCGATTGAAGAGCGCGTCGAGATCGGGCGGCGCGGATTTCGCGCGCGCCGCGGCGAGCTGCGCGCCGAGGGCCGCGTCGTACGTCTCGCGCTCGATGGCGAGGAAGATGCCGATCGGCGTCGGAAACTCGGGCGGCTCCATCCGCGACAGGAAGTAGGCGAGCGTCGGGTCGTGCTCGTCGTGGACGAGCAGGTCGCGCTCGCTGATTCCCTCGCCGAGCGTGACGACTTCCGGACGCAGCCCGGTACCGAGGCGGATCCCGCGGTCGCGTTTCTTTCCGAAGATGAGCGGCTTTCCGTGCTCGAGCACGAGCTGGTGATCGGCTTTGCCGTCCTTGTCGGTCACGCCCTCGAAGGCCCCGTCGTTGAAGATGTTGCAGTTCTGGAGGATCTCGACGAACGCGGTGCCGCGATGCGCGTGCGCGCGGCGCACCGTCTCCTGGAGGTGCTTCCCCTCGACGTCGACCGAGCGCGCGACGAAAGTCGCCTCGGCACCAAGGGCGAGCGCGACCGGATGGAACGGATGATCGATGGACCCGACGGGCGTCGACTTCGTCACCTTGCCGACCTCCGAGGTCGGCGAGTACTGGCCCTTGGTGAGCCCGTAGATACGGTTGTTGAACATCAAGATGTTGATGTCGAGGTTGCGGCGCAGGACGTGGATCAGATGGTTGCCGCCGATCGACAGCGCGTCGCCGTCGCCGGTCACCACCCACACCGAGAGCTCGGGGCGCGTCGCCTTGAGACCGGTCGCGATCGCGGGCGCGCGGCCGTGAATGGTGTGAAAGCCGTAGGTGTTCACGTAGTACGGGAAGCGGCTCGAGCAACCGATCCCGGAGAGGAACACGAAGCGCTCGCGTGGAATCCCGAGATCGGGGAGCACGCGCTGCACCTGGGCGAGGATCGCGTAGTCGCCGCACCCCGGGCACCAGCGAACGTCCTGATCCGACTCGAAGTCCTTGCGGCCGAGCGGCTTCGATGCGGGGATCGCAACCGTGTTCATACGTGGCCTCCAACGATCGCGCGCGCCCGGCTGACGATCTCGGAGACCTTGAACGGCCGCCCTTGGATCTTGTTGAATCCGTGCGCATCGACGAGATACTCGGCGCGCACCAGCTTCACCAGCTGCCCGAGGTTCATCTCGGGGACGAGCACCGCTCGATAGCGGCGCAACACCGCGCCGAGATCGGGCGGCAGCGGGTTCAGGTAGCGCAGGTGCGCGTGCGCTACCGAGAGTCCCGCGCCCGCGAGCTCCTGGACCGCGGTCGCGATCGGGCCATGTGTGCTACCCCATCCGAGAATGAGCAGGTCCCCCTCAGGCGGGCCGGTCACCGTCGTCGGCGGGATCTCGGCGGCGATGCCCGCGATCTTTCGCGCCCGCACCCGGACCATGTGCTCGTGGTTCACGGGCGCGTAGCTCACGTTGCCGGTCACGTCCTCGCGCTCGAGGCCGCCGATGCGGTGCTCGAGCCCGGGCGTGCCGGGAACCACCCACGGGCGCGCGAGCGTCGCGGGATCGCGCATGTACGGCTGGTAGTCCGTCGGGTCGGTACGAAAGGCAACGGGAATCCCGGGGAGATCGGCGGCACGCGGGATGCGCCACGGCTCGGCGCCGTTCGCGATGTAGCCGTCGGACAGGAGAATCACCGGCGTCATGTAGCGCACGGCGATCCGCACCGCCTCGAAGGCGGTGGCGAAGCAATCCGCCGGCGTCGCGCTTGCGAGGATCGGCAGCGGACACTCGCCGTGGCGGCCGTACATCGCCATCAGGAGATCGGCTTGCTCGGTTTTCGTCGGCAGGCCGGTCGACGGACCGCCGCGTTGAATGTCGGTGATGATGATCGGCAGCTCGACCATGACGGCGAGGCCCATCGTCTCCGCCTTCAGGTTCATGCCGGGGCCGCTGGTCGTGGTGATCGCGATCGCGCCCCCGAACGCCGCGCCGAGGGCGGCGCCGATCGCGGCGATCTCGTCCTCCGCCTGAAAGGTGTACACGCCGAACCCTTTGTACACCGAGAGCTCGTGCAGAATGTCGCTCGCGGGCGTGATCGGGTAGCTGCCGAGGAAGAGCGGACGCCCGGCACGCTGCGCAGCGGCAACGAAGCCGAGCGCGGTGGCGGTGTTGCCCGTGAGGTTGCGGTACTTCCCCGCGGCGATCCGCGCCGGCAGGACCTCATAGGCGGTGTGAAAGAGCTCCGTCGTGTCACCGAAGTTGTACCCAGCCCGCAACACTCGCGCGTTCGCGTCCGCGAGCGCGGGTGTCTTCGCGAACTTGGTGGTGATCCACGCCAACGTCGGCTCGATCGAACGCTGGAAGAGCCACGACGTCAGCCCGAGCGCGAAGAAGTTCTTGCAGCGCAGCGCCGCCTTGTTCGAGAGGCCGGAGTCGAGGAGGGCGTTGGTCGTGAGCTTGGTGATGTCGATCTCGAAGAGGCGGTAGCGGGCGAGCGAACCGTCGTGCAGCGGATCCTCTCGGTACTCGGCCTTACGGAGATTTTGCTCGGTGAACGCCTCGCGGTCGACGATCAGCATCCCGTTCGGCTTCAGATCGTCGAGGTTGACCTTGAGCGCCGCCGGGTTCATCGCCACCAGCACGTCGCAGGTGTCGCCGGGCGTGAAGATCTCGTGCGAGGAAAAGTGCAATTGAAAGCCGCTGACGCCGGCGAGCGTGCCTGCCGGGGCGCGGATCTCCGCGGGAAAGTCCGGCAGCGTGCTGAGATCATTGCCGGCGAGCGCCGTCTCGATGGTGAACTGCGTGCCGGCGAGCTGCATGCCATCGCCGGAGTCGCCGGCGAAACGGATGACGACCGTTTCCAGCGCCTCCCGCGGCTTCGCGCTCCGTACCGCCGCCGCATCCTCCGCAGGTGACAAGGGCTCCTCCCTTCGGGTCGCGTCGATCTGGCGCGACCTACCCAGCTAGTATGCCCTGCTTATAGAGGAGCCGCGAGCACCAATCCAAGTACACGCCGAGCGGGGGCTCAGTGACCGGTGCAGACGTCAGGATACCCGCGACCGAGCCCGACCGCCGTCAGCATCGGACAGGCGTCGTTGAACTCGGCGGCGATCATCTTCTCGACGCGCTTGGCCTGGCCGGCGAGGACGCAGCCCGCGACCTCGCCGATCGTCGTCGCCGACGGATCGCACGGGTTTCCGATGTCGGCGGGCACGAGCCCGGCACACTTCTTCGCGATCTGCGCCCCGACCGCTGCGCGCAGCTTGGCGAGCGTCGCCTTGGGATCGTCCGGGTCGAGTGTTTTCGCACACGCCGCCCCGGACACGGCGAGGTGCTTGTGCTTCGCCTCGCCCTTGAGGACACGGACGAGACAGCCGCCGAGTTTGGCATGCTCGCTTTGCGCAAGCCGCGTCGCGCTCTTCGCGATGGTCGCCTGGCACGTGCGCGCCGCCTTCGTCAACGGATTCGAGGTGTCCGCCGCGAAGGTGTCGGCGACCATCTCGGAGACGCGCGTCTCGTGCTGGTCGAGGACGCAGCCGGTCGCCGCCGCGACCGAGGACGCCTCGCGGTCACAGGGACGGTTGAGCGCGGCGATACCGACGCCGACGCACTTCTTGGCGACGGTGTCGCGCGCCCCGCTGCGCGCGAGCGCGAGCGCGGAGTTGGGATTACTGAGATCGAGCGCGAGCGCGCACGTCGCCTCCGCCTGCTGCGACCCCTTGCCACCGGCGACGTCTTTCAGGATCTGGTTCTGGCACGCGGTGCGCTGTAGCTGATCAACCTTGGCGAACGCGCGTGCCTGCACCGCGATCGTCGCTTGGCAGACGAGCGCGAGCTTGTCGAGGCGCGGCGGCAGCAGCCCCGGAACGAGCGCATTGCTAAGCGCGAGCGGCCCAAATCCGACGGCGATCCGCGTGAGGCCGTTCGACGTGTCGCCGTCGCTGTCGATCTCCTTATTGGAGGCCGTGTCGATCACCGAGATCGATCTCTCGCCGTGGTTCAACACGTAGACGCGCGTACCATCCGGATGGACCGCGACGTCTTCGGGATCTTCTCCCACGGGGATGGTGGCGATCTCGGCCTGGAGCCCGGTGTCGATCACCGACAGCGTGTTCGACCCGCTGTTGGCGACGTAGGCGAACGCACCGTCCGGGCTGAACGCGACACCTTCAGGGAAGCCACCGACCGAGATGGTGCCGGTCACGTTGAGCGTGGTCGCATTGAACACCAACACGTGGCCACCGGTGTGGTTCGTCACATACAGGCGGTCGCCGGCGGGACTCACGGCGACATGCGTGGGCTTGCTCCCGGCCGGCACCGTCGTGAGCACCTGATTCGTGTTCGTGTCGATGACGGTCATCGAGTCGCTGCCCCTGTTGACGACGTACGCGGGGGTGCCGGCGGGATTGACGGCGACACCCACCGGCCCGCGGTCGACCGGCACCGTCGTGAGGACTTGGTTGGTCGCGGTGTCGATTACCGAGACGGTGAAATCCTTGCTGTTGGCGACGTACACGCGCGTGCCGGGGAGCTTCACCGCCACGCCCGTCGGTCCGTCACCGACGAGAACTGGCGTGCTCGCCATGGTGGCGGTGGTGATGATCGACACACTGTTGTCGTACAGGTTACCGACGTAGACGTGCGCGCCCTCGGGATCGACCGCGACGCCCCACGGATGATGGCCCACGGAAACGTTCCCTGTGCTCTGGTTCGTCGCGGTGTCGACGATCGAGACGTCGTCGTCGCCGTAGTTGGCGACGAACGCGAAGGGCGCGGCGAACGCCGATACGGCCGATCCCACGGCGACGAGCACCAGCAGCGGCGTTTCCCAGCGAACTCGATGCATCAAGAAGTTCCCCTTTTCAATCGGACGGGTGCGCGATACGCGCGTCAGTTGTCCTGGCAACGGGAGTCGTCGAACGTGCAATCGGAATTGCAGCGCAGCGGTCCGCCGCTGTAGCCGAGGGTGACGCAGGTTTCGCCGTCGAGGTTCTTTCCCTCACAATCCTCGAAGGAGTCGATGACACGGTCGCCGCAGCCGGCGCGCTTGCAGTTGGTACGGCAGGCGTCCGGCGCGGTATCCGAGTTGGCGGCGCCGTTGTCGCACTCCTCGCCGACCTCGAGGACGCCGTTGCCGCACACCGACGCCGCGACGCACTGGCTGCTATCGAGGTGGCAATCGGCGGTGCAGGCGAGCGTGCCGGACGTGAACCCGATCGACGTGCAATCGAAGCCGCCGAGATCGCTGCCGTCGCACGCCTCACCGGTCTCGCGAACGTCGTTCCCGCACTGTGCGTTGTTCGGTGAGAAGAGGATGCCGCGACGGACGCGGAACGCCGCGTCCACCAATAGACGCGTCTTGACGTCCGTCAGCGGATCGGGGGAGTGCGAAATCAACCCCGAGGTGACCGCGGTCAGCGCGTCGAGCGCGCCTTGGGTATCGCGCCGGTCGAGCGCGAGGGCGATCGCCGCGACGCGCGGATCGAACGCGGTGAAGAATCTCGCGCTGGTGACGTTCGCGTGGACCAGGCGAATGAAGGCGCTGAGGTCGACCGGTGCGAGATCGACGAACGTGAAGCAGCGGTGTTCCCCGGCGGCGGCGAGCGCGCCGTCCTGCGACGACGTGCGACCGTAGATCTCGACGAGGAAGCGATAGCGGCCGGCGCCGTCCGGCGAGCCCATCACGTCGGCGCCAAACTTGAAGATGCCGTTCCCGGCGTCGGTCCCGAGAAGGCCCGCGTCGCCGCCGGAGGTCACCGCCTGCGAGGAGAACTGCACACCGTCGGCGGCCGCGACGACGCCCCAGAACGGCACGTTGGTTTCGGCGTCCGTCGCCGGCGGCACCCAGCTCCGCACGCCGGCCGCGCCGAACACCGTGGTCAGAGCCGCCGCCGCCTTTCCGTTACGCGACGAGGCACGCGACGTGAGCGCTAGGGGTCCCTTGAGGACCGCAACCGAGCCGAGGCGGAAGACTGACCCGAATCCGGCGCAGCTCTGGTTTGCGAAGTTCGTCCCTCCCGGGATCCGCTTCACGCCGCGGGCGCGCGTGCCGAGCGACACCAGGAAGGCGTTGTAGCGGTCGACGCTCTCGAGGGCGTCGCTCACCGTCAGATGGAAGGTCATCGGCTCGGCGCGCACGGCAACCGGCAGCGCCAGCAGCAGCACCAGCGCGAAGACGGCACGACACGCGGCGGCGCGCCGCGTCGGATCAGAAGCCGAGCGCATTGTTCACCAGGAGGGCGCGAATTACGAGCTTCTCGGCAGCGTCCGCGGCAATCTCCGCACCCGGCCGATCCGCCACTTCGAACGCGAAGCGTCTCGCGGCGCGCGCGGCGCGCGGCGGTTGGTTCGCGCCGGTCCAGCGGAGTACGTCGTCGAGGTAGCTGGCGAGGTAACTCCGCGTCGTGTCGGAAAGCGACGTCACGGCGAGCAGGTCGACGAGCGCCTGCGCGTCGGCCGGATACGCCGATCCCACGAGGAGACACTCGCTGCGCTTCGACATCTTGCCGGGTCGAGCGGATGGCAACTCGGTCGTGAGCGCGACGACGAGCGATGCCGGCCCGTCGGTGACGTCCGAGGTGAGATCAACCTGGACGAGGAAGCTCGGCGTCGCATCCGCGATCGCGGCAGCGTCGATCGCTCCGGTCGGGTCGCCGCTCGCGAACCCGGCGGTCGCGAACCCGACCGCGCCCGAGACGGGAGTCTCGACGACCCACGACGGTTGGTGCGTCCGGCCGGTCGCGGGAGGGCTCCACGTGGTCACGCCCATCGATTGCAGCGCTAAGCCGAACGCGAAGTTCGGCTGCCGTCCAGTGAGGAGCGCCGCCCGCCCGGCAAAGTCGAGCACGCGGATGCGGCTCACCGCGTAGCCGCTGCTCAGCGATGGACAGCTCCGGCCGAAGAATCGGACCTGGTCGCCGCGAATACTGACATGCCGTCCCAAGGAGGAGGACTGAGCGAGAATTCCGCCGTTGAATGTATCGATCATGTGGACGAGATCGGCGGGCGAGAAGATGAACGTCCGCTCGGCGGCGGCCGCAGGCACGGCGCTCAGCAAGGCAAGGATGAGCGCGAGGAGGGCGGGCATCGGCGCCGAAAGGGAGCAAGACCAAGACCATCCCGCCGGTCGTCGATGGAGCCGGGGACCACGGCCAAGTCTACGGATTTTCAACTTCGAAGGCGCATGAGCGCCTCGGGTCCGACCGCCCCCGGGGGACGTCATGGTCTTGCACACACGCGGCATCGTGCGTGGCCGCCGGGAGCCGCGATTCCGAGCGCCATGTCGAAGTCTTGCGCGCACGCAGGGCTCGGAGGAGACGCCGCCGGAACGCGGTGGGACGCTAGACGAACGCCAGCCAGTCGCGATGACCGCCGTCACCGCCGCGAATGACGGTGAAGTACGCTTCCTGCATCGCCGCCGTCACCGGACCGAGCTTGCCGGTTCCGACCGGTCGGTCGTCGAGCTCGCGGACCGGCGTCACCTCCGCCGCCGTCCCGGCGAAGAACGCCTCGTCGGCGATGTATACCTCGTCACGCGTGAACCGCTCCTCGACGACCGTGTGGCCGCGCTCGCGCAGCAGCGTGATCAGCGTCGCGCGCGTGATTCCCGGGAGCACCGACCCGAGTGGCGGCGTCTTCACGATACCGTCACGCACGATGAACAGGTTTTCGCCGCTCGCCTCGGCGACGAAGCCGTCGGTGTCGAGCATCAACGCCTCGTCGTAGCCGGCGTGACGCGCCTCCTGGTTGGCGAGGATCGAGTTCACGTAGTGACCCACCGCCTTCGCTTTCGTCATGAGCGTGTTGACGTGAAAACGCTGAAACGACGACGTCTTCACGCGGATGCCGTTCCGCACTCCTTCGTCGCCGAGGTAGGAACCCCACGGCCAGACGACGATCACGACGCGCACCGGATTGGTGGTCGCGTGCAGTCCCATCTCGCCCTCGCCGAGGAAGACGAGCGGCCGGATGTAGCACTCGCGCAGCTTGTTGCGACGGATGGTCTCGAGACAGGCGCCGTCGATCGCCGCCTCGTCGAACGGAATCTTGAGGTTTAGGATGCGCGCTGAGGCAAACAGCCGTCGCGTGTGGTCTTGGAGGCGAAACACGGCGGAGCGGCCGTCCGTCGTCTCGTAGCAACGGATGCCCTCGAAGACGCCGAAGCCGTAGTGCAGGGTGTGCGTGAGTACGTGCACTTGCGCGCGCTCCCACGGCACGAACTCACCATCGAACCAAATGACCTCGCTCTTCTGCATCGCCGACTCCGACCCGCGGTGCTATCGGAGGGCATCCGCGATGTCAATTTGAGGGCGCGCGCGACGCCGGGTCGTCGATTGGCGAGCGCGCCGCGTCGCCGTCGACACCGAACCAGTGCGTGTAGAGCGCGCGCACGCGCTCGCGATGCCGCTCGTAGTCCTCGAGGAGACGGCGCCCGATCTCGTCGCTCGGTCCCTCGTAGCCGAGTCGTCGTGCGAGCGCCGGCAGTCGCGCGCCCTCACGCTCGAGCGCCTCGACGGGCTGATCGCGCTCGATGCGCAACCGGTTGGTGAGCGTGCGCAGGAAGGCGTAGCTTTCGGCGAGCACGGTCGCGTCCGCGCGCGGCAGGAGGCCGGCGTCGGCGAGCGCCGCGAGCGCGTGGCGGGTGGCGCGCCGGCGGACGCTCGGAACCGTCGCACCGTGCCGCAGTTGTAGCATCTGCGTCAGGAACTCGATGTCGACGAGGCCGCCCCGGCCGGTCTTGACGTTGAAGCCGTGGAGCTCGCTGCCGGCGAGCTCGCGCTCCATGCGCATCCGCAAGCGGTGGATCTCGGCGACCTCTGCGTCGTCGAGCGGTCGCGCGTAGACGAAGCGCTCGATGATGCTCTCGACCTCGCACATGAGCGGCGGCTCGCCGGTCACCGCGCGCGCCTTGATGAGCGCCTGACGCTCCCAGAGCTGCGAGCTGCCCGCGTGGTAGCGGGAGAACGCCTCGAGCGAGGAGACCAGCGGACCCTTGTTGCCCGAGGGCCGGAGCCGGGTGTCGATCTTGTACACGCGCCCCTCGCGCGTCGGTACCTGGAGCGTCGTCAGCATGACCTGGGCGAGGCGTGTGAAGTACTCGTGGACGGCGACGTGCTCGGGGCCTTCCGCCGCCGGCACGTAGACGAAGATGAGATCGAGGTCCGAGTGGTAGGTGAGCTCGCGACTCCCGAGCTTTCCCATGCCGACGACCGTGAAGGTTCCCGGCGACGTCGCGAGGCCGTAGCGCTCCAGGGTCTCGCGCTCGGCGACTCTCCACGTCGCCTCGAGACACACGTCGGCGAGATCGCTCAGCTGGCTGCTGAGCGCGTGAAACGGCAGGAGACCCATGAGATCGTTGGTGCCGATCCTCAAGAAATGCTCGTTGCGGAAGCGGCGCAGGACGTCGAGACGATCCTCGTAGCTCTCGGCCGCCGCGAGCATGCTCGCGAGCTCGGCGGCCATGTCTACTTTGGCGATCTCGATACGCACCAAGTTGGCGCGCACCAAGTTGTCGAGCGTCTCGGGATGACGGATGAGGACCTGCGACAAGAACTCGCTCGAGCCGAAGAGGCGGACGAGCGTGCGCAAGGTCGCGGGGTTCTCCGCGAGGAGTGAGAGGAAGCTCGAGCGCGCGCCGATCGCGGCGAGGAAGCTCGCCATGTTGTGCAAGGCGAGGTCGGGATCCGGCGCTTGCACGATCTCACCGAGAAGCGCCGGCGCCACCTCGAGAAGGAGCTGGCGCCGTCGTGGCGTCGAGCGCGAGGTCGGCGCGCCGTCGCGCAAGAGCCGCAGATCGGCCAACGCCTCGTCGACGGCGTGGAACCCGAGCCCGCGCAGGCGCGCGCGCGTCGCGTCGGCGTCCTCGAGCTCGGCGAGCACGGCCGTGAGCCGGGGATCGGCGACGCGGCCGATCGCCTCGCGGGAGGAGTAGAAGAGCGTGGCGAACGACGCGTGAACGGTCTCCATGTGACGGCGACAGTCGTCACGAAAGCGCGCGACCGCCGACGTCGGATCCTCCCAACCGTAGCCGAGGCGACGCGCCAGGTGCAGCTCGGCGTCACCGGCGGGGATGACGTGCGTCTGCCGCTCCTCGACGAGCTGGATCTTGTGCTCGACCTCGCGCAGGAAGCGGTACGCCGCCGCCAAACGTTCGCCCTCCTCGGCGTCGAGGTAGCGGTGCTCCGCGAGGCGGCGGAGCGCAGACAGCGAGCCGCGCTCGCGAATCCGCTCGTCCTTGCCGGCATGGACGAGCTGAAGGCTCTGGATCACGAACTCCACCTCGCGGATCCCACCGCGTCCGAGCTTGACGTTCACGCCCTTGCTGCGTCCCGCCGCGAGCGCGCCCTCGACCCGCGCCTTCATCTCCTTGATGTCTTCGATCGTCGCGTAGTCGAGGTAGCGACGATACACGAAGGGCGTGAGGTCGCGGAGGAAGCGTTCGCCGACCGCGCGGTCGCCGGCGATCGGGCACGCCTTGAGGAGCGCGGCGCGCTCCCACGTCTGGCCCCACGACTCGTAGTACGTGAGCGCGTTGGCGATCGAGTTGACGATCGGTCCGTTCGCACCTTCCGGACGCAGGCGGAGATCGACCCGGAAGACGAAGCCGTCCTCGGTACCCTGGTGCAGCGCCCGTGTCACGCCCTCGGCAAGGCGGGTGAAGAATTCGCGCGCCGAGAGGTGGCCGCGCAGCCCGCCCGTGCTCTCGATACCGTCGCGCCCGTAGAGATAGACGAGGTCGATGTCGGAGCTGAAGTTGAGCTCGACACCGCCGAGCTTCCCCATCCCGAGGACGACGAACCCGACCGGAGCGTCGCCGTCGAGGACGTCGCCATAGTCCGCGACGAGCCCGCCGCGAACCACCACGATCGCGGTCTCGAGCGCGTCCTCGGCGAGCGCGGTCAGCGCGGCCGTCGTCTGCTCGAGATTCGCGAGGCGCAGGAGATCGCGGACGGCGATGCGGAGCACGCGGCGGCGCTTCAAGCCGCGCAGCGCGTGCGCGAGCTCGTCGAGCGGCGCAGCAGGCGGGAGAACGGGCGCGGGCACGAGCGTGCCGATCGGCGTCGCCGCCGCGGCGCGCGCCAGCACCTCCATCCAAGAGCCGGCGTCGGCGAGCAGAAGTCGCGCGACGAGCGGACTCGCGCCGAGAACGGTTACCAGATGGCGTGCGAGCTCGGGATCGCCCTGCACCGCGGCGGTCGCCGCCGGCTCCGCGTCACGCAGACGCCCGAGTGCCGCGACCGCGAGCGCGGGATCGGCGGCGTCGAGGAGCGCCGCGCGCGCCGGCGCCGGCGCGTTGCCCTCAGGCCAGAGCGCGGCGAACCGTGCGAGGAGCCGTTCCGGATCCTCGACTGCGGCTGCGAGCAGCGCCTCGCGCGGTGACGGAACGGTCACGCTTTCGTTGTAGAGAATCGCGCTCGCCTCGGCCAGCGCCTCCTCGCGGTCAGCAGAGCACGGGGCCCACGCAGCGGAGCGGGCTCAGATGGAACGCATATGGTCGAGCGCGGGCGGGGACGGACGTGGGTGCGCGAGGTCGGAAGAGAAGTCTACGACCTCGCGCACCCACGTCCGTCCCCGCCCGCGCCCGGCGTTCGCGCTTCACCGCGCGCGCCGCACGCCGTGTGCGTCGCGACGTGCTCGAGGCCCTCGGCGCGCATCCAGCCGTCGAAGTCGGCGAGCGCGCGCTCGGCGAGCGCCAGCTTCTTCTCCCGTCCGCGGCGCCGGCCGGGCAGCGCCGGGAAGAGCCCGTAGTTGGCGTTCATCGGTTGGAACTCGCGCCGCCCGCGCTGCGTCACGTAGCCGAGGAGCGAGCCGTAGGCGCTGGTCGCCGGCGGCACGACGAGCGGCGCGCCGCCGAGGAGCCGCGCGGCGTTGATCCCGGCGAGCAGCCCCGCCGCCGCCGATTCGACGTAGCCCTCGACGCCGATGATCTGCCCGGCGAGGAAGAAGCGCGGCGCGGCGCGGAGCTGCAAGGTCGGCCGCAAGAGCGCGGGGGCGTTCACGAAGGTGTTGCGATGCAAGCTCCCGAGACGCACGAACTCCGCCGTCGCAAGCCCGGGGATCATACGGAAGACGCGTCGCTGCTCCGGGTACGTCATCTTCGTCTGGAAGCCGACGATGTTGTAGAGCGTCGCCGCGGCGTCGTCTTGACGAAGCTGGACGACCGCGTACGGACGGACGCCGCTTCGCGGGTCGACGAGACCGACCGGTCGCATCGGCCCGAAGGCGAGCGTGTCGCGCCCGCGCCGCGCCATCTCCTCGATCGGCATGCAGCCTTCGAAGTATACCGCGCGCTCGAAATGCTTGGCCGGCACCTTCTCGGCGGCGACGACGGCGTCGACGAAGCGGTAGTAGTCGTCGCGATCGAGCGGACAGTTAACGTAGTCGTCACCGCCCTTCCCGTAGCGCGACGCGCGATAGGCGATCGTCATCTCGATCGACTCGGCGGTCACGATCGGCGCGATCGCATCGTAGAAGTAGAGGTGGGTGTTGCCGAGCAGACGCTCGAGCGCCGACGACAGTGCCGGCGACGTGAGCGGCCCGGTGGCGACGATCGTGACGCCGTCCTCCGGGAGCACCGTCATCTCCTCACGATGCAGGTGAATCCGTGGATGATCCTCGATCGCTCGCGTCACACCCGCGGCGAAAAGCTCGCGATCGACCGCGAGCGCCGCCCCCGCCGGCACGCTGGTGCGATCGGCGATCGCGAGGATCAGCGAGCCGAGCCGTCGCATCTCCTCCTTGAGACAGCCGACCGCGGTCTCGAGCGAGGCGTTGCGAAACGAGTTCGAGCACACCAGCTCGCAGAGACGATCGGTCTGATGCGCCTCGGTCGCGCGCACCGGCCGCATCTCGAAGAGATCGACGTCGACGCCGCGTCGGGCGAGTTGCCACGCCGCTTCCGACCCGGCGAGCCCGCCGCCGATGATGGTGACGCGATCGTGCATCCATCGCTCTTACTGCGGTTCACGCGAGCGCGCCAGCGCCCCTTCGCTCAGACCGCAACAATCTTACTCTTGAAGTCACCGGCCGCCTGGGCGCGCATGTACGCGAGGATGAGATCGCGTGTCCGGTAACGTCCGAGCCTATCCTCTTCGTCTTCCTTCACGATCGAGAAAGTCGAGAGCGCGTAGTCAGCGGTATCGAGATCGAGACCGTAGAGCCGGAAAAGGAGCGCGTCGAGTTGGCAGCGGAGGTGCAGCCGCTCCTCCTCGTCCCAGGAAAACGGCGCCCTCCCGTAGCCAAGGTCGCGCGCGAAGCCGGCGAGGTCACTCGCGGTGTAGCTCAAGCGGAGCACCCTGTCGCGAACAAAGTCGGCGATCTTCGTCCTCCCGACGGACGTAGCAAAGACCAACGGTAGCGGCAGCGCGATCTGCTCGAGGATGTACAAGTTGAGGTGCTGTCCCTGCACCTTCTGCCGCGCCACGAAATCGAAGGCGAAGGAGTTCAGCACGGCGAGGAGGAGTGCGGCGTCGCTCGCGTTGAGTCCCATGAGAATCGCCAGCGTGTTCCCTACCCCAGCGTACGGGATCACGGACGCGATCATCGTCCGCTCGTTCGTCGGCGCGGTGACGTCCTTGAACGACAGGAGCCAGCTCGACGCACCCTCGCCTGCTGCTCCTGCTACTTCCGTACTCGCGATCCAGAACTGCGGTGCCGGCGCCCATGCAACATCGCCATGCTCCTCGAGTGTCGCCTGGCGCGGCTGCCCGGGCCGGTGAACGTTTTCCGGGTTCACGACGACGCTCGCGGCACGATGATCGTACATCTGCACCATCTTCCCCTCGTAGAGAGGTAGATATTCCTCGTCACCCCTTCGCCATCGGTTGCCAGCGACGGGATAGCATCCCTCGCCCTCGAGTTGCGCGGCCGTTTGGAAGAGGGCGGAGTCGTTCGTCATATCGAACATCCTCGCGTATCGGATGCCCCAGGGGTTCTCTGGTGGGTCGGTGCGTCGATCGACGAGCACGGACATGCGCGAGTAGATGCCCTTCGTGATCTCGGCATCCCGGCGTGTACGGAAGACCGGCGCCGTCCGGGTGTTGGGATTCACACGCGCAAAGTCTTCCGGCAAGAGCTCGAAAACACGCCCGTGATCCTCGAGGTCTTTCACATCATGCAGGAAGAATGCGCACAGCGCTGAGGAAAATCGTCGCTCCTGTCCTCCGCCCGCGAGCACGCAGAACTTGAAGCTCCGATGAACCTCGGGGAAGAGGCCCTTGTTTTCGAAGTCGAGCAGCGCGGCGAGTCTGCCGGATGTAGCAATGCTTCCGAAAAACTCTGCCTTCTCTTTGTCCGCCGCGATACCACTCGGCACTACGATGCCGACCAGCCCGACATTGCGGATTAAGTCGAAGCCGCGCTCTACGAAGAGCGCGTAGAGGTTCACATCGCCGCCCGAAAGTAAGGGAAACTCGCCGCACCGCCGCACGTAGACGGCAAGGCGCTCGGAACGAGCTGCGGCGATTCGGTAGTCGCCCCAAAGCGGATCCTGGGCTCTCTCCAATTCTCCGATCATCCGCGTTCGTTGAGCTGCGGTTTGCGCCATCGCGATCGGAGCCCGCCGCTCAGCGAAGAACTCGACCTCTTGAAGTTTCACGCGATCCCACGGTGGATTGCCGATCACCGCGTCGAAGCCCCCGTCCGGCTTCCGCTGGCCCCTCTCGTGCCACACCTCGGGGAACATCAACTCCCAATGAAAGAAGGCGTCATCGCTGGCCGCCATCCGTACAGCCCTCAGGGACTTCGCGAGTCGGCCTTCTCCGTCGGGCGGCGCCCCGACGAGTTTCATCGGATCGCCGTGCTCGCCACCAAGGATGGTGCGCGGGTCGAGCCAGATCTTTCGCTCGGCGGGAATCGACGGATAGAGCCAGTGGTGCGCCGTATCGAGATGGAGAAGTCTTCTGTACGGGGCAAGCGTCTTCTCGATCTCCTCGAACATGCCTGCGCTCTCTCGCACCTCGGCGATGTCGGAGTCGGTCATCTCTTCGATTCGTTCCATCATGTCGGTCGCTGCGAGCACACCCGCGTAGGAGGTTCCGAAGAGCCCCCGCTCGCGCATCGCCTCTGTCACCGCCTCCACCCGGCTGCCAACGAGGGAGTTGCCACATCGCAGATGGTGATCCAGGAACGAAAGCGGCGCACCCACCGTGAAGCTGTGGAGCCAGAGCGAGAGCTTCGCGAGCTCCACCGCCATGGGGTTCAGATCGACGCCGTAGATGACCCGCTTGAGCACCATCCGCCGGACGATGTGACGATCGTCCAAGTGTTCCTCTCGGATCGGCCAGTGGTGTTGTGTCGCCCGCTCGAGGATGTGTCGGCGAATCTCCGCACACCGTTGCGCGACCGGCGACTCGTAGCCGCTCTCGCCGGCTATGGGCGCCGCTCGGCTGGCCGCGTCCGACATCATCTGGAGGATCTTGTCGCTCAGGAAGTCGACGAGCGAGACGAGGAAGTGGCCGCTTCCCATCGCGGGATCACAGATTTTGAGCTCGAGGATGCGGCTGGCCGGATCGAGCTTCTGAAGCTCTGCGATCTTCTCCTCGCGGCGCCGGCGGCTCGGGCGTAGCGTTTCGAGAGCCGATTCGAAGTCCTTCCACCGCTCCACGACGAGCGGGCGCACGGCGCGCGCGAGAACGAGCTGAACCAGGCTCTCGTCGGTATAGTAGGAACCGCTGATGCGGCGGGCGTAGATGCCTTGCTCGATTGATATCCCAGCACCGTCCTTCGGAACCGCTCGATACTCGAGGAGCTTCTCATAGATGGAGCCGAGCTGCTGAACCGAGAGGTCTCGGAAGTTGATCCTCCGGCGGCGTCCACCTTCCTCGTGGCGCGAGAGCTCGTCGATGATCGGAGCAAGGACGGCATCAGAGAGGCTCGTCCGTGCCAGGAGCGGGTACTGTCGATCGTCGAAGAGGCCGCCGTTGTATGGGGGAATGCCGATCGAGTCGTCGCCACTCGCAATCGCCGCGAAGAGTTGCCGGAGGCGACCGAAGTAGTTGGTCATCCTGTCGCTCAGGGCGTCCCCGGCATCCAATCGTCTCTCAATCTCGTCGCGAAGAAACCTGAGCGAGTAGTCCTGATAGCGAGCATCTCGAACTGGGAGGAGATCGCGATCCTCTGCGTGGAGCACGAAGAGCACGCGATAGAGAAAGATGAGCGCCGCCTCCCGAACCTCGTCGGCATAGAGCTGCGTGAGCGGCGCCGGCTTCGCGGAGTCGTTGGCGATCAAGCCCTCGACAAGCCGAGGGAAGACCCGCTCGAAGACCACGTCACTGAGCGATTTCGCGACACCAGCTTCCCACCGCTTGGTCTCGGTGCGGGCGAAGTCGAGGAACGTTCGGCCGTCGAGGTCAGCATCGGGAGAGAAGGCCTGCGGGCGGAAGAGCAGGATGAAGCAGGTCAGAAGGCGTTCGCGCTCTTCGTCGGACGGGACGAAGAGGTCGTCGGCGAAACCGTCGAGCCCGAGGAGCAAGGGGAGATCGAACTCGACGAACTCCTCCGATCGGTTGACGGCCTTCTGATAGTAGAGCCGCCAATGACGGCCGTTGGTGAGCATCCCCCAGAGGATTTTTCCGTTTGAGGCGACCTCGACCTGACTCAGGTAGCGGAGCATCTGATTCGCCGGCACTTCGGGATCGAGCCGATCGGTGGCCTGGCCACGATCGAGCGGTCGCTGCCAGCGCTTCGACTCGAGGAAGGTGAGGCCGCGCAAGTAGCGGCGGTCCTCCTTCCGTTCGGTCTGCGCGGCCTTCTTGCTGACCTCGTCGGCGAAGAGGAGGCAATCAGGAACATCCGTCCGTCGCCGCGCGGCCTTTTGTTGAAGGAGACGATGCGTCCACCCCAGTGCTTCAAATACTGGGTGGATCAAGTCGTCCTCGGTTACGGCTTCGTTGGGTAGGTCGCCGACGGGAAACCGTTCGAAGATTGCCCGGAGTCGCGAGGCGATCTCCGTGCGTTCCGGGTCATCGAAGGACGCCCAATGGGGCGTCTCACGAATTCCGGACGCGAGAAAGTCACGAGTGAGAAGTTGACCCTGCATTCCGCCACCCCGCCCGAATCAAACGGGCCGTCACATCGCGACAACGTTACGCGGGAGAGTGCGACGGAAGACCCAATGCACCGGAATCTCCCTCAGCCACTCGACGCCGGAGTTTTCGTAGGCTTTGTACCGCTTGAACCGCCGCACTCGCGCGGCGTCCGCCGCCATCGGAGCCTCACTGACGAGGCGATCGGTCATCATGGCCTCCGCCCAGTCCGGGAGTGCCAGGGCCCTCCCCCGCCCCAGGTCCCTTCGCGTTCGTCGCCGCGGCGGAGATCGTCGAGGAGCGGGAGCAGGAACGTGGCGAGCAGGCCGGCGAACTCGTCACCAGGCTCGCCGGCGATCGTCAGTCCCGCGCGGCGGGCGAACGCCCGAACTTGGACGGGGCGCGATGGATTCTCCCAGTACGCGGGCGTCAAGCCGATCGGTTCGTCCGCCGGAATCGGTGTCCGCCGCCTTGTGAATGTCTTTCGGATCGCTTTTGTTAGCGTCATGCGGTCGAACTCGAAGTGGCTCGCCAGATAGTGAAGATCGAAGAAATCCTTTATCCGGCTGTTGCGATCACCAAGGACGACCATCGCTTCGAGTTTCTCCGCTACAACCGCGTCACGCGGATACGCCAGCACCTTGGGCGGCGGAAAGTCGAGCAGCGCGGGATACGCGCAGCAGCGTGGCGCTGGCCACACCGAATCTCCGAACCCCATGTCGATCTGGAGGTTCAACCGCGCCGTGCCACAGCGCGCCGGCAGCGTGACCCGTGTTCCCGCGTACTCGTCTTCGGCACGGATCGCCTCGATCCGGATCGCGGCGGGATTGAACACGACCGCGTCCGGTTTCACTTCCGTCGCGCAGATCAGCCGAATGTCGCTCCGGATGGCGTCGAACGAGCCCTCGCCCTTGCGCAACAGGTCCAGATCGCGAGTTGCGCGGTAGGGTTGATCCGACCACAAGCGAAGGAGCATGGCGCCTTTCAGCACGAATCGCTGGCGGGCATCGGAAACCCCGAGGCGGTACAGGAAGCGCTCGAGGCAGAAGCTCGTAAGAAGCGTCTGGAAGTCGTCGCCCGTCCGCTTCGCTCGGTTCAGCAGACGAGCGGCGACGGAAGCCGCAAGGTTGCTCTTCTCGCCAGTCATGCGATCGCGTCCAGGTAGGGTTGCATGATGCGGGTAACGCGGCAGACGCGCGCGAAGCGGGCCAGCTGGGTCGCGTCGCCTCGACGGTGGCGGCCAAACTCGCGCAGAGCCTCGACCGCCACATCGATGCCGATCTTGTTGCGGTACTTGAAACAGTCGGCGACCGTCTTGGCGGCCGAGTATACGTGCACCTCGACGTTTTCCAGCCGGTGTGTCTCAACGCCTTCGGTCAGTGCCGGCCCCGAGAAGCGCGCGACGCGCAGACGCGGATAGTCGAGCCGCGGCCTTCTCGCCTTCTCGGGCAGCGCGATCCAGACCTCGGCGGGCGCCTGGGTCGTCAGCCCGTGAAAGCGTAGCGCCGTCAGCAGGCAGAGGACGCCGCCTGGAACGCGCTTGGCTACTTGCGCGAGGGAGTGCTCGGCGGTGTACGGGTGCCTGCTAGCGACGTAGAGACCCCGGGCCTGCCGTTCGACCAGTCCCGCTCGCATCAGACGGTAAAGCTGTCCCCTTGGGATTCCGTGCGCCTCCAGATCGGCCGGCCTTATGATTCCCAGTCGCCGGACGACCTTGAGTGCTTGGTCACTACGTTGGGCGGCCATGGCGAAGCGCATGGTACAGAACGTCGGGGGTTGCACGCAATCCCCGACGTTTTGCTCTCGCGCGTCGGAGCCCGCCGGCATCATCGAGGCCTGGCGGCCGAGGAAGGAGCCGAGAGAGAGACCGAAGAAGAAACCCAGACAGAACAGGAGGCCTACGAGCCAGCACTCGAGGACAAGGCGCCGGCGGGTGCCTGACGGCACCGAGTGCTATCGGGCTATTCCCAGGTCCCGACGTCGCCGACGGGTTCGCCGACGGGCTCGCCAACCGCCTCTTGGAAGGTAGCCGATGATGGTGACGCGATCGTGCATCCGTCGGTCTTACTGCGCTTCGGTCGCGACGGCAATTCGCTCTCGCACGAACGTCGCGGCGCGGGACCGTGGGCGATGGCTCGCGCGCGGCGCGGCGGGTGCGTCCGGGCAGGGGATCGGCGGAGCGCGCATAAAGAGGTGCATAGGCCGAGTGCACCGCGCCGTACGGAAGAATCCCCACGCGCCACCACCCCGCCTAGCGATCTTCGCGCGCAGCCGATCCCCTGCCCGGATGCACCCGGCCGCCGCCGCGCGCGCGGTGCGTCTTACGTCCCGACGTCGCCGACGGGTTCGCCGACGGGCTCGCCAACCGCCTCTTGGAAGGTACAGCCTTCTTTGATGCAGCGGCGCACGGTGCCGGCACGCTTGGTCGTCTTCTCGACGACGAACGGTGCGTTGCAGAGCGGGCACGGCTGCGCGACGGGCTGATCCCAGCTCGCAAAGGTGCACTTGGGATAGCGACTACAGCTGTAGAAGATCTTGCCGCGACGCGAACGCTTCTCGAGAATCTCGCCCTCGCCGCAGTCGGGACACTTGATGCCGAGGCTCTTCGGCTTCAACATCGGCACGATGGTCTTGCACTCGGGATAGCCCGAGCAGCCGAGGAACTTACCGTAGCGGCCGAAGCGCACCAGCATCGGGCGGCCGCACTTCTCGCATTCCTCGTCGGTGGTCTCCGCCTTCGCGACCTCGATCTCGCCGCCCTCGGCGCGTGTGAAGTTCTTGGTGTTCTTGCACTCGGGATAGCGACGGCACGCCAGGAACTCGCCCTTGCGGCCCCAGCGGATCACCATCCGCTCGCCGCACTGGTCGCACTTGATGTCGGTCGGCCGCTCCTCGGCCTTGACGTTCCGCATCTCCGACTCCGCCTTCTCGAGATCCTTCGAGAAGGGGGCGTAGAAGCGCTTCATCACTTGCACCCAATTCTGTGACCCGTCCTCGATGCCGTCGAGCGTCTCCTCCATACCGGCGGTGAACTCGACGTTGAGGATGTCGGGAAAAGAATCGACGAGGAGGTCGGTGACGAGCATGCCGAGCTCGGTCGGGTAGAGCCGCCGCTGCTCGTCTTCCTGCACGTATTCCTTGCCGAGAATCGTCTGCATGATCGACGCGTACGTCGACGGGCGGCCGATGCCCTTCTCCTCGAGCTCCTTGATGAGCGTCGCTTGCGAGAAGCGCGGCGGCGGCTGCGTGAAGTGCTGATCCGGCGTGAGCGTGAGCAGCCGCAGTCGATCCCCTTGCGCGAGCGCCGGCAGCGTGCGCTCGTCGTCCTCCGTGCTCGCGTCGTCGCGGCCCTCGGTATACACGCGGATGAAACCGTCGAACTTGACAACTTGGCCGGTGGCGCGAAAGACGGAATCTTTGACGGCGATGTCGACGGTCGTCTGCTCGAGACGCGCCGGCGCCATCTGGCAGGCGACGAAGCGGTTCCAAATGAGCGTGTAGAGATTCAGCTCCTCTTTCGAGAGGTACGGCGCCACACGCTCGGGATCGTACTCGATGCTGGTCGGACGGATCGCTTCGTGTGCGTCCTGCGCGCTTTTCTTGGAGCGATAGACGTTCGGCTTCTCGGGAACGTAGTCGGCGCCGTAGCGCGTGCCGATGTAGCCGCGAACCCCGTCGATCGCGTCATTGGAGATACGTGTCGAGTCGGTGCGCATATAGGTGATGAGGCCGACCCCGCCTTCGTCACCGAGCTCGACGCCCTCGTAGAGCTTCTGCGCGATGCGCATGGTCCGGCTCGGCTGGTAGCCGAGCTTGCGCGATGCCTCCTGCTGAAGCTTCGAGGTGATGAACGGCGGCGTCGGATTGCGCTTGCGGTCGCGCTTCTCGACCTTCGCGACCACCCAGTCGGCGCCGTCGAGGTGCCGGACGACGTCGGTCGCCGCGGTCTCGTTCTCGAGGCGGAAGGTCTTGTGGTCGAGACGCTTGCCCGCGAGCTCGAAGAGGTTGGCGCTGAACGGCGGCGGCGCGCCGCCCTCGAGCTCGGCTGTGATCGTCCAGTACTCCTCCTTCACGAAGGCACGGATCTCGCGCTCGCGCTCGGTGATGAGCCGCACCGCGACCGACTGCACGCGTCCGGCGGAGAGTCCGCGGCGCACCTTCTTCCAAAGGAGCGGGCTCAGCTGGTAGCCGACGAGACGATCGAGGATGCGGCGGGCGACCTGCGCCTCGAACTTGTTCTGGTCGAGCTTCAGCGGGTGCTTGATCGCCTCCTGCACCGCCTTCTTCGTGATCTCGTTGAAGAGCACCCGGTGGACGTTTTTCTTGCGCCCGATACGCTCGGCGATGTGCCAGGCGATCGCCTCGCCCTCGCGATCGGGATCGGGCGCCAGGTAGATGTTTTCCTTGTCCTTCGCCGCCTTCTTGAGCTCCTCGATGACTTTGCCCTTACCGTGGATGACCGCATACTCGGGTGTGAAGTTGCGCTCGATGTCGACGCCGAGTTTCGATTTTGGCAGGTCGACGATGTGGCCGACCGAGGCCTTCACCGTGTAATTGCGGCCGAGATATTTCCCCAGCGTCCGCGCTTTTGCGGGCGATTCGACGATGACCAGGTTCTTTGCCATGTGCGATTCCGCCCGCGTCTATGCCCGCGGACGTCTTCCCCCTTACTGGAATACAGTGGTACCGGCAAATCTGGTTTCTTTCACCGACGCGCGAGCTGAAACTGCTTGCCCGGAAGCTGCACCAGGACACCGCGCAGCTCGAGGTCGAGAATCCGCGTCAGTACCTGGCCCGGCGGAAGGCCGCTCCGTCGGATCAGCTCGTCGGCGGCAAGCGGGCCGGCGGCGAGAAGGGGCACCAGGGTCTCGTCGTCCGGCGGCGCGACGGCACGCGGCGTCATCGTCACGCCACGGGCGCAGAGCGCCGGCGCGATCTCGCTCAAGATCTCCTCGACGCTGCCGACGAGCTTCGCACCCTCTTGAATGAGACGATGTGTACCGACCGAGAGCGGCGAATCGATGCGCCCTGGAACCGCGAACACTTCGCGACCCTGATCGACGGCGAGGCGCGCGGTGATCTGCGAACCGCTGCGGTCGGCGGCTTCCACCACCAGCGTGCCGTGGGTCATCCCGGCGATGATGCGGTTGCGCGCCGGGAAATGTTCCGCGAGCGGCGGGGTGCCGAGGGGGCGCTCGGAGAGCAGCGTGCCGGCGCGCACGATCTCGTCAGCGAGCGCTACATGCTCCGGAGGATAGACGACGTCGATCCCCGATCCGAGGACCGCGACCGTAGGCCCGCCGCCGCGCAGCGCGCCTGCATGTGCGGCGCCGTCGATCCCGCGGGCGAGCCCGCTCACGACCGTCACTCCCGCCTGCGCGAGCTCCTCGGCAAAGCGTGCCGCCACGTCCTTCCCGTAAGGGGTCGCGTGTCGCGCCCCGACGACGGCGAGCGCCGGCGCGTCGAGCAATCGCTCACCGCGCGCGATCAAATAGAGCGGCGCGTCCGCGACTTGCCGCAGGAGCGCCGGGTACTCGTCGTCAGTACACGGGACGACGCGGGCGCCAAACGCCGCCAGGCGCGTCACCTCGTCGGCGGCGTCCTCCGGACGCGCCGCCCGAACGGCGTGCGCAACCGCGGGCGTCAGCCCCGCGGCCACGAGTGCCGCCTCGGGCGCCGACAGGACGGCGAACACGTCGCCGAAGTGCGCGATCACGCGTCCGGCCGCGACGTCTCCCACGCCGCGCGCCCCTCGGAGCGCGATCCACGCCGCCGCCTCGTCCTGCCCCCGCATGCGCCCGGTATTGTGGCAAAGGTATCCTTCGCCCGGAAGACGCAAAGTAGCGGACGGGCCTCAGCGGTACTTTGCCTGCACTTCCTCCATGCGCCGCCGTAGCGCCTCGGCGTCGGCACGCGCCCGCTCGGCCGCGTCGCGCACGCTCTCGAGACGCGCGCGCAGTCCGGCCACACGCGCGGGGTCGCCGCCGCTCTCCGCACGCTGCACCTCGTCGGCGACCGCGTTGTACGCGTCGGCGCGGGCGTTGTACGCCTCGAGAGCGGCGCGATACGCGCGGCGTGCCTCGACGAGCTCGGTCCCGAGGGCGGGTCGCTCTTCCCGCGAACGCCGCTCGGTCGGGATCGCGGCCGACTCCTCGCCGCCCGAGCTCGGCGCCGCGGGCGCGCTCTCCGTCGCCGCGGGCGGCAGTGCCGCCCGCTCCTCGCGCGCCGGGGCGGGCGGCGACGTGTCGCGCGAGACAGCGCGCCGCGGCTCGCGCTCCGACGCCACCGGCTGACGCGCCGGGGGGGGTGGCTGCTGCTGTGGCGCCGGCGCGGCCGCCCGGACGGTCGTCGGCCGGGCCTGGGGCGCCGGTAACGCGACGTGCGGCCGTGGCGGGGCGACGACGGACGGACGCGGAGCTTCGGCGCGTTCGACGACGGTCGCAGCCGGCGCCGGCGGGGCCGCGACGGCCGCGGGTGACGGCATCACCGCACGCGCCGCGGTCGGAGGCGCGGGCGCCGCCGCGACCGCTCGCGGTGGGGCTGCTGCCGGCGGCGGGACAGCGCTCGGCTGCACCGCTGTTGTCGGGCCGTCAGGTGCCCCGGCGTCGTCGAGCCGCAGGTGACGCAGCGATGGTAGCGACCACCAATAGCCGGCGCCTACCACTGCTAGCAGCGCCACGGCCGCCGCAGGCCACCTCCACGGGCGCTCGTGCCGCCGCCGCAAACGGCCGCCCGCCATCGCCTCACCGATCGTTCGCAGCGACGCCGGATCGGCCTCCGGCTGCAAGCCGAGGCGGCTCCCGCACGACGCACAGCGCACCTGCCCCGCCCGATTCTCCTTGCCACAGACGGGACAATCCGTGCCCGGCGACTCGTCGCCGAGGCGCCATTCCTCGTTATCGGCCATGAATATCGCGCGCAGACTGGCAGCCCGAAGACGAGGAGGCAACCGGCGTCGGGATGCAAGACGGCCGGTTGCGTCCGCGCGGAGCCTCCGGATAATCCATGCGATCAACGACGAAATCGCGCACACGGGGGTAGAATGCGGAATGAATCGAACGGGTTTCACCGCTTCCACGGTACGGCGGGCTACATTGCCTCGGGTCCGCTCGTCGACGCGGTCAACTGCGCCGTCGCGCTCGAGCGGCCGTTGCTCATCAAGGGTGAACCGGGAACGGGGAAGACGCTGCTCGCCATGCACGTCGCGGAGGGCCTCGGCATGCCGATGCTCTCGTGGCACATCAAGTCGACGTCGAAGGCCGCCGACGGCCTCTACGTCTACGACACCGTCCAACGCCTGAACGACAGCCGCTTCGGGGGCGGCAACGTCTCCGACATCCGTCACTACATCAAACTCGGCCCGCTCGGCCGCTCGTTCGCGGCCGACGAGCGCCACGTTCTGCTGATCGACGAGATCGACAAAGCCGACCTCGAGTTCCCCAACGATCTCCTGCGCGAGCTCGACGAGATGAGCTTCACGGTCGTGGAGACCGGCGAGGAGATGATCGCCCGCGAGCGGCCGGTCGTGGTCATCACCTCCAACAACGAGAAAGAGCTGCCGGACGCGTTCCTGCGCCGCTGCATCTTCCACTTCATCGAGTTTCCCGACGCGGCGCTGATGCGGCAGATCGTCGCCGTGCATCACCCGAACCTCGACGCCACGCTGCTCGATCAGGTTCTGATCAAGTTTTACTGGTTGCGTGAGCAGAGCGAGCTGCGCAAGAAGCCCTCGACTTCGGAGCTCATCGATTGGATCTCCGCGCTGCTGTGCGCCGGCATCACCCCCGACCAAATCGAATCGCACATCCCGTTCATCGGCGCCCTCTTGAAGAAGGAGCAGGACGCCGACGCCCTGCAGCGCTTCCACGCCAAAGGCGGTCACTACCCCAGCCGCTGGAGCGACCTCGGCCCGCGCTACAATCAATGAGGGATTGAGTGTTCCTCGATTTGTTCTACGGCCTGCGCGACGAGGGCGTACCCGTCGCGCTGCAGGAGTGGATGACGCTCCTCGAGGCGCTGCGCCAGGGCCTCCACGGCTCGAGCCTGCTGCGGTTCTATCACCTGGCACGTGCCTGTTTGGTGAAGAGCGAGACCTACTACGACGCTTTCGATCGCGTGTTCGCACGCATCTTCCGCGGCGTGGAGGGGGCGCTCGACATCACCGACGACGTGCTCGAGTGGCTCCGCGACCCGAAGAACTTCCCGGCGCTCTCGCCCGAGGAGCTGGCGAAGCTCGCGCGCCTCTCCGGCGACGAGCTGATGCAACGCTTTCTCGAGACGCTCGCGAAGCAAACCGAACGCCACGACGGCGGCGATCGTTGGGTGGGCACCGGCGGACGATCGCCATACGGGCACGGGGGCCAGCATCCGACCGGCATCCGCGTCGGCGGACGCGGCGGCGGGCGTTCGGCGATGAAGGTCGCGGGCGAGCGCCGTTTCCGCGACTACCGCACCGATGTCGCCCTCGACGGGCGCCAGATGCGCGTCGCGTTGCGACGCCTGCGCCAGCTCACTCGCACCGGCACCATGAGCGAGCTCGACCTCGACGAAACGATCGACGAGACCTGCCGCAACGCCGGCGAGATCGAGCTCGTCTTCCGCCCACCGCGCCGGAACGACGTCCGCCTCCTCCTGCTGATGGACGTCGGCGGCACGATGGATCCGTACTTCGAACCGGTGAGCCAGCTCTTGACCGCGCTTCATGAGGAGCGCGGTCTACGTGAGTTCCAGTCGTACTATTTTCACAATTGCGTCTACGACCACGTCTACAGCCGTGCGCGCCTGACCCGCGCGGACGCGGTACCGACCGGCGATCTCCTCCGCCGCCTCGACGAGCGCTGGAAGCTCGCGATCGTCGGCGACGCGGCGATGCATCCCTCGGAGCTCCTCGAGGCGCACGGCGGCATCAACCCGCACAACACCTCGCCGACGCCCGGCGTCGCATGGCTGCATCGGCTGGCGTCGCACTTCGCGCGCGCCGTGTGGATCAATCCCGACGAGCGCGAGCTCTGGGACCAAACGTACACGGCTCGGCTCGTCCGCCGCGTGTTCCCGATGTTCCACCTGAGCGTCGACGGGCTCGGCGAGGCCGTGCAGGCGCTCGTCGGCGCCCGCGTGTAGCGACGGCGACGACGCGGGCAGCGGACACGACGCGATGGGACGCGCGGTGCACGTGCGCGACGACCTGGTGATCCCCGCGGCGGAGATCGCGCTGCGCTACGTGCGCGCCGGTGGCCCGGGTGGCCAGAACGTCAACAAGGTCGCCTCCAAGGCCGTGCTGCGTTTCAACGTCCGCGATTCGCGCGCGCTCACCGCCGCCGACCGCGAGCGCCTCCTCGTCCGCCTGGCACCGAGGTTGACCGGCGACGGTGATCTCCTCCTCACGAGTGGCGCATATCGCGACCAGAGCCGCAACCGCGCGGCGGTGCTGGCGCGCCTCGCGACGGTCCTGCGCGCCGCGCTCCGCCCGCGGCGCGCGCGGAAACCGACGCGGCCGTCGAAGGGCGCCGTCGAGCGCCGGCTGGCGGCAAAACACGCTCGCGGCGTGCGGAAGGCCGAGCGCCGATCGCTCGACTGACGGCGTACAGCTGGCGGCGTGCACGAGACCGTCCGCAGGCCTCGCCGTCTCCGGCCCTTGACCCGCCTGCCAAGCGAAGGCTACAGGGTCGCCGCCCCCGATTTTCAGAGGCGCGTCGCAACGGGGACGCGGCGCCACGACAGGAGGGTCTGATGCACATGCAACCGAAGCTCGCCTTCGCAGCGATGCTGGTATTGATCGCCGCCTGCTCGCGCGAACGGAAGGTAGACTGGTCCGCAACGGAGAATTTTTTCTACTACGAGGCGAGCTCCGACGTGGACGGGGGCGTCCAGCTCGTCTACTGGGCCTTGACCGACACCCCCGCCGACGCCAACTACAAGGCGCTCGCCGACGTCGAGCACTACATGGACTTCGTCGACGGGGTCGATCGCACGCAGCTCCTCGCGCAATCCGGAAACACCAAGACGATCCAGATCGCGCAGCGGGTCATCGGGCGGCAGAACAACGCCAAGGTCGTGTGGACCTTCCATCCCGAGACACGGAAGATCGAGTTCAAGACCGAGCAGAGCGACCTGTACTACAACGAAGGTAGCTACGAGGTGATCCCCTCGCCGGACGGGAAGCGTTCCCTGGTGAAGGTCACGTTCATCGTCAAAGAGAGCGAGTACGTGAACATTCCGAAGGGCGTCCTCGCCTCCAGCACCCGCGACTCGTTCGAAGCGGCGGCCAAGTCGATCAAGAAGAAGACGATGGGCGCCGCCGCTTCGTGACGGCGCCGCGGGCGGACGGCGCCGTCGGACGCGCCGGCCGGCCGCGACGCGCCGGCGCGTCGCGCCGATTCCGGCCGTGCGCACTCCGGCGGCGCGGCGTCGGCTCGACGCCGAGCCGCGGATCGTCGGCGCACGCGAGTGCAACCAGGCGCGCAGCCACCTCCTCGAACTCCGCGGCGCTCTCGCGAACGTAGAGCCACTTCGCGAGGACCGGATGTGCGACGAGGGCGGGGATCTCGGCTCGTAACGCCGCCTGATGCTCATGACGCGTCGGCACGAGAAGCCCCTGCCAGGGAGGCCGACGATCGGCGAGCACGAGCACCAACCGCCCGTGCACGTAGCAGGAGAGGCAGCCGAACGCCGGCTTGACGAGAAACGAGGGCTCGTCGGCGAGCGCCTCGACGAGCGGACCGTGGCGGTGACGTCGCAGGCGATCGAGGGGGCCGGCGGCCCCGACCGGAGAATGCACGCCGCGCGACATCACGCGCGACGCTAGCGTCTCCCTGCGCGCACACGCAAGCGCTCCGCCGCGGTGGCCCCCTCTTCCTCAGCCGCGGCACGTGGCCAATTTCGTCGCTCGCACGCGCCCGACGGACAAAAAAATGACGCTCGCCGCGGACGTAGCCCGGACGCGGGCGCCGCCGACCACGGCACGACGGTTGCTCTCCGGCACAGCGGCCACTGCCGCCGGAGGAACCGCGACGCATGAAGATCGTCCTCACCGTCGATCGCAGCCGAGTGGTGCGCGCCGTCGTCGAGCGCCACCTCGAACGGTTCGCTTGCCTCTCCATCGAGGCGACTACGGCCGACGAGGCGATTGTCGCCGCACGTGAGCACCGGCCCGCGCTCATGCTGGTCGAGGCGGGGGTGCACGCCGTCGCCGCACGCAGCGGTGATGCCGCCTACCTCGCGGTGCCGGTCGTACTGCTCGCAACCGACCATCCGGCGAGTGTACGTCTCTGTGACGATGCGAGCGTCGTCGCGAGCCTCCGCAAGCCCTTCGATCAATCGAGTTTCGATCGCGCGGTCCGCGGCGTACTCGGCACCCCGCAGGTCGCGGCTGCCGCGAACGTGCACGCCGCCCAGGGAGCGTCCCGATGAGCGACATCGTCGCGCCCGATGCCACGCTCGCCGAGCAGTTGCGGCGCCAACGCGTCCGGACGACGCTGACGCACCTTTCGCGCACCGGCGACCTACCGGCCCTGCCGCACGCCGCGACCGCCGCGCTCGCCCTCGCGCGCACACCCGACGCCGACGCCGTCGAGCTCTGCAATGTCATCGGCTCCGACGTCGGCCTCGCCGCCCGCATCTTGCGCATCGCCAACTCGGCCGCGTACATCCGCCGTGCCCCGGCGCGCTCGGTGCACGATGCGGTGCTCGCACTCGGTCTGCGCAAGACCTGCGACGTGCTCGTCGCCGCCTGTTTCCGCCAGCTCTACCGCGATCCCGGTGGATACGCGCAAAATCTCTGGAACCATGCCCTCGCGGTCGGCATCGCGACCGAGGAGCTGGCGCGCACGACGCACCGTCTCGATCCCGGAACGTGCTTTCTTCCCGGCCTCTTTCACGATGTCGGGCGCATCGCGTTCCTGCTCGCCGACGAGGCCTCCGTCGAGGTCATCCAGGGGCTCGTCGACGCCGGCGCCGGCGCGCGGCCGGAGCTCGAGGCGGAGTGGTACGGCTTCGATCACGCGGAGGTGGGCGCCCTGCTCGCCGCCGACTGGGGACTCGACGCGGACCAGTGCGAGGCGATCCGCTGGCATCACGACCCTGCGCACGCCTCGGGCGGTCGGACGCTGGCCCTACTCCTCAGTGCCGCGGACGCGATCGCCACAGCGATCGGCTGCGGCACGGGGATCGAGCGATCGGCGCGTGACCTTTGCGCCGAGCTCGGGCTCTCCGAGGAGGACGAGACGGGCTGCGCCGAGCGCGTTCACGCGGCGTTCGCGGAGCAGCGCGAGCTCTTCGCCTGAGTCGACGCCGTCCGACTACTCGGAGCGTTGCGCGGGCGAGCTGCGACGTCCACGCTCGCGCCGGTGCTCGCGACCGTCCTCTCGTGCGCCCTCGTCGGCATCGAGGCCCATCCGGTGCAGGTGGAGGTCGACCTCACCGCCGGCCTGCCGCAGACCGCCACCGTCGGCCTCCCCGATCACGTCGTTCGTGAAAGCAAGGACCGCGTTCGCGCCGCGCTCCGCAACTCCGGCTTCGACATCCCGCCCCGCCGAATCACGGTGAATCTGGCGCCGGCGCATCTCCGCAAGGAAGGCGCCGCGTACGACCTGCCGATCGCACTCGGCATTCTCGCCGCCACCGGCCATGAGACGCGCCGCGGGCTCGGCAGCGTCGTCATCGCCGGCGAGCTCGCCCTCGACGGGTCCGTACGCCCGATCCGCGGCGCGCTCTCGATCGCTGCCGCCGCCCGCGCGCTCGGATGCACGCGCCTCATCGTGCCGCACGCGAACGCCGCCGAGGCAGCCGTCGTCAGTGGAATCGCGGTGTTCGGCGTCGCGTCGCTGCGTGAGGCGGTAGCCGTCTTGACCGACGCCGAGCCGCTCGCAGCGCCGACGCCACGGACCCTCCCGCCGCCGGACACGGACGACGACGCCATCGACTTCCGCGACGTGCGCGGCCAGGAGCTTGCGAAACGCGCGCTCGAGATCGCCGCCGCCGGCGGTCACAACACCCTCCTCATCGGCCCACCCGGCGCCGGCAAGACGATGCTCGCGCGCCGCCTCCTCACCATCCTGCCGCCACTCGAGATCGAGGCGGCGCTCGAGGTCACGAAGATCCACAGCGCGGCAGGCCTGCTCCAGGATCGGCCGCTCGTCACCGGTCGTCCCTTCCGCGCGCCGCACCACACGATCTCGGCGGCCGGGCTCTTTGGAGGCGGCGGGTGGCCGCGTCCGGGTGAGCTCGCGCTCGCGCACCACGGCGTGCTCTTCCTCGACGAACTCGCCGAGTTTCGCCGTGACGTGCTCGAGGGACTGCGCCAACCGCTCGAGGAACGGAAGGTCTTGGTTGCCCGCGTCGGCTGGCGGATCACCTATCCTGCACGCGTGATGCTGCTCGCGGCGACGAACCCTTGCGCGTGCGGATTTCGCGGCGATCCGACGCGCGTATGCCACTGCACGCCACACCGCCTCGCACAGTATCGCGCGCGCCTGTCGGGCCCGCTCCTCGATCGCGTCGACCTCCACGTCGACGTCGCGGCGGTCCGGTACCGCGAGCTCGCCGACAACGCCACCGGCGAGCCCTCGCGCGTGATGCGCGCCCGCGTCGTCGCCGCGCGCGAGCTCCAGCAGCGGCGTTTCGCGGAGAGTGCGACCACCTGCAACGCCGAGATGACCGGGCGCGAGCTGCGGCGGGTGGCACGTCCCGATGCGTCCGGCGCGGCGATCCTCGAGCGCGCGATGAGCCGCCTCGGCTTGAGCGCACGCGCGTACACCCGCGTGCTCAAGGTCGCGCGCACGATCGCCGACCTCGAGGGCGCCGACGACGTCGGCGCGGTGCACGTCGCCGAGGCGGTCCAGTATCGCAGCCTCGATCGCTGACCGCGACGCTCAGAACCTCGGCACGGGGATCGACGATCGAGGAGAGGCGCTCAGGAGCGACCGAAACCGCCGCTCACGCTGATCGCCTGCCCGGTGATCCACGACGCCTGCGGGGAGGCGAGAAACGTGATCAGCGGCGCGATGTCCTCCGGGCGGCCGAGCCGTCCCAGCGGGTACATGCGCGCCCACTCGCGCTCCATCTCGTCGGTGATGTAGCTCGTCATCGGCGTACGAGTGACACCCGGGCAGACGGCGTTCACGGTAATCCCGTGGCGGCCGAGCTCGACGGCGAGGCCGCGGGTGAGCGTGATCACGCCGCCTTTGGTCGCGCCGTAGACGACGATGCGCTTCTCGTTCCCCTTCCCCGCCTCGGACGCGAGATTGATGATCCTCCCGGAGTGCTGCGCGATCATGCGGTCGGTGACGGCGCGACAGCAGTGCATCACGCCGACGAGGTTGATCGCGATCAGGTCTTGCCAATCGGCAGGTATCGTCTCGGCGAAGAACATCGTCGGCCCGCCGATGCCGGCACTGTTGACGAGGACGTCGACGCGTCCGAACGTATCGGCGGCGCGGGCGACCAGCCGCTGGCACGCGGCGTAGTCGCGCACGTCGACGGTCTCCCCGACGACCTCGGCACCCGCGGCGCGCAGCTCCGTGACGGCCGCCGCGAGCGCTTCCGCCTGCGCGTCGCCGAGGACCAGACGCGAGCCCTCGCGCCGGAAGTATTCGGCGGTGGTGCGCCCGATGCCGGACGCACCACCGGTGATGATCACGACCTGGTTCGCGAGCTGCAGGTCCATCCGACGTCTCCGTGCGGCGCCCGCCGCGTCGGCGGCGTCGGCGCGCTCAGTCGTCGACGGCGGGGGACCCGACGACGGCGTTGAAGCCGGTGCGCGGAACCTCTTCTCGGCCGTTCAGTTCCGAAACGTCGGGCTTGCCGCGGCAGTCGTCGTCCACCAGCGTCGCGCCCTCGATGTTGATCTGGCCGCCGGCGCTGACGGTGATCTCACCGCACTTCCCGAAGTCGTTCCGCAGCTCGGCATTCGTGAGGTTGACGTTGCCGCCCGCGGCTATCGAGATGTCCTCGGCGACGAGGTAGTGATCACCGGTCAAGTCGGCGTCGCCCGCGGCATGCACGAACAACCTGCCCTCGACGTTGCTCTTCTCGGTATTGCAGCAAGCGGTCGGCGTCGGTGTGGGCGCACCGGGGGTCAGCGTCGGCGTCGGGACCGTCGCGGTACCAGTCGGCGTACCGAGTGGCAGCGAGGCCGTCTGCAACGGCGGCGTCGCGGTCTTTCCCGCGACGGTCGGGGTCGGGGTCGGCGTCGGCTGCTGACACGTCTCGCAGAACCCGACCGCCTCCGAGACCGCGTCGACCTTGTTGCCTTCGGCCTGGGCGGCGAGCCGACCGCGCGCGAGTGCGACCATGATCACGCCAGACTTGCGGATCGAGCCGCCCTCCGCAGTGATCCTGACGAGGTCCCGAGGGCCGTGCATCTCGAGGTTGTTCAAGTCCCAGACGATGTCGCCGAGCGCGTCGATGTTGATGTAGTTGGCCTGGAAATGCACGCCGACGATGCTGAGCGTGCACCCGATGCCGCTGCAGACGACACGCACGTCGCCGGCGGAATCGACATCGAGGGGTCCCTGAAATTGGACCATGTCCGTCCCGCGCACGAGGATCTTGCCGTTGGGGTTGGCGCTGTGCAGCGAGCCGGTCACGAGCACGCTCGCGGCGTCGAGGATGATCGACCGTCCCTTGCCGGCGACGCTGATCTGCCCGCCGCTCGCCCCGTTGATCGCAATCGCCTTGGCGAAGATCTGGATCGTGGTGGTGCCGGAAAGCGGCACGAGCGGGCCGGCGACGACGACGGTGTCGTCCGGCGCCACGATCACGGTCTTTTTCCCCTGCGCGACGCAATGAACGTCCGACGCGCAGTTCGTGACCGTGACGGTGGCCGCAGCCGATCGAACGAGGAGAAGCGCCACCAGGACGTTCGCAAGGAGGAGGAATCGCGTAGGCATGAAACCAGGAACCGGCATGTGTCGGATTAGCCCGAATCGAATCTTTGGTGCAAGGGCGAAACGCGACAGGGTGGAAACCTGCCGCGTCGCGCCGCAGCGGCGTTACGGCTCGAATTCGTGCCGCAGGAGGGCAAAAAGATGCTGATCCAGGAACCGACCACCGACCCATTGCGCCTCGCGCAGGAGCCCCTCGGATCGAAATCCGAGCCGCTCGGCGACGCAGCGGCTGCGCGCGTTGTCGAGCGCGCAGCGGATCACCAGGCGGTGCAATCCCACGGAACCGAATGCCACCTCGATCATGTGGCGGGCGGCCCGCGTCACGTAGCCACGACCCTCCCACCGCGACGCGATCCAGTACCCGATCTCAGCCGAGCGATCGAACCAATCGAGGTAGTGCAAACCGAGCGTGCCGCCGAGCGTCCCGTCGACGACGATGCCGAGGACCAGACTCCGGCGGCGCCGCCGCTCATCGGCGGCGTCGGCGATGAAGCGCACCGTGTCGACCTCGGTGCGTGTCTCCTCGACCCACGGGAGCCACCGCCCGAGACGCTCGCGGTCGGCGTCGATCAGTGCGAAGAGCCCCGCAGCGTCGGTGCTCTCGAGGGGGCGCAGGACGAGATCGCGATCGCGAACCTCGATGCCGTCGAACGGCGAGGCGGAGGGTCCGGACCCGCGGATGTGCGCCGTGATCGCCATGCGCAACGTCGATTCTATCGACGCATCGACGCCGTCACAACGTCACGCCGTTACTCGTCGGCGTTCCACTCCTCGTCATCGTCATCGTCATCTTCGTCGTCGTCATCGTCATCGTCATCGTCAATGTCGTCGTCGTCGTCGAAGTCCTCGTCTTCCTCTCTCAACCACATGGCGTCTCCTTTCGCCCGTACCGCACAACGTCGATTGTAGAGGAACGGCACGAATCGCACCGAACTGCGACGGGGCGATTGCGATGGCAGCGGCGAGCATCAGCGCCCTTCGCGGCCCGGGCGGGCTTCTAGCAACGGCCCCCTATCGCGTCAATGATACATGTCCATGAGCTCGATGACGCCGAGCTCCTTCAGCCGCTCGAAGAGGTAGCCCTTCACGTCCTTCGCCGTCGCGAGCTCGCGAATGTCGCGTGCGACCTCCTCGGCGAGGCTGAACGGCACCGAGCGGATGAAGCGCTTGATCACCGGGATGAAAAACGGCCCCATGCTGAGGTCGTCGAGCCCCATCCCGATGAGCGGCAGAGTGCACAGAGGATCGGACGCCATCTCGCCGCACATGCCGACCATCTTACCGGCGTCCTTCGCCGCCTGCGCGACGTCGGCGACCGCCGCCAGCACGGCCGGATGCAACGGCTCGTAGAGCGGCGCAACCTTGGAGTTGTTGCGGTCGACCGCGAGCAGGTACTGGATGAGGTCGTTCGTACCGATGCTGAAGAAGTCGACCTCCTCGATGAGACGCGGCGCGATCCATACCGCCGCGGGCACCTCGATCATGATCCCGACCGGCATCGCGCGGTCGAACGGCTGCCCGCTCTCATCGAGCTCCTGACGCGCCTCCTCGAGTAGCTCCTTCACGCGCCGCAGTTCCTCGAGGCTCGAGATCATCGGGAAGAGGATGCGCACCCGCCCACTCGCACCGGCGCGCAGGATCGCCCGCAACTGCGCCTTGAAGATCTCCGGTAGCTCGAGCGAGATGCGAATCGACCGCCATCCGAGGAACGGGTTCTCCTCGCGTCCGATGGTGAGGTAGCTGGGATACTTGTCGGCACCGAGGTCGAGGGTGCGGATCGTGACCGGCCGGCCGGCCATGCGCTCGATCACCTTGCGGTACAGCGTGAGCTGTTCTTCCTCGTTCGGAAAGTCCTTGTAAGAGAGGAAGGGAAATTCGGTGCGGTAGAGGCCGACGCCCTCGGCGCCGTGGAGATCCGCGAAGTGGAGGTCGCCGAAGAGGCCGACGTTCGCGTACAGATTCACGCGGTGGCCATCGGTGGTGACGGCCTTGGCCTCACGGATGCTCTCGAGCTCGAGGTTGAAGGCGCGGTACTCCTTGGCGAGTCGGGTGTATTCGCGCATCACGTCGACGCTCGGGTTGACGTAGACGACGCCGGAGTTGCCGTCGACGACGACGTTGTCGCCTTCGTGCAGCACCTCGGCGACGTGGCCGACGCCGACGACCGTCGGGATCTCGAACGACTTCGCGAGGATCGAGGCGTGCGAGGTGACGCCGCCGCTCGCCAGCACGATCCCCTTCAGGTGGTCGTGCTCCATCATCGAAAGATCCGCGAGCGTGAGCTCGTGCGCCACGAGGACGACGTCGCGGTCGAAGCCCGCGTCGCGTTCGTCGCGGCCGAGGAGGTTGCGCAGCAGGTGCTGACCGATGTCGCGCACGTCGGTGGCGCGCTCGCGGAGGTAGCCGTCGCTCATCGCGAGGAAGGCCTCGACGTATTCGGCAACGACGTCCTTGAGCGCGCTCTCGGCGGCGGCGCCGTCGCGAATGCGACTCTCGATCTTGCCAATGAAGGTCACGTCCTCGAGCATCATGCGCTGCGCATCGAAGAGGGCGCCGTCCACCTCGGGTGCGAGCGCGTGCATCTTCTCTTTGATGCGGACCATCTCTGCGACCGAGCGCTCGATGGCATCGGCGAGCCGCTGTAGCTCCGCTTCCGGATCGTCGCTGCGCCGCTCGTCGACGTCGTCGAGGCTCACCTCGGAATGCTGGAGGTGCGCATGTCCCATGCCGAAGCCAGGCGATGCGCCGGCACCGGACAGGCGGAACTGACCGGGCCGCCGTTTCGCCCCCGTCGTGCCTCCATCACCGGTCTTCTCGTAGACGTGCAGGCGACGGATCGCGTCGACCATCCGCTTACGGTACTCCTGCCGCTCCTTCTCCTTGCTCTCCAGGCTCTCGACGAGGCGCGCCTGGACGATGATGCCGCGCACCTGCGTGGTAATCGCGCGCAGCAAGCGTAGCTCGTGTGGCGAGAACCGGCGGCGGCGGAGCGTCTGTACGACCAGCACGCCAAGCGCGGCGCGCTTGTCGGCGATCGGCACACCGAGGAACGAGTGGTAGCGCTCCTCACCCGTCTCCGGGAAGTACTTGTAGCGAGGATGCGCGAGCGCATCGACGACCATCACCGGCTCGTTCTTCTCGATGACCATGCCGGTGAGGCCTTCATCCACGCCCATCGTCACCTTGCCGACGGCGGCGCGCTCGAGGCCGGTGGTCGCCCAGAGCGTGAGGCGCTCTTCCTTGGAATCGAACAAGTAGAGCGAGCACACCTCGGTCCCCATACGCTCGGCGACGATCTTGACGATGTTCTCGAGCGTCTCCTGGAGGTCGTGCGAGTGGCCGATGAGCGCGCCGATGTCCTCGAGGACGGCGAGGCCGTGGCTCTTCCGGGGACGTGCCTTGCGCACGCCGGACTCGCGGACGAGCATCTTTCTGTCGCTCATGCGTTCCACGTCGGGACTGATCTCGAGTCGTGACACTCAAGCGTCCGGTCGGAGAGAGGGACCCCGTGAGGGCGCAGCGCGGCGCGTGTAACGGCGCTCACCCCAGTGGTGGTACGACCGGATCGACCGCGGCGAGCATAGCTCAGGTTCGCGCTCAGGAACAATGTGAAAATGGTCTCGTACACGCGCATGACGTGACGCGCAGGCGGCCGTCGACGACGCGACGCGGCGGGGACTCGACACCGATTCGTCATTCGCATCAGCCCACCCGCGACCCGAAATGCCCAAGCACCGGGTGTCCGCCACCGAGGCGGCGAGCGCGCTTCAGGCACGCGGTCGTGTAGCGCTTGGCGACGGCGACGGCGCGCGCGACGCTCGCGCCCTTGGCGAGCTCGGCGGCGATCGCCGACGAGAACGTGCAGCCGGTGCCGTGCGCCGCCGCGCCCGGCACGCGTCGCGCACGCAACCATACGGCGCCGCGGCGGCTCACCAGGAGATCACACGCGTCGCCTTCCAGATCCCCACCAGTGACGACGACGGCGCGCGCGCCGAGCTCGAGGAGCGTGCGCGCGGCGCGCTCCATGTCGTCGCGATCCCGTACCGGGAAGCCGACGAGCACCGCCGCCTCGGCGCGATTCGGCGTCACCACCGTGGCAAGCGGCAGGAGACGCGCGCGCAGCGCCGGGATCGCGCTCCGGCGGAGCAATGTAGCGCCGCCCTTCGCCGTCATCACCGGGTCGACGACGAGCGGCGCGCGATGCGCCGCGAGCGCCTCGGCGACGGTGGTCACGGTACGCGGGTCGAGGAGCATGCCCGTCTTCACGGCGTCGGCGCCGAGGTCGGCGAGGACGGCGTCGATCTGGGCGCGCACGAACGCCGGCGGTACCGCGAGCACGGCGCGCACGCCGCGCGTGCTCTGGGCGGTGAGCGCGGTGATGACGCTGGTGCCGTACACCCCGCGGGCCGCGAAGGTCTTGAGGTCGGCTTGGATGCCGGCGCCCGCGCTACTGTCGGAGCCGGCGATCGTGAGCGCCCGCGGCGGGCGCCCCGCCGTCATGCCTCCGCCTCGACGACTGGAAGGTAGCGTGCGCCCTCGGGGAGAACGTACCCCTCCACGTCGCGACCGTGACGCCGCGCGACCGCGGCGAAGAAGTCCTCCACGCACGCCACCGGCCGCATGCCGGTGCGCGCCACCAGGTCCGGCGGCAGCGTCGAGTGGAGGTACACCTCGGCACGCTCGGCGTGCTCGCGGAGCGCGAGCGCCGTCTGCCCCGGCACGCTGAACGCCTCGTGGAGCGCACGCAGGTGCGCCGCGCGATCGGGATGCGTGAACCATCGCAGCAGCTCCGCTTGCCCGGTGCCCTCGGCACAGCGGGCGAGCACGAGCATCATGCCACCCGGCGCCAGCGCCGCCGCCGCGGCGGCGATCGCCTTCTGCGTTTGCACCAGATCGCCGTCGCGTGGCGCGCCGCCGGCGCTCACGATCACCACCGGCCGGCGGGTCGCGATCGGCACCGTGAACGCCGCCCGGTAGGCGTCGCACCCACGCGTGAACGCCGCGTGCACGTCGCCCGCCAGGACCGCGCCGATACGGCCGCCGGGCACCATGATCGTGTTCACGAGGAAGGTGCGCGGCACACGCGCCGCCGCCGCCGTCGCGAGCGCGTCGAGCGGGTTGCCGGCGCGCACGCCCGGCGCCGCAGCCACGTGCCGGCCCGCGCCGGGATCGGCCGCGAGCGAGTGGCGATGGAACGCCTGCACGCTCGCGCGCGCGGCGACGCCCGGGAGCAGCGCCTTTCGCCCGCCGCCGAAACCGGCGAGGTAGTGAAACCCGAGCGCGCCCGTCACCACGACGAGGTCACCGTCGAGCACGCCGCGGTTGAGGCGAAATGTCGCCGCCGGCCCGTCGCCGCCGAGCGCCACGTGCGTCGCGTCGTCGTCGCAGTCGTGATCGGCGTGCGCCACGCGCGCCGCGACCTCGGGCCCCAGGATCGCGGCGTGCTCCGCCGCCGTCTGGCGGCGATGGATGCCGAGCGCGAAGAGCACTCGCACCCGCGCATCCGCTACACCGGCGTGCTCGAGCACGGTGAGGAGCGTCGGCATGAGGGCGCGGATGCCGGTCGCGCGCGTCCCGTCCGCGACGACGATCGTGACACGATCGCCCGGCCGGACGCAGGCGGCGAGCGGCGGCGACGCGATCGGCGTCGCCAGCGCCGTGCGCAGCGCCAGCGATGGATCGTCGAGCGCCGGCGGCGGCACCGGCGCGAGGGTCGTGAAGCGCCCCGCTCCGAGGACGACGCGCAGCTGCGAGTCGCCGTACGGCAGCGCGACCGTCGCCGCGCTCATCGGCGGTCGAGTGCGCGCGCGAGCGCGGCGACGACGGCTGCCGGCGCCTCCTCCGGCAGCTCGGGATAGAGCGGTAGCGCGAGCGCCTCGCGACTCGCTCGCTCCGCCTCGGGCAGGTCGCCCGGCGCCTGACCGAGGTCGGCGAAGCATGGTTGCAGGTGGAGCGGGATCGGGTAGTACACCTGGGTCTCGATGCCGTCGGCGGCAAGCAAGGCACGCACCCGGTCGCGCTCGGGCACACGCACGACGTACTGATGATACACGTGCGCGGCGACGAGGCCGGGCGTGCGTACCGGCCCGCCGGTGCCGAACGTCGCGGCGACCAGCTCCTCGTAGCGCGCCGCGTGGCGGCGCCGCGCCGCGTTCCACGCGTCGAGACGCGACAGCTTGACGGTGAGCACGGCCGCCTGCAGCGCGTCGAGACGCGACGCCAGGCCGAGGACGACGTGACGATACGGGCCGCCGTCGGCGCCCTGTCGGGCGATCGTGCGCACCACTGCGGCGTCCGCCTCGCGCGCGCAGACGACCGCGCCGCCGTCACCGGCGCCGCCGAGGTTCTTCGTCGGGTAGAAGGAGAAACAGCCGAAACGGCCGAGCGCACCCGCGGCCCTCGCGTTCGCCGTGCGCGCGCCGATCGCCTGCGCCGCGTCCTCGACGAGATCGAGGCCCTCCTCGCGCGCGATCGCCGCGAGCGCGTCTATGTCGCAGATCCGTCCGAAGAGATGCGTCGGCAGAATCGCCCGCACGCGCTCGCCGCCGCGCGCGTGCAGCCCCCCGCCCGCGCGCCGGCAGGTCTCCGTCACCCAGCGACGGACGCCTGCGGGGTCGAGGTTGAAGGAGGCCGGCTCGATGTCGACGAAGTACGGACGCGCGCCTGTGCGCGCGATCGCGGTCGCGGTCGCGACGAAGCTGAACGGCGTCGTCAGCACGGCGTCGCCGGGGCCGATGCCGGCGGCCCGCAACGCCAGGTAGAGCGCGTCCGTGCCCGACGCTACCCCGACCACCGCCGCCGCCCCGAGGTAGCGCGCCAGCGCCTGCTCGAAACGTGCGACCGTCGGCCCGAGGAGGAATATCTGGGTACGGAACACCTCGTCGACCGCGACGCGTACCTCGTCGGCGAGGGTCGCGTACTGCGCCGGGAGATCGAGAAAACGGATGCGGACGTCGGGCACGCTGCATTGTTTCGACGCCACGACGAGGAGTCAATCCGAACTCGGAATCTCGAGGACGAACGTCGTACCCCTACCCTCCTCGCTCTCGAACGTGAGGCGGCCGCCGTGCGCCTCGGCGATGGCGCGTGCGACGGCGACCCCGAGACCGACGCCGCCCGATCGGAAGGCGATCGGATCGCTGTGGTGATGATGCAGCGGCGCCGCCGTGAAGAAGGGCTCGCCGATACGGGCACGCGCCGCCGTCGCGATACCGATGCCGCTATCGGCGACGCTGAGGCGCGTCGTGCCGTCGGCGGCGGAACGCACCGCGACCGCGATGCGTCCGCCGTCCGGCGTGAAGCGGACGGCGTTCAGCAAAAGGTTCATGAGCGCGTGGTGCACGTCGGCGGCGTCGCCGCGCGCCGGCGCACGCTCGGGAATCGTCGTCGCGAGCTCGAGGTGGCGCGCGGCGCAGAACGGAGCCACCTCCTCGACCGCGCGGCGCGCAAGCGTCGCGAGGCAGAGCGGCACGGCGCGCGGCGGCGCCGTACGTGCGAACCGCGCGAGGTCGGTCATCGCGCGCACGCCTCTGCCAAGCCACGCCAGATTGCGGCGCGCGGTTTCGAGGAGCGGGCGCGCGGCGGCGGCGGAGACGTGCACCGCCAGCGCCTCGAGCGTTCCGGCGAGGACGTGCAGCGGCGTGCGCAGCTCGTGCGCCGCGAGCGTGACGACGCGCGTCTTCATCTCGTCGAGCGCGCGCAGGCGAGCATACGCGTCGACCATTTCACCGGCGAGGCGTCGTCGCTCGCGCTCCGCGTACGCGCCGGCGATCGCCTGCCCGACGGCGGCACGCAGCTCGCGCGGATCCCAGGGCTTCGTGAGGTAACGGTGGACGTGGCCTTCGTTGATCGCACCCATGAGGACGTCGGCGTCGACGTAGGCGGTGAGCAGGATGCGCCCGATGGTGGCGTCGCGCTCGCGCACCTCGGCGAGGAGGGCCGTGCCGAGGGTGCCGGGCATTCGATAGTCGCTCACGACGGCGGCGATCTCCGGCCCGAGCGCAGCGCGCGCGTCCTCGACCGACGCCGCCGCAACCACGGGCGCCACCGTTCGCAGCGCGCGGGTGAGCGTCGCGAGCGCCGCGCGATCGTCGTCGACGCACAAGACGTGTCCCATGCGCGCATCACAGAGCGAGGGCGCGGCGCACGCAAGGATGCGAGTTGACGGTCCACCGGCCGCTGGTTATGAGCAAGCAGCGGACGACGAATGCCCAAGCGCGCGCAAGCGAAAAAGCCGAGGCGGGTGTGGCGGTGGATGGCGGTCGGTGCAGCAGTCGTCATGATCGCCACCGCCGGCGTCACCGGTTGGATCGTCTACCGCGAGGTGAGCGCGAACCTCCCCCCGGTCGACCGCCTGCTACGCTACCAGCTGCCGGTCGCGACGCGCGTCTATGCCGACGACGGCAGCCTGCTCGGCGAGTTCTACACCGAGAAGCGTTACCTGGTCGCGATCGCGCAGATTCCGCCGGTCGTCCTTCAGGCATTCATCGCCGCCGAAGACGCGAACTTCTACCAGCACAATGGCGTCGACGTCCTCGGCATCACGCGGGCAATGCTCGCCAACCTGACCGCGGGCGGCGTCGTGCAGGGGGGCAGCACGATCACCCAGCAGGTGGTGAAGGCGCTCCTCCTCACGCCGGAGAAGAGCTACGAGCGCAAGGCGAAGGAGGTCCTGCTCGCGCTCCGCCTCGAGCGCCAATTGAGCAAGGACGAGATTCTCTACCTCTATTTGAACCTCATCTATTTGGGGAACGGCGCGTACGGCGTCGGCGCGGCGGCGCGGGAGTACTTCGGGAAGGACGTCGGCGAGCTCACGCTCGCGGAAGCCGCGCTCCTCGCCGGGCTGCCGCAGGCGCCGAGCCGCTACTCGCCGGTGCGCCACTGGACGAACGCCAAGATGCGCCAGCGCTACGTGCTCGAGCGTATGGCGCGGGAGAAGTACGTCACGTGGGAGGAGGCCGAAGCCGCCCTGAAGGCGCCCGTCCACCTGGTTCACCACGAGCCGCAGACGCCCACCTACCTCGCCGCCGCGCATTTCGTCGAGTACGTGCGCCGCCTCCTCGAAGAGCGCTACGGCGGCACCGCGCCGTACCAGGCGGGACTGAACGTCTACACCACCGTCAACCTGCCGCTCCAGAAAGCGGCGGAGATGGCGGTGCGCGCCGGTGTCGACGCGATCGACCACGGCCGCACGCGCGCCCATCCGATCAAGCATCTCGACGCACGCGAGGCGGCGAGCTTCCTCGCCGCGCGGCGCGGAGCGAAGCAGGCGACGGCACCGGCGATCGGCCGTGCGACGCGGGCGCTCATCCTCGGCCCCGGCGACGGCGGCACCTTCCGCGTGCAGGTGAACCGCGTCAGCGGCAGCCTCGTCGCCACGCCGGAGCATCCGCTGCCGCCCGGCCTCGGCACCAACGATCTGGTCGCGGTGCGTCGCTTCGCGGCACCCGGCGACGCGTTGCGGTTTGCGCTCGACGCCGACCCGCAGCTCGAGGGCGCGTTGGTCTCGATCGACCTCGCGACCGGCTATGTGAAGGCGATGGTCGGCGGCTACGACTACGAGCGCAGCCAGTTCAACCGCGCCACGCAGGCGCTCCGGCAACCGGGCTCGGCGTTCAAACCCTTCATCTACGCCGCCGCGCTCGACCGCGGCTACACCCCGGCGTCGGTGATCATCGACGAGCCCATCGTCCTCACCGGCGGCAACCAGTCGTGGATGCCGCAGAACTACGACGAGAAATTCAACGGCCCGACGACGTTGCGCGACGCCCTCACCTTTTCGCGGAACGTCGTCACGGTGAAGGTCGCGCAGAACATCGGCCTCAACTATCTCGTCGGCTACCTGCCCCGCTTCGGCTTCGCGCGCCCGTTCCAGAAAAACCTCTCGATCGCACTCGGCTCGGCCGAGGTGACCCTGCTCGAGCTGACGCGCGCCTACACCGTGTTCGCCAACCAAGGGCGGCGGGTCGACCCGATCTTCATTACCAAGATCACCGACCCGCACGGCACCGTACTCGAGGAGTTCAAGCCGCATTCGGAATCGGTCCTCTCGCCCGAGACCGCGTATCTCATCACCAGCATGCTCGAGAGCGTCGTCCAGCGCGGCACCGGCACGCGCGTACGCGCGCTCGGGCGCCCGGCGGCGGGAAAGACAGGCACCACCAACGACATCCACGACGCCTGGTTCGTCGGCTACACGCCCGAGCTCGCGACCGGTGTCTGGGTGGGCTACGACAGCGAGCGCAGCCTCGGGAAGGGCCAGACAGGCGGGCACGTCTCGGCACCGATCTTCCTCGCCTACATGCAAGCGGCGCTCGGCGACTCGCCGACCCACGACTTCCCCGTCCCCGAGGGCATCACCTTCGTCAGCATGGAGTCCGGCACCGGCCGCCGCGCATCGCCCGACAGCACCTCGGCGATGCTCGAGTGCTTCAAGCAGGGCACAGAGCCCGGCCTCGGCGCCCGCGAGGAGCCGCTCTTCGATGACGACCTCGAGCGCGCCGTCAATCATCTGCGCGACCGCGAGCACGGCGACCTCGACGGCGAGGAGGAGTTCATGCCGCGCGGCGTGGTGCCCGATGATCGCGCGGTCCAGCCCGACGTCGACGACGGCGCCGCGCATCCCCGCTTCGACATCGACGAGCGCGGCATCGATCACCGCCCGCCACCGCGCGCCGAGGACTACCTCGCGCCGCGCGACAAGCACCGCAACGAACGCTACCAGCGGCGGCCGCAGCGCGACGAAGCCGAGGCCGGCGAGTACCGCCTGAACGAACACCGCCCGCGCCACGGCGACATCGAGGAAGAGCCCGTTGATTGATTGACTACGCCCCCGCTCCGCTGCGCTCCGCGCTGGGCGTCGGAGCGCGAAGTGAATTCGCGCTCCTCCCCTCACTCCGCCCCCGCTCGGTGGAGGTCCCAGAAGGGGCGCTGGGCGTCGAGCGTGGCGTCGAGGACGCCGGAGCGCGGCTGCGGCGTCGCCAGTGCGTCGCCGGCGTGCGCACCGCCGAGCTCGTCGAGCACCGCCGGCACGGCCGTCTGCAGCGCGCGCAGGTCGTAGCCCCCTTCGAGAATCGCCGCCAGGCGGGCGCCGGCGTAGGTCTCCGCGAGGCGGACGAGAAAACGCGTCAACGCACGGAAGCCCTCGTCGGTAACCGTCATTCCCGCGAGCGGATCGCGGCGGTGGGCGTCGAATCCGGCGGAGACGAGGATGAACTCCGGACGGAACTGCACCGCAACCGGCGCGACGATGTCCGCGAACGCCGCCACGTACTCGTCGTCGCCGCAGCCGGCGGGCAGCGGTATGTTCAGCGTCCGGCCGGCGGCGACGCCGCTGCCGACCTCCGCCGCGGCACCGGTACCCGGGTAGAAGGGGTACTGGTGCGTCGACACGTAGAGCACGTCGGGGTCGGCATAGAAGCTGTCCTGCGTCCCGTTCCCGTGATGCACGTCCCAATCGACGACGAGGATGCGCCGGATACCGAAGCGGCGTTGGAGGTATCGCGCGCCGATCGCGACGTTGTTGAAGAGGCAGAACCCCATGGCGCGGTCGGCTTCGGCGTGGTGTCCCGGCGGCCGCACGAAGGCGAACCCGTTCTCTGTCTCCCCCGCCATGATCGCCTCCAAGAGCGCAAGGAAACCGCCAGCGGCAAGACACGCCGTTTCGAAGGAATGCGACGAGGTCGGCGTGTCGGCGTCGAAGGCGTAAAACGGACGTCCGGCGGTCGCGGCGACACGTGCAATGTGCGCCGGCACATGATTGAGCGCCAGATCTTCCGGCGTCGCCGGTCGCGGCGCCAGCGTGATCAAACCCGGCCGGCGATACTGGGAGAGCACGTCGAGGATGGCGTGGATGCGCGCCGGGCTCTCCGGATGGCCGGGGCCGGGATCGTGTGCCTCGTAGCGGCGATCGAGCACGAGCGCGGTGCGCATCGGATCATTATAACCCATTGCATGAATTGACTCTCTACCCCTGATTACGTACCGTCGCGCTCGTTCCGCCGCGGTGCAACGCCGCCGGAAACGTGGGGGTCCAATGTTCGGTATCGGCATGCCCGAGTTGATGGTGATCTTGGTGGTGGCGCTCATCGTGCTCGGGCCGAAGCGCCTCCCGGAGATCGCACGCGCCCTCGGCAAGGGACTCGCCGAGTTCCGCCGCGCCACCAGCGACATCAACGAGGAGCTGCAGAAGGCACAGCGCGCGATCGAGGCCGAAGCACGCGCGGTCGAGGCGGAGCGCCGCGAGTCCGCACGCAAGGCTGCGGCGCAGAGCGCCGCGCAGACGGCGGCCGTGACGGACGCGGCGCCTGCCGCGGTGGAGTCGGCGCCGGCGCCCACCGGTGCGCCGCCCGCGGGCGCGGTGCCGGCGACGGAGAGCCCGCAGTCGGTGCCGAAGCCCGGCCAAGCGCGTTCGTGAATGCGCGACGCCACGATGCCGCTCACGGCGCACCTCGAGGAGTTGCGTTGGCGGCTGATCAAGGCGATCGCGGCGGTCGCAGTCGCGTTCGCGGTTTGTTACGGATTCTCTGAGCAGGTCTTCGCCCTGCTCACGCGACCGCTCGTCGGCGCCGGCGACGAGCACCTGCTGCTGATCGGCACCGGTGTCACCGAGGCGTTCTTCACCCGCCTCAAGGTGACCCTCATCGCCGCCATCTTCGCCTCCAGCCCGGTGCTCTTCTACCAGGCGTGGGGCTTCGTCGCCCCCGGGCTCTACACCAACGAGCGGCGCACGGCGCTACCCTTCGTCCTCGCCGGCACGTTCTTTTTCGTGAGCGGCGCGTGGTTCTGCTACGTCGTCGTCTTTCCGGTCGGCTACGCCTTCTTCCTGGAAGAGTACCGCACGATCGGCGTCGCGCCGACGATCCGCATCAGCGAGTACCTGTCCTTCGCGTCGCGCATGCTGCTCGCCTTCGGTGTCACGTTCGAGCTGCCGGTGGTCACCTTCTTCCTCGCTCGCATCGGCCTCGTCACCCACCGCATGCTGATCTCGTGGTTCCGCTATGCCATCGTCGTCATCTTCATCGTCGCCGCCGTGCTCACCCCCGGTCCCGATGCCGCCTCGCAGTTCTTGATGGCGACGCCGCTCGTGGTGCTCTACATCATCAGCATCGGCGTCGCGTATTTCTTCGCCCGCGGCCGTGCCGCGACCGCAGCGCCGGCCGCGGCCGGTGGTGACGTGACGCCGACCGCACGCTGAATCACACGCAACTCCCCGGCACCTCCTGCCACGGCACCTCGGCGCGCAACGACTGGAGAATCGCGCGCGCCTCGCCCTCGAGGTCGGCGGCGATCAGGAGCACGATCACCGCTGCCGCTCGGTCGATCGTGCGCACGACCGCGATGCCTTCGTACGATTCGAAGATGAACTTGACGTAGGCGATGTCGTCCGGCGGCAGCCGAAGGTAGAGCTCGACAACGTCCGGACAGCCCCTGTCGCTCATGGGCGAAGCATGCGTTCGAGCCGCTCGACGGCGGGCGCATCCGCCGGCGCGTCCGGTACGCCCTCCTCGCCCGGCACCGCGCGCGGTGGCCGGCGGTCGAGACGGCGCGCCGGGTGCTCGGCGCCACCCGCGGCGAGCGCCTCGATCCCGTGGAGGCGGAGGCGCTTCAGGTCGGGCTCCGGAATCGGATCGTCGAGCGGGCCGCGCATGCGGAACGGGAACACCAGCTGACCGTCGGCGCGGGCGAGATAGCGCAACGCGGGAATTTCGCCCCGGAGCGCCGTCGAGAGCTCCGGCGAGAGGATGAGGTCACCGCGCATCCGCAGCTCGCGCGCGACGTCCAGGGTCGCCTCGCCTTCCATGGCGTACGAGTCCGCGCGCAGCAGGAGCCGGGGGCTGGTGACGACGCCGTCGGCGACCGTGAACGGCACCGTCGCCGTGCGGAGCCCCGTCCCCGGCGCCTCGAACACGTCGGCAAAACGCCCCCGCGTCGCCGGCGATACGACGCGCGGCAGCAGTCGGACGGCGGGCATGCGTCGCAGGACGCGCTCGACGACGTTCACGGCGGCCACGCGACCGTCTACGAGGCGCGCCGTTCCCGCACCCGAGAGGGAGCGCAGCGGCTGCGACGCGCCCCACGGTACCGCAACGACCGCGGAGAGATCGGCGCGTCCGGTGACGGTGGGGGGCTCCGACGAGCAGCGCGCCGCGAGTTCACCGACGTCGAGTCCCGTCGCCTCGACGCGGACGCGTGCGCTGGTCGCACTGTCGACGTCGAAGATGGCGTCGAGCGACCCTCCGAAACCCATCGCGCGCAGGCGCCCGTCGGCGACGAGCGGATCGAGGCCGGCGAGGCGGGCCGTCCCCTCGATGCGCGCGTCATCGAGGCGCGCCCGTGCCGACTCGACGTGGAGGGCGTCGTCACCGCGGAGCGTGACGGCGAGATCGGAGAGCCGCCACGGCGGCGCGACATCGCCGAGCGACGCCACGCTCTCGGGAACGCTTTGCAACGTCAGCTCCACGGACCATGGCCGCAACTCGACCGTCCCCACCGCCGTCCACTCGAGCGTCCCGAAGGCGCCGCTCGCGCGCTCGAGACGAACCGCGTCGCGCGTCGCGTCCGCGCGCACGCTCATCCGCGACGCCACGCGCGGCATCACGAAGTGTGGGCCGAGCCGCCATTCCCCGTCGGCATGCGCGCTGAGGTCGACGCCGAAGCGGTCGAGCACGCCCGTCGCGTCGGCGACGATCTGCGTCACCCCTCCCGCCCAGCGCTCGCGACGGCCGGCGATCATCGCCAACGTCCCGAGGTCGGCGTCGTCGAGCTCGAGGTGCAGGGTGAACGGCGTGGCGGCACCGTTTTGTAGACCGAGGCGCGCGATCTGCAAATCGAGATGCGCGTCGGGACGAATGCTCCCCGGGAAGATCGCGGCGTCGAGGCGCAGCCGCGCGTCACCGCCGAGACGCAGCTCGGAGGAGCGCAGCCGGACGCTCGTGGCGGTCAGGCGGCGCGCCGCCGGTCCGCTCCGGTCCTCGACCTCGATGTGGCCGTCGCGGATGTCGGTCGCGGCGAGGCCGAGCCAGACGAGCGGCAGGTGGATGGCGCGACCCCGCACGTGACGCTTCGCGCTCGCCGGCGACCCCTCGGACTCGCCGGCGCCGAGGCTCGCGACGTTCCACCGGCCGGCGACGTCGCGCACCATCGCGATGCGCGGTCGGTCGAGAACGATTGCCGACACCTCGAGACGTCCGAGCACGAGTGGGCCGGGCCGGACGGCGACCCGTACGGCGGCGGCGTCGACGAACGGGGCGGTGCCGAACCGTGGGTCCTCGCCGATCACCACGTCCGCGAAACGAATGCCGATCGGCCACCACGAGGGCGCGACGGCGCCGATCTGTACTGTACGCCCGAGCGCGCGCTCGCCACGGCTGACGAGCTCGTCGCGATGCGCCTCGACGAAGACGTGCAGGTTGAACGCCGCGAGCGCGAGGAGCGCGAGCGTGATCGCCGCCGCGATCGCGAGCGCCGCGAAAACGATCCTCATGCCGGCTCAACGCCGCCGGAACAGGTGATCGAGCTGCGCACGCGCATCGACGCTCCGTGGGCCCGTGGGCGCCGTACCCGTTCCCACCGACGTTTCGACTTTCGCCGCCAGCGCGGTTCCCGACGCCACCCCGGCATCGAGCGGTGTGAAATAGTCGCAGAAGTTGCCGTGTTCCTTGTCGAGCACGCGCTCCGCCTGCGGCTCGCGACAGGCGTTGTAGGCACGCGCGTCGTAGAAGCGACATTGCCGGCAACTGTGCAGGTCGACGCCGCAGCGCGCGCAGGTGTCGCGCCGTCCGATGCGCTCGCGCGCGCCAACGTCGGCCGTGCAGGCGTGGCAGACGACGCGCATCAGTGACCGCGCGCGGCGCGCGGACGCCGATCGGCGGCCGGCAGGTGCGTCGCGATCCACGCGACCGTCCGCGCGAGCAGGGCCTCGAGGTGAACCGGATCGGAGTAGCGGTGATCGCAGCCGGGAGTGACGGCGAGCGCCTTCGGAGCGGGCAATGCGGCGTAGAGCGCGTGCGCGTCGGCGACGGGCACGATGTCGTCGAGGTCGCCGTGGGTGACGAGCGTCGCGGCGCGCAGCGCGCGCGCCGCCGCGAGGACGTCGTGGTGCGCGAGATCGTCCAGGAAGCCGCACTTCAACCTGCCGGTCGCCTCCTCGCGGTATCCGTTCCGGCGCCAGGCGCCGACGGCCTCGGGACCGAGGCGCTCGACGATGCCGAGCGGGCGCGACACCGCGGCGATCGTTACCAGCGCACGCACGTCCGGATCGGTCGCGGCGTAGAGCAACGCGACGGTGCCGCCGAGGCTCGATCCCACGAGCACGAGGTCGCGTGCGCCGCGGCCGCGCAGGCCGGCGCAGGCGCCCGCCAGGTCGTCGACCTCGCCGCTGATCGTGAGATCCTCGAAGATACCCTCGGACTCGCCGACGTAGGAAAAGTCAAACCGCAGGCACGCGTACCCGAGGGCGCCGAGACGTCCCGCGAGCGCGTGATGCTTCGTGCCCTCTTTCGTCGACTCCATTCCGTGGCACAACACGACCGTCGGGCGCTCGCGCAGATCGGTCGCGCCGACGGGGAGGTGGAGCAGTCCCGCGAGACGAACACCGCGCCGACTCGCGAGCGTCACGCGCTCGATCGCACCGGAGCCGGCGCTCGCGTTCTCGCGTTGCAGCGTCACGTTCGTGATTGATACCATGCGTCCGTCGAGGCGAACAGCGGCGGCGCCGCGTGGTAACGGGGTGCGGACGATGGCGGGGGCGCGGAAGCGCGAGCAGACGGAGCACGTGGTGGAGGCGTTCGGCGCCTACCTCCGCGACGAGGCGAACGCCTCCCCGCACACGATCAAGGCCTACGAGGCTGACGTGCGCCAGCTCGCCGCGTTCCTCGACGGCACGGGCTCGGGCCTGGCGCGTGCCGACGTCCATGGCGTCCGCGCATATCTGGCGTCGCTCGCGGGCACGCAGCGCAAGAGCTCGATCAGCCGCAAGCTCGCCGCGCTCAAACATTTCTTCCGCTACTGCGCGCGCACCGGCGCGCGCCGCGACGATCCGGCCGCGCAGCTCGTCGGCCCGAAGCGCGAGCGCTACCTCCCGCCGCACCTCTCCGTCGACGAGATGTTCCGTGTCCTCGACGGCGTCGGCGGCCTCTCGCCCACGGCATGCCGCGACCGCGCCATCCTCGAACTTCTCTACTCGAGCGGGCTGCGCGTCAGCGAGCTCACCGCGCTCGAGTGGCGCGACGTCGATCGCCGTGCCGAGGTTGTGCGCGTCCTCGGCAAGGGGCGCAAGCAGCGGATCGTACCGGTCGGCGCGACCGCGCTCGCGGCACTCGAGGACTACCGGCGGCGCTGGCCGGCGAACGCGCGGCGCGACTCCGCGGCGGTCTTCCTGAACGCCCGCGGCACCCGTCTCACCGTGCGCAGCGTCGCGCGCGTCGTCGCGCGCCACACGGCAGCCGCCGGAACGCGCATGCACGCGAGTCCGCACGCCTTCCGCCATTCGTTCGCGACCCACCTGCTGAACGGCGGTGCCGACCTGCGCGCCATTCAGGAGCTCCTCGGCCACGCCAGCCTCTCGACGACCCAGCGCTACACCCACGTCGACTTCGACCGCCTCGCCGCAGTGTACGACAAGGCGTTTCCGCGCGCCTGAGCGTCGGGCGCGACGCCACCCGCACGGCGCTGCGCACACCTCACGTTTACATGCGGCGCCCGCGACGCTACTGTTCCCTCGATGAGCGTCGCAATGCACGGCACGACCATTCTCGCCGTCCGCCACCGTGACCGCGTCGTGCTGGCGGGCGACGGCCAGGTGACACTCGGCCAGACGGTCCTCAAGCACAACGCGCGCAAGCTCCGCCGCCTCTACCAGGGGAAAGTGATCGCCGGCTTCGCCGGCACGACCGCGGACGCGTTCACGCTCTTCGAAAAGTTCGAGCAGAAACTCGAAGCGATGAACGGCAGCCTGCGGCGCGCCGCGGTCGCGCTCGCGAAGGACTGGCGCACCGACCGCGTGCTGCGCCGTTTGGAGGCGCTGCTCCTCGTCGCCGACGCCGAGTCGACCTTGGTCATCTCCGGCGCCGGCGACGTCGTCGAGCCCGACGACGGCGTCATCGCGATCGGGTCGGGCGGCAACTACGCCCTCGCCGCCGCCAAGGCGTTGGTGGCGCACGCCGACCTCGACGCGCGCGCCATCGCCGCGGAGGCGATGCGCATCGCGAGCGCGATTTGCGTCTACACCAACGAGCAGGTGAGCTTCGAAGAGCTATGACCGAGCACGCCCGCACAGCGCTCGAGCCGCCCCCTCCCTACACGATGACCCCGCGCGAGATCGTCTCCGAGCTCGACCGCTACATCGTCGGGCAGCGCGCCGCCAAGCGCGCGGTCGCGATCGCGCTCCGCAATCGCTGGCGGCGCCAGCAGGTGCCCGACGAGCTGCGCGACGAGATCGCGCCGAAGAACATCATCATGATCGGCCCGACGGGCGTCGGAAAGACGGAGATCTCGCGCCGGCTTGCGAAGCTCGCGGGGGCGCCGTTCCTCAAGGTCGAAGCGTCGAAGTTCACCGAGGTCGGCTACGTCGGCCGCGACGTCGAGTCGATCATCCGCGACCTCGTCGAGCTCGGCATCGCCATGGTGAAGACGGAGGAGAAGGACAAGGTCGAGCGGCGCGCCCGCGAAGTCGCGGAAGAGCGCCTCCTCGACCTGCTCCTGCCGCCGTCGCCGGCGAGCGTGCCGGCGGCCACCGCCGAGGCGACACCCGAGGGCGGCGTGTCGGCACGCGAAAAGCTCCGTCGCATGCTGCGCGACGGCCGGCTCGACGAGCGGCTGGTCGAGCTCGAGATCACCAAGACGGTCTCGCCGATGGTCGAGGTGTTCACGCCTCAGGGGATGGAGGAGATGGAGTTCAACATGAAGGAGCTCTTCTCCAACATCCTCCCGAAGAAGACGAAGAAGAAGCACGTGAAGGTCCCGGAGGCGCTCGAGATACTGACCGCCGAGGAGGCGAACCGCCTCGTCGACATGGAGGCGGTCGCGAAAGAAGCCGTCCGGCGGGTCGAGCAGTCGGGGATCGTCTTCCTCGACGAGATCGACAAGATCGCCGGCCGCGAGAACACGATCGGCCCCGACGTCTCGCGCCAGGGCGTGCAGCGCGACCTGTTGCCGATCGTCGAAGGCTCGACGGTCAGTACCAAGCACGGCATGGTGCGCACCGACCACGTCCTCTTCATCGCCTCGGGCGCCTTTCACGTCGCCAAGCCCTCCGACCTGATCCCGGAGTTCCAGGGGCGCTTTCCGATCCGGGTCGAACTCGACGCCTTGACCCGCAACGACTTCGTCCGCATCCTCACCGAACCGAAGAATGCGCTCCTCAAGCAATACGTCGCGCTGATGGCCACCGAGCACGTCACCCTGCGCTTCACCGACGACGCCGTCGGCGAGGTCGCGCGCATCGCCGCCGCCGTCAACGAGCGCACCGAGAACATCGGCGCGCGCCGGCTGCACACCGTCCTCGAGAAACTCCTCGAGGATCTGTCGTTCGACGCCCCGGAGCGCGGCGCGCGCGAGGTCGTGATCGACGCCGCCGACGTCCGCGCCAAGCTCGACGCCATCCTCACCGACGAAGACCTGTCGCGGTACATCCTCTGACGAAAGTCCCGAGATGAAAGACCCGATTCAAAAGGCCGACGTCCTGCTCGAGGCGCTGCCGTATCTGCGGCGGTTCTTCGGGAAGACGATCGTCATCAAGTACGGCGGACACGCGATGTCGAACGACGAGCTGAAGGAGTCGTTCGCGCAAGACGTCGTGCTGCTCAAGTACGTCGGCATGAACCCGGTGATCGTCCACGGCGGCGGCCCGCAGATCGACGAGATGCTCGACAAGCTCGGCATTCGCTCGCGTTTCGTACGCGGCATGCGCGTCACCGACCAGACGACGATGGAGATCGCCGAGATGGCTAAACGGGAGTTCAACATCACGGTTTGTCCTTCCTGCGGAAGCCGTTCTATCAAGCCCGTCACAGGTACCTGGCGCGGCACCGCTCGGGGCAAGGCATACTCGGTGCCAGGCTTACGATACTTTGCCTGCCCGAGCTGTGGAGAGCACGTCTACGACCCAGCGGCGATGCGCCGCATCCAAGAACGCTCTCCTGCTTTCAGCAAGCGCTGCCTGGCACGTAGGTCTGCGTAGCACGCGGTCAATCGCCAAACTCGGACGTTCTGGGCCCTTCGCCGCCTGTGCTCTCTTCTACACAGGAACGTGCGCGGGGATCGTGCTCGGTCTCTACCGATGCCGAGGCGAGAACTCCGATCAGGTCCTCGGCCGGGCCGAGGACTTCCCCGCGGAGATCGCCGGGCAGGCAGTAGCAACGCTTGCGCGCGAGAGCACCGCGAAGCGCGGTCGCACCTGGCGGCTGTCCGATGCGATCGTCGAACAGGTCCCGGAGTGGACCGCGATGATCGGCCGCGCGTCGGAGACCTCCAGAGAACGTTGACTGGGTACTGCCAGGCGTGCAGATCGGGGAGCAGTACCTCACTCCACTCCGCACGGAGGGCATGCTCGGCTGGATCGCCGCCGACGGCGAGGAGGGAGTAGCGGTACTCGATCGTTCGCGAGAGATGGCGGCGGAGATCGAGCGCAACATCGCCTCGCGCGCGATCGTGTTCTCCACGGCTCCCGAGGTCATCAGTGGCCAGATCGAGGACACGAACAAGCCCTGGATCGCGGCGCGCCTGCGGCGTGCCAACTTCGCCGTGACCGAGGGTCCGGATCTCCCGGATGACGGCGACGCGATCGCCGCTGCCATGCGCGAGGCTGCCGAAGAACGCGGCTTCGGATCCTCATCACCACCGGCGGCGTCGGCGCCGAAGGCAAGAAGGTGAACACCTCAAGATCTAAGGAGCCGCGTCACCGAGGGATAGCAGCAGGCCTGCGTGACCAGCGCGACTCCGACCGGTGGCTCGAACACGTGCGAACGTTCTTCGAAGACGTGCCACGGGAGGCGATCTTCCGCTTCATGCTCGCCCACGACGTCTCGGCCGAGCGGCTCCTCGCCATCTACCCATCTACCCTCAGTCGATAGAGAGCTGTACGGCACCTTGACCATTCAGAACGAGGGCGAGCGGGCTGTGGAGTACCGCGAGTCGCGTCTCGATAGCGAGGTGTAGGGCGTTGAATGTGTGACGAGCCACCACGATGATCGCAGCGAGTCCGCGCATTCCATCGAGCGCTCGCACGTGAAAGTTGGTTGAAGCCGGCGGTGTGGATTCAGTGTCCCCTTCTGGGAGGGGGGAACCCCTCACCTTCAGGTGACGCCTTCAGGAGGCTTGCGGTACGGTGGGCGCCATGCGCACGTACCGTCGAGCCGCCCACAGCGTTTGTCGAGTCGATAGAACGCATTAGGCGCTGGTTGACAGTTGACGCGTTATCGGACGTGGCCCCGCGCTCGCCTACTTGGTCCCGTTCCCGCCCATTTTCCGTAACGAGTGATCGCTGTAGAACATCGCGACTACGATCCCGAAGAAGCGCGAGATCTCTGGCATTGCTCGTGCTCACTCCTTGTCGGTCTAACGAGTCGGCGGCTCACCCGCGGTGGCCACCCCCGGCCGTTGCGAGTTGCTTTGCCGTGGCGCGGCCGCCGGCGGGTGCAGCCGCTTGTTGGGCCGCCGAGCCGGGCGTAAGATTGGCGCCATGATCAAGGCTGCTGAAGCCGTCTTGGCGGACGCTCTCAAGCTTGACGTCGAGGCGCGCGCTGAACTCGCAACGGAGTTGCTGGCCAGTCTCGACGGCCCTGCCGACCCAGACGCCGAAGCGGCCTGGGAGGCTGAGATCGCGCGCCGCGTCGCCGCGATCGAGACCGGTACCGTCAAGCTGGAACTTTGGGAAGACGTGAAGCGCCGGATCGAGAAAGATCTCCTCGGCCGGTGAAGCGCACGGTTCGCACCGGCGAGCCCGCGTCGGAGGAGTTGATCGACGCTGTTCGCTGGTACGAGACGAGGGGTCCGGGCCTCGGCGGGGAATTCTTCGATGCCGTCGCGGAGATGCTGACGCTGATCGAGGCCCGCCCCGAGATTGGTTCGCCCAGTCGCCGCGATCCCCAGACCCGTCGCGTGTTGGTCCCGCGTTTTCCATACCAGGTTGTCTACCGTCTCACGCCAACCGAGATCGTCATCGTCGCCGTTGCTCACCTGAAACGCCGCCCCAACTATTGGAAGAGCCGAGGCTGAACTTGGCGGCCCTCCAACCGGAATTGCGCAGCTCCTCCATTCACGAGATCCACTCAAGAACGCGGATGGCGGGCGCGTGTCCCTTGCGAGTCTCGCACTCCACAAGTCGATAGAACACATTAGGCGCTGGTTGACAGTTGACGCGTTATCGGACGTGGCCACGCGCTCGCCTACTTGGTCCCGTTCCCGCCCATTTTCCGTAACGACGGGGCGGATTAGCGCCATTCGCGTCGCGCCGGCGACCCGATCGCGCGCGACCTGAT
>JACQEO010000091.1 GCA_016200545.1 Deltaproteobacteria bacterium | reverse complement strand
CTCGCGCCACGGGCCACCGCTTGCGTACCTGATCGACGAATCGAGCGATCTCGTCTTTGGTGTCCATGGCGGTCTGTATACTATAATTATACGTAAGACCCAAACGAAACCACCCCCCTACGGAGACTGAGGCCTTACAACGAACGCCGCCTTTCCCGATTGGCAGAGACCACCCGCACCAAGTAGACTCATGGGCTCTCCGCGACAGCGGGGAGTCAAGGTATGTCCGACGATCGCGACCAACGCATCGCGCTGCTGAAGCGGCTCCTCAGCGAGCGTATCCTCGTGCTCGACGGCGCCATGGGGACGTCCATCCAGACGCTCGACCTCACCGCCGACGACTTCGGCGGCGCCGCGCTCGAGGGCTGCAACGAGCACCTCGTCCTCACGCGCCCCGAGGTCATTCGCGGCGTCCATGAGCGCTTCCTCGCCGCCGGCGCCGACATCGTCGAGACCGACACCTTCGGCGCGACGCCGCTCGTCCTCGCCGAGTACGGCTTGGCGGGACAGACCCACGCGATCAACGTCGCGGCGGCGCGCATCGCCCGCGAAGCCGCGGCCGCGTACTCGACACCAGACCAGGTGCGCTTCGTCGCCGGGTCGATGGGGCCGACGACCAAGACGATTGCGGTCACGGGCGGCGTCACCTGGGACGACCTCGCGGACCACTATGAGGCGCAAGCCGCCGGCCTGATCGAGGGCGGCGTCGACGTGCTCCTGCTCGAGACGACTCAAGACACGTTGAACCTGAAGGCGGGGCTCGTCGGCATCGACCGCGCGCAGGCGAAGCTCGGGACGGCGGTGCCGATCGCCGTCTCGGGGACGATCGAGGTCATGGGGACGCTGCTCGCGGGCCAGGACGTCGAGGCGTTCTACGTCTCGCTCGCGCACCGCGACCTCCTGTGGATCGGCCTCAACTGTGCAACCGGTCCCGACTTCATGACCGATCATCTGCGTACGCTCGCGGCGCTGGCGCGGTTTCCGATCGCGTGTGTGCCGAACGCCGGCTTGCCCGACGAGAACGGGCGCTACAACGAGACGCCGCCGATGATCGCATCCAAGGTCGGCCGTTTCGTGTCCGAGGGCTGGGTGAATCTCATCGGCGGCTGCTGCGGCACGGTCCCGGACCACATCGCACTGCTCGCCGAGGTGGCGCGCGGCAAGGCGCCGCGTCGCATCCCCGACGTCCGCCGCTCCGCGGTCTGCGGCATCGAGACCCTCGTCATCGACGACGACACGCGGCCGGTGATCGTCGGTGAGCGCACAAACGTTCTCGGCAGCCGCAAGTTCAAGCAGCTCATCGCCGCGGACAAGATCGAAGAGGCGAGCGAGGTCGGCCGCCTCCAGGTGCGTCGCGGCGCGCACATCATCGACGTCTGCCTGCAGGATCCCGACCGTCCCGAGACCATCGACATGACGCGCTTCCTGGAGATGGTGGCCAAGAAGGTGAAGGTCCCCATCATGCTCGACTCGACCGACGCGCGCGTCCTCGAGGAGGGCCTGAAGCGCACCCAGGGGAAGTCGATCATCAACTCGATCAATCTCGAGGATGGCGAGGAGCGTTTCCAGCGCGTGGTGCCGCTGGCACATACGTTCGGCGCGGCGCTCGTCGTCGGCTGCATCGACGAGGACAAGGCGCAGGCGCAGGCGGTGACGCGCGTCCGCAAGCTGGCGATCGCCGAGCGGTCGCATCGCTTGCTCACCGAGAAGTACGGCGTCGAGCCCGAGGACATCTATTTCGACGCACTCGTGTTTCCGGTCGGTACCGGCGATCAGAACTACATCGGCTCGGGTGTCGAGACGATCGAAGGTATCCGGCTCATCAAGGAGAAGCTGCCGCGCTGCAAGACGATCCTCGGGGTCTCGAACGTGTCGTTCGGCCTGCCGGCGGCGGGGCGCGAGGTGCTGAACTCGGTGTTTCTGTACCACTGCGTCCAGGCTGGCCTCGACATGGCGATCGTCAACTCGGAGAAGCTCGAACGCTACTCCGAGATCCCGCCCGAAGAGCGGGCGCTCGCCGAGAACCTCATCTGGTGGCGCGGCGACGATCCGATCGCGGCCTTCGCGGCGCATTTCCGCGAGCGCAAGTCGAAGCAAACCGAAGAGGAGTGGAAGAAACTGCCGCTCGACGAACGTCTGGCGCGCTACATCCTGGTCGGCTCGAAGGAAGGCCTCTACGCCGACCTCGACGAGGCGCTGCGCACCCGCCGGCCGCTCGAGATCATCAACGGTCCACTCATGGCGGGGATGGACGAGGTCGGCCGGCTGTTCAACGCCAATGAACTGATTGTCGCCGAGGTGCTGCAGTCCGCCGAGGCGATGAAGGCGGCGGTCGGCTACCTCGAGCCGCACATGGAGAAGGCCGAGACCTCGACCAAGGGGAAGATCCTGCTCGCGACCGTGAAGGGCGACGTCCACGACATCGGGAAGAACCTGGTCGAGATCATCCTCGGCAACAACGGCTATCGCGTCATCAATCTCGGTATCAAGGTGCCGCCCGACGACCTGGTGCGCGCCTATCAGGAGCACGCGCCGGACGCGATCGGTCTCTCCGGCCTCCTCGTCAAGTCGGCGCAGATGATGGTCGTCACGGCGCAGGATCTGGCGCGCGCCGGTATCGACTGTCCGATCCTCGTCGGCGGCGCGGCGCTCACCAACAAGTTCACGCGTACACGCATCGCACCCGAGTACGCCGGCATGGTGGTCTACGCGCAGGACGCCATGACCGGCCTCGACCTCGCGAACCAGCTGCAGGATCCGGCGCGCCGCACCGCGCTCGGCGAACGTCTGGCGCGCGAATTCACCGCGTTGGCGACGAGCGGCGCGCCGGCGGCACCGCCCGTCGCGGGTCGCGCGTTCACCAAGGCCGTCCTCCGCCACGACTTTCCGATCCCGCAGCCGCCGGATCTCAAATTGCACGTCGTGCGCGACTACGATCTCGACGCGATCTTCCCCTACATCAATCCGGTGATGCTCTACACGCGTCACCTCGGCTTCAAGGGGAAGTTCGCCGCGGCGCTTGCCGCCGGTGATGCGAAGGCGCGCGAGCTGCGAGCGACGGTGACGGCGGTCGAGGAGGAAATGCTCAGGCGGTCCGACATCACCGCCAACGCCGTCTACAAGTTCTTCCGCGCGCAGAGCGACGGCGACGCGCTCCTCATCTACGGGCCCGAGGGCGACCGGCCGGTCGAGCGCTGCGATTTCGGCCGCCAGGCAAAGGACGGCGGGCTCTGCCTCGCCGACTTCACGGCGCCTCGGGAGTCCGGCCGCACCGACTACGTGTGCATGTTCACGACCAGTGTCGGCCCCGGCGTGCGCGCCCTCGCCGACGAATGGAAAGACGCGGGCGAGTACCTGCGCTCACACGTCTTGCAAGTGCTCGCGCTCGAGAGTGCGGAGGCCTTCGCCGAGCTGCTGCACGCCAAGATCCGTGAGATGTGGGGCTTTCCCGACCCCCCCGACGTGACGAAGCAGGACCTCTTCAAGGCGCAATATCGCGGCGTCCGGGTCTCGTTCGGCTATCCTGCCTGCCCGCGTCTCGAGGACCAGGTGCAGCTCTTTCGTCTCCTCGATGTCGAGCGGCAGATCGGGGTCCATCTGACCGAGGGCTTCATGATGGAGCCGGAGGGCTCGGTCTCGGCGTTGGTGTTCCATCACCCCGAGGCGCGGTACTTCAGTCTCACCCCGGAGGATACCGAGCAGCTCGAGCAGCGCGTCCGCGCCGCTCAGCCGTAAGTGCGGCGCACCCCCCCGTCGGTGATCGTCGCGGCCGGTCTCGCCGCCGCTGTTCTGCTGCCATTCGCGCAACTCGCATGGGCTCGCTTCATCGCTTTCGACGATCCGTCCTACGTGACGGCGAATCCCTACGTGCGACAGGGGCTCACCGCTCGCGGCGTGCGATGGGCGTTCACCTCGACCGAACTGGCGAATTGGCACCCGCTCACGTGGCTCTCGCACATGCTCGACGTCCAGGTCTTCGGCATGTACGCGGGCGGCCACCATCTCACCAGCGTCGTGCTGCACGTCGCGAATGCCCTGCTGCTCTTCGTCGCGCTGCGCGCCATGGGGGCGGCCGACGGACGTAGCGCTCTCGTCGCCGTGCTCTTCGGCATCCATCCGCTGCACGTCGAATCGGTCGCGTGGGTCTCGGAGCGCAAGGACGTCCTCAGCACGACGTTCCTCTTCCTCGCGCTCATCGCATACGCCGCGTACGTGAAGAGACCGAGCGCCGTGCGCTACACGCGCGTCGCCGGCGCGTTCGTCCTCGGGCTCATGTGCAAGTCGATGCTGGTCACGTTCCCGTTCGTCCTCCTGCTGCTCGACGTGTGGCCGCTGCGGCGCCTGGCGCTCGGCGGCACGGCGCGGTCCGCGACGCAGGCGAGCGGCGACCGTGCGCTCGGACTGGCGCGCGTGCGTCCGGCCCGCGTGCTTCTCGAGAAGCTGCCGCTCGTCGTCCTCAGCGTTGGCGTGAGCGTGGTCACGCTCGTCGCACAGCGCGGCGCCATGAGCGTGATCGACGCTCCGCTCTCACGCCGGGCCGCGAACGCCGCGCTCGCGTACGTGACCTATCTTCGGAAGATGCTGTGGCCCGTCGATCTCTCATGCTTCTATCCGTATCCGAAGAGTGTGTCCTGGTGGGCCGTCGGCGCCGCCGTCCTCGTCCTCGCGGGGTCGTCGGTCGTCGCGATCGTGCAGAGGCAGGCGCGTCCGTACCTCTTCGTCGGCTGGTTCTGGTTCGTCGGCATGCTCGTGCCGGTGATCGGGCTGGTACAGGTCGGTGCCCAGGCGCTCGCCGACCGCTATACGTACGTCCCGCTCGTCGGCGTTTTCCTCGCGCTCGTGTGGGGGGCGAGCGACGTCTGTGCACGGTGGCGCGTCGGCCGGAGCTATCGATACGCGGGGGCGTGCGTGGTCGTCGTCGCCTGCCTGGCGTCGACGTGGTTCCAGGTGTCTCGCTGGCAAGACGGCATCACGCTGTTCCGCCACGCGCTGGCGGTGACTCGTGACAACCACCTGGCGGCGTTCCAGGTCGGCGCCCAGCTCGACACCGACGGCGATCTCGCGGAGGCGTCGCGCTACTATGCAGAGGCGCTACGCATGAAGCCCGACTACGCCGATCCGCACAACAACCTCGGCTTGATCCTCGCCAAGCAGGGGAACGCCGCCGCGGCGCTCGCCCACTACGACGTCGCGCTCGCCCTCGCGCCCCTCTACGCTGACGCCCACTACAACCGTGGACTGCTCCTGCAGAAGAGCGGCCGCCCCGACGAGGCGGTGGAAGAGTACCACCGCGCGCTGGCGATCCGGCCGAGCGACGTGGAGGCGCACAGCAACCTCGGTGTCATTCTGTACGTGCGCGGCGCGCTCGAAGAAGCGGAAGCGCATCTGCGCGAGGCGGTGCGGCTCGAGCCCGATCACGTCGCCGCGCGCATCAACCTCGGCGTCGTCCTGTGCGCGCGCGGCGACCTCGACGGCGCGATCGTGCAGTACGCGGAGGCGCTGCGCCGCGGCCCCGGCTCCCCCGACGCGCACTACGACCTCGGCAACGTCCTCCTGCAGCGTGGCGATCGGGAGGGCGCCGTACGGCACTACCGCGAGGCGCTGCGGGTGAAGCCGGACTACACGGCGGCGGAGGAGATGCTGCGCCAGGCGGTCGATCCGCAGCCGCGTTGAGCCGGAGTTACCGTCGCGGCGCGCGGGCGACCCGGGCGCCGCGGCGTCAGGCGCCGGGCGCGGCCGGGAGCCGTCGCGACCACGTGTAGAGCAGCGCGAGCGCGACGAGGACGAGGCCGATCGAGAGGCCGATCCAGAGGCCGACGATGCCGAGGCCGCGCCGGAAGCAGAGCACGTAGCCGATCGGGAGGCCGAGAAGCCAGTAGTCTCCGAGGTTCGCGATCATCGGCGTCCGGGTGTCGCCGGCGCCGCGCAAAACGCCCGTCGCCACCACTTGGACGCCGTCGAAGAGCTGAAAGAGGGCGGCCACCCGCAGCAGCGCGACGCCGGTCGCGATGACCGCGGGGTCGTCGGTGAACACGCGGAGGATAGCGCGTGGCGCGAGAACGAACGCGAGACCCGACGACAGCATCACGAGCGCGCCGATGGCGAGCGCGATCCATCCGGCGCGCCGCGCGCCGGCGACGTCACGGCGCCCGAGCGCCTGCGCGACGCGGACGGCCGCCGCCGACGAGATGCCGAGCGGCACCATGAAGCTCGTCGCCGCGGTGCTGAGCGCGAGTTGATGGGCGGCGAGGGCAGTCGCGTCCAGCGTGGCGGCGAGCGTCGTCGCGCACGCGAACGCGCCGACCCCGAGCGACGTCTGGAGGGCGGCGGGAAGGCCGAGCCGCGCGAGCCGCGCGAGCCGCGCGAGGCGCGCGAGCCGCGCGAGCTGCGGGCGAAGCGAAACCTGAAAGAGTCCGGTCGGGTGTCGACGTTCGCGCCAGACGACGTACGCTGCGAGGGCGAGGAGCATGTAGACCCGCGAGACCGTGGTCGCCCAACCGGCGCCCGCGACGCCGAGCGCCGGCGCGCCCAGCTTTCCGAAAATGAGGACCCAGCCGGCGGCGGCGTTCACCAGATTGGCGCTGATGATGGTCACCATCACCGGGAGCACGAAGCCGAGGGCTTGGAGATAGCGCCGGAAGGCGGCGAAGAGCAGGAGGGGGAAGAGACTCCAGAGCGTCGCGGCGAAGTACGGACGTGCCTGTGCGAGGACGCGCGGGTTCAGGCCCGCATGCGCGAGCAGCGGCATCGCGGCGCAGGCGACGGCGGTGAGCGCGGCGGTCGCGACGATGCCGAGGTGCATTCCGTCGACCAATGCCTCGTGCGCCGCGCGCGTCCGTCCGGCGCCGTGCGCGTACGCGACCGTATGGTCGAGGCCGAGGAGGAGCCCCATTCCGAAGATCGCGATCGTGAAGAAGAGATTGCCGCCGACGCTGACGGCTCCAATCGCCTCGGCGCCGACGCGGCCGACGAGCATCGTGTCGACGAGCCACATCGCCATCCAGCCGAGCTCGGCGATGACGACCGGTCCAGCCAGCCGCACGAGCGCGCGGAGCTCGGCGGCGCGGGCGCCGGAGACGCTGGCAGTGGTGGCGAGCGTGGCCATCGAAGGCGGCGCACCTCAACGTCGGGTCCGTGCCGAATCCACCGCGGATGTCACCGGGCGCGCGACGACGTCGATCGAACCGTTGGTCAGAAAAACGACCCGGCCGCCGAGCGCGAGCGCGTCCACGATCCGCCGCAGCACGCGCGCGGAACGCGGCACGAGTCGCTCGAGGCGCGCGAGGAAGAACGCGACGGTCACGTACTGACCCGCGGCGTGTATGGCGAGGACGTCGAAGCCGGTGACGTCGAGCAGCGCGCGGATGCTGCGCGGGCTGTAGTAGCGGACGTGTTCCGGGGTCTTCAGCGACACCCAACGCCGTCCCGAGAGCCGCGCCAGCAGCGAGCGGATGTTCGGGGTCATCACGAGCAGGCGTCCGTCAGGCTGCAGGCGCGCGCGTACCGCGGCGAAAAAGGGCAGGGGTGCGACGACGTGCTCGAGCACGTCGAGCATCACGACGGCGTCGAACCGCCGACTCGGATCGAGCGTCTCCACGGAGCCGACGTGTGCCTCGACGCCGCGCGCGCATGCCTGCTCGACGGCCCACGGATTCGGGTCGACGCCGACGACGCGTGTCACACCGAGGCGACGCGCTTCGGCGAGGAAGAGCCCCGGTCCGCAGCCGATCTCGAGCAGATCGCCGATCGGGCCGTGGCGCAGCAACCTCTCGAGACGCGCGCGGAACGAACGCGCGTGTTGCGGGGCGTCGGCGACGTAGTCGGCGTAGCCGACAGCGTCGCCGCCGCTGAAGTAAGCCGGCGACGCATAGAGCGCCGCCAGCTCCGCGTCTGTCGGCAGCGGCGAGAGCTGTCCGAGCTGACAGCGCGAGCAGTAGAGCAGTCGATGCGATCCGAGGTCGTAACGCGCGCGTTGCGCCCCTCCGCAGAGGACGCAGGCGTCGTCGGGCGGCGAAGGACGCGATCCGACCATGGTGCCGTGGCGGCGCGTCGACGATCCGGCGCGCCGTCGACCTCTACCAGGAGCCCGCGCCCGCCCGCAACGAATCGGCCGCGCCCGCCGCTGAGGGCGGCGGCGGCGTGGCGCCGTTTCTGACGATCTCGGCCGCTCTTGCTCCCCCGACGCAACGTGAGCAGACTCGACTCGTATGAAGCGCCCACCCATCGACAAGACGAAGATGCGGTTTTCGTTCACGTACGTCGCGGCGGCGCTGGCGCTTCTCTTCCTCCTGCAAGGCATCATCGGCAGCGCGCCGCCGGCGACGGTGCCCTACAGCCGCTTCCAGACCATGCTCGAGCAAGGGCAGATCGAGGAGGCGCTGATCGGTGCCACCAGCATCCGTTTCAAGCTGCGCGCCGACGCACCGGTGCCCGACGACCTCCGCAAGATGATCGAGCGCGGGCAGCCGCTCGCCGCCCGCTGGACCGGCGCCGAGCCGGAGCGCCTCTTCGAGGTGAATCGCCTTCCGAACATCGACGACAACACCCTCCTCGAGCAACTCACGCAAAAGGGCGTCATCTTCGCCGGCCGGATCGAGAACACTTTCTGGCGTGATCTGCTGTTCGCGTGGATCCTGCCGATCGGGATCCTGATGGCGGTCTGGAGCTTTGCCGCTCGCCGCCTGACGCAGGGAGGGATCGGGCAGGCGCTCACGCTCGGCAAGAACCGCGCGCGGATCTACAGCGAGCAGGACATCAAGGTCCGATTCGACGACGTTGCCGGCATCGACGAGGCGAAAAGCGAGCTGCTCGAGATCGTCCAGTTCTTGAAGGCCCCGGAGCGCTACCGGCTCCTCGGCGCACAGATTCCCAAGGGAGTCCTCCTCGTCGGGCCGCCCGGGACCGGAAAGACCCTCCTCGCGCGCGCGATCGCCGGCGAGGCGGCGGTACCGTTCTTCTCGATCAGCGGCTCGGAGTTCGTCGAGATGTTCGTCGGCGTCGGGGCCGCGCGCGTCCGGGACCTCTTCGAGCAGGCGAAGACGAAGGCGCCGTGCATCGTCTTCATCGATGAGCTCGACGCGGTCGGCAAGTCGCGCAGCGCCGCGCCGGCCGGCTTCGGGCGCCACGACGAGCAGGAGCAGACGTTGAACCAGCTGCTGGTCGAGATGGACGGCTTCGATCCCTCGGCCGGCGTGATCCTACTCGCGGCGACGAACCGGCCCGAGGTGCTCGATCCCGCGCTGCTACGTGCCGGCCGTTTCGATCGCCGCATCGTCGTCGACATGCCGGACCTGCGCGGCCGGGTGAAGATCCTCCAGGTGCACCTGCGCAAGGTGCGCTATGCGTCCGGGCTGAACGTCGAGACGATCGCGTCGCGCACGCCGGGATTCTCGGGCGCCGATCTCGCGAATCTCGTGAACGAGGCCGCGCTGCTGGCGGCGCGGCACGGCAAGCAGCACGTCGAACAGGCGGAGTTCGAGGAGGCCGCCGATCGTTTGACGGCCGGCATCGAGCGCCGCAGCCACGTCCTCTCCGATTCGGAGAAGAACATCGTCGCGCATCACGAGGCCGGGCACGCGATCGTGGCGGCCCTGGTGCCGAACGCCGATCCCGTACACAAGATCACGATCATCCCGCGCATGCTCGGCTCGCTCGGCTACACCATGCAGCTGCCGGTGGAGGAGCGCACCTTGCAGAGCAAGCCCGAGCTCGAGGATCGGCTGGCGGTGCTGCTCGGCGGGCGCGCGGCGGAGGAGCTGGCCTTCGGCCGCATCACCACCGGCGCCCACAACGACATCGAGCGCGCGACGCAGATCGCGCGCCACATGGTGTGGGAGTTCGGGATGAGCGACAAGATCGGCCCGCTGAGCTTCGTCACCTCCGAGCGCGGCCGGTACATGCGCGGCATCGACGGGCTCGCCGGCCGTGATCTGCCGGTCAGCGAAGCGACCGCCGAGATGCTGGACGCCGAGGTCGCCGTGCTCGTCCGCCGTGCGCATGCGCGGGCAGGTGAGCTGCTGGCGGCGAACCGTGCAGGGCTGGCGCGTTTGGCGGCCGTCCTTCGCGAGCGCGAGACGCTCGAGGGCGAGGACCTGAAGCGCGTCCTCGCCGACGCTGTGTCGACGTCCGACGGCGGAGCGAGTGCCGTCGCGCCGTCCGCCGCCGCGCCGGCGCCGGGTCGGCGTGCCGCCAGCTGAAGACGTCGCCGCGATCGCAGCCGCCGATCGGGCGGCGTGGCGGGCGGAGCGCGCTGCGGGCGCGCTCAGCGCGGCGCCGTCGCGCCGAGCGGCTCGATGTGTAGCGGCGGCGGCTCGAGCGCGACCAGGTCCTGGAACTGCCGACGGAACTCGTCCAACGACACGTGCGCCGTCGCCGCGAACTTCGCGAGCTCGTGCGGGTCTTCGAAGTCGTCCCGGCGCAAGCGGATCATGTAGCGCCGCGCGATCGCGTATCGCGTCGAGGTGACGTCGACGAGACGGATGCGCGCCCGGCCGGTGGCGGTGTCGAGGAGCTCGGCGAACGGGATCGGAACGAACCGACCGCCCTGCATCGAGATCATGACCGCGTTGCCGCCGGCGAGCAGGTACTTCGCCGCGCAGTAGCCGAGGTCGCGGGTGTACTCCAGGTCGGAGGGGATCGGATCGGCGCAGCGGAGCTCGTAGCCGATGTTCTTGGCGACGATCGTCTCTTTCAGGCCGAACTCCCGCAACCGCGCCTGGACGGCGCGCTTCAGGATCTCGCCGAGGTCGACCTCGGCGATGCGGACGTTGCCGTGCGTGTCGCGCTCGACGTCGTCGAGATGCGCGAGGTCGGTGGGATCGATGCCGAGGACCACGCCCTCGGCGATCACCGCGATGCCGTCGCGGCGACCGTAGCTGAGACGCTTGATGATCGCGCCGACGAGGGTATCGACGATCGCCTTCAGCTTGACGTGCTTACCGCCGAACTCCTCCGGGATCAGCGTCAGGGTGGCTCCCGCCGCCTTGCCGATGCCGAGCGCCAGGTGCCCGGCCTTGCGGCCCATGGTGATGACGAAGTACCAGCGCGAGGTCGTCTTCGCGTCGACCATCAGGTTCTTCACGATCTCGACGCCGCAATGCCGCGCCGTCTGGAATCCGAACGTGTCGACCTGCGGCGGCAAGTCGAGATCGTTGTCGATCGTCTTCGGGACGTGTACGACCCGGATGCGTCCCGCCGAGCACTCCTCGAGCCGCATCGCCGAGAACGCCGTGTCGTCGCCGCCGATCGTGATCAGCTGCGAGACGTTGAGGCGCAGGAGCGAGATCACGGTGTTCTCGAGGTGCTGCGGGTCGAGCGTCGGATTGGCGCGCGAGATACCGATGTGCGAGCCGCCGCGGAAGTGGATGCGGCTCACGTCGTCGATCCCGAGCAGGTGCACGTGATCGATGTCGCCGTGCATGATCCACTCGAACCCGTCACGAATGCCGAGGACGTCGACGCCCTCGAGATTGCTGCGGATCGTGGCGGCACCGATGACGCTGTTGATCCCCGGCGCCGGCCCGCCGCTGACGAGGATCGCGAGATTCTTGCGTTCGCTCACGATCCAGTCGGGAAGAACACGGCGGCCACGCTCAACTACCGGGCACGATTTTGAATACCTCGCCGCCCTGATCGACGATGTAGAGCTCGCCGCGGGCGTCTTCGCCCAACGACGTCACGCTGTCGATCGTGAGGCCTCCGGGCGGGTGGACGTCGGCGGTGCGGTCGGCGAGATTCTGCGCGTCGCCGCCGCTCACGCCCTTGAAGGTTCGAACGAACGCCGAGCAGTAGTCGGAGTAGAAGTACGTGCCTTGGAGATCTGGCAGCGCGCAGCCGCGGTACACGTAGCCGCCGATGATCGAACAGCCCTGCCCGTGATCGTACTCGAGGACCGGCATGGTGAAGCCGGTCGGCGGGTTGGGGCAGTCTGCGGCGGGACTCGGGTCGAAGCAGTGCCGCGCTTCGAAGACGCGCCATCCGTAGTTGAGGCCGCCGGTGCCGGCGGGCTGCACGTCGACCTCTTCCCACGCGTTTTGCCCGACGTCAGCGGTGTAGAGCTCACCGGTCTGGCGGTCGAAGCTGAACCGCCACGGATTGCGTAAGCCGTAGGCCCAGATGAGGTCGAACGGATCCCCGGCGCCGGGGAAGGGATTACCGGCCGGCGTCGCATAGTAGGGCGGCGTCTCGACGTCGACGTCGATGCGGAGTTGCTTGCCGAGCATCGTCATCAAGTTTTGGCCGCTCGCGAGCGGATCGCCGCCGCCGCCGCCGTCGCCGGTGGCGGCGTAGAGATAACCGTCGGGTCCGAACTGCAGCTGACCACCGTTGTGGTTGTTGGCGAACTGGTGATTGATCGTGAGGAGGATCTTCTCGCTGGTGTCGTCGGCGAGGTCGGGGTTGCCGCTGACTTGGTAGCGGGCGATGGTGATGTCGCCGTCGGTGTTGCTGTAATATACGAAGAACCGTCCGTTCGTCTCGTAGTCCGGGTGGAACGCCATGCTCAGGAGCCCTTGCTCACCGGAGAAGTTCACCTTGCTCTCGATGGCGAGGAACGCCGTCGGCAGCAAGATGCCGTTCTTGATGATGCGGATCCGGCCGCCCTGCTCGACGACGAAGACGCGATTCGGATCGAGGCGCGGCGCGGTGACGAAGAGCGGGCTGGAGAGACCGGCGGCGACGCGCACCGACGCGATGCTCGTGCCGGCGACGCTCGGGACGCCGGCGCAGATCGCCGACGTATTCTCGAGCTGGCACGTGTCGGAGCAGCCGTCGCCCGACATCGTGCCGCCGTCATCGCACTCCTCGCCGGACTCGATGGTGCCGTTGCCGCAGACCGGCGGCGTCAGCGTGCACGAGGCGGGCGGCGGCGCCTTCTTCGAACTCACCTTACCGGGTTGATTGCGCTGGAAGGTGGTGAACTCGGCGCAGTAGACGTCGCTGCCGACGGTGAAGCGCGCGCTGATCGAGCCCTGCGGCTGGGTCACCTGATACAGCCACGCGCTCCCTCTGCCGCCCACCCCCAAGTTGCCGCCCTTGCGGCCTGCCTTGAAGACGATCTTTCGCACGCCGGTGGAGGAGTTGAAGTCGAGATACCGGTATCCCTTGCTGCCGGGAGGTGTGCCGAGAGCGGTCCACAACGACGGGTCGAGCGCGATCACGCCCGAGGAGCCGTCTCCCGGATTCTCGCCCGAGATCTCGAGCGTGGCGCCGACGCTGCGCGGATCGGCGACGGTGGTCGGATCGATCGCGAAGTCGCGCGTTGCGGTGAACACCACCTTCCGCCGTGCGGCGTTCGCGGGCGGATCGGCGATACCCAAGCGATCGCCCTCGATGGGGTGATCCACGGCGAACGAGGAGGTGGCGACCAGGGCGAGAACGAGGGTGGTGAGGCGAAGAGACCGCGGCACGGGAATCCTCCCACCCCAACTCTAGTGAACTGGCTCGTCCGAGGTCAATCGCCCGTTGTGGTCCGGCGGCGCTCGACGCAGCGAAAATTCGGCTTCCGCGGAAGACGCCACACGCCACGCCATGCGATTCATGGCGGCAAGGAACGTGGGCCGCCTACGACTCGCCGAAGGAGACCCCGAGATCGCGCGCAACCTGCAGCAGGTAGTAGTCGGAGGAAACGCGGCGTGGCGCCCCGACAGCGTCGGCGATCGGCACCGCGACGATGTGCGAGCCCTGCAGCGCGACCATGGCGCCGAAGCAACTCTTCTCGACCAGGCCCACCGCCGTGGTGCCGAACGCCGTCGCCAGCACGCGATCGGTGTTCGTCGGAGCGCCCCCGCGCTGCAAATGACCGAGGACGACGCAGCGCGCCTCCTTGCCCGTGCGCCGCTCGAGCTCCGTGGTGACCATCGGGCCGATGCCGCCGAGCTTTGCCTCGCGATCGCGCTCCAGCGTCGCCCGCACCTCACCGCCGGCGGGCGCCGCGCCTTCCGCCACCACGACCATGGTGAAGTGCCGGCCGGCGTCCTCGCGTGCGCGCACCGTCCGCGCGACCACGTCGAGGTCGAACGGGATCTCAGGGATGAGAATCACGTCGGCACCGCCGGCGATGCCGCCGTAGAGTGCGATCCAGCCGGCGTGGCGTCCCATGACCTCGAGCACCATGATGCGCCGGTGGCTGTAGGCGGTCGGGTGCAGCCGGTCGAGCGCTTCGGTGACCATCGCGACCGCGGAGTCGAAGCCGAAGGTGAAATCGGTCGCGGAGAGATCGTTGTCGATCGTCTTCGGGATGCCGACGACGGGGATGCCCGCCTGCGCGAGCTGGAGCGCGATCGTCAGCGAGCCGTCACCGCCGACGCACACCAGCGTGCTCACCGCGAGCTGGTGCATGGTCGCGCGCACGCGCTCGATGAGCGATGGGTCGAGCGTGTGAGGCGTGCCGAGCGCGGTCTTGACGGTGAAGCTGCCGCGGTTGCTGGTGCCGAGAATGGTGCCGCCCCGACCGAGGATCCCGGCCGTGTTCGCGCGGTCGAGGACGACCGCGGTCTCCGGATGCAGCAAGCCGTCGAATCCGTCGCGGAAGCCGACGACGCGCATGCCGCGTCGGGTTGCCGCGCGGTGTACGGCGCGGATGACGGCGTTCAAGCCGGGGGCGTCGCCGCCGCCGGTGACGATCCCGATCGTCATCGCGGCGGCGCGTAGGTCGCGGTCAGCGCGATCCTCCATCCGGACCCCTCAGGTAGATCTGCTCGGTGTACTGCCGCAGCATGCGGTGGGTGTTGAAGAACGGCAACATGGAGCGCATCGACGCGCGCATACGCGTAAGCCAACCGACCGGAATGCCGCGCGCGTCGCGTTCGTAGAAGAGCGGCACGACCTCGCGTTCCAGCACCGCGTAGAGCGCCTCGGCGTCGGCGTCGTCCTGTGTCTTCGGATTGCCGTCGAGGTGGTCGCCGACCGGCCAGCCGTTGTCGCCGGCGTACCCTTCGATCCACCAGCCGTCGAGCACGCTGATGTTGAGGCCGCCGTTGGCGATCACCTTCTGCCCGCTGGTGCCGCTCGCCTCGAGCGGACGGCGCGGCAGGTTGAGCCAGACGTCACAGCCCTGGACGAGCCAGCGCGCGAGCGCGACGTCGTAGTTCTCGAGGTAGACGATCCGTCCGAGTTGCTCGACCGGCTGGCGTACGCGCGCCAGCTCCTGGAGCGTGCGCTTGGCTTCGTTGTCGAAGGGATGGGCCTTGCCCGCGAGCACGAACTGGAGCGGTCGCTCCGGGTCGCTGATGAATCGCACCATGCGGGCCGGATCGTGGACGATGAGGCTCAAGCGCTTGTACGTTGCCATGCGGCGCGCGAAGCCGACGGTCAGTACCCCTGGATCGAGAAGGGCGTCCGCCGCCGCGACGAAGTGCTCGTCTTCGCCCTTGCGGGCGCGTGTCGCGTGCGCGTGCGCGCGCACGGCGGCGACGAGATGGCGCCGTAGCCGGTTGCGGAGCTCCCAGAGCTGCTCGTCGGGAATGGCGTCGATGCGCGCCGGAAGCTCCGGATCGTCGAGGCGCGACTCCCACGCGGGGCCGAGATGCTCGGCCAGCAGCGCCCGCGCCGCGGGTGCCGTCCACGTGGGTACGTGGATGCCGTTGGTCACGTGGCCGATCGGCACGGCATCGGGCTTGCGTCGCTTCCAGAGGTCGCGCCACATCGCGCGACACACTTCGCCATGCTTGCGGCTCACCCCGTTCGTGGAGCGCGCGAAACGCATCGCCAGCGGCGTCATCCCGAAGGGCTCCCAGGCGTCGCCCGGTCGGCGGCGCCCGAAGTTCAAGAGGGTCTCGCGCGAGATTTCGAGATCCGCCCAGTAGTCGGCGAGAAAGGTGTCAACGAGCTCGACGCCGAACACGTCGTGGCCGGCGGTGATCGGCGTGTGCGTGGTGAACACGCATTGCGCGCGCACGTGCGCCTGGGCCCCCTCGAGGGGCATGCCGGCCGTCAGCTGCTCGCGCAGCAGCTCGAGGGTGAGGAACGCGGAGTGCCCCTCGTTCATGTGAAAGACCGCGGGCTGCACGCCGAGCGCGCGCAGCGCCCGCACGCCGCCGATGCCGAGCGTCAGCTCCTGCACCAGCCGGGTATCCTGGTTGCCCCCATACAGGTGGCCGGTGATCCAACGGTCGCGTTCCTCGTTGTCGTCGCGATTGGTGTCGAGGAGGTAGAGCGGCACGCGCCCGACCTGCACCCGCCAGATGCTGACGTGCACCCTGCGGTGCGCGATCGAGATCGTCACCGAGAGCGGTGCGCCGTCGGTGCCGACGACGCGCTGGATCGGGAGCGCCGCGACGTCGATGTCGACGTAGCGCTCGTTCTGCCACGACGAGCGATCGAGATCCTGCCGGAAGTAGCCCTGCCGGTAGAGAAGCCCGACCGCGATCAGCGGCACACCGAGGTCCGACGCCGACTTCAGGTGGTCGCCCGCGAGCACGCCGAGACCGCCGGCATAGATCGGCAGCGACTCGTGGATCGCGAACTCGGCGGAGAAGTACGCAACCGGTCGCTCGGGCGTGAGGCGTGGCGCCAGGCCCTCGGCCCACGACGACCGCGCGGCTAGGTCGGCCGCGAATCGTGCCAGCAGATCACGCGCGCGCGCGCGGAACCGCGGGTCGACGTCGAGCTCGGTTAGCCGTGAGAGGGGCGTGGTGTCGAGGAGTCGGCGCGGATTGTGGCCGGCCTCTTCCCAGCGCGACGGGCTGATGTCGCGGAAGAGCTCCGGCCCGTCAGGCTGCCAGCTCCACCAGTAGTTGCCGGCGAGGGTCCGAAGCTCGCGAAAAAGTGGAGGATAGATACCAGAGTCGAGTCGATCCAGCGCGCCGCTCATAAATCTACGACACTAGTAAGGCTGTATCGGATCCGCAACGTCCAAACGGCGCGCGTGCGACGCCGACGTCACGCCAACGACGCGGCGACAGCTCTCCTGCGGGTGGCGACATCCTGACGCACGAGTCCGAAGGCGAAACAGGCGGGAAAGAGGAACCCCGTCGTCGCCGCCACGTTCACAGGAATCCCGCCACCGGTGAGCCCGGAGAGCGTCATCACCACCGCCGGCACGCCGAGCCCGAGGAGCGCACCCGCGAGGGCGGCGCGCAGGAGCGGAGTCGCGGCCTCGCCGGCGCGCGCGCGCTCGACGAGGAGGCTCGTGACGAGACCGATCCCGGCGAGGCCGAGGTATGCCTCGCACGCGGCGTGTAGCAGTGAGTACGCAGCCGGCTGCTCGATGAGGATCTGGTAGGGGACCGCGAGCGCCAGCGACAGCCACCAGCCGAGCCCCGCGACCGGTCCGATCAGCCAGCTGTGTTCGCGTGGGAAAACGACGGCGAGATAGACGAGTGTCGCAGGGAAGAAGGCCTCGGCGAGCGCGTGCACGCGCATCTCCGATTCCGGTCCGTAGAGCGAGACCGCGGAGAGCGCGAAGATGCCGGCGACGCAGCCGACAAAGAGCACCGCGCGCCCGAGATCCGTGTCCGGGAGCATCCACGCCGCGAGCAGGCCAAGCAGCAGGTAGAAGATGCCGTTCATCAGGTAGGCGCCGAAGATCATGGAATAGTCCACCTGCGAGAATCGATGTGAGGCGAGCGCGAGCGTCTCGGTCGTGGTACCGCGCCGGAGCGTGTACGTGAACGCGTGACCGGGTGCGTGGTTGGCGACGCGCAGGTAGACGTCGCTCGCGCTCGCCACCGGCGACCCGTCGATCGCGATCACGGCGCGCTGGTACACGGCGCCGTCGCGCGTCCCCGACCAGCTGGTGAGGCCGACGGAGGGAATCACGCGGTTGGCGAGCACGAAGAAGCCCGGGAACGGGGCGCCGATCCAGCTGCGTGCGCCGGCGCCGATCGCCGCGGTGGCGGCGATCGCGACGACGGCCGCCGCGGCGAGGGCGACGCGGTAGAAGCGGGAGACGCAGCGCGACGGCGAGGTCATCATGAGGCTCCTCCTCATCGGCGTCGGTTGCGTCGTCTAGATGCCCGATCCGGAGCTGGGGCTCGGGCCGGAATTGGAGATCGACGTGGGTGTCGTGCAGGCGTCGCTCCAGGTGATGGTGCGCGAGGTGACGACGCCGTTGGTGCCGTCAGCGAGGGCGGTGGTGACGTGGAGGTCGAAGGCCGGCGTCTGGCCGGGGGCCGGCAGGCCCAGGTTCTCGACGGTGCCGCGGATCGCGAGGATCAGGTGATCGTGGTCGACGTGGTAGGTGCCGTCGGTGTGCCAGTTGGGATCGAGCGGGTCCAAGCCGAGGCCGCCGAGGTGCGCGTGCTGGTCGCGGTAGGTCTGGAACTCGTGGCGGTCGTAGGTGAGCTCGAGGCTGTTGGGCGCGCCGGCCGGGTCGTCGATCGCGTAGATGCCCGCCTGGTCGGGACCGAGGAGCTGCATCAGGAAGCCCTGGGCGTTGTAGATGGTGACGTTCTCGCCACTGAAGAGGAGCGGGTAGCTCATCGCGAGGCCGCTGAAGATCATGTGGGCGGAGATCGCCGAGATGTCGACCGGAATGAGGACGGAGCCGTCGGCGCTGACCGCGGCGCGGTAGCAGGTGGCGACGGTCTCGCCGTCGCCCTCGGCGAGCGCGACCGGCGCTTGCAGCATGGTGAAGTCGGTGGCGGCGACGTCGAGGAGGATGTCGCCGCTGTTCTTCACGCGGATTCGCGTCGGACCTGGGGGAAGCGTCGGTGCGCTCACGACGAGCTGCGGCTTCATGACGCCGTCGGCGAAGTCACGCAGGGTCACGGCGGTACCCTGGACCTGTTGCGCGGTGTCGCGCTGGGCGAAGATCACGTTGTACTTCCTCCCGACTTGAAAGAGCGGGCTGAAGAGCGTGACGTTCCCACCCGGAGGCGCGAACGCGGGGCGGACGTTCGCGGCGGGCGGCGGCGGTTTGTTACAGCCGCACCCGGCGTTGACGACGGGGGTCCGCGCAAGCAGCATGGCAACGGCAATGGCGCTGGCGAGTAGGAAGGTACGCATGGTCGATGTCCTCCGTGGGGCGGCGCCCATGGTGAAGCGCGAGAGAAGCAAGCCCACGGCCAGGTGTGGAAGCTCCGTGAGGTCGGCGCGTTGCGCTCGCGGCGGCGCGACGCGGAGTGGGCGTTGTGCCGGCGCCGACACAGACGTGCAGTCGATCGCCCGCCGTCTGTGCCGCCGCTGTCGATGCGGTCAGCGCACGACGCGCTCCGGATGTCCGGACCAGCTCCAGCCGACGCTCGTGCGGCTGACGCCGAGGAGCAGTCCGGAAAGCGCCTTCGGATGCACGAACAGCGCGTCGATTGACGGCCCGGACGGCGCCGCCGACCAATCGCGCGGCGCATGCGCTTCGAGACGCGCGATGATCGGGCGTAGGTCCGGCGACTCGACGAAACACATGTACAGGCACTCGCCACGCCTCGCCATGAAGCGCCCCATCGTTTTGTCGCCGTCGTACGGCGTCACGCATTCGATGCGGTCGAGACCGACCGCGGGATCGAACATGGTGAGGACGCCGCGATACCCGAACTCGGCGCTTTCGATCGGGCAATAGCGCTCGGGGGCGAGACCGAAGAGATCGGCGTAGCTCGCGCTCGCGGCGGCATGATCGCCGACGAGGTTCGTGACCTCGTAGAGGTGGCTCACGAGGCCGGCCGGCGATCGCTCGCGCAGCGGGGAGATGACGCAGCGGATGCCATGGTCGCCGGTCGCGGCGGGCGCGAGGAAGAGCTGCTCGCCGGCTTCGGCGAACGAGATCGCCCGCGCCAGCAGACGCGCCCGCAGCGCCTCGAACGATGCGGTCGCGAACCCCGCAGCGAAGAGGCCCGGTCCGAAACGCCTGAGGTGGGTATCGACGGGGCCCGTGCCGTCCGGCTCGAGCAGCTCGATCGCGGACGTCCCGGCGGCGAGCGTGGTCCGCCGCGTCGCCAACGGGGCGATCGCGTCCTCGCCGACGGTCTCCGCGGCCAGAAGACGCCGAAAGGCGTCGGCTGCGCCGACCCGGTTCTCAACTGCGATCTGCACGCGATCGACACGCGCCAGCATGGTCCACCTCCGAGGTGCGGCGAGGGTCCTCGGATGCATACGTCGCGACGCCGTAATGCCTCAGTCTTCGTCATAGGGGGCGTCCGGCCAGCACGACCGGCGAGGATGGCGAGGAGGCCGGCGATCACGGAGGCGAGTGATTGTGGAAGAGGAGGCGGTAGGGGTCAGCGGAGGGGTCGCGAGCGAGG
>JACQEO010000090.1 GCA_016200545.1 Deltaproteobacteria bacterium | reverse complement strand
TCGTCAACCCCCAGCCCAAGTCGAGGCCGCCTACGCCACCGGGGACCCGCGGGCACCCGGCCAGCCTCGAACGCCCCCCTGCGAACCGACCCTGGAGAGCCGCTGGCCTGCCGTCCTCCGCTTAGATGGATACCCCCACAAGCCGGAATACCGCGCGATGATCCCGGCGCTCGCGCACCTCTCCGATGAAGAAGCGACCTACGTGCGCTTCGGCCACGTCTTTCCCAACCTGATTCCGGTGCTCGCCCCGGCGGAGTTCTCGTACCTGCGTATCGATCCGATCTCGCCCGAGCGCATCCGGCTGGTCGCGCGCAGCTTCGACCTCGGCGGCGAGCTCTCGGGGCTGCGCGACTTCCGCCGCGACGCGCTCGACCGCACCAATCAGCAGGACATCGGTGTCGTGACGCGCGTACAGCGCGGCTTGCGCGCGCGCGGCCCGGCGGGCGTCCACTCGGCGTTCCTCGAGTGTCGCATCGGTCACTTCGAGCGGATGGTGAGCCGCGCCCTCGCGACCGCCGACGGCCCGCTCACCACGCGCGGCGCCGCCACCGAGGGACCGCTCTGGCGCAGCGCCGTCGTCGCCGAGGAGGCGTCATGAAGTTTTTTCACTTCCACCTCATGCCGTGGCGCTACCTGCCGGAGGACTTCGCGGCGACGCACGACTCCGCCTGGGTGTGGTGCCCGAACAGCTACTACGACCCGGTGCGCGGCCACGCGCTCTACACCGAGTACATCGACTCACTGGTGCAGGCGGAGGCGCTCGGGTTCGACGGCGCGTGCGTGAACGAGCACCACCAGAACGCTTACGGCAACATGCCGAGCCCGAACCTCATCGCCGCGATGCTGTTCGCGCGCACGCAGCGCATGCAGGTCGCGGTCCTCGGCAATGCGCTGCCGCTCTACGGCACGCCGCTGCGCATCGCCGAGGAATTCGCAATGCTCGACACCATCTCGGGTGGGCGCCTGATTGCGGGCTTCGTCGTCGGCGGCTCGCCGGAGTATCACAGCTTCAACATCAACCCGACGACGGCGCGGGCGCGTTTCGCCGAGGCGCACGACCTGATCATCCAAGCGTGGACGCGTCCCGGGCCGTTCGAGTTCTACGGCAAGTATTACCAGCACCGCTACGTGAACCCGTGGCCGCGGCCGTTGCAGCAGCCGCACCCACGCGTCTGGGTGCCGGGCGTTGGCTCGCTCGAGACCATGGAGTTTTGCGCCAAGCGCCGCTACGCCTACATGTCGATCCCGTTCTTCAGCATGCGCACGGTGCGGCGCATGAGCGGGCTCTTTAACGAGCAGTGCGAGAAGCAGGGCTACACCGCGCATCCCGAGCAGACCTCGCTCAACATCGGCGTCTACGTCGCCGAAACCGACGCCAAGGCGTGGGAGCGTTTCGAGCCGCCATTCTGGTACTTCCAGCGCAATCTCTTGAAAGGGCTCATCGACATCAACACGCCCGGCTACACCTCGATCAAGTCGACGATGGGGATGGTGCAGAACCTCGGCGAGTTCGTCGCCTCGTGCCAGACGCGCGCCGACCTCGAGCGCGGCGACTTCTGCGTCGTCGGCAGCCCGGAGACGGTGCGCCAGAAGTTGTCGGAGCTGCTGCGTGACCTCGGGACCGGCAATCTCCTCATGAGCGCGCACTACGGCTCGATGGACTTCCCGACCTACGACTCGAGCATGCGTCTCTTTGCCTCCGAGGTGCTGCCGAAGCTACGCGCCGAGTTCGCCGCGCAGGACGCGATTCCCTATCCCGCGCCGCGCGCGATCTTCGAGTCGCAGGAGGCGGCGGCATGACACCGACGGCGGAGACGCTCACGATCGACGGTGCGGCCGTCACGGTGCACCGCGGCGGCGGCGGACCGCCGATCGTCTTCCTCCACGACGTGCTCGGTCCGTTGTGGGAAGGCCTGCCGGAGCGGCTCGCGCGCTCGCGCACGGTCGTCATGCCGGCGCTCGTCGGTTTTCCCGGGTCGACCTATCGCGAGGACCTCGACACCATGGAAGACCTCGCGTTCTGGATGCTCGCGCTCCTTGAGCAGCGCGGGCTCCTCGGCGCCGTCGTCGTCGGCGAGGGCTTCGGCGGCTGGCTCGCGGCCGAGGTCGCGAGCCGCTGGCCGGCGGCGGTCGGGCGCCTCGCGCTCCTCGCCCCCTTCGGCCTGCGCCTCGCGGCGGCGCCGCCGGGCGGCCTCTTCGAGCTCCGCGGCGACAAGCTGCGTCCCGCGCTCTTCGCGGATCCGGAGTCGGAGTTGGCGCGCCGTCATTCACCCGACATGCCGACGAGCATGGAAGAGATCGAGTGGAAGCTCACCGCCGACCGCGCCGCCGCGCGCTTCGCCTGGCGGCCGTACCTCCACAACCCGAAGCTCGCGCGCCGCCTGGCGCGCGTCGCGTCGCCGACCCTGGTACTCTGGGGCGCGGAAGATCGCCTGCTGTCACCGGCGTACGCCGATGCGTGGGCCGCGGCGCTGCCGCAGGCACGCGCCGAGGTGCTCCCCGCCGCCGGCCACGCAATCGGTCTCGAACAGCCGGAGGCGGCGGCGGCGCGCATCGAGGCGTTTCTCGCGACGTAGCGCCACGCCGGCCGTCCGGTCAGCGATCGAGGCGATGGAGCCGCTCGAGATCGAGAACCGGCGCCGCCGGCGCCAAAACCGGCGCGCGTCGCGACCACGGAGCGATCCGCCGCCCTTCTACCGACTCGTGTATCGCGTCGTCCGTCGCGTGCCGCGGGGGAAGGTGGTGACGTACGGGCAGGTCGCCGCCATCCTCGGCCAACCGCGCGGCGCGCGCGCCGTCGGCGTCGCGCTCGGCGCGCTGCGTGCGCCGCGCGTCGAGATGGTGCCGTGGCACCGGGTGATCAATGCCGCCGGCCGTTGCAGCCATCGCGACGGATTCTGGGCCGACATCCAGCGCGAGCATCTCGAGGAGGAAGGGGTGCGCTTCGACCGCGACGGCAGGGTGGATCTGAAGACGACACGTTGGACGGGCCCGCGCCGAGAATGGGTCACCCGACTGCGCTCGGAGATCTGACCACGAACGCGGCGTGGCTCGGTGGTTTCACCTCGACGGTTCTGGCAGAGATCCAGCATGACCCGTCATCCGATCCGCTTCGGCATTCAAACAGGGCAACAGCTCGTCGAGTGGCCGCGGATGCTCGACCTGTGGCGCAAAGCCGACGCCTGGGGCTACGACTCGCTGTGGAACTTCGATCACTTCTACCCGATCTTCGTGCCGCCCGAGGGGCCCTGCCTCGAGGGTTGGGCGACGCTCGCCGCGCTCGCGCAGGCGACGACGCGGGCGCGCATCGGCACCTTGGTGAGCGGCAACACCTATCGCCATCCGTGCGTGACGGCGAAGATGGCGGCGACGCTCGACCACGTGAGCGGCGGCCGCTTCAATCTCGGGATCGGCGCCGGATGGTTCGAACTCGAGCACCGCACCTTCGGCATCGATTTCAGGACCGTCGGTGCGCGTCTCGCGGCGCTCGACGAGGCGTGCCGGATCATCAAGAGCATGTTCACCGAGGGACGGACGACCCTGCACGGCAAGCACTACACCGTGACCGACGCGCTCGGCCTCCCCAAACCCGTGCAGCGGCCGTACCCGCCGATCATGATCGGCGGCACCGGTGAACGCGTCCTGCTCCGCATCGTCGCCGAGCACGCCGACATGTGGAACTCCTTCGGCACCGCGGACCGCATGCGCGAGCTGATCGACGTCCTCCGCCGCCACGGCGATGCGGTCGGCCGCGACACCGACGCCATCGAGAAGACGGTGTTGATGCCACTCTGCTATCGGGCGTCGAAAGATCGCGAACAGTTCGTCTGCGCGGTCGCCGCTTCGACCGACCAGTCACCGCCCGAACAGGCCCGCCAGCGCGTGATGATCGGCGATACGCAGGAATGTCTCGACACGATCGAGCGCTACACGCGCGTCGGCGTGACGCACTTCATCTTCATGAGCTTCCAGCCGTACTTCGAGGAGGAGATGCAGCGTTTCACCGAAGAGGTCGTGGCGAAGGTGCGGGGTCGGTAGCGGGCGCGCCGTCCGCCGCCCCCGCGGCGGGATCACGCCAGGTCGAAGAGCAGCACCTCGGCGGCGTCCGCGGCCGGCGCCGGCTCGCCGGCGAGCTCGAGCGTGCGCTCGTCGGACACGGCGGCGCCGTCGCCGGGCGCGAGCGGCGTGCCGTTCAGGCGGATGCGGCCGCGCGCGACCTGCACCCACGCGTGTCGCCCCGGCGCCATGCCGTGCGTGACGCGCTCGCCGGCCGCGAGGAGCGTCGCGTAGAGCCGCACGTCCTGGTGAATGGTGACGGAGCCGTCGGCGCCGTCGGGCGCGGCGATCAGGCGAAGTTGGCCGCGGCGGTCGGGGGCGGAAAACGCCTTCTGCTCGTAGCTCGGAGGGAGCCGACGCTGCGCGGGAAGGATCCAGATCTGCAGCAAGTGCACCGCTTCGCTGCGTGAGGCGTTGAACTCGCTGTGCGTCACGCCGGTGCCCGCGCTCATGCGCTGCACGTCGCCGGGTCGGATGACCGACCCCGTTCCCATGCTGTCCTTGTGCTCGAGCGCGCCCGCGAGGACGTAGGTGACGATCTCCATGTCGGCGTGCGGGTGCGTCGGAAAGCCGGCGCCGGGCTGCACGCGGTCTTCGTTGATGACGCGCAAGGCGCGGAAGCCCATGTGGGCGGGGTCGTGGTAGTCGGCGAAGGAGAACGTGTGGCGGCTGTCGAGCCACCCGTGCTGCGCGTGCCCGCGCTCAGACGCCGGCCGGATCGTGATCATGCGCGCTCCCCCCTGCGGCGGCGCTTCGCAGGCGTCGTCGGGGTTTCGTTTTCGATGACGTTCGACTCTCTTTATAATCCCGCGCCATGACGAAGCCCACCCCGGAGCCGCCCGCGATTCGGCGCGTCCTCGACCCGCGTGGCGGCCTCACGGTCGTCCGCCGCGGCGTGCCGCCGCGGCGTCTCCACGACCTCTACCATTCGCTCCTGAACGCGCCCTGGCCGAGGCTGCTCGCGAGCTTCGCCGTGGGCTACGTCCTGTTGAACGCGCTCTTCGCGGTCGCCTACCTCGCCGGCGGCGACGACATCACGAACGCGCATCCGGGCTCGTTCGTCGACAGCTTCTTCTTCAGCGTGCAGACCATGGCGACCATCGGCTACGGCGCGATGGTGCCGCGGACGCTCTACGCCAACGTGCTGGTGGCGACCGAGGCGTTCCTCGGCGTCGTCAGCTTCGCGCTCGCGACCGGGATCTTCTTCGCGAAGTTCTCGCGGCCGACGGCGCGGATTCTCTTCAGCCGGGTGGCGGTGGTGGCGCCGCGCGACGGCCGGCGGTCGCTGATGCTGCGCATGGCGAACGAGCGCGCCAACCAGGTGGCCGAGGCGCAAGTGCACGTCGAGTTCGCACGCACCGAGACCACCGCCGAGGGGGAACAAGTGCGGCGCTTCTACGATCTCGAGCTCGTCCGCACGCGCACGCCGATCTTCATCCTCTCCTGGACGGTGATCCATCCGATCACCGAGGCGAGCCCACTCTTCGGTGCCACCGACGCGTCGTTACGGGAGTGCGACGGCGAGATCATCGTCTCGGTGATGGGCATCGACGAGACGTTTTCGCAGACGATCCACGCGCGCTACTCGTACGTCGCCGACGAGATCGTCTGGGACGCGCGCTTCGCCGACATCATGTCGCGTCTCCCCGACGGGCGTCGCCACGTCGACTACACGCGCTTTCACGAGGTGATCGCGCTGTCCTGACGGTGGCGCGCCCGAGCGGGGGCCTAGCCGGTGAACCCCCACTTGCGCTTGTTCGCCTCGACCTCCTCGGCGGTCGGCGGCGGCCTCTTCTCCGTGGGGGAGACGATGAAGTCGTCCTTGTGCGGCATCATGAGGTAGTTGAGCGGCGTGTCGTCCTTGAAGACGACGGGGACCGCCGCTTCCTCGAAGATCGCCTGCCACGGGCACTCGGGCTCGCAGGCGCCGCAGTCGATGCACTCGTCGGGGTGGATGTAGAGCTGCTTCGGGAAGGTCTCGTGATCCGAGCCCTGGTACGCGTAGATGCAGTCGACAGGGCAGACGGATACACAGGCGGTGTCGACACAATCGCGGCAGAGACGGGTGATGATGTAGGTCATCGCGACCCTCCTTTTACGGGGCGGAGATTGTTGCGATTCCCCCGCGCTCTGTCAAAGCGCACGGCGGCGCCGGAGCGCTATGTCGAGGAGCAAGAGGGCGAGGGCGAGCGGCACCAAGACGGGTGCCAGCGGTGTGCGCTCGCGCGTCACGCCGGGCCGAGCCGCCAACACCGCCGACGGCTCGGGATCGACGGCACCGCCGGTGACGAGCGCCAGCTGCTCGAGGAGGCGGCGGTTCGGACCGCGGCTGCGGAACTCGCGGCCGCTGTCGGCGCTCGCCGGCACCATGAGGTCGATCTGCTGTGGCAACGACGGATCGCGGCCGAGGAGCAGGACGGATTGCAGACCGGCGCGCAGGCTCGGCACGACGGTGCTGAACGTGCGCCGACCGGTCCGCCGGAGCGGCGCCTCGGTGCCGGAGGGGAAGCGCAACGTGTACGGTCCCGGGTCGTCGGCGACGGTCTCGAGCCGGACCACGGTGCCGTCGCGCAGCCGCTGCGCCTCGAGCCGGCGGTCGGAGGCGAGGCCCAGCGGTGCGGCCCAGCGCGCGAGCTGCGTCCACAGCGTGCCGAAGCCGTTCCACGCCGCCCACACCGCAGCGCCGCCCTGGAAGTCGAGCGGCAGGACGGCGACGCGCCCGAGCTCGTACTGCCAGGTGGCGAGCACCGGATCACGCCGCTCGCCGTTCTCGACGTAGAGCCGTACCTCGGCGGCCGGCTTGGCGCGCGTGATCGCGAAGTGCGCGACCGGCGGCAGCTCGTCCGCCGCGATGCCCGCCAGCATGGCGCCGGGGTCGGCGACGCGCGTCGGACGGTCGGTGCGCTCGGGGACGTTGCTCATCAGGCGCTGGGTGTCGCGGATCATGAGCTGCGGCAGCGCTTGCACCTGCTCGACGTGGTGGAACTCGCCGCCGGTCGCACGCGAGATGGCATCGAGGAGATCGAGGTTCACCGTGTCGGAGCCGATGCGGATCGTGGTCACGGTGACCTCGGCGCGCGCCAGCGCGGCGATCAGCTCGACGTGGTCCTCGGCGCCGCGGTTGGTGTCGCCGTCGGTCAAGAGAATGATGTGGCGCACGCGTCGGCCCGACTCGATGAGGTGGCGACGCGCGATGTCGAGCGCGTCTTTGAAGTCGGTGCCGCCGCCGTACTGCAGCTGCTGGATCTTGGCGGCGAGGGCGCCGCGGCTCTCGCGTACCGGGCGCAGCGGTCCGAGCTCGGTCGGCAGCGAGTCGAAAGCGATCGCGCCGACGAGATCGCTCGGGCCGAGCTGATCGAGAACGGCGAGCGCGGCGCGTTTCGCGTACTCCATCTTCTCGCCGTTGCGCAGCATCGCTTCGGTGCTCGAGTAGCCCATGCTGTTCGAGCGATCGACGACGAGGTAGAGTGCGATCGGTTCGCGCTCCTGCGGCTCCGGGGTCTGGGCTTGGAGCTCGACGGGAAGGACGCGTTCGAGCGCGCTCCCGATCCACCGCGGGTCGCCGAAGAGGTGCTCGCCGCCGGTCGCGACCAGGGCGCCGCCACGCGCCACCCAGGCGGCGAGCGCGGCGAGCGCGGGGTCGGTGAATGCGCCCCGCCCGACGTCGTCGAGGACGACGAGGTGGTAAGCGTCGAGGCGTGGGGCGCGCGTCGTGAACGCCGGCGGCGCGATCAGCTCGACGTGCATGCCGTGCTCGGCGAGTGCGGTCGCGACGACCGGCGTCGTGTGCTCGCTCACGACGAGGATCTGCAGCGGGCGCGTCACCGCGAGCGCGGCGCGCGCCGTGCCCGGCGGTTGCGGCGCGCCGGCCGGAAGCGCGAGCCTGGCCTCGAGCAGATACTGGCCGGTGTCCCGCAGGTGATACGGAACTCCGACGACGCTCACACCCGGTGCGAGGTCGATGGTCTCGCTGGTGAGACGCTCGCCGTTCGCGAAGATCTCGAGGACCGTGCGCGTCGGCATCGGCGCCCAATTCTCGACGACCGCCTCGAGCGGCAGGAGGGAGTGCTCGGGCGCGAGCGCTGGCGCGAGTAGACGCCGTATGCCGGCTGCCGGCAGCGTCACCGGCGCCGGGACGATCGGGAAGGTCGGCAGGCGCGGCTCGGTGAGCGTCGCTTCGGCGAGGACGCTGCCGGTTGTCTCGTTGCCGTCGGTGAAAAGGAGAAGCGCGGCTTGCTTGTCGTCGGGGCAGAGGGTCGCGGCCGTCGTCAGCGCGGCGGCGAGATCGGTCTCGCCCGCCTCGACGCCGGTCGTCTCGGAGGCCGCCGCCGGGATCAGATCGTCGACCGGTCGACGCTCGCCTGCGGGGTGCGCGAGCACACGCGCGCGGGTCGCGAACGCGACCGAGCCGAGGACGTCGCGTTCGCCGAGTGCGGGAGCGAGGCGTCCGAGGAAGGCGCGCGCGCGCGTCGCCGCGGCGCCGCCGACGCTCGCCGATACGTCGATCGCCGCGACGACGCAGCTGCCCGCCTGCGGATGCGCGCGCTCGAGGTGGGCGCCGGCGAGGACGAGGACGAGCGCGGTCGCCGCGACCGCGCGGCACGTCGTCGCCACGCGCGCGGCGCGCATGCCGCCGCGGCCGAGGAAGAGGAACGGGACCGCGAGCACGAGGAGCAGCAGCTGCGGCGCCGTCACGTGCACGCCGGCACGCGCCGCAGCGGTGGCGAATGCGTCGACGATCGCCGTCATGACGCGGGCCGCCGCGCCCAGACGAGCCATTCGGTCGCGAGGAGGGCAGTCGCGGCCAGGTACATCCACCAGCCGATCTCGCGCCGCGCGCGCGCGTCGGGTACGCGCGGCGCGACCGTCGGCGCCGATTCCGCGGCGGCGCGCCGTCCGATGTCGGACTCGCGCTCGTCGAAGAGGTTGGCGAGCACCAAGCGCTCGCCGCCGGGCGGGCCGACGCGGTACGTGCCGGCGCGATCGGCGACGACTACCGCGGGGTCGCCGGCGAGGTGCAGACCGGTGCCGCCGCCCGGTCCTTGAACGGGCGCCGTCGGCCCACGCGCGGCGAGCGCCGGGATGCCGGTCTCGACCGCGAGCGCGGCGCCGCCGAACGGTTCGGCGAGCCATCGCAAGGTGCCGAGCGTCAGCATGAGGAGCGGCAGCTTGTCCGACGAGGTGAGCGGTGCCGCGAGCTCGGCGCCGAGGCAGGCGATGCGGCGACCGTCGCGCTCGCCGGCGACGAGCAGGGGAAACGCCGCGTGGCGCGCCGCCGCGAGCACGATCGGCGTCGCCCAGTCCGGCGCCTCGAGCGCGTTCGTATGCGCGACCTCGATCGCGTCCAGCGCCTGCAGCCCGTGCAGGGCGGGGTGATCGGGCTCCCAATCGATCACCGCGGCGCCGTCGACGGCGCGCGTCGTCGGGCAGATGGTGTTGCCCGCCGGCGGCGCCACGTAGAGCGCGTTCACCGCCGGCGGCAGCTCCGCCGGGACGAAACCGTCGAAGAGCGCGGCCCGCCGTCCCGTCACGCCCTCCGCCCGGTAGCGGTCGCGGCTCACGACCTCGACACGGCTACCCGCCAGCGCGCTGGCGAGCGCGCCGAAGGCGTCGGCGAGCTCGCGCGAGTCGCTGACGAGCAGGAGGTCGAGCGGTTCCCCGGGCGCGATCCAGCCGACGGCGCGGTCGTCGACGGCGAGCGCGTCGTCGACGAGCAGCGAAACCACGAGCTCGCCGCCGTGCGGCGGATGCGCCAGCAGCACGTGCTCGGTCGCGCGCGGCCCGAGGACGAGCTCGCGCCGCTCCCATCGGTCGGTGCCGACCCACGCCTCGAGCGTCGCGGGCCGGCTCGTGCTCGCGAAGTTGCGCACTATCGCGGTTACCGCCGCCTCGCGAGCCGTCTGGAACGGTGGCTGGTCGATCGTGAGCGCGGTGATCGCGAGGTTGTCGTCGGTTGCGCCGAGCTGGATGTAGTGGAACGCGGCGAGCTCGTCGGGCGCCATGCCGGTCTCCTCGGGCGGGAGGTCGGTGAGGACGGCGAGGCGTGTGCCGGGTCGGGCGCGCGCTTCGCCGAGCGCGAGCTCGAGCGCCGGCGCGAGGCGCGTCGGGGTATCGAGCGGCTCGAGCGCCTCGAGCCGCGCCCGCAGCAAGGCGCGATCGCTCGTCCAGCGCTGCGCGACGTGCGGCCGCTCGGCCGCGGCGACGAGCATGGCGTCGTCGCCGCTCGCGAGCTCGTCGAGGAGCGCGCGTGCGCGCCGGCGCGCGAGCTCGAAGCGGGTGCCGCCGGCCTCGCGCGCCTGCATGCTCGCCGAGACGTCGAGGACGACGACGAGGGGGGCACCGGCCGCGGGCGCGGCCGCGTCCTCGAGGTAGGGGCGGAGGTAACCGGCGATTAGCGCCAGCAGCAGCGCGAGCTGGAGAAAGAAGAGCGCGTCCGGGCGGAAGCGGCGGCGCTGCAGCACCGCCGCCGGCACGTGCTGCCAGAGGAAAAGCGTTCCCAGCGGGACGGCGCGCCGGCGGCGATCGAACAGATAGAGCGCCAGCAGCACGGCGATCGCCACGAGCGAGAGCGCGCCGGCGGGATTGAGAATACCCATCGGCTCATCGCCGCCGGACGAGTCCGGCGCGCGCCAGGGCGCCCGTCAGGAGCCCGGCGACGTCGTCGCCGGCGACCAGCCGTGCGTAGCTCGTCTCGCAGCGCGCGGCGAGGGCACGCAGCGCGTCGAGGTGGGCGGCGAGCACCGCCTGGTAGCGCGCCAGCGTCGCCGCCGTGAGCGCGATCGGGCGCGTCGCCCCGGACTCGACGTCGACGAGCATGCCGCGCGAGAACACGCGCGTCGGATCGAGCTCGCCGGCGCCGAGGACGTGCAGCAAATGGATGTCGTAGCCGCGGGCGCGCAGCGCCTGGATGGCGCGCTCCACCTCATGCGGCTCCATGAGGAAGTCGGAGATCACGAGTGCGAGCCCGGGCGCGCGCCGGCGCGCGGTGTAACGTTCGAGCGCGGCGCCGAGGCCGTCGCTGCCCTGTGGGCATACGCCGGCGAGCAGGGTGGCGACGCGCGGAATGCTCACGCGCTGGCGAAACACCGGAGCCGCGGGCGCATCGTCCGGCGCGCGGCCGACGCCGTTCGGCGCGGCGTCACCGCCGAGTACGGCGACGCGCACGGCGTCGCCCGCGTTCAACGCGACGCAGGCGAGTGCCATCGCGAGCTCACAAGCGGTGCCGAGCTTGTCGTCGCCGGCGGGAACGGCGAGCGACGCGCTCGCATCGAGGAGGATGTGCGCGACGACGTCGCGCTCGGCCGTGAAGCGGCGGACGAGCAACGCGTCGAGGCGCGCGAGCACGTTCCAGTCGAGGTGGCGGAGATCATCGCCGGGGGCGTATGCACTGTGCGCCTCGAGCTCGATGCCCGAGGGCTGCGGGCGGCCGGGCACGCGACGCTCGCCGGGCCGATCGCCCATGCCGCGACGGACGTGGAGCGCGAGGCCGTCGTAGCGTGCGAGCCGTGCCGGATCGAGAAGCCGCGCCCGCAGCGCGACCTCGGGACCGCCGTCCGCTCCGCCTCGAAAGACGCGCGCGGCGGGCCGGAGTCTCATGCGGGCAGGCGCCGCGCCGCCGCAAGCACGCCCTCGATGACGTGGGCGGCGTCGATGCCGGCGGCCTCGGCCGCGAAGTTCAGGACGACGCGATGGCGGAGCGCCGCGAGCGCCACCCGATCGATGTCCTCGAAGGTGACGTGCGGGCGGCCGTCGAGGAGGGCCATCACCTTGGCACCGAGGACCAGCGCCTGTCCGCCGCGGGGGCTCGAGCCGTAGGCGACGTAGCGTGCCACGTCCTCCTCGGCGCCGGCGCGACGTCCGCCACGTGCCGCGCCCGCGCCGTCGCCGCCACGCGCCGCCGCCGGCACCGTCATCCGCACCAGGCTCGCGACGTAGCCCTCGACGTCGGGCGCGACCAGGACGTGCCGCACGAGGCGCTTCAGCTCCTCGACGCGCGCCGGTGCGTGCTCGCGATCGAGGACCGGGCTCACCGTCGCGAGCTCGGCGCTGGTCGTCGTCGAGACGATGCGCTCGAGCTCCGCCTGCGACGGGTACTCGAGCAGCACCTTGAAGAGGAAGCGGTCGAGCTGGGCCTCGGGCAGTTGGTAGGTCCCCTCCATCTCGATGGGGTTCAACGTGGCGAGTACGAAGAAGGGCGGCGCCAGCGGGTAGCTCGTTCCCGCGGCCGTCACCTGCTGCTCGGCCATCGCCTCGAGGAGTGCCGACTGCGTCTTCGGCGTCGCCCGGTTGATCTCGTCGGCGAGGAGCAGATGGGCGAAGACCGGGCCCGGGACGAACACGAACTCGCGCCGCCCGTCGACGCCCTCGTTGATGATGCGCGTGCCGGTGATGTCGGCGGGCATCAGATCGACCGTGAACTGGATGCGGTTGAAGCTCAGGTTCAACGCCTCGGCGAGCGAGCGCACGATCAGCGTTTTGCCGGTCCCCGGCACGCCCTCGATGAGGACGTGTCCGCCGGCGAAGAACGCGGTGAGGATGGTCTCGACGACGCGCTCGTGGCCGATCACGACCTTGGCGATCTCGCGGCGTACGGCCGCGAAGGTCGCTTGGAAGTCGGTGATCGCGGCGCTGGCGACACGCGGAGTCACGGGTGCGTGTCCGGCGCGACGTCATGGTGCGCGAACACCTCGCGTACGATCGCCTCGTACGCGGGGGGAACCGGCATGCGGCGGATCGCGTGCTCGGTGTGCGCCGCGCGTGCCAGCTCGGGGTGGCCGTCGGCGTCCGCGGCAGGCGGCTCGCCCGTCGCCCGCCGTGAGCCGGCGCGTTGCGCGCGTACCGGGGCGCTGATGGCGAGTTCGAAGGTGTCGCGGCCGTGCGGATCGAGCTCGGTCGGCGCGCCGAAGAGATTGGGATCGGTCTCGTTTCCCGCGCCCGGCGCCGGCTCGCCGCTGCCGCTACTAACCGTGGTGGTGTCGTGGTCCTCGCCGAGGCCACGCGCCGCCGCCTCGGCGTCGTCGGCGTCGGTCGCTCGGCCCGTCCGTGCCGCGCCGAACGCCGACGGGCGCCGGCCGCCGTGCCGCGCCGACGGCAGCCCCGCAGTCTCCCAGCCATCGTCGCTGTCGGTACGATCGTCGCCGGATGCGCCGGCGTGCGTGCCCGGCGCTCGCCCGGCCCGAGCACTGCGTGCGGCGTCGCGCTCGGCGCGCGCCATCGCGTCGCGCGCGCGCTCCCACTCCCGTCCCCAGAGCTCGCGACGAATGCGATCCTGAAGCCCGCTCGAGACGCGTGCGAGCGTGGAGTCGTCCTCACCGGCGCCGTCGCCGTCGCCCGCGACCGGTGTCTCCGCGTTGCGCCCGTGCCGGCGCGCCGCCTCCTCGCGCCTCGGTGCGACGACGACGCGATCGGGTGTCGCGCCGCGCGCAGCGTCGGCTTCGGCTCCCGCGACGGGCTCGTCGCTGTAGACGATCTCGGGAAAGGACGGACGGAGTCGCGGCGCCAGCAACACGGCGATCAGCAGCGCGCTCGTCGCCGCGAGGGCGGCGACGAGCGCGGCGAGGGGAACGCGACGGCGCACCAGATGTTCCGGGCGCCAGCGTGCGAGGCGCGCGCGGTTCTCCTCGACGAGCAGCGGCAGGAACGCGAGCTCGGGAGGATGCGGAAGCGCGGCGCGCGGCGCGCGCTCGGTACGCTCGCGCAGCGCGGCATGCGGCGCGCCGGCCGCGCGCGCGCGCAGCGCGACGAGCGTCGTCAGGCGGCCGCGCAGGCGCGCGCGCGCGTCGATCCACGCCGCGGCGCGGTCGCGCGCGACCCAGCGCCGCCCGAGCTCGCGCGCGAGAAACGCGGCGGTGACCACCACCGCGCCGACGAGGCTCCACGTCGCGGCCGCGAACAGCCGCTCACTCGCCCGCAAGGCGAGGAGGACGAGCGCCGCCGCGCTTCCCGTCGCGGTCGCGATCAGGAGAAAGAGGCCGCGCTGGAGCTCGTGCAGGTTGCGCCGACGCCGGACGTGGCGAATCTGACGCTCAATGGGGTCGACGGCGGGCATCACGACATCGCACAATGCTCGACGATAGTGAAGCGGGGAAGGAGGGTCAATTGCGCGGCGGCGCCCACCGCGCCGCGGCCGCGGGACCCTCACCGCGAGACCGTCACGCCGCGGCGTGGGCAGTACTCGACGATCGGACAGCGCGTGCAGTGCGGCGAAATCGGCCGGCAGAGGTGCTGGCCGAACGCCACCAGCAGATCGTTGATCTCGATCCAGTGCGCCGCCGGAAGCTTCCGCCGCAGCGCGCGCTCGGTCTCGTCGGGGGTGCGCGTGCGGACGTAGCCGAGGCGGTTGGTGATGCGGTGCACGTGGGTATCGACGCAGATCCCCGGCGTGCGGAACCCGAGCGTGAGGACGAGGTTCGCCGTCTTGCGGCCGACGCCTTGCAGCGTCAGCAACGCGTCGAGGTCGCACGGCACGGCGCCGTCCCAGCGCTCGAGGAGGTCGCGGCAGACGGCGCGGATCGCGCACGCCTTCGTGCGATAGAAGCCGACGGGATAGATGAGGCGGGCGATCGTCGCGGCGCGGAGCCGCAGCATCGCCTGCGGCGTCGTGGCGCGTGCGAAGAGGCGGCGCGCCGCCGCTGCCGTCGTCTCGTCCTTGGTGCGCAGGCTCAAGATGGTCGAGATCAGGACGCGAAAGGGATCGCCGGTCTGCTCGGCGATGAGCGTCACGACCGGCGCCCCCCACGCCGGCGCCTCGCGGCGGAGGATCGCCATCACGGCGCTGATCTCGTCGCGCCCAAGGGCGTGGCGTCGCCTCGGCGGGGCGATCGGCAGCGGAGCGCTCACGAGCGTGGTTATCGCGCGCCACCCGGCGGACGACAACCGTGTGGGCGCGTTGCATGGGCGTCGAGCATCAAATAATCGAACCCGATGCCGCCGCCGCGGAGCCGCTTCTCGCGAGACTTCTACCTCGTCACCGCCGCGAACTTCGTCTTCTTCCTCAATTTCGCGTCCTTCTTCCTCCTGCCGTTGCATTTGAAGGACCTCGGGGTCAGCGAACGGACGATCGGCTACGTGATGGGCACGGCGGGATTCGCCGGTCTGTGCGTGCTGCCGTTCCTCGGCATTCTGCTCGATCGCATCAGTCGGCGCGGGTTCATCATCACCGGAGCGCTGGCGATGGCGCTCGCCTCGTTCGGCTACGTCGTACTGCCGGGCGCCGGCCCGCTGATTTACCTGCTACGTATCGTGCAAGGCGTCAGCTTCACGTCCGCGTTCGTCGCCGCATCGACGCTTGCCGTGGAGCTCGCGCCGATCGGCCGCCGCGGCGAGGCGCTCGGCATCTTCGGCATCTCGACGCTCACCACGCACGCGATCGCGCCGGCGTTCGGCGAGGTGGTGGCGCGGGCGTACGGGTTTCCGACGCTCTTCGCGGTCGCGGGTTCGCTCGGGCTCGTCGCCGTGGCGCTGACGCTGCGCATGCGTGTGCCCGACGCGAGGGATCGCTCCGCGGCGACGCTTCCCGCGCGCGGCCTGCCGCCCGGCGCCACGCTCTGGCTCGGGGCTGCGACCATGGCGGCGTGCGGCATGGGATTCGGCGCCGTGTTGACGTTCGTGCCGACGTTCGTCCACGCGATCGCGCTCGAGCGGGTGGCGCCGTTCTTCGTTTCCTACACGGCGGCGGCGGTCGGCGTCCGCATCTTCCTCGGGAGTCTCTCCGACCGCATCGGCCGCCGGCGTGTGCTGCTGCCGTCCATGATACTCCTCGCGCTCGCGGTGCTCGCGCTCGGCTCGGTGCGGTCGATGCCGGCGCTCGTCGCCGTCGGCCTCCTCTTCGGCGCCGGGCAAGGGATGGTCTACCCAACCGCGAACGCCTTCATGGTCGACTTGAGTCATGCGGGCAACCTCGGGCGCGTCCAGACGCTCTTCAGCGGGTCGTTCAGCGTCGGCGTGGCGGCGAGTGCGTTCGTGTTCGGTGGTGTCATCGAGCGCTTCGGATATCGGATCATGTTCGCGGGCGCGGCGGCGTGCGTCGCGCTCGGCTTCGTTCTCCTGTGGAGCACCCGAGATCTGTCCCAAATCGGCACAGCTCCAGTGCGAGACGCTGCGGACGATCGCATCACATTCGTGCCTTGACGGTGCGCCACGGCGGCCCGTAGTATTTCTTCGTCGGGTCCTCGTAGGGCACCCTATGTCCGTCACATTCCCGTCCGGGGCATTCTTCCAAGCGCTCGCCGCGGCGATGGCGGGGGCGCACGACCGTTTCCGTGGTCTCGGGTTCTTCGACGCGACGATCGGGATCCGTGTTCTCCTCGATGACGACGGCGGCGCCGAGCGGCTCTTCGTGCTGGTGTTCGAGGTCTTCGAGTGTACGCGCGCGGAGGAGGTGCCCGACTTCACGCGCCTCCACGTCGACTTCGTGCTCGAGGGCAAGACCAGCGTGTGGCGCGAGATGTTCGAGAACATCCGCCGCAACGGCGGTGCCGACGTCGCGCACTCGATCAACACGCTGACGCACTTCGGCGAGCAGCTCACCCTGCGCTACGACGATCCCGACGGACACGACAAGCTCTACCGCTTTGCGGAGAGTGTGCAGCAATTCTTCGATCTCGCGGCGACGCTCGACGGCGTCACGTACGAGGGCGCGGCGCGGCTTGCGGCGCCGGCGGCCTGAGCCGCGGGAGCCCCCCCATGAGCTACCTCAGCACCAAAGACTTTCTCGCGGACAAGGACTTCGTCGACCGCTGGCAGTACACGTTGCGCAGCGGCGAGCTCGATCTCTCCTGGATGCGCGCCGCGACCGAGCAGGTCGAGTGCAAGCCACAGAACGCGCGCCGCGGCCTCACCTTCCGCGACCTCGACGTGCCGGGCTACGGCTACAGCACGATGCCGGAGCTGGCGCGCGCGAACCGCAGCTTCGCGCCGCGCGGCGCCGAGATCCCCGAGGGCTGTCCCGATCTCCAGGCCGAGGTGAACCGCAAGAGCGAGGTCTGGGCCTACAACGTCGAGAGCTACTACGAGGAAGCGATGTCGCGGCAGTGGAACGCGACCACCGACGTGCCGTGGGCGGAGCTCGTGAAGGCCGAGCTCCCCGACGACATCGCGCGCGCGTACTCGCAGCTCCTCACCTTCCTCACCGAGGTCGAGATGATCGCGACCGACGTCCCCGCCAAGTGGATGGGCCGCCTCAACGCCGACTTCTTCGAGGTGAAGAACTTCATCGCGACGCAGGTCATGGACGAGGCGCGCCACGCCGAGGTCTTCCGCAAGCGCGCGCTCACCACCGGCTACGGCCTCATGAAGGCGAGCCCGCAGAACGAGCTCAACCTCAAGTTCCTGCGCGACGCCGACAGCTTCTCGGAGGCGTCGACCACGCTGCATCTGCAAGCCGAGGGCATGATCCTCACGCTCTTCCGCTTCAGCGAGTACATCTCGCCCACCGAGGGCGACAAGAAGCTCTTCCGCCTCGTGATGCAGGACGAGGCGCGCCACGTCGGCTACGGCATGCAGCATTTGAAGTGGGTCCTCGATCACTTCCCCGAGAAGCGCGAGATCATCCACAAGCACCTCGACGAGGCCGAGAACTTCGTCTTCGGCGGGGCCTACGCCGTCGAGGTGATGGAGCCCTTCATCATCCTCTCCGGCAAGGGCATGAAGAAGGCGCAGATCGAGCAAGGCTGCAAAATCACCGCCGCGTTCCAGGTGAAACAGGTCGAGGAGTACTTCGAGCGTCTCGAGAAGTGCGGCCTCCCCGAGCGCAAGGAGCGCTCGCAGCTCTACAAGGCGCTAGAGCTCGGCCAGGCGCAGCTCGCCGCGATGGGCGTGCGCACGCACTGATCGGATCGACCCCGTGAGACCTCGCGGCGGCATGCGGGCGAGGCGCGGCGACGCCACGGGCGTACCGGCCGTTCGGACTTCCTTCTGTGAAGCGGCGCCCCAGGTCAAGCAGAAATGTCTCTTCTCTGAAATTTCTTTCTCGGGTCTCTCGCTCCTTATTCTTCCCGCTGCGGGATACGCGGATGCGATTGGATGCGCCGATCGCCCCGCGAGGTTTTGTAGGGTGCCCCAGCGGTCACGACATCGACGCGAGCCGGATACCGGGTCGTGGGCGGTCGTCGCGGCGAGCTACGGATCGCATCGTGGTGCGCGGGCGCGGGGGATACCGAGGGATGCCCCGCGTGCGTGGCGTCGATCCTGGGGCACATGCGGCGGTCGTTTTCTCGCACGCCCGGTGCGAGACGCGCGTCACGTCGCAACCGGTGGCGTCGCGACCTGTGCCACGCGGAGTGCTCAGCGAGATTCGTCATCCTTCTGTCCGCGCTCAGGGTGATGGCAATCGCAGGGATCGCCGGCCCATTGGGGGATACGAGGGTGCGGGGCGCGCTCTACGAAACGGCTCTCGACCGCGGCCAAGGAAGTCCTCACGCTCACCGCACCCAGGGCGGTTCGCTCGCTGGACATCAACCGTCCCGATTCGATGCGTGTGTCCGCTACGCGGCGGCTTGTGATGGGCGCCGGACGCCGCGCACGCGCGTGGCCTCGTAGGCAGTGCGGTCGCGCCAGAGCGCGTAGAGGATGCCGGCGATCCGGCGCGCGAGCGCGACGACGGCGACGCGTTTGCCACGGCGTGCGGCGAGCTGCTGCGCCCATGCCCGGAGCGCCGCCGCGTCCGGGCTCCGCGTGCGGAGCAGACCCCAGGCCGCTTGGACTAAGACGCGGCGGGCGCGGCGATTGCCGGTCTTGTCTTCGCCGTCGCATGCTGCCCGTGCGTGCGGTACACGACGACCCGCAGCCGCTCGCCCCACTGCGCCACCTCGACCGCGTACTCGGCGCAGCTCACCGTGTCCGTCACCCGCGTCCAGGTGCGCGTCTGCCGCACGCGCGCCTTCAGCCCGACCCACGGATAGAAGGGGACCTTGATCGCGTAGGTCGCCCCGGCGCGGGCGAGCAGCGCCAGCACGTCGCGG
>JACQEO010000086.1 GCA_016200545.1 Deltaproteobacteria bacterium | reverse complement strand
TTTTCTTCGTCGCATTGGGAATGGCCTTTCGTTGTTGGTGGATGTCGGTTGCTCGCAACACCCGCTCTACCACAACGAAGGGCCTTCTCAGTGCCCGGCGCCGCGCGGCCCGTCAGTTTTTCTGTCTCATCGAGGCTAGCTCTTTGGCCTTCTCTAGTCCAAGGGACCGCAACCAGCCCGAGAGATCAAGCCCGGCATGGTCGGCCGCAGCGGCCAAAATCCGCTTCTGGTCGGCGGTCATCCGAATGTGCACGGACTCCGCCTTGCGCCTCGCTGCCGGTTTGCGCCGCTTCATGCGCCCTATTGTATCCACGATAGGTCGTTCGACGCAAGCTTGACTCTCGTGTCCCTAGTGTGTATACATTAGGGGTGCGCAGTGAGAAGACCCCGCCCGCGGCTGGAACCACGAGCGGGGCCAGAACACCGAGCAGGCGAACCCGCCCGACGTCCCACAACGCGGATTTTGGGCTCGCCCTCGGAGGAAGGCAAGCTCGTGAACATCACGCCTTTTGAGGATCGCGTCCGCGTCGCGGCGGCGCTCGTGGACGGCGTCAGCATTCGCGCCGTCGCCCGCATGACCGACATCCACCGCGACACCATCCGTCGGTTCGGCGTCGAGGCGGGCGAAGCATGCACACGTCTCCACGACGCCCTGGTGCGCGACGTGCAACCGACGTTCATCGAGGCCGACGAATTGTGGACGTACGTGCATTCCAAGCAGGGGCATCTCCAACCCGGCGACCCACCTGAGTACGGCGACCAGTATGTGTTCGTCGCGCTCGACGCGACAACGAAGCTGATCATCTCCTATGCGATCGGCAAGCGGAACGCCGTCACCACGGATCGCTTCGTCGCCGATCTCCGCCAGCGAGTGCTCGGCCGCCCACAAATCTCGACCGACGCGTTCGTCCCGTATCCGGAGGCGATCATGCGGCACTTCGCCGAGGTCGATTTCGCCACGATCAACAAGGACTACGCTGCGCCCGTGGAGGCGGAGGCGTCGCGCCGGTACTCCCCTGGACGAATACGCAACGTCACGAAGCGCGTCGTCTGCGGCACGCCGCGCCAGGATCGGATCAGCACCAGCTATATTGAGCGGACAAACCTCAGTTTTCGTATGCATCTCCGCCGGTTCACGAGGCTGACCAACGGCTTCTCGAAGAAGCTCCGCAATCTCGAAGCGGCGGTCGGCCTCTTCGTGGCATGGTACAACTTCTGCCGTGTCCATGAGACACTACGAGTAACCCCTGCGATGGAGAGCGGATTGACCGACCACGTGTGGATGCTCGCCGAACTGCTCGACATGGCGCTCTATCACTGCCCGACGCCACCGCCGGCGCCTGTCGTACCAAAGGGCATGAGCGCGAGCGAAGCGAAGGGCGGACAGCGAGCGGCGCAAGCGACGAGGCGCCTATCCCTCATCAGGGGTGGCCGAAGTTCAAAGCCGGGGGTGGCCTAATTCAGCCAGTACCCCTTCGCGGGGTAAATTGACAGGCGCCGGCTGCTGTGATGGATAAACGCGATTCCGTATGAAGCGAACCTTTCAACCGAGCAATCTCCGACGCAAGCGCACCCACGGCTTTCTCGCCCGTATGGCGTCTCCTGGCGGTCAGCAGGTGTTGAAACGCCGTCGCGCCAAGGGCCGGAAGCGGCTCACCGTCTCGATTCCGCCGAAGCAGCCGAGATGACCGCGCCCGTAGGCGAGGGCTTCCCGAAAGCGGCACGTGTGCGCCGCCGGCGGGAATACCTGTCGCTCGGTCGGACGGCGCGCCGGCGGCACACGCGGCACTTCGTCCTGCTTTCCGAGGCGCATACGAGCATTTCGCGCTTGGGTGTGACGGTCAGTCGGAAAGTGGGCGGCGCGGTGGTGCGCAACCACGTGAAGCGCTGCGTGCGAGAGTTCTTTCGGCGCGATCCGCAACGGCTACTATCGCACCACGACCTGGTCGTGATTGCGAAGCCCGGTGCCGGCGATCTCGTGTTTCACGAGATCGCGAACGAGCTCGCCACGGCCGTGGCGTCACGCGCCGAACGCTCGCGGCGGAGCTGACATGCTCGGGCGCGCCGTGCGCGAGGCGGTTGTCGCGCCGCTGCGTCTCTATCGACTGATGATGTCGCCCCTCTTGCCGCGCAGTTGCCGGTTCGAGCCGACCTGCTCCGCCTACGCCCTCGAGGCTGTCCTGCGGCACGGGGTCGCACGCGGCGCGGGGTTGGCGGCGCGGCGCCTCCTTCGCTGCCATCCCGCGTGCACGGGTGGGGAGGATCCAGTGCCGGCGGACGCGAGGAGTTGATGGAGCAAAGTCGGGCATTGGTCGCCGCCTTGCTGTGTCTGCTCGTCCTCGTCGTCTATCAGGAGGTCGTCCGCCGCGTGTACCCCGCACCGGCGACGCCGCCCACGACCGTGGCGGACGAGCAGCCGCCGCAACCTCCTGCACCGGCCCCCGCGGGCGAGAGCGCATGGACCGAACCATCGGCGCAAGTCGAGCGTGGAGCCGTGATCCCGATCGAGACGGCGCTCTACTCCGCTCGATTGAGCACCCTCGGCGGCCGCCTGCTCAGCTTTCGCCTTAAGCATTTCCGGACGAGCATCGAGGCGTCGAGCGAGCCTTTGGAGATGATCGAGGTCACGCCGCCGTCCGCGCCGCCTCTCGGCATCCGCTTCATCGCCGACGACGGCAAGGTCGAGGACGACACGACGGTGGCGTACAGTGCGGATCAGCCGTCCGTCGAGATCGGAGACAGCGCTACCGCGACTCTCCGTCTGCGCGGAACATTGCCCTCCGGGGTCGATGTGGAGAAGATCCTGACGTTCGCAGGCGACGTGTATCCGATCACCGTCGCTGCACGCGCCGAGGCGCTCCCGGCACAGTTCACGCGTGTCGGCATAGCCTGGCGGCGCCACGTCGTCGCTGGCAACCCCAAGGATCCCGATACCCGCTATCGGAGCGCGGTCGTCTTCGCCAACAACAAGGTGGTGCACGAGCTCCCGGCCGCCCCGACGCCCGAGGCGCAGAAGCGCTTCGATCCGCCGGTCGCCTGGGCGGGATACGGCGACCATTACTTCGTCGCGGCGCTCGCGCCCGACGATCCGGCGACCGGCGCCGCGGTCGTGGGCCCCGAGGCCGAAGGGATGCAGATTTTGCTTTCCGCGCCACGGCGCGCGGACGGCGGAGCGGTGTTCACGTTGTACGTCGGTCCGAAGGACGTCGAGCTTCTCGAAGCCGCTGATCATCAGTTCGCGCGCGCGGTTGAGTTCGGCTGGTTCGCGATTCTCGCGGTGCCGTTGCTACGTCTCCTGAAACTCTTTCACCTCGTCACGCGGAACTACGGCGTCGACATCGTCTTGCTGACGATCCTCGTAAAGGTGCTATTTCTGCCGCTGTCGCAGAAGAGCATGAAGTCGATGCGGGACATGCAACGGCTGCAGCCGCAGATGGCGAAGCTCCGTGAGAAGTTCAAGGACGATCGGGAGCGTCTGAACAAAGAGATGATGGAGCTCTATCGGCGCCACCGGGTGAATCCGCTCGGCGGCTGCCTGCCGATGCTCCTGCAGTTTCCGGTGTTCATCGGCTTGTATCAGGCGCTGAACCAGTCGATCGAGCTGCGGCACGCGAAGCTCGCGCTGTGGGTGCGCGATCTGTCGGCGCACGAGTGCTATCCATGGCCAGGGCAGCAGCCGACCCTCGGCTGCAACGACCTCTCGGTGATGGGGGTGTCGATTCCCGTCCTCGTGATCCTCATGGGCGGGAGCATGCTCTTGCAGCAGTGGTTGTCGCCCTCGACGGGGATGGATCCGGCGCAGCAGCGCATGATGATGGTTCTCATGCCTGTCATGTTCACAGTGATGTTCGTCAACTTCCCTTCCGGGCTCGTTCTATACTGGCTGGTCAACAATCTTCTCTCGATCGGCCAGCAATGGTGGACGAACCGCGCGGCGGCCTGACGCATGCGATCCGTCGAGGTGGAAGGCGGATCAATCGACGAGGCGATTGACCGCGCGCTTCACGCGCTCGGCGCCGTTCGCGATCAAGTCGAGATCGACATTCTCGAGAACGCGACGCAGGGGCTTCTCGGGATCGGCAGACGCCCCGCACGTGTGCGGGCGACAATGCGCGCGCCCTTCGTTGCGATGGATGGCGGAAGCGATCCCGCCTTCGATCTCGAGAACGACACGCCGGCCGCGACGCGGATGTCCCCTGTCGGTGGCGAGGTCGCACGCGCGGTGGCGGCGCCGAGCGCCGAGCGTTTCGACGGAGCCGCGTTTGTCGACGAAGTCCTCCGGCGCATGAGTCTCGAAGCGCGCGTCCAGTCCTCCGCGGATGCCAGAGGCGGCTGCGTGCTCGAGATCGAGAGCGCAGACGCTGCTGTGATCGCCGCCTGTCGGGACGAGGTGCTCGCCGCGCTCGAGTTTCTGGTGAACCGAATCGCCGAGCGTCATGCGAAGGAGAAGCCGCGCTTCACGATCGCGATCGCCGGCCGACGAGCACGCGGCGACCTCGCGACGCTCGCCCGACGTTTGGCGGAGCGTGCCCGAGCGCGCGGCAAGGCGGTCACGGTCGACGCCCGCGGCGAGGACGAGCGCCGCGTCGTTCTCGAGGCGCTGCATGGCGAGCGTGGGATCACGGTGCGGACGACCGGCGGCGGTCCACAGCGCAAACTCATCATTGTTCCGGGGGGGCGGCGGAGGAGAGGCGGCGGGACGACGGACCGCTGATCGTGACACAGGACACGATCGCCGCGATCGCCACTCCCCTCGGTCAGGGGGGCGTCGCGATTGTCCGCCTGAGCGGGCCCGAGGCACACGCGATCGTTGCGCGGCTGCTCGAACGCGGCGACCGGCCGCTCGCGCCGCGACAGATCTACGTCGGCCGGTTGCGCGACCAACCCGGTGGCAGATCCCTCGACGAAGTCCTGGTGTTCGCGCTGCGGGCGCCCCGCAGCTATACCGGCGAGGATACGGCCGAGATCCAGTGTCACGGCGGCTCCGTCGTCACGCGGCGTGTGCTCCAGGCAGTGATCGAGGCGGGCGCCAGGCCCGCCGCGCCCGGCGAGTTCACGCGCCGCGCATTCGTGAACGGGCGCCTGGATCTCGCTCAGGCGGAGGCGGTCGCGGACTTGATCGCGGCGCGCAGTGACGCCGCCCAGCGGCTCGCATGGTCGCAGCTCGAGGGCCATCTTTCCGCTCGGGTGGAGACACTGCGCGCCGCCCTCCTCGAAGCGCGCGCGCTCTGCGAGGCGGCGATCGATTTCCCCGACGAGGACGTCCCCGAGCTCAGCGACGCGCGCCTCGGGATCGAGCTGGCGCGCGTACGTGGGGAGATCGAGGCGCTTGCGGGGACGTTCGAGCGGACGCGCGTTCGCTACGACGGGGCACGTGCGGTGCTCGTCGGTCGGCCGAACGTGGGGAAGTCGAGCGTGCTGAACGCACTCGCCGGACGCGAACGCGCGATCGTGACGCCGGTTGCGGGCACGACGCGGGACGTGCTCGAAGCGTCGGTCACGCTGCGCGGCGTTCCCGTCGTGCTCGCCGATACGGCCGGCATCCGCGAGACAGAGGACGTCGTCGAGCGTGTCGGGGTCGAGCGTGCACACGCGGCGCTCGTGGACGCCGGCTGCGTTCTGGCGATCTTCGATTGCTCGCGCCCGCTCGAGGGCGCCGATGAGTCGGTCGCGGCCGCCGTCCGCGGTCGGCCCGTGATCGCAGTGCTGAACAAACGCGATCTCCCCGCCGCGATCGCGTCGGGCGACGTCTCGGCACTCTTTGGCGCCGTGCCGATTGTGGAGTTGAGCGCGCTCACCGGCGAAGGCCTCGATGAGCTCGAGGCGGCGATCGCACAGGTATTGCTTGCCGGGTCGGACGCGCGTGAGGAGGAGATCGGCATCTTCTGCGAGCGCCATCGGGACGCGGCGCGGCGGGCCGCGCTCGATCTCACCCGCGCGGAGCAGGCGCTCTCGTCGCACGCTCCCCTCGAGCTCGTCGCAAGCGATCTCGCCGCCGCGGCAGAGGCGCTCGGGTCGATCACCGGGGTAGTGACCTCGGAGGACGTCCTCGATCGTGTGTTTGCCGAATTCTGCATAGGCAAATAAGGTTCGGCGTCGAACCGCCCGCGCGGTCGGACCGGAGCATGAGCGAACGCGTCTACGACGTCATCGTGGTGGGAGCGGGTCACGCCGGGATCGAGGCGGCTTTGGCGGCCGCCCGTCTCGGCGCCGACACGCTCGTCCTGACCTCGAATCTCGACCACGTCGGCCAGATGTCCTGCAATCCAGCCATCGGCGGTATCGGTAAGGGTCACCTCGTCAAGGAAATCGATGCGCTCGGCGGCGCGATGGCGCACGCGATCGATGCCACGGGCATTCAGTTCCGGACGCTGAATACGAAAAAAGGTCCCGCCGTCCGTGCGACGCGCGCACAGGCGGACAAGGCGCTGTACCGCGCCTATATGAAACGTCTCGTGGAGTCAGCGGCGGGAGTCACGCTGCGGCAGGCGAGCGTCGAGCGCGTGCTGGTTGCGCAGACCGAGGTTCGCGGGGTCGAAACGCAGATCGGCGAGTGCTTTCTCGGGCGCACCGTCGTGCTGACGACCGGCACCTTCCTGAAGGGCCTGATCCACGTCGGGCGGCGACACTATCCCTCGGGTCGCGCCGGCGACTTCGCGGTCTTCGGATTGAGCGAGAGCCTCACCGCCCTCGGGTTTCGGATCGGACGGCTGAAAACGGGCACCTGCCCGCGACTCGATGCACGCACAATCGACTTCGGCACGCTCGTCGAGCAGCCGGGAGATCCGGACCCGGTGCCGTTCGCTTTCGAAAGTCGGGGTATCGTGCAGCCGCAGGTACCGTGTCACATCACGTACACCACGCCGGCCACGCACGAGATCGTGCGGCGCGGCCTCCCGGAATCCGCGATGCACGTCGGCAACATCACCGGCCGCGGGCCGCGCTACTGTCCCTCGATCGAAGACAAGATCGTGCGCTTCGCGGAAAAGCCGCGGCACCAGATCTTTCTCGAGCCCGAGGGCCTCGGCACCGTCGAAGTGTATCCGAACGGCTTGTCGACGAGCTTGCCGCTCGAGATCCAGCAGGCGATGGTGCACTCGATCCCAGGCCTCGAGCGTGCCGAGATCATGCGGCCCGGCTATGCCATCGAGTACGATTACATCGACCCGCTTCAGCTGCATCCCTCGTTGGAGACGAAGCTGGTGCGCGGGCTCTTCCATGCCGGTCAGATCAACGGCACGACCGGTTACGAGGAAGCCGCCGCTCAGGGACTGATTGCCGGCGCGAACGCCGCGCGCCGTGTCCAAGGCACGTCACCACTCCAGATCGGGCGCGAGCTCGCATACATTGGGGTGATGATCGATGATCTCGCGACGCGCGGCGTCGGTGACGAGCCGTATCGCATGTTCACATCGCGCGCGGAGCATCGACTCGTGCTGCGCGAGGGCAACGCCGAGGAGCGGTTGTGCAACGTCGCGGCGGACGCTGCGTTGATCACGCGCGATCGCGAGCAGAGGATCAAAATAAAACTCAATTATATAGAAGATGAAATCGCCCTCCTGCGACGGTACGGTCTCCTCGCCGAGCTGCGTCGACCGGAAGCATCGTACACCGATGTGCGCGCAAAACGACCTCCTGGGGCTCCCGATTTTCCACGTGCGCTCGAGTCCGAGGTCGAGTGTCGAGTAAAGTATCAGGGCTACATCGAACGCCAGTTGAGAGAGATTGCCCGCCTTCGTGATCTCGAAGATCTTCACCTCCCGCTCGAACTCGACTACGCGGCTCTTCGCGCGCTCTCGAGCGAGGCGAGAGAAAAGCTCGCGCGCGTGCGCCCGGAGACGCTCGGGCAGGCAGCGCGGATTCCCGGTGTCACCCCGGCAGCCATCTCGATACTCGCGGTTCATGTGAGGAGCGCCCGTGAGCGCCGCGTCGAGCTCGCTGACGCTCGGAGCCACTGAGTACCAGCGCCTCCGCGCGCAGGCGTCCGCACTCGGCGTGACGCTCGACGACGTCGCCCTCGAGCGATTCGGACTCTACGCTCAACTCCTCGATCGCTGGGGGAAGACGACGAACCTCATCTCCTGCCGCACGGCGGATGAGCTCATAGATCGCCATCTGCTCGATGCGCTCATCTGCGATTGGCCGTGCGGGAGGGCGCACGCGATCGCCGATCTCGGCAGTGGCGCTGGTTTGCCCGGCGTACCTCTCGCGATCGTCGCTCCCCATCGTCGAACTCTGCTGATAGAGCCACGTCGGCGCCGTGCGAGCTTTCTGCGCGCGGTGAAGCGCGATCTCGGACTGGATTGTGTCGAGGTCCTCTCCGTGCGAGCCGAGACGGTCGGGCTCGTGGAGCCTGTCGATGTCGCCGTCTGCCGAGCCGTATGGGCCGATGACGAAGTACTGCGAGTCGCGGCGCCGTGGATCCACGAGCACGGGCTGCTCCTGTGTCTCCGAAGTGAGAAGCATCCGAGGAGAGCCAAGGCGCGTGGCGATGCGTTCGTCTTGGAGCAAGTCCTAGCGTATCGCATTCCGGGCGGAGCGCAGCGCCGCATCGACGTCTACCGCAAAGGCCCATCGCGCCCCGACGAGTGTTTCACGTGAAACATTCACTTCCCGCGTCAGCGCACATGTGTTACTACGCGGCTCTCTGACCGTCTGTTGTGGAGGTGCATGTGGGACGGGTTCTCGCGGTCGCCAATCAAAAGGGCGGTGTAGGGAAGACCACGACGGCGGTCAATTTGAGCGCTGGACTAGCCCTCGCCGGTCGCTCGACGCTGCTCATCGACTTCGATCCGCAAGCGAGCGCTACCAGCGGTCTCGGTGTGCATCCGCAAGGGCTCGAGGCCTCGATCTATCACGTCCTCATCGGCGTACGCCCCGCCGAAGAGGTGATTCGGGAAACGCAGATCGAGCACCTCAGTCTACTCCCTTCCAGCCGTGATCTCATTGGTGCGGAGATCGAGCTCGTGCCACTGCCTCGGCGTGAGTATCGCCTGGACGACGCTATCGCGCAGGCACGCCGGCAGTACGAGTTCGTCATCATAGACTGCCCGCCGTCCCTAGGCCTACTTACCGTGAACGCGCTGACCGCGGCCGACGCGGTGCTGATTCCGCTCCAATGCGAGTACTACGCGCTCGAAGGATTGAGCGCGCTCCTCGAAACCGTAGGCTTCATCCGCCAGAGCCTCAATCCGAAGCTGGACATTCAGGGACTATTACTAACGATGTTTGATACTCGCAACGGTCTTGCCCACCAAGTCGTCAACGAGGTGCGCCAGCATTTCCCGAATCAGGTGTTCGAAGCGGTCGTTCCTCGCAACGTTCGCCTCAGCGAATCTCCCAGCTATGGTTTGCCGGCAATGCTCTACGACGCCAGCTCGCGCGGCGCTCAGGCTTATGCGGCGGTGGCCCAAGAACTGATTCAGAACACGGTTAGGAGATTGTGATGCGAAGACCTCTCGGCAGGGGCCTCGACGCTCTCATTCCCGGTGCACCGAAGCCGGTCATGCCGGAGATCGCCGGCGCTGGGCACGAGCAGCAGGTAGCGATCGACCGCATTCGAGCCAATCCGCGGCAGCCCCGGACCGACTTCAACGAGGTGGCGCTCAACGAGCTCGCCGCCTCCATTCGTGTTCAGGGCATCATCCAGCCGCTCCTCGTCCGTCCGGACGGCGACGGCGCATACGAGCTCGTTGCGGGCGAGCGCCGCCTGCGCGCCGCCCGCCTCGCCGGGTTGCGCGAAGTGCCGATCGTGGTGCGCGAAGCCTCCGACCGCGAGAGCCTCGAGCTCGCGCTCATCGAAAACATTCAGCGCGATGATCTCTCGCCCCTCGAGGAAGCGGCGGCGTACCAGCGCCTGCTCGACGACTTCGGACACACCCAGGAGGAAATCGCTACGCGGGTCGGCAAGAGTCGGCCGGCAATCGCCAACACGCTTCGGCTCTTGCGCCTTCCCGAGCCGATCAAGCGGGAGATCGCGCGCGGACGACTCTCCGCGGGCCATGCGCGGGTGCTGCTCTCGCTCGAGAGCGCCGACGCACAGCTGCGGGCTTCCCGCCAGATCCTCGCACGGCAACTCTCAGTGCGCGACACCGAGAAGCTCGCCGGCGGTCGCCGCGAGACGGAACGTCCCGCGGAGCGCGATCCGCATCGTACCGCGCTCGAGCGCGAGCTCGCGGCCTCCCTCGGTACGCGCGTACGAATTTTGCCCCGCGGCCGCGGCGGCAGGATCGAGATCGAGTATTACTCGAACGAGGAGCTTCACGGCCTCGCCGAGCGGCTCTCCCAGGGGAGCCGAAACTTTGACAACCCGTGATGCGGATGGTACGAGGACGCGGTTTTGGGCCAGCCGCCGACAACCGAATACGCAGGCGAAAGGAAGCCTTCCATGGCGCTCTTCGGGAAGGATAGCAAGGATCGGTACGACCGCTTGCCGGACCGCGACGACTCGCGCGCCGTGCAGGAAGACTCGGCTCGTAAGGACGCATACATGCCTGAGCCCGAGCCGACGCTTCCCGCCGCCAGCGGCGAGGTGAATGCGTACCTCGGAAAAGGAAGCAAGGTTGCCGGGAAGCTGACGTTCGAAGGCACCGTCCGGGTCGACGGTCAGGTCGAAGGCGAAGTCGCGGCTCAGGACACGCTCATCGTCGGCGAGACCGCAATCGTCAACGCGCAGATCATGGGCAGCACGATCATCATCAAGGGGAAGGTCACGGGCGACATCACCGCCCGCAAGCGCGTCGAGATCAAGGCCCCGGGGAAGTTGTTCGGCAACGTGACGACCCCGAGCCTCATCATCCAGGAAGGCGTCATCTTCGAGGGCCACTGCTCGATGGGCGGCGCCGACGTGGGCAAGGGCGATCGCAGCAAGGTCACTCCGTTCCCGAAGGATGATCGTGGTGAGGCGGTTGCGGCGAAGGCCATGGTCTCCGAGGTGATGAAATAGTTCTCCCGGACGGGTAGTTTCGACGTCGCCATGGCGCGCCGGCGACCGCCGGCCGCCTCCCTGGCAGAGACATGATGAACCATCGATGAAGCGCTCGAATCTCGCGCATTACTCGAGGTCTGAAGGCCGATGATCAAGCTGCCGCCGGATTGGACCTTCGTCGCGCAGATCATCTGTTTCTTCGTCTTCTGGCAGCTGATGCGATGGGCACTCTTCGGGCCCGTCCAGCGCGCCCTCGAAGCACGCGCCGCACGGACGACCGGCGACCGTGCGCGCGCCGAGGCGCTGCGCGCCGAGGCCGGCGCACTCGCCACCGCCGTCGAGGCGCAACTCGCAGCGGGCCGCCGCGAGGGCGGGCGCGAGGCGGAGGAGATTCGCCGGCGTGCAGAGGCGGAGGAGCAGGCGATCCTCGCCCGCTATCGCGCCGAGGCGCTGGCCGTGCTCGAGCGCGAGCGCGCGACGACCAGCACGCAAGTGACGAGCGCGCGTGCGCCGCTTCGCAGCGAGACCGACCGCCTGGCGGCGAGCGTCGTCGAGAAGATTCTGGGGAGACCGGCGTGAGCCGCGAGTCGCTGCGAACGGCGGCCGCGCTCGTGGCCCTCGGTATCGCCGACGCGGCGCCACTCGAGGCCGCCGAAGGTACCGCGGAAGGGGCACATCATCAGGGCGCGCACGCGCCGAGTGTGACCGAGCTCCTTTTTCCTACGATCAACTTCGCGCTCTTCGTCGTCATCCTCGTCAAGTACGTGATCCCGGCGATGCGCGAGTATTTGCGGCGTCGCGTGCGGGACGTGACGGCGGCGATCACCGAGTCGAGTGCCGCGTTGGCCGACGCCGAGGCGCTGATGAACTCGACGCGCGCGCGCTCGGATTCGGTCGCCACCGAACGTGAGAGCATCCGCCGCGACGTCGTCACCTCCGCCACGCGACAGGGCGAGCGCCTGCGCGAGCAAGCGGAGGAGACCGGCAAGCGCCGCCTCACTGACGCGGCGCTGGTCGCCGAGCAGGAACGGCGGCGCGCGTGGCAAGAGGTACGCGCCGAGGTTGCGACGCGCGCGACGGAGCTTGCGGAATCGCGGCTGCGCGGCGCGCTCTCGGCGGACGACCAGCGCGAGTTCGTGCAACAATTCCTCAAAGAAGCGCCCAGCCGATGAGGGCCGACGCCGTGGCGCGGCGCTACGCGCGCGCCATCTTCCAACTGGCGGAGGAGCAGGGCAGTATCGACGCCGTCGCGAACGCGCTCGCGTCCACCGCGGCGCTCCTCGAGGACGCTCCCGTTGCACGGGCCCTCACCGGCCCACTGCCCCGGGAGCAGAAACAGCGACTCCTACGCTCCATCAGCGACAACGTCGGCGCGCCGCCCGCCTTCCGCGACCTCCTGCTGCTGCTTTCCGAGCGCGGCCGGTTACGCCACCTCGGCGCGATCCGCGAGGTCTTCGACGCGCTCGTCGACCGTCGCCGCGGGCGGACACGGGCGCGCGTTCGCAGCGCGGCGCCGCTCACGCCCGACCTGCTCGCGGAGTTGACGCGGGTGTTCGGTGCCCTCACGGGGAAGCAGGTGCTGGCAGAGGTGACCGTCGATCCGGAGCTCCTCGCGGGCGCGATCGTCGAGATCGACGGCCGCGTCTACGACGGCAGTCTACGGACGCAACTCGCGAAACTTCGCCAGCGGATGGCGAGCGGTAGTTAATCGAAACGGAGAGGCGAGATGGAGATTCGAGCCGCTGAGATCAGCGACGTCATCAAGAAGCAGATCGCCGAGTACAGCCGCGATCTCGAGATCCGCGAGACGGGCGTCGTGCTCTCGTGTGGTGACGGTATCGCGCGCATCTACGGCCTCGACAAGGCGGCCGCGGGCGAGCTCCTGGAGTTCCCGCACGACGTCACCGGCATGGTGCTGAACCTGGAGGAGGACAACGTCGGCGCCGTCCTCTTCGGCGAGGTGCAGGCGATCGGCGAGGGCGACGAGGTACGCCGCACCGGCCGCATCGCCGAAGTGCCCGTCGGCGCCGCGCTTCGCGGTCGCGTGGTGAACGCGCTCGGTGTGCCGATCGACGGCAAGGGACCGATCGCGACCACCGAGACCCGCCGCATCGAGCTCAAAGCGCCCGGCATCGTCGCCCGCCAGCCGGTGAAGGAGCCGCTCCAGACCGGCATCAAAGCGGTCGACACCATGATCCCGATCGGCCGCGGGCAACGCGAGCTCATCATCGGCGATCGCCAGACCGGCAAGACGGCGGTCGCGCTCGATACCATCGTCAATCAGCGCGGCGGCGACGTCACCTGCATCTACGTTGCGGTGGGGCAGAAGCGATCCACGGTCGCGCAGGTGGTCGAGAAGCTCACGCGCGTCGGCGCCATGGAGTACACGACGGTGGTCGCGGCGACGGCCTCGGAAGCGGCGCCGTTGCAGTTCATCGCGCCGTACTCCGGCTGCGCGATGGGCGAGTACTTCCGCGACAACGGCCAACATGCACTGCTCGTCTACGACGACCTTTCGAAGCACGCGGTCGCCTATCGCCAGCTCTCCTTGCTGCTGCGGCGGCCTCCGGGCCGCGAGGCATTCCCGGGCGACGTCTTCTACCTGCACTCGCGACTCCTCGAGCGCGCCGCCAAGATGAGCAACGAGCGCGGCGGCGGCTCGCTGACGGCGCTGCCCATCATCGAGACGCAGGCGGGCGACGTCTCGGCGTACATCCCGACGAACGTCATCTCGATCACCGACGGGCAGATCTACCTCGAGAGCGACCTCTTCTACTCGGGCGTCCGCCCCGCCGTGAACGTCGGCCTCTCCGTCTCGCGCGTCGGCGGTGCCGCGCAGATCAAAGCGATGAAGCAGGTCGCCGGCACGCTGCGCCTCGACCTCGCGCAGTTCCGCGAGATGGCGGCCTTCGCGCAGTTCGGCTCCGACCTCGACGCCGCGACACAGCGGATGCTCGCCCGCGGGGCACGCCTCGTCGAGGTGCTGAAGCAGCCGCAGTTCCAGCCGCAACCCGTCGAGCGCCAGGTGCTCGTCGTCTACGCCGCGACCACGGGCTACATCGATCAGATTCCGGTCGAAGCGGTGCGGCGCTACGAGACCGACCTCTGCGACTTCGTCGAGTCGAAGCATCCGCAGGTGCTCGCGGCGCTGCGTGAGAAGCGTGAGCTCACGCCCGAAGTGAAGCAGCAGCTCAACGGCGTGCTGGACGAGTTCAAAGGACGCTTCGCGGCCTGAGGCGAGATGCATGGCGAGTCTCAAGATCATCCGCAAGCGGATCAGTTCGGTCCGCAGCACGCAGCAGATCACCAAGGCGATGAAGATGGTCGCCGCGGCGAAGCTGCGGCGCGCGCAGGAGGCCGTCGTGCAGTCGCGCGCCTACGCGGCGAAGCTGAGCGAGGTCGTCGCCTCTCTCGCGTCGGAAGCGAGCTTGCGCGAGCATCGCCTGGTGCGCGTACGTACCCCGGAGTCACGCGTCCTCCTGATCGTCCTCACCGCCGATCGCGGTCTCTGCGGAGGGTTCAACGCCAATCTCATCCGGCAGAGCGAGACCTTCCTCGCGCGCGAGGGCGCGACGCCGTCGCTCGCGATCGTCGGACGTAAGGGCTTCGACTACTACAAGAAGCGCGCGGTCGAGATCCGCGAGCAGTACGTCGGCATCGCCGGCCGGGCGCCGATCGAGATCGCGCGCCAGCTCGTCGCCCGCGCGGTCGAGCTCTTCGTCACCGACGAAGTCGATGCGGTGTACGTCCTCTATAGCCAGTTCCGCTCGGCGCTTTCGCAGACGCCGACGATCGAGCGCGTGTTGCCGATCGAGGCGCCGGCGGCGGAGACCGACGCCGGCCGTGAGTATCTCTTCGAGCCGAGCCGCGAGGCCGTCATCGAGGATCTGCTCCCGCGCTACGTCGAGGTGAAGATCTTCCAGGCGCTCCTCGAGTCGATCGCCAGCGAGCACGGCGCGCGGATGACGGCGATGGACAGCGCCACCAATAATGCCAGCGACATGATCGAGCGTTTGACGCTCGAGATGAACCGCGCCCGGCAGGCGACGATCACCAAGGAGCTCATGGAGATCGTCGGCGGCGCCGAAGCGCTCAAGGGTTGATCAGGAGGAGTACGTGGCAACGAACGGCACCGGTAACGTCGGACAGATCACGCAGGTCATCGGACCCGTGCTCGACGTCGAGTTCGAGAGCGGCGCCCTGCCGCCGATCTTCAACGCGCTCACCGTCAGCAACCCGGCGATCGACGATCGCGAAGACAATCTCGTCGTCGAGGTCGCGCAACACCTCGGCGAGCGCACCGTCCGGTGCATCGCCATGGACGCGACCGAGGGCTTAGTGCGGGGGATGTCGGTCCGCGACAGCGGCGGACCGATCACCATGCCGGTCGGCGACGGCACGCTCGGCCGCATCATCAACGTCATCGGCGAGCCGGTCGACGAAGCCGGGCCGGTGCAGACGAGCAAGCGCTACCCGATCCATCGCGAGCCGCCGGACTTCGTCGAGCAGGAGACCGAGGTGCAGGCGCTCGAGACCGGAATCAAGGTCGTCGACTTGCTTGCGCCGTACGCGCGCGGCGGCAAGATCGGCCTCTTCGGCGGCGCCGGCGTCGGCAAGACGGTGATCATCCAGGAACTCATCAACAACATCGCCAAGCAGCACGGCGGCTACTCGGTGTTCGGCGGCGTCGGCGAGCGCACCCGCGAGGGCAACGATCTCTGGCGCGAGATGAAAGAGTCGGGTGTCATCGGCAAGACGGCGCTCGTCTACGGCCAGATGAACGAGCCGCCCGGCGCGCGCGCTCGCGTCGCGCTCTCGGCGCTGACCGTGGCCGAGTACTTTCGCGACGAGGAGGGGAAGGACGTCCTCCTCTTCATCGACAACATCTTCCGCTTCACGCAGGCGAACTCCGAGGTCTCGGCGCTCCTCGGCCGCATGCCGTCGGCCGTCGGCTATCAGCCGACGCTCTCGACCGACCTCGGCGAGCTCCAGGAGCGCATCACGTCGACGAAGAAGGGCTCGATCACCTCGGTGCAGGCGATCTACGTCCCCGCTGACGACTTGACCGATCCAGCGCCCGCGACCACGTTCGCGCACCTCGACGCCACGACGGTGCTGTCGCGCCAGATCGCCGAGCTCGGCATCTATCCCGCGGTCGACCCGCTCGACTCCACGTCGCGCATCCTCGATCCCGCGGTCGTCGGCGAGGAGCACTACCGGACGGCGCGCGCCGTTCAGGAGATCCTGCAGCGCTACAAAGACCTGCAGGACATCATCGCGATCCTCGGCATGGACGAGCTCTCCGAGGACGATCGCCTCATCGTCGCGCGCGCCCGCAAGATCCAGCGCTTCCTCTCACAGCCGTTCCACGTCGCCGAGACGTTCACCGGCCGGCCGGGTTGCTACGTGAAACTCAAGGACACGATCAAAGGTTTCCAGGAAATCGTCGACGGCAAGCACGACACCGTCCCCGAGCAGGCGTTCTACCTCCGGGGCACGATCGAGGACGTGCTGGAGAACGCGAAGCAGCTCGCAGCCTGAACGTCGTCCAACGATGGCCTCGAGCTTCCGACTGCGGATCGTCACCCCGGAGCGCCAGCTCCTCGACGAGGACGTCGAGGAGGTGATCGCACCCGGCGCCGCCGGCGAGTTCGGCGTGTTGCCCGATCACATCGCGTTTCTCACCGTGCTTGCGGCGGGTCGGTTGATCTACAAGAACGGCGGCCGCAGACACGTGCTCGCGATCTTCGGCGGCTACGCCGAGGTCGCGGACAACGTGATGACGGTGCTCGCCGACGGCGCCGAGCCGGTCGCGGAGATCGATGCGCAGCGGGCGCAGCAGGTGCTGCGGGACGCGGAGGCGAAGCTCGTAGACCTCGATCCGACGGCGCCCGACGCGGCGCCGCTCCGCCGCGCCATCGACGAGTCGACGGCGCGCCTCACCGCGGTCGCCGAGCGCGTCTAGATCTAGCGCTCGAGCGGCTGTCCCGGCTCAGGCGGAGCGGGGGAGCTTCGATGACATCGGCTTCTCCGACAAAGAGAAGACTGGGGCATCGACCACACACTACAACGTGACCAATTTCTTCGGACCCGTATTAGGCTCGCAGCTGCAGGTGGCGTCTCCTGGCTCAGCGCAGGTGCACGAGACCGGCCTCGACCTCCCGGCGTTGCACGCCTTCGTGGCCACACTTGAGCGCGTTGGGGACGAGCTTCAGCTCGCCCCTGACGCACGCGGGGAACTGGAGGCCGATCTGCGCACGTTGCACTCCCAGCTCGCATCTCCAAAGCCGAAGGCGGCCATCCGTAGAGAAACTCTTTGTTCCGTCCGGACCATCCTCGAGGGCGCGACTGGGGGTGCGCTTGGGAATGCCGCTACGATCCTCCTTCCCAAGGTTCTTGCGCTCCTCCAGTAGCAGCGCGGATCGCTCTGCCTCGACAACGGCGGCACCATCGAGAACGCGCCGGCCATCGCCGCGCACGAGTCGCCGCGCACGACGAAGCTCTACGACCGCGCTTCGATCCAGCTCAAGCTGAGCATCGAGCGCGGCGGAGATCCACGATCAGCTCGAGGCCGAGAGCCTCGGCGATCCGATGGAGAGTGTCGAGGTTCGGGGTCACCCCACCCGCCTCGAGCCGCGCGACGGCCGGCTGCGTGCTGCCAATGCGCGCAGCCAGCTGGGCCTGCGTCATGTCGAGGCGCTCGCGCGCGTGGCGGACCCGTTCGGCAATCTCGAACGCTTCCTTGGCTCGTCGGTAGCCTGCGCGTCGCGCGACCGAGACCTTGCGTCCGCGTTTGAGGGTGCTCCAGCTCCGTCGTTCAGTCATGCGAGTCGTCCTCCGCCGTGTGGCCTTCCGTGATGCACCGCTTCAACTCCACAGCACCCCAGGCCACTCTCTGCATGATGACATACCATGCGTGGTATGTCGACCTCCTGGCTTCGGGCGTCGAAGGCCTCCTCCGGACCTACGCATCGCCGCTGCCGCGTTGAGACCAGCCGGTTGCCGGGAGGGCTCGGCAACCTCCGAATTTCGATTATCGCTCCAAACTGGACCAGGTCGTGCATTCTTGCCCGATTATCGAGGGCCGAATCCGTTTGCGGTCAGACCGTCCGATTTTCCTTCCGGCGAACGGGCCGGTCGTGTACGAGGGATCATCCTTCTATCGAACGTCGCTCCCTACTCTCTACGAGCACCCCGGGGTGGGAGAGTATAGCGTCGAGCGCAATTCAGCCGACCAATACGGAGGAGGCATCCCATGCATACACGCGGCGTCATTGTGTTGATTGCTGGAGCGCTCGGGACCTTACTGGTGATGCGGTCGGCGCCGGTTGGCGCCGACGAATGCACCAACGCGTGCCAGGCGGTGAAGCAGATGTCGCTCCTGGAAGGACGGGCGGCTGTGCACAGCTGTGCGGTTGGTTGTCGCACCGCCGCATCGCCGCAAAGCTGCCGCCGCGGCTGCCGCGACGCACGCCGGCAGAAGCGAAGCACGGCACGCACCACCCTTGGCCAGTGCCAGCAGAGCTGCGAGCCGTCCAACCCCTGCGACGAACAGTGTACCGCGCCCGCCCACCAGTGCCTCCAAGCCGTCGCCGACCGCGCCAGCGCCTGCGCGAGTGCCTGTCTCGCGCAGGCCCATGACGCTGCGGATGCATGCCGAGCCGCTGACGACCCCTCCGCATGCCGCGCCGCGGTCGCGTATCAACTGACTACCTGTGCTCAGGGATGCGAGACGAGCGCCCGCGAAGGTGGCGCGGCATGCAAGGCGCCGTTCAACAGCTGCGAAGAGAGTTGCCACCCGTCGAATCCGTGTGAGGAGCAGTGCGCCGGTCCGCTGCACGATTGTCTCGAACCGATCGGTGAGCAAGCACACGCGTGCGGCGACCAGTGTGAAGAGACTGCCCACGCTGCCGCGCAAGCTTGCACAAACGCCCCTGACCCCGGCGCGTGTCTCGCCGACGTGGCGCTCGCCCTCGGCTCCTGTGCTCAAGGTTGCGCCTCGACCGCACATGAAGACGCCCAAGGGTGTCAGTCCACCTTTGACACCTGCGTGCACGATTGCCTGCCACCGGATTCCTGCCGGGGCGACTGTTTGACAACACTCCAAGGTTGTCTGGCACCGATCATGAGCCAGGCACACTCGTGCGCCAATGACTGCGCTGCGCAAGCGGCACAGGATGCGGAGGCTTGCCTCACCCAATCTGAGCCCGAGGCGTGTCTTGCCAACGTTGCTGAGCAGCTGGAAACGTGCGCGCACACCTGCGAGCAGACGGCCGAGCAGGGAGCAGCGGCGTGCCGCTCGACGTTTGAAAGCTGCGCGGGGAGCTGCCCGCCGCCCACCGATTGTCGGCCCGGGTGCGAGGCCACCTTGGAACAATGCCTCCAACCTGTTGCCGCCGACGCTGAGCAGTGTGCCCAGGGCTGCCACGCGACGGCCGAGGAGGCAGCGCAGGCGTGCGCGAGCGACCCGCATCCGGATGCCTGCCTGCTGCCAGTGCAGCAACAGTTCGCCGCGTGTCTTGCAGGCTGCGCCACCACCGCGGAAGGCAAGGCCGTCGCGTGCCACACCAGGTTCGACAGCTGCGTCGGCAGTTGCCCGCCGCAGTGAGGCCGAGGTCAGTGGACGCAAGGGAACGCGAGGGATATTTTCCCTTTCACCCGATACTGGACGCCGGCGTCGTAGGCGAGTGGCTCGTGGGATCTTTTCCCAGTCGCCAACGCCTGCGCGGGGAATGGTCCTGCGCGCTGGAGGTTCGGCGTGGGCGACGCGGTGAGAACCGGGCCCGGGGC
>JACQEO010000088.1 GCA_016200545.1 Deltaproteobacteria bacterium | reverse complement strand
CGTGACGTGAGGCTCCGCCCATCACCCCCACGCGGCATTCCCGTCGCCGATCTCGCTCCAACTGGCAGAAAATTCGACCGCGCCGAGGACGCGCTCGGCCGCGCCTGGCGCGCAAAACCGTCGTTTCGCGACAGAAACTAGTCTAGACAGCCGTCCCACATCGGGCTACGATTTTCCCCGCATCGCGGACGGCGCGGCGCGCTGGAGATACCCGATCGGGGTTTACACAGGCCCCCTGGCCGGCTGCCGGCGATCGGGACCGAGAGGTGGCATCGGCGGTCGCCGCTCGGTGGCGGGGCTTGGGCCTGCTCGGTCGTCTCGCCGGACGAAAGGAGGTGATCCAGTGACGTATTTCCCTACGGTGATCTGTGAGGTGGTGGCCTCCTAGGGGCAGCCCACTTCCACGTCGCTGGGTCATCCTACGGAGACCCAGGCACCACCGAACCCCGATAGCCCCCGCGTCACCGGCGGGGTGGCGCGTCGCCGCCAAGGCTATCGGGGTTTTCTTTTGCCTCAGCGAGCCATGCGAGCACCGCGCGGTTGAAGTCGTCGGGGTACTCGACGAGCACCGCGTGGCCGCCGCGCGGCAGCACTTCGAGACGCGCGCTCGGAATCGCCGCCGCAATCTCCTCACTCAAGGAGAGCGGCGTGAGGACGTCCTCGGCGGCGGCGAGGACGAGCGTCGGCGCGCGCACGAGGTGGAGCCGGTCGCGGGTCGTGTACTCGACGATCGCATCGACCTGGTGGGCGTAGGCGTCGGCGCTCATGAAGGGCATGTCGCCGAAGAGCGCGAGGAGCGGTTGCAGGCGCTCGGCGTCGCGCAGGGTCGCGGACGACAGCAGCCACGGCAGGGTAGCGAGGCTTTCGTTGGCGGCATCGGCGCCCTGCAGGCGCGCCCAACGTCGATGGAGGAGGAACGCGCGCCGCAGGGGCTCCGGACGCGCGAACGACATCGCGATCACCAGACGCGCGACGCGCGCCGGGTGACGGATCGCGAGCTCCTGCGCGATCATGCCGCCCATCGACACACCGAGCACGTGCGCGCGCTCGATGCCGAGAGCGTCGAGGAGACCGACGGCGTCGGTTGCCATCGCGGGCACCGTCCACGGTGGCGGCGGACTGGCACTGCGGCCGGCACCGCGGTTGTCGAAGGCGATCATCCGGTGGTGCGCCGCGAACGCCTGGCGCTGCGCCACCCACGTCTCGAGGCTCGCACCGAGGCCCATGATCAGAAGGAGTGGCGGTCCGCTGCCCTCGTCCTCGACGTAGAGCTGGATGCCGTTCACGTCGATCAGCGGCACGGAATCCCGTTCACAGACGTTTTGCCATCTCGAGCGCCGACTGCCCGGACGGATAGAAGCGCGCGTAGTGCGTCAGCACCGCGAAGCCGAGGCTCGTGTACAAGCGTCGCGCGATCAGGTTCGTCGCCGCCGTGCTGAGGCGAAGCTCGCACATCTTCGCGGCGCGTGCGCGGCGCTCGACCTCGAGCACGAGGAGGCGTCCAATCCCTTCGCGGCGGCGGTCGGCGACGACGGCGACTGCCAGGATCTCGCCGCCGAGGTGCAACGCCAGCCGCCGCGGCGGACGCGCCCCAAGCATCGCGAAGCCGACCGGGCGGCCGTCCGGCTCTTCGCCGAGGATCGTCTGTATGCCGGGATCGGCGAGCCAATCGGGCAGGACACCGCTGTAGTCCCCGTAGTGTCCGAAGGCATGCTGCGAGAGCGTGTTTACGAAGTCCAAGTCGGCGGCGCGACCGTCACGGAGTCCGACGTGGATCACCGGCAGCCCTCCTTCAAGTATCCCGGATTGGCGATGCGCAGCTTGTCGTCGATCGTCGCCCGCAGATGGCGGACGACGTCGTCGCGAAACGCTCCCGCGTCGGCGTCGCCGCTGCGGATGCGCGTCGCGAGGTCGGCGTTCAGCGCGGCGACGGCGGCGCGCAGGACGGCGGGGTCGGCGGGCGGTACGTCGTCGTCCGGAGTCGAGACGTCCGCAGCTGGCACGCAGAGCGCCCGCAGGCCGGCCCACTCCTCGCGCAACTGCGCGTCGGCGTCGCGGAGCTCGCGCTCGACGATTGCCAACACGTTGGCGGCGACGCGCGCGTGGAACCGTCGGCTGCCGTCGAGCGCCGGCACGACGTGGCGCGTGACGAAGTCGCGAACGGCGGCGAGCAGCTCGAGCGTGGTGGGTCGGTCTTGCATGGCGTTAGTCGATGAGCCGCACCAGCTCGTGCTCCACCTCGGCGGTGCGCCGCCCCAAGCTCGCGAGCTCGAGGCTCGGGACGCCACCGTCGAGGAACGCGTGCGCTTGCGCGATGCAGATCACCGCCCACTTCATGTTGCCGAAGACCTCCCAGAAATGCACGGCCCCGGTATCCACCGGTCCGCCGCCCGCCTCTTCGTAGGCGGCGAAGAGGTCGCGACGCTCGCCGACGCCGCCCACCGGCAGCGGGCTCCCGAAGCGCCACGCCTTGACGCACATCCAGCCGAGGTCCTCCATCGGATCGCCGCGATGCGCGAGCTCCCAGTCGAGGATCGCGCGCACCCCGTCGTGATCAAAGAGCACGTTGCCGATCCGGTAGTCGCCATGGACGAGGGTCTGGCGCCGCGCCGCGGGCGCGTGCCGATCGAGCCAGCGCAGCGCGAGCTCGATCACCGGGTGCGGCTCGGGCGCGAGGCTGCGATAGAGCTGCTCGTAGCGCGCGATCTCGGCGGCGGCGGGGCTCCGCCCAGCCGGCGGCGCCGCCAGGAACTCGAGCCCGTGCGCGGCGACGTCGATCGCGTGGATACGGGCGAGGATCGCGCCGAGTTGTCGCGCCATCACGCGCCGCGCGCCGGCGTACTCGGGATCGCGCAGCAGCCGGCGTGCGAGCGTCTCGCCGGCGACGTAGTCCATGATGAAGAAGCGCGCGCCGAGCACCGCCGCGTCGTCACCGAGCCAGTGCACACGCGGGACCGGAACATCCGAGGCGTGCGCGGCACGTAGGACGTGGAACTCGTGCGCGCGGTCGGAGTCGACGCTCGTCTGCCCCGGATCACGACGGAGGACGAGACGGCGCGGGCACGACTCACCGTCGAACGTCGCCTCGAACGCCCACGTCTCGCGCGACGCGCCGCCCGGCAGCTGTCGCAGCTCGGCGACGGCGACCGGACCGCCGGTCACGCGCGTGAGATAGCTCGCCAGCCCCTCCGCGAGCTCCGCCGCGGTCATGGCGCCTGCATACGAGGCGTCTGTCGGCGAATCAAGGCGGGGCGGTGCGGTTTGCGCCTCGGGAGTCGCTGTGGCACAAGGCCTGCCGCGCGTCGCGCGCAGTCCCGCCGTCCGCAGGAGGATCCCATGAAGCTCGTCGAAGGCAAGGTCGCGATCGTCACCGGCTCGGGCCGCGGTATCGGTCGCGCGGTCGCCGAGCTCTTCGCCGCCCACGGCGCGCGTGTGGTCGTGAACGACCTCCAGGAGAGCGTCGCCGAGGAGGCCGCGAGCGCCATCCGCGCCAAGGGCGCCGAGGCGCTCGTCGTCGCCGGCTCGATCACCGATCCGAAGTTCCCCGACCGCCTGGTGAAGGCCACCGTCGATCGCTTCGGCGGCCTCGACGTGATCGTCAACAATGCCGGCTACACCCACGACGGCGTCATCCACAAGATGTCGGACGACCAGTGGTACGCGATGATCGACGTACATCTCACCGGTCCCTTTCGTCTGCTGCGCGCCGCCTCGCTCTACTGGCGCGACTGGGCGAAGGCGGAGATCGCCGACGGCAAGCAGGTGATGCGCAAGGTCGTGAACGTCTCCTCGACCTCGGGCGTCGCCGGCAATGCCGGCCAGGTGAACTACTCGGCCGGCAAGATGGGGATCGTCGGCGTCACCAAGACGTTGGCGCGCGAGTGGGGTCGCCTCAACGTCAACGTCAACGCCGTCGCCTATGGCTTCATCGAGACTCGCCTCACCGCCGCGAAAGACCAGAGCGTGAAGGAAGAGGTAGACGGCCAGCTCGTCGAGCTCGGCATCCCCGAGGAGATGCGCAAGCGCGCCAAGGCGATGATCCCGCTCGGGCGCGCCGGGAGCCCCGAGGAGGCGGCCGGGCCGGTCCTCTTCCTCGCCTCACCGCTCGCGGACTACGTCACGGGGAACGTCGTGCTCGTGACGGGCGGGAGCTACATGTAGCGCTGCAGCGGTGCGGCGCTTGGTCACCGCCGATCGTGCATCGTGGCAAGTCTAGAGTCGGAGACTGCGTCTTGCGATCAAGGCCGAGATCGCGCAGCAACCTGGATCCGGAAAGCGTCGAGGAACTCGCGCAGTGCCCAGGGGTTGGCCTGGCGCTCTTGATTGCCAATCGAGTAGTCACGCCCGGGAGTTCACTGAGATGGGCACCGAGACAGATCCCGACGGACCTAAGCCAGACGCCCCTCGGAGGTGTAGCCACGACGCACCCCCATAGGCGGCGGAAGTACCCTCAAGGGACGCCAACATGCGGTTGGCTCGCGTTCCCCGAATCTCAGAGCTGCCGAAGCGTGCGAGCCAACGCGACGGTGAGTCCGGAGTCCAACAATTCCGACAGCTCACTCGATCTCTCATCAAGTCGGTCTGGATGCTCCGAGTACACGAACTGAAAGGCATCGCTCGTCGTCTGAACGTACTCGGGCGGTCCGCTTCCTTCCGGGCCTGCATCTCCGCTGAGCGCCGCGATTTCGGCGAACGTCGTAACCGCCATGACCCCCGCTTCCCGGCCGGCTCCATGGAGAGACGCGACATACCTCAACTGCATCCCCTCTTTCTTGAGACGAATGCGGAGGTGCCACCAGCCCCCAAGCGGGGTGAAGGTCGCGTAGTGCCCGGTTGCCCTGGCCGAATCGATGACCTGCTTGCGAAACCACGTAAGCTTTGATTGGTCGTCCCCCGATCCGAAGCGTTGGACGTCCGCATCGGTAACCCCCTCACTCTTGAAGGTCGTCCGTAGCTCCTCAGTTTTTGCCTCGAACCATTGCTTGATCCGCGCTCGCACAGCCACCGCGCGCAGCTGTAGCTTGTTTTCGACGTCCGTGGCCTTCTTCGCTCTGAGCGCGGCGACCTGGTGAGCAAGCGTATGCGCGATGTCGCGAGATAGACCGGTGAACGCTGGTATTTCGGGGCGCTCGAGCTCACCGGTCAGCGCGGCACTCTCCAAACGAATGAAGAGCTTCACGAGCGGCCACAACTCACCGTCGTTTGCCCGATCGAGCGCGTCCAGATAATCGCCCCGGTGGAATCGGTCAACAACGAGAGGCGCGTACCGATGCTGCTCCAGAACGAGAAGGGTCAGCGCTCGAGCGACTCTGCCGTTTCCGTCAACGAACGGATGTATCTGAACGAATCGGTGATGGAGCCACGCGGCCTTGACAAGCGGGTGCGTCTCCGACCGTGCCTCGAGTTCCCGATGCAGGCACAGTAGTCTGTCGATCTCAGACTGGACGTGTTCCGGGGGCGCATACTCGAGCAGCGTGCCATCCTTCCGCTGCACATGGTTTGGTTGAATCTTCCAGGCTCCGTGTTCCAGAGGACGTTCGACGGAGCGACCGATCGTATCCGTTGCGAGATAGGTCTTCTGCGACCTCGTCAGAGCCGCATGCAGTTCCTTGATGAAGGAGTCCGAAAGCGTGCGATCTGTCCGCACGAAATCAAGCACCATCTCCAAGCTATCGCGTTGGCTGATCAGAGTCGCAAGGGTTTGATCATCGATCCTGCCTCCCGCTCGTTCGATGACGTCGCGGGAGAAGCCTTCCGCCACTAACGTCAGCGTGAGACCCCAGTCCACCTCGTAGAGGCGCTCGATGATTCCGGTTTCAATCGCAAGGCGGCGCAAGCTCCGCTGCCTGATGCGGACCCTGTCGTCCTCCGAAAGATCTTTTAGATAACTCGCCCACGCGTCACGAAGAGCCTCAAGACCGGCGAATGCGCCGTTCTGGGGAATAGATCCCGGATCGAGAGCCTTGATGGATTGCCAGCGAATCCGCGTGGGAGTCGACGAGGACGCATCGCCCTCGGGTCCCTCCCTCTTTGTCGCTTCGTCGTCCATGGATGTCTTACCCTATGGTGGGTAGCGACGTTTGCAAGGGCGCGTCAAGCGCAGAACTCCGCCTATCCGGAAGACCCTCTCCGGGTCCAGCTACGAAACTGGGGCAGGCTCAGACAGCTCCCCGAACGGGCCATGAGCGCGCCGGGTGAGCTGTCGTAGTTGTCGGTGGTTACGCGCGGCTTCTGGTAGCTGTCGCAGCGTAGGAGACAAGTGCCATTCAAGCGCTCTCCGTAGAGCCGCCGCATGATGAAGAAGGGCTTAGAGGCACCCCTTTCAAGGTGTCTTCTTGGTCCGCGCCGCAGCCATGATTCGCGCCGTCGAGTGGTGGCGCTGTGCGATACTCCGCGCAACGTAGCCTTTGGGCGCGGGCTGCTTCGGCGCGCGGCGACTCTTCCGAACCGACGCG
>JACQEO010000082.1 GCA_016200545.1 Deltaproteobacteria bacterium | reverse complement strand
CGGCGGGCACGATCTCGTTCGCAAGGCCGATGCGCAGCGCCTCGTCGGCGTCGACGGCCCGGCCGGTCATGATGAGCTCGAGGGCGCGGCCGAGGCCGACGACGCGCGGCAGCCGCTGCGTCCCGCCGTCGATGAGCGGCACGCCGAAGCGACGCTCGAAGCAGCCGAAAGTCGCGCTCGGGGTGACGATGCGGAGATCGCACCAGAGCGCGAGCTCGATACCGCCGGCGACGCACCAACCCGAGACCGCGGCGATCGTCGGCTTGCTGGCGATGAGGCGGGTGAACCCGAGCGGACCCTCGGCGTGGTCGCGAACGGTGTCGATCGCCTTCAGATCGGCGCCGGCGCAAAACGCCTGATCGCCGGCGCCCGTCAGCACCAGCACCTTGGCGTCGGCGTCGGCCTCGAAGCGACGATAGCCGTCGAGGAGCGCCGACGCGACGGCGCCGTTCACCGCGTTCCGCGCCTCGGGGCGGTTGATCGTGAGGAGCGTCGCGACACCGCGACGCTCGTAGAGAACGAGACTGTTCGTCATGCTCAGGGGCAGCTCGTTGCCACCGCCGGGTCGCCGGTGAATGAGATGTTGGCACCGACCGCCGTGCCAACCTGGGTGATGCCGGCCTCGAGGGTGTCCTCGTAGGAATTCCGCGCGCCGCCGAGATTGCCCTTGCACTTGTATGTTCCCGACCAGCTTCCGGTGCGGTCGAACGCCCGGGCGCTCGGCGCGGCGGCGAGCAGAGCGACGGCGGTGACAGCGAGAGCGGCGCGGAGTCTAACCATAGCGATCCTCCTTTGGATCGGGCGCGTGGCGCGCCCGCTTGGTTTGGGTTGAGGGATGGTGCGCTCAGCGCCGTGGACGGTCAACGAAAATCGTCGTGCCGTGCTGCCACAGCGCCTGTGCGTTGCAATTCGAGCGCAGCTGCGCGAGCGTCGGCCGCCGCATGGGAGAGCGCAAGTCGCGCAGGAAAACGCGCAAGCGGGCTCACGCCGAGTCGACACCGAAGGCGGCACGACCCGCGTCGGCGCTGACGCGGGTGCTGCCGCTCATTCTCGAGGCCCTGCCTTTCCTCGCCGTTCTGCTCCTCGTCGCACCCTACCTCTGGCCCCTCGATCGGGCGCCGACATCGGCGTTCTCCGACATCCATCACTACCATGCGCCGATGATGGAGCTGCTCGCGGCCGGCCTTCGGCACGACGGCGAGCTGCCGCGTTGGAACATGCAGGACTTCGCCGGCATGCCGACGCTCGGCGACCCGCAAACGCAGATGTACAACCCGCTCCACTGGCTCCTCCTGCTGCGGCCGAGCCTGCACGCTTTCGGTCCGCTGATCGTCGTCTACACGCTCGCCGGCGCGGCGAGCTTCTTCCTTTACGGGTGGACACTCGGGCTCGCGGCCGCGAGCGCGGCCGCCGGCGCGGTTATCTTCACACTCGGTGGCGCGCTGCTGCTGCACCTCGTGCTCCCCGGGCACACGGTCTTCGCGCCCTTCTTCTTGGTACCGCTCCTGCTCGCGAATCTCCACCGCGTCGCGCACGCGCCGCGCCCGGGCGGAGTCGCCGGCGGCGCCGCGCTCGTCGGTCTCCTCGCCGTGTCGCTCCACCCGCAGCTCCTCTTCTACAGCGGCTGCATGATCGCGGTCGTGTGCGCGGCGACGGTGCGCCGCGCTCTGCATCCGGGGCGCGCGCTCGCGGCGTTGGCGGCGGCCGCTGCGCTCGGGCTCGCGCTCGCCGCCGTGCACCTGCTTCCGATCGGCGCCTTCGCGTCCGAGTTCTCGCGCGGTCAACCGGCGCTCTTCGATCCGGCCGCGACCGCCGAGGACGCGAGCCCCGGCGCCGGCTGGTTCGCCGACGTCGTGTCGGGCCGCGGCGCCGCGCCGGGCGCGGAGATCAACTGGGAGACGCACTACTATCTCGGCGGCGGCGCGCTTGCGCTGGTGCTGACCGGACTCTTCGCGTGGCCGCGCCACCACGAACGCCGGCAGCTCGTGTGGCTGCACGGCACGATCGCGTTGGTCCTCGTCCTCTTCGCTCTCGGTCGCGCCGGCGACGTCGCGCCATGGCTCGGGCGCCTGCCGGGATTCGCCTACTTCCGAATTCCGGCGCGCGCGCTCGTGCTCCTCGGCCTGCCGGTCGCTCTGCTGGTCGCGCTCGGGGTCGAAGCGCTGGCGCGGGCGCCGGTGCAGCGCTGCCGCGTGACTGCGCTCGCAGCGTGCGTGGCGGCACTCGGGCTGCTCGCCACGACGCGCGCCGACGGCGTGCACTTCCTCACGTTGGCGATCGTCATGGCAGGCGGCGCCTTGATGAACGGCGCCGGCGGCCTGGGCGGAAGCGGCGCTGCCGGCGCCCGCGCAGGTACCGGCGCGCTCCTTGTCGTCGTGGCGCTCGCGCTCGACGCCGGGGTGATCGTCGCCCCGTACGTCGAGACCGCGCCCGAGACGACGCTCGGCGGCCTCACGCCCGGTCTCGTCCTACCCGACGGCGCCGGCGACGCGATCCGCATCGCCGAGCTCGAGCGCGGCGCCGTCGAGCCGGCGATCCCGGAGCTCGCCGTGAGACGTCACGGCCTCGAAACGCTCGCCGGCTTCAATCCGTTGATCCCCTGGCGCTTCGTGCTCTACGCGTCGCGCGCCGGTGGCTTCGACCCGTTCCGCTACCCCTTCGACATCGCCGTGCCGCTCCTCGCCCGTGAGGAGCCCGTGCTCTTCGATCTGCTCGGGGTCACGCACATCCTCCACCCGCCGTCGGAGACCACGCGAACCTGGCGGTGGCAGCGCAGCGCCGGCGCGTTTCCCCGCACCTACCTCGTTCCCGGCCCGATCGTGGTGCCCGAGGGCGACGCACCCATCCAAGACGACGTCGGCGCGCTCGAGCGCTTGGTCGCCCTCGACCCCCACACCCACGTGCTGCTGCACGGTCGCGCGGCCGAGGCGGCGCTGGCCGCGATCGGCGCCGGTCCCGGGACGGCGCTCGAGGCGTACCGCTCCGTGCCGCTCGCGACCCGCACGGCCAATCGCCTCACGCTCGACGTGCGCCTCGAGCGACCCGGTATCCTGGTGCTGAACGAGCCCTTCTTCCCCGGCTGGCGCGCGAGCGACGGCGGAGACGTGATCCCGGTGCTGCGTGCGAACGTCCTCTTCCGCGCGCTCGCCCTCACGGCGGGCGAGCATCACCTCGCGCTCGAGTTCGCGCCGCTGGCGTGGCGTATCGGCTGGTGGATCAGTCTCGGCGCGGCAACGCTGACGCTCGCACTCGCGGTCGTGTCGCAATGCCGCCGGCGCCGGCTGCCGCAGCCGGTCGAACCGGCGGCGTAGCTTTCGTCTCGCCAGGTCCGATGGTACGGTGACGACCGGTCTCATGCAGGCGCAGACCAATTCCGGCGATCTGCTGAACGGCTTCTCGGTCGACGTCGAGGACTGGTACCAGGTCGCCGATTTCGCCGCGGTGCTCGGCTTCGAGGACTGGGACCGTTACGAATCGCGTGTCGCCGCCAACACCGACCGCGTGCTGGCGCTGCTCGACGAGGCGGGCGGGGTGAAGGGCACGTTCTTCGTGCTCACTTGGAACGCCGAGCGTCATCCCGAAATCGTCCGCCGGATCGCCGCCGCCGGACATGAGGTCGCGTCGCACGGGTACGCGCACAAGCTGATCTACGAGCAGACCCCCGAGGAGTTCCGCGCCGACGTGAGCCGCGCCAAGAACATCCTCGAGGACATCACCAGCACGCCGGTCCTCGGCTACCGGGCCCCCAGCTTCTCGATCACGAGCCGGTCGCTGTGGGCGCTCGACGTGCTCCTCGAGCTCGGCTTTCGCTACGACTCGAGCGTCTTCCCGGTGCGCGACTCGCTCTACGGCCTCCCCGACGCGCAGCGCTTCCCGTACGTGATCCGCGAGCGCGACGGACGGTGCCTGACCGAGTTCCCGATCACGACGACACCGCTTCTCGGCCGCAACCTACCGCTCGGCGGCGGCGGCTATCTCCGTATGCTGCCGTACCCGTACATGGCCTGGGGCATGCGGCGCGTGAATCGCGCCGAAGGGAAGCCGGCGGTCGTCTACATCCATCCCTGGGAGGTCGACCCCGGGCAACCGCGCCTCAAGACCGCCGGCAAGCGCGGCTTCAGCACCCACTATGTCGGGCTCGGCGGCACGGAGGCGAAGGTGCGTCGTCTCCTGCGGGCGTTCCGCTTCGCGCCGATCCGCGACGTCCTCGGCCTCGCCTGACTACATCACGTCCCAGTCGGCGAGCGTGATCATCCAGCCCGCCGGCGTGAGCACGTCGGCCGGGATGCCTGGTGCGAGGATCTTGCCGAGCAGGTTGAACGGACGCGGGTTGAAGCGCTCCGGCACGCGCACAAAGCCGGCGGCAGCGAGCTGCGGCAGGAAGGGGTGGAGCCCCATCATGACGCCGAGCGCGGCGCCGGCGGCGCGCTCGGCGTCGAGACGTACCGACAGCAACCGCAGCAGCGCTGCGTCCTCGCCACATCGGCAGCCCAGATCCATCACCATCGCACAGGTGGTGCCGAAGAGCGGCGCCTGGCGCGTCGCGACGTAGGCGCGGAGCTCGCCGCCGCGCGCGAGGCCCCAGAGGGCGTACTCGCGGGCAGGCTTCTCGAGGAAGCGCCAGGCGACGTAGCGCGCCGTGCGGTCGAGCGCGGCCGCGACGCCGGACGTGAAGTCGCGCGCCACGGTCTCGAGGTCGGGGCCCGCCGTCGTCAACGGGACCACCTCCTCGCCGGCGGCGAGTCCACCGGTGCGAACGGCGACGGCGCGCCAAGCCGCGGTCGCGGGGGCGCCGAGGATGGGGCCGAGGGATCCGAGCCGCGTGCGCAGCACGGCCCCGACGTCGAGCGGCCGGACGCGGACCGGCACCCGGGCGATGACCGTGTAGGCGTGATTGCGGACGAAGCTCGGCAGACTCCGGTGGTTCGGGAAGGTGTAGATGAGGCCGACGCCGCGACGGCGCATGCCGTCGAGCGCGCACGCTCCCATCTCGCGGAAGACCCCCTGGCCGCGGTACGCCGCCAGCGTCGCCACGTCCTGCACCATGGCACCGAGGACGGGGCGGTCGTGGACGCGCAGGTCGACGATCGGGACGTGGTAGTAACCGAGGAGTCGCCCGCCGTCCTCGGCGACCACGACCAGCGCCGGATGCAGGCCGCGCGCGTACTGCCACTCCCAGAGCGGCGCACCGAAGCCCGGCCCCTTCTGGCCGCCGGTCTCGGCCAAGATCTCGAGCATGCAGGCGCGGATCGCGTCCGCGTCGGCTGGGCTCGCCTCTCGCACCCGCCAGGTCGCCACCGCGCGACGTGTGTAGCGCACGCGCCCGGCGCTCGCCAGGCTTGCCTTCGCCGGCGCGGCGCCGCTAATACCGCGGGGCGATGGCGGCGGCGGTGTTCTGGGGGGCAATCGGCATGGTCGTCTACGTCTACGTAGGCTACCCGTGCCTGATCTTTCTGCTGGCGTGGCTCCGACCGCGCCCGGTGCGGAAGGCACCCCAAGTGCCGACCGTGTCGTTCATCATCGCCGCCTACAACGAGGAGACGGCGATCGCCGACAAGCTCGCGAACACGCTCGCGCTCGACTACCCCACCGATAAGCTCGAGGTGATCGTCGCCTCGGACGGCTCGACCGATCGCACCGACGAGATCGTCCGCACCCAATTCGCCGACCGCGTGCGCCTGCTGCACGTTCCCGGACGAGTCGGGAAGACCATCACCCAGAACCGGGCGGTCGCGGCGGCGACCGGCGAGATCCTCGCCTTCTCCGACACCACGACAGTCTACCGGCCGGAGTCGCTGCAGGCGCTGGTAGCGCACTTCGCCGACCCCGAGGTCGGCTCGGTGACCGGCAGCGTGATCTACGGCGTCGAGACCGCCGCCTCGGTCGACCAGGGCCGGGCGCTGTACTGGAACTACGAGAGCTTCCTCCGCCGCCAGGAGAGCCGCTTCCACTCCGTGCTCGGGAACGCCGGCTGCTGCTACGCGCTCCGGCGACGCTTGTACACGCCGCTCGCCGCCGACATGATCAGCGACGTCGCGCAGGCGATCAAGGTGGTGCAGCAGGGCTACCGGGCGGTGGTGGCCGACGACGCGTTCGTCTACGAGCCGGCGGAGTCGCGGACCATCGGGTCGGAGCTACGCCGGCGCGCGCGCGTGATCACGCGCGGGCTGCGCTCGAAGTGGGCGATGCGCGCCTTCTTCAATCCGCTGCGCCACCCCTGGTTCACGCTCCAGGTCCTGTCGCACCGCGTGCTGCGTTGGGCGGTGCCGATCTTTCTTTTGATCGCGCTCGCCGCGAACGCGTTCCTGCTGCACCGTGCGGCGTTCCGCTGGCTCTTCGTCGCGCAGCTCGGGCTCTATGCCCTGGGCGGCGTGGCCTACGCACTCGAGGAGCGCAACGTGCACGTGCCGGGGCTGACGATCCCGCTCTACTTCTGCGTGGTGAACGTCGCGCCGCTCTTGGCGCTGCGCGCGCTCCTGCGCGGCGAGCGCGCGATCACGTGGGAAACCGGGCCGCCCTGAGCGATCGCCCTTCTCGTTACTGCCCCTGCTCGATCAGCTTCGCGACCGTGAACGACTCCGGCACGGCACCGTCGGGTTTGTACTTGGTGCGCGAGTCGGCGCCCTTGTTGAAGTACCAGCCCTCCTTACCCTCGTCGCCGGGGTGCGGCACGTAGGTGCCGTGCAAGAGCTGCATGTCAGCCATGACGAGGCCGGCGTACCAGTCCCTTTCCTCATCGTACTTCGTTCCGCCCGGGAACGCCTGGGTGCGGAACTGATGGTTGTCGATCCACACCTTCCAGAGCTCTTGGTTGCGATCGTAGATGTCGGAGTAGGCGACGACCATCGCCTCCTTGTCGATGAAGATGACGCGCTTGCCGTAAGCGTACTGCGGCAGCTTCGACACACCCTCGATGACGTACATCTTGCGCTTCTCCCAGTCGTCGCAAAACGCGAAGTCGGCATCACCCTCGCAGCGCTTCACCGGATAGTGCGATCCGTGGAGGATGCCGAGCATCTCCTTCTCGCCGAGGAACTTCCACTCCGACCACGCGATGTGGCCGTTGTAGCCCCAGTACGAGTCGGGATCGGTGTCCTGACCGAAGAGGGCGTCGGAGCGCTGCGCGGTCGAGAGCCGGCGCACGCGCCGCAGCGACGGCACGTAGAGCCAGGTGTCGTCCTGCTTGGCGGGATCGATGTAACGATACTCGAGCGCCCCGATCCCCTTCAGGTCGAAGGGTGCGACCAGCGGCCCCAGCACCTCTTTGAAGCGGATGCCCTCGGGGTTCGGCAGCTCGGGCTTGGGATCCACGTAGAGACGACCGTTGTAGTAGATGCGGCGCGACTCGCCAATCCAGTAGTGGCGCTCGACCGCCATCGGCCCGCTCGCGATGGTGCCGGTGTCGGCGGGGAAATCGTACTCGACGAAGTCGTCGGTGCCGGGATACGGACGGTACTCGTAATTCCACATCACCTTGAGCGCGATTTTCGGATCGGCGGAATCGACCTTCGGAAACGGCGCGCCGGCGACGTAGCCCGTCAGTGAAAGGCCGTTCTCCGCGAGCTTCACCTGGCCCGAGTACTTCTCGGTCGCCTCTTTGTAGGCGTTCGGCCAACCGATCGTCTTCGGCGCGACGATGTTGAGCTTCATGCCGTGGTTGATGCACCACTCGATCGCCGGCGAGACGAGACCCTTCACCTTGTCGATGTTCGCCTTGTCGACGGTGTCGCCGGGGGCGACGTCCGCGGCGGCGACGGCCGACCATGCGAGGAGCAACATCGCTGCCCAGACCCGAATGACGTGGACCATGGCAACCTCCTTGTTTGGCGGAAGCTCCGAGAGACCGGCGCCCTTCTAGGTCCGTCACCGTCTCGAAGTCAACGCGCGGCCGGACGCGGCACACGCACGAGCGCGAGGCTCGCGGTCCGCGCGACGACCACCGCGTCGGCCGCGGTCGCTGCGCTCGCGGCGTCGGCGGCGATCAGCCCGGCGCTTTTGAGCCGGCCGAGGAGCGCGTCGAGCTCGTCGGTACGGGCGACGAGCGCGCGTCCCGGCGCCGCTTCCTCGTCGCAAGCGGCGTGGCACGCGTGTAGCAGCGGACGGGCGTAGAAGCCGAGGATCTTCCCGAACTGCGGCTCGCCCCACTGCGTTTCGCGCGTGATCAGGACGACGTCGTCACCGTCCAAGAGGCGCGCCACCTCGAGCGCCTCGCGCGAGTGCAGCGCCTGCGCCCGCGACACGTGGTCGCCGACGATCCCGACCGCGAGCGCGGCGGCGACGGCGGCACCGACGAGCCAGGTGAGGAGGCGCGGTACGCGCTCGGCCGCCGCCGCGAGCGCCGTCCCGGCAGCGACCGCGAGCGCCGGGTAGAGTTGAAAGAGGTAGCGGCTCTTCTTCCCCGCGGCGAACGTGATCACGACGAGGACGAGCGCCGTGTAGAGCAGCCAGGCGCGGGCGCCGAGCGAGCTCCGCCAGCGCCGCCCGAGGATCACGAGTCCGGCGGCGGCGACCGGCAGCCAGGGCCAGTACGTGCGCCCGAGCTTCACGAGATACCAGAGCGGTCCGCGCCCGAGGACGCGCCGGCCGAAGAGCACGTTGCCGATCTGCCCTCCGAAGTAGGCGCCGGCGAATCCGGTGCCCTCGCTGACGCGCGCCCACAACCACGGGACCGCCGCGGCGAGCGCGATGATGACGCCGGCAAGCGCCCACCACGAGCGGATGCGGCGGCGCGCGACCCCTTCGCGCAGCCACAAGAGCAGCGCCAACGCGACCGGGAAGAGCCCTTGCGGCCCCTTCGCGAGCCAGCCACCGCCGGCGGCGACGCCGACGAGCGCCGTCGCCGCCGGATGCTGCCGCACCGACCAGAAGGCGGCGAGCACGCCGAGCAGCACCCAGAACGTCACCAGCGTCTCGAGATGCACGCCGCGGCTCCAGTGCACCACCTCGGGCGTCGTGACGTAGACGAGCGCGGCGGCGAACGCGGTTTGCCGGCCGGGGAACATGACGCGGCACGCGACATAGAGGAGCACGACGTCGACGACGCCGAGGAGGCCGGGCACGAGCGTCGCGGTGAAAGTGCTCGCGCCCAAGCCGCGGAAGACGAGGGCGTTCAGCCAGAAATGCAGCGGCGGCTTGTTGAGGTAGGGGTCGCCGTTGAAGGTGAGATGCGTCCACTCGCCGGTACGCACGATGGTGCGCGCGATCGTCGCGTACATCGCGGGATCGCCGTCGAGCGGCTCTTTGGCCGCACGCGCGAGGTAGAAGACCGCAGCCAGCGCCATGAGGATCGCCACCTGCACCGCCGGACGAGCGAGCACACCGCCGGCGGTCGCTGCACGGGGCGCGCGCGGTTGGGGCTGCACCACGGAGGCTCTACTACATGCTCCGCCGCCGCGCACGGCTGCGGACCTCGTCGCACGCGGGCGCGGCGAATCGCCGGCGCCGCGGCCTGCCTGGCGCGTCCGGGAAGGACTTGATACACGCATCGCGGATGGAGTTCCGCGAGCTCGCGCGCCTGAACGGCGGCTACGTCGAGTCCCGCATCCTGCACGCGGCCGTGACCCTCGAGCTTTTCGACGCGCTCGACGCGTCGGGTCGCACCGCCGAGGAGATCACCGTCGCGCTCGGCACGAACCTGCGCGCGACCACCCTGCTCCTGAACGCCCTGGTCGCGATGCGGCTGGTGCGCAAGCGCGGCGAGCACTTCCTCGAGACCGACGCCTCGCGCGCCTTCCTCACCGCGGCGTCACCGACCTCCTACACCGCGATGGTGCGCTTCGACGCCGCGCTCTGGCCGGTATGGGAGCGCCTCGCCGAGACGGTACGCAGTGGCGAGCCGGCACGCGCGCCCGACATGTTTCAGCGCACGCCCGAGGAGACCGCGCTCTTCGTTGATGCGATGGCGAGCCTGGTGCAGGCGCGCGGCGACGCGCGTGTGCTCGCCGACACCCTCGACCTGACGAACACGCGGTGCCTGCTCGACGTCGGCTCCGGGCCCGGGATGTATCCGGTCGAGTTCTGCCGCCGCCACCCGCATCTTCGGATTTCGATCTTCGACCTCCCGGGGACGCTCGAGGTGACGCGTCGCCATCTCGCCGAGACCGGCCTCGACGACCGCATCAGCCTCGTCGCCGGCGACTACCGTCGCGACGCCCTTCCGGGCGGCTTCGACGTCGTGTTTCTCTCGAACATCATCCACGGCGAGGACGAGGACACCAATCGCGAGCTCATGCGCAAGGTGTACGCGGCGCTCGCGCCCGGCGGCCGCGTCCTCATCAAGGATCACGTGACCGACGACTCCGGCACGAGCCCCGCGGCAGCCGCGATCTTCTCGATCGCGATGCTGCTCTTCGCGCGCGGCCGCGACTACGCCTACGGCGAGATCCGCGCCTGGCTGCTCGCGGCGGGCTTCGCGCGCGTCGGCGTCGACGTGCTGCCGCCGGGCCTGATCTCGACGCTGGTCACGGGCTACAAGTGACGCGCGCGGCGTAGCGATGGTCGAGCGCCTGCCGGTGGACGCGCCCGGACGCAACTTCTGCACGCAGTGCGGAGCGCGGTTGCCGCGTGACGCACGCTTCTGCGCCGGCTGCGGCCGCGCGATCGTGTCGCTCGTCGTCGACGATATCGAGCCGCCGCGCGCGTCCGCGACGATTCCGCTCCCTTCTCCCGCGTCCGCGACGACTCCGCTCCCTGCAGCGCGCGGCTGGCGCGAGCAAGCTCTCGGGCTCACCGTCCTCGCCGTCTTTCTCGCCGTCGGCCTCGGGCTGTGGGTGACGATCTTACGTCCGGGGACGCACACGCCCTCGGCCCCGAGTCGCCAAGCGCCCGCGGAGACCGGCGGCATGCCCGCGGGTCATCCACCGACGACGCTGCCCGACGAAGCGAAGAAGTTCATCGCCGGGCTCGTCGAGAAGGCTGCGGCCGCCCCCGACGACGTCGGCGCGTGGAAGAGCCTCGCCCACGTCCAAGCGCGCGCCGCGGAGGTCGAACCGAGCTACGCGGCGGCGGCGGTCGACTCGTACAAGCACGTCCTCGGTCTCGCGCCGGACGACGACGAGGCGATCCATGGACTCGCCAACGTGTATTACGATCGGCAGGAGTTCGCCGCCGCCGCGGAGCAGTACGAGCGCTACCTTCACGCCCATCCCGACGATCCGAGCGTGCGCACCGACCTGGCGACAACCTATCTGTACCAGCGCCAGTTCGATCGCGCCGTCGACGCCTACCAGGAGGTCATCAAGGCGCATCCCGACTTCCTCCAGGCGCACTTCAACCTCGGCCTCGCCTACGAGGCGATGGGCAAACGCGACCAAGCGCTGGCATCGCTCGCCACCGCACGCGGCTTGGCGACCGACGAACCGACGCGCACCCAAATCGACAAGATCACGGCGCAGCTGAAGGGCGAGCCCGCGCGCGGACCGCGGATGGGTCCGGCACCGGGTACCGTCGCCGACGGCGCGGGATCGGCCGCCGTGGCGCAGGCGAGCGACTTCCGCGGCGCCGTCGAGGCCGGACTCCGCGCGCACTCCATCCTCGGCCCGAAGATCACCGCGATTGACTGGCCGTCACCGACGCAGGCACGCGTGTCGGTCGCGAACTTTCCGATGCAGTCGATGCCGGACTTCGCGCGCAATCTCTTCCGCGCGCGCCTCGAGACCATCCTCGACGACGCGAAGACGCGCTTCGGCACGACTGGCGAGACGAGCATCGATCTCGTCGACGCCGCGAGCGGCGCGAGCATGGAGCACGTCACCCACTGAGGCGCCGCTGCCGCCGCTGCCGGGCCGCGCGCCGGCGGCCGCGCGACTCGTTGCGTGGGCTCCCCGGCACCCCTAGAATCGCAACCTCCGCATGCGCACGCCCTATTACCTACCCATCGCGGACGAGGTGGAGGTCTTCACGGCAGCGTACGGCAAGCGCTTGCCGGTGCTGCTCAAGGGTCCGACGGGCTGCGGCAAGACCCGCTTCGTCGAGTACATGGCGGCGACGCTCCGGCCCGCCGGCGACGGGCCGTCGCTCGTCACCGTCGCTTGCCACGAGGACCTGACCGGCAGCGACCTCGTCGGCCGCTATCTCATCAAGGGCGACGAGACCGTGTGGATCGACGGGCCGCTCACGCAAGCCGTGAAGACGGGCGCGATCTGCTACCTCGACGAGATCGTGGAGGCGCGCAAGGATACGATCGTCCTCATCCACCCGCTCACCGATCATCGCCGCATCCTGCCGATCGACAAGAAGGGTGAGGTCCTCGAAGCGCATTCGGACTTCCTCCTCGTCATCTCCTACAACCCGGGCTACCAGAGCGTGCTCAAGGATCTGAAGCAGTCGACGCGGCAGCGCTTCGTGAGTCTCGAGTTCGACTACCCGGCGCGCGACAAAGAAGCGCAAATCATCGCGCACGAGTCGCCGGTCGACATGACGACGGCGATGGAGCTCGCGACGCTCGGGGAGAAGATCCGCAACCTGCGCGCCGGCGGCCTCTCGGAAGGCGTCAGCACGCGCCTCTTGATCTACGCCGCACAGCTCATGACGTCGGGGATCTCGCCGCGACGCGCGTGCGGAGCCGCGATCAGCCGCTCGCTCACCGACGACGGCGAGATGCAGCGCGCGCTCGACGAGATGGTCGAGTCGATCTTCCCCTGAGCGCGGCCGGGATGGATCGGCTCCGCAGCGCATGGTTCGAGAGCCGTCATCTCGACGCCGGCGCGCCCGCGCTGCGCGCCGAGCTTCAGGCGCTCGACCCCGACGCGCGTGCGGCGGTGCTCGCGGTCGGCGACCGTCTCGCAGCCGTCTCGTTGACCTTGGCGCAACAGTACTGCCGGCGGGCTCCCGCCGCCTGGCGTCTCGGGGGCGGGACGTTTCGACGCTGGGTGCGTCACGGAGAGGCGCTCGCGACCGAGGAACCGGCGTCGCGGGAAGCGGCGGCAGCGTACTTCGCCCTCGCACCCGGCGCGATCGCTGCGCTGCCGGAGGGCGAGCTCGAGGCGTGGCTCGTACTCGCGCGGCGCGCGCTCGACGTCTCGCGCCGCTTGGGCGAGCTCTTCGTCGCCGGCAGCGGCCCGCTGCTCGCCGAGCTCACCGACCGCGCGCGCCGGCTCGAGGCGTGGGTCGGGGCCGGGCTCGCGCTCGCAGCCGAAGGCTCGTGGGAGAGCGATCTCCTCACCCTCCACTTCTTCGAGAGCACCGCGCTCGCGCTGCCGCTCTTCGCGCCCGAGGACTACGGCGCGTGGGCGGAGCTCGGGCGCGTCGCGTCGCGTCTCGGACCGACCCGCCCGGAGCTCTTCATCAGCGCGCCGACGGCGCTCCACCGGCTCGCGGAGCACGAGCGTGGCGTCGCCATCGACCTGGCGCTCGCGGCCGCGGCGGCGCCGGCGATCGCGGTCGAGCTGTACTTCTCGCTGCCGGCCGTGCTCGACGCGGTGCCGGAGGAGCGCGACGCGGTGGTGGCGAGCCTGCGTCCGGTCGCGTGCGCGACGCCGCGTGCGCTCACCGAGCTGCTTCCGGTCCTGCGCACGCTCCTCGAACGCACGCCGGCGACGTTCCGCGGCGCCCTGGTCGCGCTCGCGGGTGAGATTGCAGCGCGCTTTCCCGCCGGCGTCGTCCCCTACTATCGCGTGCTGCCGCGACTCCTCGAGCAGACCGGGGTCGAGGGCGTCGCGCGCTGGGTGAACGAGGGTCTCGCCGTCGCCGCCGACGGTCGCGACCCGGGGCTCGCGTACTTCGCCCTCGACTCGCGGACGAGTCGCGCCGTCCTCGCCGCAAGCTCGACTGCGATCGCGTTCACCGAAGTGCAGGGCCTCGTGAAACGATACCTCCAGATGCTCTGCGGCCACCCTGTCGAGGTCGCGGCGCGCGGCGACGTCGGTTATCGGCCGCCGTTTCTCGCGGACGGCGAGGGCGCGCTCTTTCCCACGCACGTCGACGTGTTCGCGACCGCCGAGGCGAACCTGCGCGTCTATCGGCTGATCGCCGCGCAACACGCGGCGCGCCGCGAGTTCGCGTCGGCGGCGCTGGTGCCGCCGCTCGCCGAGTTCATCGGCCGCTTCGAGTACCCCGCGATCGCCGAGCACCTGTTCGGGATCTTCGAGGGCGTCCGCCTCGACGCCGCGCTCGCGCGTGCCTATCGCGGCCTCGCCGCCGATTTGCGCGCGCTCGCCGCCGAGCTCACCCGCGACGCCGTCCGTTTGCCCGGGACGGTCGAGCAGCTCGCGCGCGTGCTGGTACAGGCACGCCGCGACGACCTCGCGGGCCGATTGCCCGCGGTCGCGGAGCGGCTCGCCGCAGCGTCGGCGACGGTCACCGACAGCGCCCGGGCGACCGCGCTCGTCTACGCCGAGATCATGCGTCACGAGAGCGGGCTCGGCCTGACCGTGGGGGCGAGCGGCTTCCCCGAGCTCTTCGCGGACGGCTCGCTCACCGATGCGATGCTCGACTTCGACGGCGGCGACGGTGCCGCGCTGGCGGCAGCGCTGGCGGCGGACGACGCGGCCGAGCCGCCGCCCGCCCTGCCGGACGCGCAACCGCAGCTCGATCTCGCCGACGAGCTGAGCGAGGGCGCTCCCGGAGTGCCGCTCGATCCCGCGGCGCTCCTCCGCCTCTTGGAGCAAGCACGCGACCTCACCATCCGCCAAGGTCACGGCGACGAGCTCGACGCGCTCGGCCTCTACATCGACGATCTCGCCGGCAAGCTGCCGCGTGAGCGCATGGCGGAGCTCCTCGGCGCCTTGCGTGACGCGCGCGGCGGCCCTCGCTCTGCACCGGTTCCGAACGACGGCGCCGCGGAGCTGCTCTACGACGAGTGGGACTACCGCATCGGCGACTACCGGAGCGCCTGGTGCCGACTCCGCGAGCTGCCGCTCGAGAGCGACACCGGCGACTTCTTCCATCGCACGCTGGCGACGCACGCGGACCTGCTGCCGGAGGTCCGTCGTCAGTTCCAGCGCATCCGTCCCGAGCGCTACCGCGTGGTGCACGGTCTCGAGGACGGTGAGGACTTCGATCTGAACGCGGTGATCACCGCGCGCGCCGATCGGCGCTCCGGCCATCCGCCCTCGTCGAAACTCTACCAGGCGCGCCAGCGCGAAGAGCGCGACGTCGCGACGCTCTTCCTGGTCGACATGAGCGCCTCCACGGACGAGCCCGTGCCCGGCGCCGCGGCCGGCCGACGCGTCATCGACATCACCAAGGAGGCGCTGGTGGTGATGGCGGAGGCCCTCGAAGGGATCGGCGACGCCTATGCGATCGGCGGATTTTCCGGCCACGGCCGCATGCAGGTGGAGTTCTACGTCGTGAAGCGATTCACCGAGCCGCTGACGCCGAACGTCAAGGGGCGGATCGGCGCCATCGAGCCGAAGCGCTCGACCCGCATGGGCACGGCGCTGCGGCACGCCACCGCGCAGATCCGTCGCGTGGCGGCGCGCTCGAAGCACGTCATCCTGCTCTCCGACGGCTTTCCCCAAGACCTCGACTACGGCGACGATCGACGCTCCAACGTCTATGGCATCCAGGACACCATGGTGGCGTTCCAGGAAGCCGCGCGCGCCGGTGTGACGCCGTTCTGCATCACTGTCGACAAAGCGGGCCACGACTATCTGAAGGAGATCTGCGATGCCTCACGCTACCTCGTCATCGACGACATCACGGCGCTGCCGCGCGAGTTGCCGAAGATCTACCAACGCTGCGTACGGCCTTGACCCATGAGCAAGCGCCTCTTCCTCAATCGTTGGGTCGCCATGCTGGTGCTGTGGGCGCTCGCGATCGTCGGCCTGCACCTCGGGCAGCGCCGCCACGACGTGCTGCCGCTCGATCTCGCGCGCACCTTTCCGGTGGGTGAGCCGGCGCCGCCCGGAGCCGTGCTCGCGACGACGCTCGCGGCGATCGTCGATCACGAGCTCCGCGACGGCTTCGGCTGGCGCCCGAACGACTTCATCCTCTGGGGACCGGCGCTCTGGGCCGACAACAACGCCAACCGCCAGCTCGGAATCATCCAGGCGGTACGCGAGACCGTGCGGGTGATGAAGGACAATCTCACCAAGGTCTCGAGCGACGCCTTCGACCACAACCTCGTCCAGGCCGACCTCATGTTCCGTAACGATGAGCGCCGGCTGTGGATCCCGTCGGCGGAGAGCCGCTATCGCCAGGGCGTGCGCGATCTCGACGAGTACGTGCGCGGGCTCGGGCCGGCGCTCGGCACGTCGAAGCCGATCACGCAGCGGCATACGGAGTTGCTGCGACTCTTCATGACCTGGAGCGATCTCCTCGGCGACGCCCACGCCGGTCTCTACCGCAACGAGCTCGACGGCCGCCCGCTACGGCCGTGGGAGAGCGATGATCTCTTCTACCATGCGCAGGGCTACGCTCACGTGATCGGGCATTGCATGCGGGCGCTCGAGCGCGAGTACGCGCAGTCGCTCGCCGAGCGCAAGGTCCTGGCGACGCTCTTCGACGAGGTCTCGACCTCGCTCCTCGTCGCCGCGACCTTGAAGCCGCTCGTCGTCCTCGACGGCAGCCCCGCGGGCATCTTCGCGAATCACCGGCGCAACCTCGACGCGTCGATCACCGAGGCGCGGCAGAAGATGTACACGATCCGCGAGGAGCTCGAGAAATAGCTCAGCGCGGATCGAGAACGCGGCGCTGCCGCCACGCGTAGGCAATCGCGGTCGGGCCGACGGTGAGGCAGAACGCATTGATCACGATCTCGTTCGCCATCTCGGCGGTGCGCAGCGTGTACATGCCGTGCTCGAGGTTGTAGAGCACGTCCATCAGCCCGAGGAAGACGAAGCCGCTCCCGCCGGCGATGCCGAAGAGCACGGCCGACGGCCGCCGCCGCCAAAGACCGACGCCCGCGAGGATCGCCGCCACCGCCGTCCACGCGTCGGCGGCGGGAAAGGCGCGCTCGAAGACGAGGTAGCAAGGTTCGCGCGTCGCCTGGACCATGCCGCTGCTGAAAAACGCCGTCCAATAGAGAATCGTCCCCACTCCGCCGATGACAAGGACGGTGCCGAGAGCCCGCCGGCCACGCGGCGGGTCGTTTATCTCTGGATTTCCCATCTCGTTGTCCCCCAGATGACGGTGAAGTTCACCCTAACCGCGGAAAACGCAATGCCAGCGGTTTCACCATCGCCGCACCGCGGGCGCGCGTACGGACGACGTGCTAGCCTGCGCCCCATGCCTTCGCGGCGACGGAGCGTGCGGGCGTAGGTGCGATGCCGCATCGGGTGACGCTGCTCGCCGGCGACGGCATCGGGCCCGAGGTCGCGGCGGCAGCGCGCGCCGTCGTCGACGCGACCGGCGTCGCGATCGAGTGGATCGAGCGCGCGGCGGGGCGCCCCGCGATGGAGCGTGACGGCGACCCCCTTCCGGCGGCGGTGCTCGACGCCATTCGCGAGACCGGCGTGGCGCTGAAGGGGCCGGTCACGACGCCGATCGGCACCGGCTACACGAGCGTCAACGTGCGCCTGAGAAAGGCGCTCGATCTCTACGCCAGCATCCGACCGGTGCGGAGTCTTCCCGGCGTCCCCAGCCGGTATGAGGGCGTCGACGTCGTCATCGTCCGCGAGAACACCGAGGGCCTCTACTCCGGGCTCGAGCACGAGGTCGTGCCCGGCGTCGTCGAGACGCTCAAGGTTTTCACCGAGAGCGCATGCACGCGGATCGCCGAGTACGCATTCATGCTCGCGCGGCGCGACGGCCGCCGCAAGGTCTCAGCCGCCCACAAGGCGTCGATCATGAAGCTGACCGACGGTCTCTTTCTCGCGTGCTGCCGCAGGGTCGCCGCGCGCAACCCCGAGATCGCGTACGAGGAGGTCGTGATCGACAACCTCTGTATGCAGCTCGCCCTCGATCCCGCGCCGTTCGACGTCATCCTGCTCGAGAACCTCTACGGCGACATCGTCTCCGATCTCGCCTCCGGCCTCGTCGGCGGACTCGGCATGGTGCCGGGCGCCAACATCGGGGTCGCGGCCGCCGTGTTCGAGGCGGTCCACGGCAGCGCGCCCGACATCGCCGGGAAGAATCTCGCCAACCCGATCGCGCTCATCCTCTCCGCCGCGCTCATGCTGCGCCACGTGGGCGAGCGTGACGCCGCCGAGCGCATCGTCGCCGCCGTCGAGGACGTGCTGCGCGACGGCCGCGTGCGCACGCGCGACCTCGGCGGCTCGGCCGGCACCAGCGACGTCCGCGACGCGATCGTCGCGCGCCTGCGCGGAGCCGTGTCGTGAGCGCCGCGCCCGCGACGCCGCGCCCGGTGACCCTCGTCCCCGCCGACGGCGTCGGTCCGGAAGTGACGGAGGCGACGGTGCGCATCCTCGAGGCGGCCGCGGTGCCGATCCGTTGGGAGCGCGTCGAGACCGGTCGCGACGCGCTCGCGCGTTCCGGCACCCCGCTTCCCGCCGAGGCGATCGCCTCGATCCGCCGCAATCGTCTGGCGCTGAAGGCGCGCATCACGGCGCCGATCGGCGCCGCCTTCGAGAATCCGAACGTCACCCTACGGAAGGTGCTCGACCTCTACGCCAACGTGCGCCCGGTGCGGAGCTTCCCCGGCCACCCGAGCCGTCACCCGGATCTCGACCTCGTGATCGTCCGTGAGAACACCGAGGGCGAGTACGCCGGGCTCGAGCACCAGGTCGTCCCCGGCGTGGTGGAGAGTATCAAGGTGACGAGCGCGCGCGCCTGCACCCGCATCGCGCGCTTCGCGTTCGCGCTCGCCGCCCGCGAGCAGCGCCGCAAGGTCACCGCCGTCCACAAGGCCAACATCATGAAACGCGCCGACGGCCTCTTCCTCGAGTGCTGCCGCGCCGTCGCCGCGGAATACCCGGCGATCGAGTACCAAGAGCTGATCGTCGACAACACCTGCATGCAGCTCGTCATGAACCCCTACCAGTTCGACGTGCTGATGACGCAGAACTTCTACGGCGACCTGATCTCGGATCTCTGCGCCGGGCTCGTCGGCGGCCTCGGCGTCGTGCCGGGGGTGAACGTCGGCGATGAGATCGCCGTCTACGAAGCGATCCACGGCGACGCCCCCGAGCTCGCCGGCAAGAATCGCGCGAACCCGATGACGTTGCTGGTGTCGGCGCTCTTCATGCTGCGGCAGATCGGGCTCGCGGCGTACGCCGAGCGCATCACCGCCGCCACCACCGCCGTCCTCGAGCGGAAGACCCACACGACACAAGACCTCGGCGGCACGGCGACGACGAGCGGAATGGCGGACGCGATCATCACCGCGCTCCGCTGATCGCGGCGCGCCCAGCATCGAAGGATCGCCCGCCGCTCCGTGGCGTGAGCGCCTCGCCCCTGGTACTTTCGTGTGCGGGCGGAGGTTCCCACGCTGATGGCCACACAAGACCGCGACCCGTTCGGCAGCCGCGCCACCCTGACGACGAAGGGCGGCCGCGTAACCTACTACCGTCTCGACGCGCCCGCGCGGCGCGGGCACGGCAACCTCGACCGCCTGCCGTACACCGTGCGCATCCTCCTCGAGAACGTGCTGCGCCAGCAGGCCCAAGGGCTCGCGACCGAGAAGGACGCGCCGGCGCTCGCCGCCTGGGATCCGCGGCATCCGGCGCCGGGCGAGCTCTCCTTCCTGCCGGCGCGCGTCGTGCTTCAGGATTTCACCGGCGTGCCGGCGGTCGTCGACCTCGCCGCCATGCGCTCGGCGGTCGCGCGTCTCGGCGGCGATGCCCAGCGCATCAATCCGCTGGTGCCGGTGGATCTGGTGATCGATCACTCGGTACAGGTCGACGTCTTCGGCTCGCCGCAGGCGTATGCCGCCAACGTCGCGCACGAGTACGAGCGCAATCGCGAGCGCTACCTCCTGCTGCGCTGGGCGCAGAAGGCGTTCCGCAACTTCCGCGTCGTGCCGCCCGGCACCGGCATCGTCCACCAGGTGAACCTCGAGTTCCTCGCCGCGGTGGTCCAGCAGCGCGAGGTCGCTGGCGAGACGCTCGCCTTCCCCGACACCCTCGTCGGCACCGACTCGCACACCACGATGGTGAACGGCCTCGGAGTCCTCGGCTGGGGCGTCGGCGGCATCGAGGCGGAAGCGGTGCTGCTCGGGCAACCGCTCTACTTGCTGGCGCCGGAGGTCGTGGGCTTCCGCATGCACGGCGAGCTGCCCGCCGGCGCGACGGCGACCGATCTCGTCCTCACCGTGACGCAGATTCTGCGCAAGCACGGCGTCGTCGGCCGCTTCGTCGAGTTCACCGGCGTCGGCCTCTCGAGCCTCACGCTCGCCGACCGCGCGACGCTGGCGAACATGTCGCCGGAGTACGGCGCCACGGCGGCGCTCTTCCCGGTCGACGACGAGACGCTCCGCTATCTACGCGCCACCGGCCGTGACGCGACGCTCGTCGATCTCGTCGAGCGCTACTGCAAGGAGCAACACCTCTTCCGCACCGACGCCACACCCGATCCGGTCTTCTCGGAGGTGCTGGAGCTCGACATCGCGACGGTCGAGCCGTGCCTCGCGGGACCGAAGCGACCACAAGATAGGGTGCGCCTCGGCGACGTCGGCGCCGGCTTCCGCGCCAGCTATCCGGGACAGGTCGAGAAGCGCGTGCCGGTCGTCGTCGACGGCGCGCGCGCCGAGCTCGGCGGCGGCAGCGTCGTCATCGCCGCGATCACGAGCTGCACCAACACCTCGAACCCCGCCGTGATGATCGCCGCCGGCCTGCTGGCGAAGAAGGCCGTCGAGCGCGGCATCGGCACGCATCCAACGGTGAAGACGAGCCTCGCCCCGGGCTCGCGCGTCGTCACCGACTATCTGCGGAACGCCGGCCTGCTCTCGTATCTCGAGCTGCTGCGCTTCAACGTCGTCGGCTACGGCTGCACCACCTGCATCGGCAACAGCGGGCCGCTGCCGGAGCCGGTCGCGGCGGCGATCCGCGCCGACGACCTCGTGGTCGCCGCGGTGCTGAGCGGCAACCGCAACTTCGAGGGCCGCATCCATCCGCTGGTGCGCGCGTCCTACCTCGCGTCGCCGCCGCTGGTCGTCGCCTACGCGCTCGCCGGCAGCGTCGATCTCGACCTCACGACCGACCCGCTCGGCACCGACGCGGACGGCCGACCGGTGTACCTCCGCGACCTCTGGCCGAGCCGCGGCGAAGTGCAGGCGATCCTCGACGCCACGGTGAGCGCCGACCTCTTCCGCGCGAGCTACGGCAAGGTGTTCGAGGGCGACGAGACCTGGCGCGCGCTGCCGGTTCCGGAGGGGGCGCTCTACGCCTGGAAGGGCGACTCGACCTACATCCAGGAGCCGCCGTTCTTCGTCGACCTGCCGCCGCAGCCGCCGCCGTTCCGCGACATCGTCGGCGCGCGCGTGTTGGCGCTCCTCGGCGACTCGATCACGACCGATCACATCTCGCCCGCGGGCTCGATCCCGCCCGAGAGTCCGGCCGGGAAGTTCCTGGTCGCGCACGGGGTGGCGCCGCGCGAGTTCAACAGCTACGGCGCGCGCCGCGGCAACCATGAGGTCATGATGCGCGGCACGTTCGGCAACGTGCGCCTGCGAAACGCGCTCGCCCCGGGGCGTGAGGGCGACTGGACGCGGCACGTCCCGAGCGGCGAGGAGATGCGGATCTACGACGCCGCCGAGCGCTATCGGGCGGAGGGCACGCCGCTCCTGGTCGTCGCCGGCAAGGAGTACGGCTCGGGAAGCTCGCGCGACTGGGCAGCGAAGGGCACGCTGCTCCTCGGCGTCAAGGCCGTCCTCGCCGAGAGCTACGAGCGCATCCACCGCAGCAACCTGGTCGGCATGGGTGTGTTGCCGCTGCAGTTCAAGCCCGGCGAGAGCTCGGCGACGCACGCGCTCGACGGCAGCGAGACCTACGACGTCCTCGGGCTCGCGACGCTCGCGCCGCGTGCCGAGCTCGCCGTGCGCGTTCGACGCACCGATGGGCGTGAGACGCGAGTCGCCGCGGTGGCACGCGTCGACAGCCCGACCGACATCGAGTACCTGCGGCACGGCGGCATCCTCCAGATGGTGCTGCGCTCGCTCGCGAAGATGCGCTGACGCGCACGCTGAAGGCGACCTCGATCACGACCGCCTGAGCGGTTCCCTTCGTCGACCGGACGGGGTACGGCATGCCGCGATGAAACGCAGCCGCGCGCGCGCAGAGCGGCGCGCCGCCGCTCGCAACGCGACGGGCGGCGCCGGCGCCCGTCGCGACACATCCGGATCGACGCCCGCCACCGCCGCGCCCGAGGCCCTGCGCCGAGCGGCGCTGGCGATGCTCGCTTTCCTGCTCGTCGTGACCGCCTTCTACGCGGCCACCAGTCCCGCCGTCGGCAGCGACACCTGGTTCACCCTAGCGGCGGGCCGGTACATCAGCGAGCACGGCATCGTCCCGTCGGTCGACGTCTTCTCGTACACCCGTGACGGCGCGCCCTGGTTCAATCAAGAATGGCTGACCCAGGTACTCTTCTACCAGGTGTTCAGGATCGCCGGCGGTAACGGCCTCGTCGCGCTCAAGGTCGCGTTGGTGGTGATTCTCGTCTTGCTGATGGCCTGGATCGGGTGGCGGCGGAGCGGCACGGCGGTGCTCGGAGCCCTGACGGCGATGGCGGGCGCACTCGTCTGCCGCCCCTACCTGGACATGCGCCCCCATATGTTCACGTTCCTCGGCGCGCTCGTCCTCCTCGCGCTCACCGACTCCTACCGCCGCCGCCCGCGGCGGGCGCCGCTGCTCGGGCTGCCGCTCCTCCTCTTTCTGTGGGTGAACCTCCACTACGGCTTCATCTACGGGTTGGGCGCGCTCGCGCTCATCGCCGGCGTCGAAACGGCACGCAGCCTCCTCGATCCACAGCACGCGATGCTCCGCGTGCACGCACACGCGCTCGCGGCCGTCGCGGCGGCCGCGGCCGTCGCCTGCGTGCTCAACCCGCAGCACTTTCACGCCCTCACCTTCCCATTCACCATCCTCGAGCCTGCGAGCCCGTGGAAACAGGTGTTGGAGTGGCAGCCGGTGGTGTTGTTCGAGGAGGAGCCGCTGAACCCGATGCTCTTCTCGTACTTCTTCGTGGCGCAGCTCGTGGCGTTCGCCGCGGCGCTCGGGTGCGGGTGGCGACGCGTCGACCTCCCGGCGCTCGCGCTCGTCGGCGTGACCGGCGTCATGGCGTTCCAGGCGCGGCGGTTCGTCCCGCTCTTCGCGATGGTCTCGGCGCCCTTCCTCGCCGCCAACCTCGCGCTCGTCCGCGAACGCCTGGTCGCGGCGTCGAGCCGGGTTCCGGAGCTGCGCTCGCGGCGCGCGACGCTCGCAGCGGGGGCGTTCGCCATCCTCGGATTGACCTGGGTCGCGCGCGAGGGCGCGGCCGAGCTCCCGACGTTCAGCGACGGGATTTTCGAGGGCATGGTCTCCTCCAGCTACTTCCCGCGCGCCGCTGTCGAGTTCCTGCGACGGAACCCGCTGCCGGGGAGGATCTACAACCTCTACAACTGGGGCGGCTACCTCATGTACACGCTGCCGGACCGCAAGGTGTTCATCGACGGCCGCGCGCACGAGGTCTATCCGTCGAGCTTCTACTACGAGAGCGCCACCGTCGAGTCCGCTGAGCCGGGGTGGGAGAACGTGCTCGACCGCTACGAGGTGAGTCTCATCCTGTGGTTCTCCCACGAGGACGCGGAGGACACCGACCTCGCGGACCTCCTCGGAGAGCTCGACGCGTCGCCGCATTGGCGACGGGTCTACGAGGACGGGCGCGCGACCGTGTTCGCACACGTCGACCGCGGGCGACAGTGGGTCGAGAGTCTCGAGGCCGATACGCTCGTCTACCCCGAGGGAGGCGAGCCGCAGCAGCGCGACTCCTCCCGAAGCCGGCGCGACGGCGCCCGCTGATCACGCTCAGGGCGCGGCCGTCGATCTGCCCGGCGTACAGCCCGCGTCCGGCGGCGCCGCCGTCGCGGAATCTTGCTCCGCCGCGCGTACACTGGGGGGAAGCAACCGCCGCACCGCGTCCTCGAGATCCCGCGCGCCCTCGGGCGAGAATCCGGCGTCGACGAAGCGGACGGTGCCGTCAGCATCGACGACGAAGACCGCCGGCATGCCGGCGGCGCCGTAGCGCGCCAGGACGTCCGCCGCGCCGTCGACGAGGATCGTCAGCCAGGGCAACGGCTCGGGGAGGTACTGCCGCAGGAACTCCATCGCTTTGTCGCGCGATTGATCGATGTCGATCGCGAGGACGCGAACGTTCCCATGGTAGCGGCGCACGAGCGCGTCGAGGGCCGGCAACATCGGCGCGCACGGCAGGCACCAGCTCGCCCAGAAGTCGACGATGATCACCTGCCCGCACAACTCCGCGAGCGCGACCGGACGTCCCTGCGAGTCGGGGAGCGTGAACTCGGGCGCCGCTTGCCCGATCCGCGCCGCCGCCGCCCGCGCCGCGACCACGAGCGTTCCCGCCAGCGCGAGCACGACCGCCGCGGCGATCGCGCCGAGCGGCACGCGCGTCCGCCTCAGAAGCGCCACCCCAGGCCGGCGCGAACGCGGTAGTCGCGTACGAGCTGGACGCTGGTGTTGTCTTGCATGATCGGGAAGTCGACGGCGATGTCGGCGGCGAAGGAGGTCCCCCACGTGGCGCTGATGCCGGGGCCCACGTACACGGCGGTCATCCCGGTGTCTTCGGCCTCGACCCCGTCGAGCGTGTCCGTGCCCTTGTGCTCGCCGGTGACCATCGCCTGCAGCGAGAGCGACGCCTCGTGCGTCAGAAACGGGTAGACGCCGGGTCCGCCGCTCCACGTGAGGTCGTTGGCGTACCGATAGTCGATGGCTCCCGTGGTGCGGATCGCGTACTGCACGGCGGTCGTCCAGAAGAGCCGCTGCCAGCTCGCGAAGACCGCTCCGCCGATGATGCCGTCGACCGAGCCCGAGCCGAGCGCGAGGTCGTGCCCGTGTACCCCGAGCGGCCCCCCGTCCTCGTCCTCGTGTAGCTCCTCGCGCAGCCGATGCGTGCTACCGGTCGGGAACTTGAGGCCGCCGAGCAGCGAGGTGCGGAGCACGCTCCGCTCGGTGACGTAGCTGAACGGGCGCAGGGTGCCGATCAGCGACACGTCGCCGATGCCGCTCTCGCTCCCCGAGGTGATCACGCCCTCCTCGCGTCGCCGAAAGTCGCGGACGATCACCGGCAGCGTGAATTGCACGCCGACGAGCGGCCCGAAGTCGTAGCCGAGCATGACTTGCGTGATCGAGCTGGTGAGATGCTCGCCGGGGTTGTCGATCTTGTCGCCGTTCTCCTGCAGCGTGGTGAAGCGACTGAGCTGCTCGGCGACGCCGATGCGAAACCCTTGCCGACTCTCGCGCTGCTCGGTCGCGGTGTAGATCGCGCAGACGTCGCATGCGTACGTGCGCGCGGCGCCGATCAGAAGTAGCACCACCGTGGCGACGACTCGGCCACGGATCGAAGATGCAGCGCGGTCACGGCTCACGACGCCCCCTCCCGAATCAGGCGGTCGACCACGAGGATGGTCGCGGTCTGGCCGGCGAGCGCGCCCCAGCGCAACGTCACGAGCCACGGGAAGTTGATGGCGTGGGCATCCCGTATGACCGTATCCAAGTATTTCTAGAGCATCCGGCGTGGCCGCACAAAATGCCGGTACGTGGAGAGGTTGCTTGACAACTTCGGGACGCGCTCCTATTACCCGCGATTGATGGCACCTCTGCAGCATGGCCTCCGTCGCCGCGCGAGTGTTCTTCTCCTCGCCTCGCTGCTGCTCGTTCCGGTGGCGCTCTCCGGACACAATCACGTCCGCCAGAGCACGCATCCGTGCTCCATCTGCGCCGTCACGCATCACGCACCCGCCGTCAGCGCTCCGGCGCTCCCCGAGTTCGCGTCGCACTTCACGAGCCTCCTCTCCGCACCACGCCTCGCGCTCGCGCCTTCGCGCACCGATCAGACACCGCGAGCCGGCCGCGCTCCTCCTGCCGCTCTCCATACCGTCGTAGCGTAGCTCCCACCTCGGTCTCGTCCGGCGCCATTGCGCCCGCCGACCGCGGCGGGTTCGCGATCGTGCATTCGGAAGGAGGAGACTCATGGCATCTCGTTCAATCGCGACTCGTCTCGCGTTCGAGAAGCGTCGCCTGTGGCATCTGAGATTGCTCCCTGTCGTGGCCCTGGTGGCGCTGGCTCCCATTGCAGCCGCGGCGAACGAAACCCAGGAGATCCGAGAGCTACGCAAGGAAGTCGGCGAGCTGCGCGATGCCGTTCGCGAGCTCAAGGGCCAGCTTCGGCAGCTGAAAGGCCAGCCGCCGGCGCCGGTGGCAACGACTGAGCAGGAGAAGGAGCTCGAGGCCGAGATCCGCGCAGCGATGCCGCCGCTGGCGCCCGGCACGCTCGCGCCCGGAGTCGGGGCCGTTGCCGCCGCCCCTCCGGTGCAGCCTGCAGTCGGAGCAGGCATCGGCAAGAGCTCTTCGATTCTGAATCCGGACATCAGCTTCAACGGCGACTTCACGTTCCTCGGCACCGACAACAGGCAGCTGAACAAGGCCAACCGTTTCAGCTTCCGAGAGGCGGAGGTCGGCTTTCAGGCGCCGATCGATCCCTACGCCCGCGCCGACGCGTTCATCACCTTCGATGAGGGCGAGTCACCGGGGGTCGAAGAAGCCTATGCGACCTTCCTCACCCTTCCCTACAACCTGCAGGCGCGGATCGGAAAATTCCGTCTCTCGTTCGGCAAGAACAACCTCCTGCACCGTCACGCGCTCTCGCAGACCGACCGGCCGCTCGCCGAGGTGGCGAATTTCGGCGAAGAGGGCCTGAGCGGTACGGGCATCGGTGTCAGCTATCTCGTACCGAATCCATGGGACCAGTACGTGCTCGTCACCGGGGAGGTCGCAAACGGCCTCGGGGAGGAGCTCGAGGGAGCACAAGGAATCCCGCTCGAGCGTCCCGCCCCCGGCCGATCGCTCGACGACTTCGTCTACGTCGGCCACGCGCAGAGCTTCTTCGACCTGAACGCCAACAACAACATCGAGGTCGGCGGCTCGTTCCTCGCCAACGAGCCGCGGAGCGGCACGGACACCCGCGTGTACGGCGTCGATCTCACCTACCGTTGGCGGCCGCTCGCGCAGCAGGGCTACCGCCAATTCCTCTGGCGGAGCGAAGGCTACTTCACGCACCAGGACACGCACGCCGCCGGACGGAGCGTCTTCGATACGAGCGGCGGCTACACTTACGGTGAGTACCGGTTGGGACAGACGCAGTGGGTCGGCACTCGCGTCGACTGGACGGAGATCCCCGGCACGTCCGGGAAGAAAGAGTGGGGCGTGTATCCGTACTTCACGTTCTCGCCCTTGGAGTTCGGCTATTTTCGCGTCGGCTACGAGTACGTCCGATCGGATCGGCTGAACGACAAGGATTCGCATCGCGTCTGGCTCCAATACAACTTCTCGATCGGCCCGCACGCAGCGCACGCGTTCTGAGCGCATGGAGGATCGCACCGTGAAAAAAATGGCCGTCGCCGGCCGGCGGGCGTTCGCGCTCGTCGGCGGCGTTTTGTTGCTCGCCGCCGCGGAGCTCCCGGCTCCTGCCGCGGCCAAGCTCTACGTCGTCACCACCACCCCCGACCTCGCGGCGATCGCGCGCGAGGTCGGGGGCGACAAGGTCGAGGCCGAGTCACTCGCCCTCGGCACCCAGGATCCGCATTTCGTCGACGCCAAGCCGAGCTTCATCGTCAAGCTCAATCGCGCCGACCTCTACGTGAAGCGCGGCCTGGATCTCGAGGTGGGCTGGGCACCCGTCCTCGAGAAGGGGGCGCGCAATCCGGATATCCTCTACGGGGGCCGACGCCACGTCGACGCCTCCGACGGCATCGCGCCGCTCGAGATCCCAACCGGGGTATTGAGCCGCGCGCTCGGCGACGTGCATCCCTTCGGCAATCCGCACTACCAGCGCGACCCGATCGCAGCGAAGACGATCGCCAAGAACGTCGCCGACGGCCTGATCCGCATCGACTCCGACAATCGCGCGTACTACGAGCAGCGGCGCGACGACTTCGACCGTCGCATCGACGAGCGGCTCGCCGGGTGGTTGCAGGAGCTCGCTCCCTACCGCGGCGCGAAGATCGTCACCTACCACAAGAGCTGGGAATACTTCACCGCCCGCTTCGGGCTCGACTCGATCGGGGAGATGGAACCGAAGCCCGGCGTCGCGCCCTCGCCCGCGCATCTCGCGGAGCTCATCAACTTGATGATCGCGCAGCACGCGAAGCTCGTGATCCGCGAGCCTTTCTACCCCGACAACCTGACGCGTGTCGTGGCGGAAAAGACGGAGGCGACGGTGGTGACGCTACCAGAGTCGCCCGGCGGCGTTCCCGGTACCGACGACTACTTCAGCTTCATGGACTACATCGTGAAGCAGGTCGCGCACGCCTTGCAGGAGACGAAGGGACGATGACGACGCACCCGTTCATCGAGTTCGATCACGTGACCTTGGGCTACGGCAGGCGCACGGTGCTCCGTGACGTCGAGCTCAGCGTCGCGGCCGGCGACTTTTTGGGGATCGTCGGCCCCAACGGTGCCGGCAAAACGACGCTCCTGAAGGCGTTGCTCGGCACGCTCACGCCGATCCGCGGTACGATCCGCATTCCCGAACGGGGGCTCGTGTTCGGCTACGTGCCGCAGCGCCAGGCGGTCGACGAGACCTTTCCACTCACCGTCCGCGAGATGATCCTCATGGGACGCTTCGCCCGGATCGGTCTGTTCCGCCGTCCGCGCCGTGAGGATCATGCGTTCGTCGTCGAGGCCGCCGAGCACGTCGCTATCGCCGATCTCCTCGATCGGCGTTACCGCACGCTTTCCGGGGGCCAGAAGCAGCGAACGCTCATCGCCCGCGCGCTCGCCGCGCAGCCGACCATCCTCGTCCTCGACGAGCCGACGAACGGCATGGACCTCCCCGCCGAGAACGCAATCATGGAGCTCGTGCGCCGGCTCCACGTCGCCGATCGGCTCACGGTGGTCATGGTCAGCCACCTGCTGAACGTCGTCGCCTCGTATGTCGCCCGACTCGCGATCGTCGGCGGCGGGCGTCTCGAGGTGGGACCGGTCGCCACGATGCTCACCGGCGAGAGGCTGACCGCGCTCTACGGAACGCCGGTTCGCGTCCATCACGTCGACGGCGCCGCGGTCGTGCTCGCAGGAGGCGCACGATGATCGAGATGCTCGCCCAGAGCTTCGTGCGCTATGCGGTGATCGCCAGCGTTCTCGCCGGCGCGGTCTCCGCCTATCTCGGCGTCTACGTGCTCCTGCGCCGGATCGTCTTCGTCGGCATCGCAATCGCCCAGATCGCAACGCTGGGCGTCGCCGTCGGCCACCTGCTCGGGCTGCATCAGGCCGAGGCGGCCTTCGGTCTGAGTCTCGTCGGCGTCACCTTCTTCGCTCTCCACCGACAGGGACGGATCCCGCGCGAGAGCGCGATCGGCGTCGCCTACGCCGCGGCGTCGGCGTTTACGATCCTCTGCGTCTCGAAGAACCCTTTCGGGGAGATGGACGTGCTGAGCCTCGTCTTCGGCAACGTTCTCGGGGTGACCGAGGTGCAGCTCTACGTCCTCGGAGCGCTCGCCGCCGCGCTGCTGGTGCTCCACTGGTGCTTCGCGAAGGAGCTGCTCTTCACCGCGTTCGATGCCGACATGGCGGCGACGATGGGTTACCGCGTGCAGGCGTGGGAGTTCTTCTTCTACCTCATCCTCGGCGTCGCATTCTCGCTCAGCGTGAGCGTCGCCGGCGTGCTCGTCATCTTCTCCTACTTGGTGATTCCGGCCACGGCCGCGCTCGTGCTCGACGTAAGTATGACTATGACGTTTGCGGTGGCCGTCTTCATCGCCGTCGTCGCCGGCGCGAGCGGCGTGCTTCTCTCCTATCAATGGGACCTACCGACGGGGCCGACGATCGTCGCCGCGCTGTCGGCGCTACTCCTCCTCTGCGGCCTCGTGAAGCAGCTCACGCGCCTGCGGCGGGTAAGCGACGACTGATGCACCGCGCCCTCGTCTTGCTGCTGCTCTCCGCGTGTGCGACCCCGAACATCCGCGCGCGCACCACGGCGCCGGGCACTGGCAGCGCCCGCGAGGTGAGGATCGAGGTGGTAAATGCGAGCGGCCGGGAGCTTCCGGCCCCACGCTCGGGCGCCTTCGACGAGATCGCGCACCTGACGGTTGGTCGGACCGTGCCGCGGCTCTCGACGGCCGACGCATTCTCCGCGGCTGCGGCGGCCGGCCTGCGCGCGAGAGGCGTCACCGCAGTCGGCGGCCGAAATCCCGAGATCCCCACGTTCCGCGTCACGATCCTCGACTTCGAGATCCGCAATCACGACGCTGCCGGTGCCGTCGCGTTCGTCTCGGCCGCGTATCTGCTCCTCGATACACGCAACCAGTCAGGCTGGGAGGCGACGGAGACGGGCTTCCCCATACGCCTCGGCGGCCCGGACCTCACGCGTTCGGAGCTCGCGCGGATCGCGACCGAAGCGGTGAATCGCGCGCTCGCTTCGTTTCCTGCTGTGCTTGATCGATGAGGGTCGGTATCGGCCACCCATCTCACAATCGCCGCTGCACTTTTTTCTTTGCAACCCTCGCGGCGGAGTGTATAAGCCACCAGGGTTTCAGGTCGGTTCGGCCGTCGTGTTGGGGGGTCGGCAGTCAGTGGTGGCGCGGGTGCGGCCCGTCGGAACCGATCCGTCGGTTGCTCCACCAGCTTCGATGATCGTGAAAAGCGGGCGAACAGCATGCGCGCAGCCTTTCCGCCGAAGCGGCATTCGGGCGGCGCTGGCTCTCGCCATGGAGGCACTCGGCTCTCTGAGTGAGATCCCGGTGTAGCGCTCGCTAGATTCGAGGGGTGTATGTGATGTCGCATATCCAAATCCACACGCGGAGCGCCGAATGGGCGGCGCGAGTCGCGTCGATCGTCGGTGCGGTGCTGATCAGCGGCTGCTTCAACGCCGGTCCGAGCGTGAAGCAGGCGATGACGAGTGGCGCACCGGGTTTGGTTCCCGCGGTCGCGAGCGTCGCGCCGGTAGCAGCGGCGCACCAGAAGGGCGCCTCGTTCGATCTCGACAAGCCCGGGGTGCGCAGCAACGTCGCCACCTTCCAGACCGAGCTGCGCGATTTCTTCGACGGCGCCTTGCTGCGGAGCGCGAAGTACGTGCCGACGATGACCGACATGCTCATCCACGAGGGTCTGCCCGCCGAGCTCGCGTACCTCCCGCTCATCGAGAGCGGCTATCGCCCGCACGCGGTCTCGCCGGCAGGTGCCGTCGGCCCGTGGCAGTTCATTCCCGAGACCGGCAAGCGCTACGGTCTCCGCATCGACTCCATGGTCGACGAGCGCCGCGATCCCATCAAGTCGACGGAAGCGGCGGTGCAATACCTGAAAGACCTGCACGAGATGTTCGGCGATTGGGAGCTGTCGCTGGCGGCGTACAACTCCGGCGAGTATCGGGTCGCGCGCATCATCGCCAACACCGGCGCCCCCGATTTCTGGGCGATGCGCGAGCGCGGGTATCTACCGAGCGAGACCTCGCAGTACGTCCCGCGTTTTCTCGCCGCCGTCCGCATCGCCAAGGCGCCGCAGGAGTACGGCTTCGTCGCACCCGCGGGCCTGCCCCCTTTTCACTTCGAGACCGTCAACGTCGATCGCCAGCTTTCATTGGCAACCGCAGGCGGCTTGTGCGGCGTTTCCGCATCCGAGCTCGCCGAGCTGAACCCGGCGCTCCGGCGCGGCATCACGCCGAGCGGCTACGCGCTGCGTGTCCCGACGGGCGCGGCCGAGCCGCTGCGTACGGCGCTCGCGAGCTACGTCGAGCCGGCGCGCCCGGTGCAGCGTGTGGCGCGCGCGGGGCGCAGCGAGCGGCGCGGAACCACGTTCGCCAAGATCGATCGCCGACGCCAGGTCGCGACGCGCACTGACGCGGCGCGATCGCGGACGGCGCGCCGCTGCACGTCCCCGGCCCGGCAACGGACGGTGCTGCGTCAGGCGACGCGATCGACGGCGGCGAGCCGTGCGCGTCGGCGCGAAGCGGAGCCCAGCGTACGGGTTGCGCGCGCCGGGTCGACGGCCGCGAAGGCGCCGAAAGCACCCGCTCGCGGGCGTCGCCGGTCGGGTTGATCAGCGCCGCCGTCGCCGGCGCGTAGTCGGCGTCGCAGCCCGCGCCCTCGGACGTCCGCGCCGACCGCCGTCGGTACCGGCACGTTTCTTCACCGCGGGTGCCGCCGCGAGCTCCTCGAGGTAGCGCAGCAGCGTACGCACTCCGAAGCCGGTCCCGCCCTTCGGCGCATACGGCAGATCCTTGTCGGTGAACGCCGGGCCGGCGATGTCGAGGTGGACCCAAGGCCTGCCGTCGACGAACTCCTGGAGGAAGAGCGCCGCCGTGATGCTTCCGGCGTTGCCGCCGCCGACGTTCTTGAGATCCGCGACCGGGCTCTTGATGTCGTCGCGGTACTCGGTGACCAGCGGTAGCTGCCAGAGCGGCTCGCCGGTCTCGTGCCCGAGGGCCACCAGCCGATCGACCGTCGTCTGATCGTTGCCGTAGATACCCGCGACCAGCGGCCCGAGCGCCACGATGCAGGCGCCGGTGAGCGTCGCCAGATCGACGATCAGGTCGGGCTTCTCGGCGGCGGCGAGGGCCAAGGCGTCGGCGAGGACGAGGCGTCCCTCGGCGTCGGTGTTCAGCACCTCGACGCTCTTGCCGTTGCGGAAGCGGATGACGTCGCCGGGCTTCTGCGCCTTGCCGCCGGGGAGGTTCTCGGTGGCGGGGATGAATCCGTCGACGTCGATCGCGGGCTGCAGGCGCGCGAGCGCCACGAGGGTGGCGATCACCGCCGCGCCCCCCGCCATGTCGAGCTTCATCGTTTCCATCGACTTCGCCGCTTTCAGCGAGAGACCGCCCGAGTCGAAGGTGATGCCCTTGCCGACGAGCGCGACGCGGCGGCGCGCCCCGGGACCGCGATAGCGCAGGCGGATGAAGCGCGGCTCCTCGTTGCTGCCACGCGCGACCGCCAGGAGGCCGGCGAGCCGCTCGCGGTCGATGCGTTCGCGATCCCAGACCTCGACCTCGATGCCGACCTCGGCGGCGAGGCGCTCGGCGGTGGCGGCGAGAAAGCTCGGCGTCTTCACCGCCGCGGGCTCGTTCACCAGGTCGCGGACGGTCGTCACCGCGGCGACCGTCGTCGCGACGGCGCGCAGCCGCGGCGCGAGTGCGCCCTCGGCGGGCGGCGACGGCGTGACGAGCGTCAGTTCGACGATCTTTGCCGGCCGCTCCGCCTCCGACTTGTACTTGTCGAAGCGATAGCCGGCGAGCTCGAAACCCTCGGCGACGGCGACGAGGTGCTCGACGTCGGAGGCGCGCGCGTCGAGCGCGATCGCGACCCGCCTAGCGCCCGCACGCTCGGCTGCCTTGCGCGCGCGCCCGGCGGCGCGTCGCCAGGCGTCGAGGTCGGAGGCCGCGCCGTCCCCAAGGCCGACGAGACAGAGAACACGCCGTCGCGAAGCCGCGAGCACCACCGTGACCACCTGCCCTTCACGGCCGCGGAAGCGCTCGGCGTCGAGCGCGCGCCGCACGGCACCCCCGCCGCTGACACGCGTGAGCCCGCGCACGACGCCGCCTCGCTCCTCGCCGACCGCGAGCGGCACGACGACCATGTCAGCCGCCGCGGACCGCGCGTCCCCGGCGCGCACCCGAATTCTCACCGCCGTGCTTGTAGAGGCTTTGCGGCGGGGAATCAATTCGCGGACGACGCCGGTCGTGGGTCAGTGCGCGGTGGAGCGCCGCAGCGCCACCGCCCTTTTGAAAAACTCGGGAACGTCTCGCGGATACACGTAGCGAAGGTGGAAATCCCCTGGACCCGCCACTCCATCCGGCCGTGCGACGTAGCAGGTCTCGGCAATCGCGACGTACTTGTCCAGCATGCGATTCACGCCGACGTTTCTGGTTCGGGTTTGATGGATCAAGCGCTTCATCGCCGCCGCGTCGAAGTAGGTCTTGATCCGGTGCGGATACAGCGCCGTCGAGATGCCGGATGCTCGTAGCCGAGGCTCCGTGATGTGCCAATGGGAATAGTTGATCTCCGGTGTGTACCGGTTGAGCAACGTGTATCCGACCAATGCCCCATCGACTTTGATCGCAAAGGCGATGCTGCGCTGGCTCGGGTCGCCGCTGCGAATCGCGCACCGAAAGCGTTGCCGGGTATCGTCGGGTGTGCCCAGGAGCACCGGATCGATCCCGAGGAACTCGAGATCGGCCACACCGGCGTGCCAATAGCGCACGAATGCGTCGATGTCCGCGGGAACGATGTCGCTCAAGGTCGCGACTCCCGCGGACGTGTTCTCGGACGCGTGCACCGCCGGGCCGAGCTCGCTCATCGAACGTTCACACCGACCCGCTGCCCGGACGTCGATACGCCCGCACGTACGGTGGTGGCTCGACGCCGACGACGAGGCGTGCGTCGGCGACGGGCGCCTGCGGCAGCACCCGCAGCGGCAGCTCGCCGGCCCAGACCGCGCGCGTGTAGTCTTCCTCGTCGTCGAGCGGCGGACCGGAGCGTGTCTTCACCGACGCCTCCTCGAGGGCGAGCGCGAGGACGAGCGTCGCCTTCAGCTCCTGCGCGTGCGGCTCCCGTACGTCCGCCCAGCGTCCCGGAACGATGTGCTCGGTAATGGCGCGGAGCGCTGCGCGCTTCCCCTCCGCGTCGTCGACGACGCGCGCGCGCCCGAAGATTACGACCGAGCGGTAGTTGATCGAATGGTGAAAGGCGGAGCGCGCCAGCACCAGACCATCGACGAGCGTCACGGTGACGCACACGTCGACGCCTCCGGCGACGGTGCGCAGCATGCGGCCGGCCGCCGAGCCGTGGAGGAGCAGCGTGTCGCCGCTCCGTCCGTACGCGGTCGGGATCACGACCGGCGATCCCTCGCCGGCGAAACCGACGTGGCAGACGAGGGCCTCGTCGAGGATACGATACATCGCGGCGCGGTCGTACGAGCCGCGCTTGGGCAGGCGCTTCAAGGTAGTGCGGGCGGTCGCGGCGAGGGGCACCATTGACGGATCTCCTTTGTACTGATACATATAGTCTTCAGTGCCAGTACAATATGACATCCGCGGACGGACCGCAACCGCGATCGGCGCCAGCATCGAGCGCGCGATCCGCCAGGGTCGCCTGGCCGCCGGAGACCACCTGCCGACGGTGCGCGCGCTCGCGAGCCGGCTGCGCGTCAGCCCGGCAACGGTGCTGGGCGCCTATCACTCGCTGCGGCGGCGCGGGTTGCTGGTTGCGCGCGGGCGCGGCGGCACCAGCGTCAGCGCCCGCCCGCCGCTGCCGACGCGCGCCGCGCCCCCGGTCCCGCGCCACGCCCGCAACCTCGGCGACGGCAATCCCGATCCGGCGCTCTTGCCGCGTCTCGACGGCGCCCTCGCGGCGCTCGATCCGCGACCCCGCCTCTACACCGAGCGCGGCGCCGATCCGGCGCTGCTCGCGATCGCGGCCCGGCAGTTCGCCGCCGAGGGCATCCCGATTCCCGCGCTCTGCGTCGTCGGCGGCGCCCTCGACGGCATCGAGCGCGCGCTGCAAGCGCACCTGCGGCCCGGAGACCGCGTCGCGGTGGAGGATCCCGGATTCAGCGCCGTCCTCGACCTTGCCGGCGCGCTCGGGCTCGCGGTGGAGCCGATGCGCGTCGACGATCGCGGCCCGCTCCCCGACGAGATGGAGCGGGCGCTCCGCCGTGGCGCGCACGCCTGCGTCATCACGCCCCGCGCGCAAAACCCGACGGGCGCCGCCCTCGACGTCCGCCGTGCCGCCGAGCTGCGTCGCGTGCTCGCCCGCCATCCCGAGACGCTGGTGCTCGAGGACGATCACGCCGGGCCGGTCGCAGGCAGCCCGGCGGTCACGCTCTGCGACGCCGACCGGCGGCGCTGGGCGGTCGTGCGTTCGGTCTCGAAGTCGCTCGGCCCCGATCTTCGTCTCGCGGTCATGAGCGGCGATCCGACGACGATCACGCGCGTCGAGGGGCGGCAACTCATCGGCGCCGGATGGGTGAGCCACATCCTGCAAGGGCTCGTCGTCCGCCTGTGGAGCGATGCGCAGGTCACCCGTCTGCTGCGTCGGGCGGAGGCCGCGTACGCGGCGCGTCGGGCGGCGATGCTGCGCGCCCTCGCGACGCACGGCATCGCCGCCTCGGGGCGCTCGGGGATGAACGTCTGGGTGCCGGTTGCCGAGGAGGTCACGACCGTGCGGCTCCTCCTCGATGCCGGATGGGCGGTAACTGGCGGCGAACGCTTTCGTATCCACAGTCCGCCGGCGATTCGCATCTCGATCGCGACCCTCGCGCCGGAGGATGCGGGCGCGGTCGCCGCCGCACTCGCGACCGTGCTCGCACCGGCGCGCCAGACGCGCTCGGCGTGACGGCCGGCGCCGCATGACTGCCGCGGTGCTGCCCTAATTCGAACACTCGATGCGGGAAACTAGGACACTCGTTGACCGCGTAGCCATGGTGGCGCTAGACGTCCTGGGTGCGTTCAGCGCGGCATGGACGGGCGGTGCTGCTTGCCGGATGGCTGCTGCTCGTGCCTCCGTATCGGGACCCGATGAAAGAGGTCACTTTGCCTAAGAGCAATTACTCGACCGAGGAACTCTTGCAGCGGGCCAAGGAGCTCGGCATCGACGTCAGCCCGCCAGCCGGCGTCATCGCGCGCGAGTATCAACTCGATCCCCCCGTCGCTGAGTGGAACCAAGTCTCGGCTCACGATACCGCAAAGGGCTGTGAGGCCGCCCGATTGCAACTCAATGGCGCAGGGGAATCGCAACTGATAGCCCGGCTGTGGCAGAGGCTCGGCTATCGCTCCTCACCGTGGACCTTCACTACATATCAGGCGAGGGGAGCACGCTGCGTCCCCGCCGAGCACATTTACTCGCCCGCGAAGTAGCGAGCCGGTGGCATGGGCTGCGCATCGCTGAAAAGCACCCGATCGAAGGCGTTACCTGGTAGGGAAGGGAACCCTCACGAGCTTTCGCGCGGCTCGAAGAGATCGTTGCGCTGGTGCCAGAACCGGAGCGGGCCTTTGTTCTCAGGTAAGACGTACGCCTCGGGAAGCTCACTCAGCCTTGTTCAGTGGCGATTTCTCTGCGGCGGCGGGCAGAACGGTGCGCGACCCATCGGCGGGAGTGCTATGTGATCGTAGCACCGATAGCGCGTGCTCGGCAGTAAGCTTAACGGTCTTTGCCGCGTCGGAGTAAAGGCCGATTGTTCTGGCTCCCCTCAGCATACCGAACACGAAGTTTAGGGCGCGGACTTCATCATCCTCTAAGAGGCACCCCTTTCAAGGTGTCTTCTTGGTCCGCGCCGCAGCCATGATTCGCGCCGTCGAGTGGTGACGCTGTGCGATACTCCGCGCAACGTAGCCTTTGGGCGCGGGCTGCTTCGGCGCGCGGCGACTCTTCCGAACCGACGCG
>JACQEO010000087.1 GCA_016200545.1 Deltaproteobacteria bacterium | reverse complement strand
GCTTCGATCGCGCCGGCGTCCTCCTCCACCCGGACGGCTACGCCACCCTCGACGTCGGACGCGCACCGGCCGTCGTCGACCGCTTCCAGCGCCTCGACCGCCTCTTGAAAGCCGCGTAGTTTTTGTCACATCGAGGCTAGGCGTTGGAGGGTAGGCGGGACTCATGCTCCGGCGGGGACCTGCCGAGAGTGAGAGTAGATGAACCCTCGCGTTCCTGAACCGCATCGGCAGGTAATCACCAAAGTCAACGCTCTCGTTGATGAGGGCATCGCACCGTTGGTCGAGGCGCTGAGCCAACTGGTTGGCGTCCTGACATTGGATAGCTGCGAAGGGAGCAGCGACCGGCCCGCGCAAGTCTACTTTACGTACGGCGCCGATTGGCATCAGCTCGGAGAACTCGTGCAGCGTCTCGCGCGATCGCTTCGCGAAGGTGATTTCTGTTGTGACTACTCACTGAGTCTCGAATGGTTCGGAAGCAACGACCGGCCACGCGCCCTTCTAACGGTTCCGAAGGAGCGCGTAGCCGAGGTTGCTACTGCTTTGCGTCAGCTACCGACCGTAGCTGTCTGTTTGCCTGTGGCACGGGATACACAGCACCTCACAGTTCGATAGCCCGTCATGGCCACCGACTGAGACAGCCGTCTTGTGGTGCGCCTCCCAGGCGCCCTGGCGCGCCAATCTCGTCGGACAACGCGCGCCCCAGTGTGGATAGTGAGAACGCGTGCATTCGCACTGCCCGCCCGACCTACGATACGCTTGGTCTTTAACTTCCTCTGAAAACGCCATTTTCAGTCACCCTCCATCGGTAGAGACGGCGCGAGCGCCGTCGCGTTGAAGCCGCAGAGCTATCGCCGAGGGGACCGTCGTATTATGGCGCGGTCGCCGTACCGCACTGTTCCTACCTCCCTTCAATCCCCGCCCGTCGATGCGGTTCGGTTGGCCGTGCCCGCCTTCCTGGCCTGACGGGGGATTGAAGGGCGGCTACGAATGCAGTAGGTCCGGGGTGTCCATAGCCCGCGGAGCCTATCCAGGCGCCCGGCATATTCGCAGCGGCCTCGTTTCAGGCGCACCAACGCCTGTCACGAGGCCGCTTGCGTTTCGAGGTTCAGGTCATCGCGTCCTCATCGTCAGGCTGCCGGGCCGCTTCTTTGTCGATCACAGAACCTTCTCCGGTAGGCGCATCACCATGCGTCGCAAGCGGCGTCTCGGCGACACCATCGACCGCGTTCGCGTCGAGCCCGAATGACTCCGGCGGCTCGTCGTCCGCGGGTACGCCCCCAAGCTCGACCAGACCGTAGGTGTTCGGTCCCGGACGCGTGAAGATGATTCCCTTGCGAACGTACGTCGACAGACTTCCGCCGAGGGCGGCGCGGTTCTTCCGATCGTCGGGCTTCCCGACGGCCTTCAAGAGCAACGAGATGTGAAGTGGACGCTGTGCCTTCTTGATCGCGTCTCGCGCGCGCGCCACGGTCGTACCCGGCCGTAGGACAGTGTCGGCATCCGCAGGCGTCTCCTGTGGAAGCCATTTGAGGGTGTCCATCAGCGCCTGGATGTACGCGTGGCCTTCCCGGACTCGGATCTCCATCTCGGTGACCTCTTGGATCCTCCGCTCGATTTTCTTCTCCAGTTCGTCGCGCATGCTCATGGGAGGCGTCCCTATACCTCATCGCCAGCGCGATCAAGAGGAAAATGCTGGCGAACTCGTTGCGGCGATGGTAAGGTCCTGCGCCAGCGGAGAGGGGCTACAGTGGCAAACATCGTTGAATACGGTACTTTTCGAGCGAAGCTCGATGTCGCGCGCAGGATTACACGTCACGGCATCGAGTACTGGCGTGCCCGCGACCTTCAAGTGCTGCTTGGCTATGACCGCTGGGAGAACTTCCGCGAGGTCATCGAGAAAGCAAAGCTTGCGGGACAGGGCGCGGGCGTAGAGGTCGACAACCAATTTCGTGCGACCACGAAATTGGTCATGGCCGGGAGTGGTGCGCAGCGATTCATCGACGACTGTTTCCTCTCCCGCTACGCCTGCTACCTGATCGCGATGAACGGCGAGCCTCGCAAGCCGCAGATCGCCTACGCGCAGACGTACTTTGCTGTGCAGACTCGCAAGCAGGAGCTTATAGAGCAGGGTGTAGCAGACGAGAAACGAGTCGAGCTTCGTCAACGGGTGCGCATCGCCAACCGCGCGCTGAACAGCGCCGCGAAGCAGGCCGGCGTTCGGCGGTTCGCGTTCTTCCATGACGCGGGCTACCAAGGGCTCTACGGGATGGGCCTCACCGCCATCCAGCACAAGAAGGGCCTTGGGCAACGGGAGGACCTTCTCGATCGCGCCGGTCGTGCCGAGCTTGCCGCGAACGAATTCCGCGTGACGCAGGCGGAAGAGAAACTGGTGCGCGAACGAGTGCGCGGCGAGTACGCCGCGATCGCCACGCACCTACGGGTAGGCCAAGAGGTGCGCAACACGATTCGGAAGATCGGGGGTACGATGCCCGAGCAGCTTCCGATCGAGCCCGCGATCAGAACGATCGAAGCGCGTCTGCGGAAGAAGTTCCTCGCCGTCTCGGCGTCATCTTCGCGGCGCCTGCTGGAAAAGGAGACCACCGCGCGGGGTAGCTACGAGAAGGACGCAAGCAGCAATGCCACAGACAAGCTCAGAGATTGAATTCACCCTCCTTCCCCCGAAGGCGGACGCATGAGCATTAGCGCGAAGTGTACGGTCATTGGTCTGACCGGCCCGTTCGGAAGTGGATGCAGCCAGGCCGCACAGAAGCTGGTCGCGGCTGCCGGCTTCACTCGCGTGCCGCTTTCCCGCGCTATCCGCGAACGCTTTACCGCAGAGCACCCGGACATCCCGCCGCGTCGCGAAGATCTCCAACGCCTGGGCAACCAGATGCGTCGGGACGCCGGCGTGCCGGGTCTACTCGCACGCGAAGCGATCGCCACCCTAGAAAGCGATGGTGCGACGTACGACAAACTCGTATTCGACAGCATCCGAAATCTCGGCGAGGTCGAAGTGCTGCGCGACCGATTCGGGGGGAACTTCTACCTCGTTGCTATTCACTGCGGGACCTCAGATCGGTGGGAGCGACTGAAGGACGAGCACTACATCTCGAAGGGGTTGACGTTGGCGGATTTCACCGCTGACGATGCTCGCGACAAGAATGAGGAGGATGACTACGGGCAGCAGGTAGAACTGTGCGTCGATGCGGCCGACTTGTTCGTGAACAACAGCATCGAGGTGAACCCTGTTCAGCTCGGGAAAAAGCTCCTCGCCGACGTCCAGGTGCTCACGGGCGACAAGCCTCGGTACGCTCTGCCGCTGGAGATCTACATGAACTTCGCGTACTCAGCGGCGCACGCGTCGAAGTGCATCAAGAGGCAAGTAGGCGCCGTCCTCGTTACTGCTCCTCCGGGCGAGCACGGCGACATTGTCGGTACGGGATACAACGAGAATCCGGCACCAACGAAGCCGTGTGTCGAAGAGCCGGAATATGGAGCTGGGGATGCCACGCGAGGACGCTGCTATCGCGACATCGTTCGTCAGGAAGTGATGCAGCGAAACGTCGATTCTGGTTGGCACTGCCCGAAGTGCGCAGCGCCCCTCGTCGGGCCGATCTCGGATACCCCGCCCTGGTTCTGCTCCGGCTGTGGAGCGAGTCTGGATAAGCTGTTCTGGCCAGATCGTGCGATGTCGGTGTGTACGGCAGTGCATGCCGAGACAGCAGTACTCCTGGCCGCCGGAACACGTGCGCGCAACGCCACCCTGTATACAACCTCGCTCCCGTGCTTTCAGTGCACGGAGAAGATCATCCACGCCGGCGTGAAGTACATCGTGTTCACCGAGCCGTATCCTGACGCCCTCGCGGCGGATCGGTTAGAGCTCGGCGCGATTGAGGTAGGTCGGTTCGAGGGCGTGCGGTCGCGGAGATTCCACGAAATTTTCTCGCGAGCACGGCGCTACGTTGAGGGGCAGCCTATCGCCACGACCCCGGCGTCGTAGCCGATCGTCTCTACCGCGTACGCGCCCGAGGTGAACGCGGAATCCGGTTCCGCATACGAACAGCTGTCGACGGCGCAGAGGTCGTGTTCGCCGTTACTGTACTCGCGTGGGTTGGTACTGTTCGAGGCAGGGAGATTCTGACCACTACGGGTTGGTATCCGCGGCTTCCAAGCCACCCGACTACTTGACGCGGGCTGGCGCACTTGAATCCTGTGTCGTCTTTCGCCATCCCTTCACCTCCTGAACCACCAGCGCGCGGGAGTCAACTACCGGGGGTATGTCTTCTAAACACCACGAGGGAGCAACTCGTCAACAAAAAACGTTGTGCTAATTTCGTGCCGAATTGAGACGGCCCTCTTTGGGCGAAGAAAGATGATACTCTTCGACCTATGAGCGAACTGCGCTGGTCAGCGATCGTTGGTAACGAGGAAGGCGACCTGCGAATCGAAGAGTCAGGACCGACCTTCTACGGCGCGGAAGGCGCTCGCCTCGACGCGGAGCAGCTTCGAACGACTGATGTCGGTCTACTCTTCGCCGGCGACGGCCCGTCCGGGGAAGCCGATGCGCGCCTACATCGGGTCCGCGAGGCGCTGATGCTGGCGGGCGTGCGCTTCACGATGATGAAGAAGCACTTCTCCTGATCGAGAATCCTTTGCTCACGTGGTTTGAAGATACCAAGTCCGTTGCAGACCCTTCCGCGAACCCGACGTATGCGGGTGGTCTCGGCCGCATCCTACGTCGCGATCCCGGCGGGGAGGATGCGGTGCTCGGTCTCCTCACCGGATGGCTTGACGCCGTCTACGAAGGCGACCGCTCCGTAACCAGCATCACGTTCGATGCCGGGCACGACTGGCACGGCACCCCGCTTCAGGTCGTCTACGATGCGCTCGGTGACGAGCAGCTTGCCTCGTGGTGGGTCGGCTTGACGCTCATCAAAGCCGCCGTCCTTCACCCGCACGCCTTCTATGCCTACAGACCGCCAGCGTTCACCGACGTTGGGCTACGCGGGCTGACCTACTGGCCCGATTGGGCACGGGCACGCTGAATCATCGAACGCTCCGCAAAGAACGCCACTCGTAGCCCCAAACGGCGCCACTCAGCCCCGAACAACGCCAGTGCCCGATCGTTCGGCGGCAAACTAGGCCACCTCGCCGCTAACTAGGCCAGCACCCGCGAAGGCGGGGCGTTGCCGTTGCTATGACGCGGCCGCCTCGCCGGCCACTGCAGCGCTCTTGCCTCGATGCTCCTCGCACTTCGAGCCGAGGCTCCGCGGCTTGTGGCAGGCCTCGTGCGTGCACGTCTTGTATCGTCCCTTGGGAAGCCCGCCCCGACGCCACTGCCTGTAGTGGCGGGTGCAATACCCCTTGCCCACCGCCGCTCTTTCGCAGCCCTCGAGCTTGCATGGTCCCTTCGGCATCGTCGCTCCTATCGTTCGTCAGCCGGCTCGGTTGAACTCCGGTTTGAGGCCGCGCGCCATGAGCTCTGTCACGACGTCACGCGGCGATTTGTTCTCATACAGCATTGCATACATTTGCTCCGTAATCGGCATCTCCACACCGACCTTGGCCGCGAGCGCTCGTACCGAGCGAGTGTTTCTAACCCCCTCGGCGACCATTTTCATGCTCCCGAGGATGCTCTCCAGGGCCTCGCCGCGGCCGAGGCGGACGCCGACGGTGCGGTTGCGGCTGAGCTCGCCGGTGCACGTCAGCACGAGGTCGCCGAGTCCCGCCAAGCCCGAGAGCGTCGTCGGATTCGCTCCCATGGCGGCCCCGAGGCGCGCTGTCTCGGCGATGCCGCGTGTGATCAGCGCCGCGCGCGTATTGGAGCCGAAACCAAGGCCATCGCTCACGCCGGCGGCGATCGCAATCACGTTCTTCACGGCGCCGCCAATCTCCACCCCGATCAGATCGTCCGAGGAGTAGACGCGAAAGTAGTTGGTAGTGAAGATCCGCTGAACGACGGTGCTCACGGCGTGGTCCCGGGCGCCGACCGTGACCGCCGTCGGCATATGCGCCGCGACCTCGCGCGCGAAGCTCGGGCCCGAGAGGGCGCAGACGCCACCCGCCAGAAGTGTTCCGACGATCTCCTCGAGGACTCCGGCCATCGTGAGCAGACTTGTTTCCTCGATGCCCTTCGAGGCGGTGACGACGTATGGCCGACCGGTCACGTGGCGCATCGCCTCGGTCATCACGTCGCGAACGACGTGTGACGGGCTGACCGAGAGCAGCACCTCTTTTCCGGACACTCCTTCCGCGAGATCGGCGGTGGCGCGGAGCGTCACGGGCAACGCGAAGCCGGGTAAATACGACGCATTCTCGCCGTGTGCCGCGATGTCGCGCGCGACCTCGACGCGGTGCGCCCAGAGGGTCACGTCATGCCCGGACTCGGCGAGCATTTTTGCGAGGGCCGTGCCCCAACTCCCGGCCCCGATCACGCCGATCGTCGCCATGCGGGCGACGGTGTCGCACATCACCTGGGATGCCGCAAGGAACGCGGGTTGTCGCCGGCCCGCCGAGTCAATGAAGCGCGGTTCTCGGAAATCGCGCGGACGTGCCGCCAGATTTTGCTTGCGGGCGGTACAGAATACCGTTAGGGGAAGCTCGTCTTTTCAAGGAGGCGCTTCCTCAGTGTCGCTCCGGTACGCCATTCTCAGCCTACTCGCACACGATCCGTTGAGCGGCTACGAGCTCATGAAACTCTTCGACGGCTCGGTCGGATATTTCTGGCACGCAAGCCATCCTCAGATCTACAAGGAGCTCGCCCGGCTGGAGCGTAACGGCGACGTCTCCCACCGCAGCGTCGAGCAACGCGGCCGTCCTACGAAGAAGATCTACTCGCTCAGCGAGAGCGGCCGGCTCGCTCTCCTCACGTGGCTGCGCATTCCCGCCCGTCCGCAACGCGTCAAGGACGAGATGATGCTGAAGACCTTCTCCAGCGGGCTCTTGACCAACGACGAGGCAACCGAGCTGATCGCGAAACATCGCGAGATCCACCGCGCCCGGCTTCAGAAGTACCAGGAGCTCGAGCGCTTCTTGCGGAGCGGCCCGGTGATGTCGAACCGCTTGCGTCTCGGCGGATACCTCACGCTTCTGCGTGGGATTCGTCACGCCCGCGAGTACGTCGAGTGGTGCGAGGAAGCGATCGACTTGCTGCAACGGGGCGGCGAGGAACGACCGCGTCCGCGCGTGCGGCAGGCCCGTAGGCCGCGTTCATAGCCGAACGTCGCCAGCCGAAGGACGCTCGCTCACGCGGCGGGCCCGTTCTCCTCGTCGTCCTCCTCGCGCTCCGCGAGGCGCGCCAAGCTCACTACCCGTTCGCCCGGCTCCATGTCGATCAGCCGGACGCCCTGCGTATTCCGGCCGATCACCCGAATATCGGCAACTCGTAGCCGGATGATCTTGCCGTTGCTCGTGACCAGCATGAGATTGTCCTCGTCGGTCACTTGTTGGACGCCGACCACCGGTCCGGTGCGGTCGGTCGTCTTCATCGTGATGATACCTTTCCCGCCGCGCGCTTGAATGCGGTACTCGCCGGTCTCGGTGCGCTTGCCGTAGCCGTTCTCCGCGACGGTCAGCACGCTCGAGCCCGCGCTCAGGATCTCGATGCTGACGAGCTCGTCCGCGGCTTCGAGCGTTATGCCCTTCACGCCACCGGCGCCGCGCCCCATGCTACGCACCTCTTCCTCCTTGAAGCGTATCGATTGGCCGGTGCGCGTCGAAAGGATGATCTCTTGACGGCCGTCCGTCAGACGAATGCCGATGACCTCGTCCTCGGCATCGAGGCTGATCGCGATGATCCCCGACGGCCGCGGATGCGCGTAGGCCATGAGGTCGGTCTTCTTCACGATGCCCTTCTTGGTGGCGAAGAATACGAACCGGTTCTCCTGGAACTCGCGAACGGGGAGGAAGGCCGAGATCTTCTCACCCGCCTGCAAGGTCAGGAGGTTCACGATCGCCTTCCCGCGCGCGGCGCGACCCGCCTGCGGAACCTCGTGTACCTTGATCCAGTACACTTTGCCGACGGTCGTGAAGAAGAGGATGTAGCTGTGCGTCGAGGCGACAAACAGATGCTCGACGAAGTCCTCGTCACGCGTCGTCGTCCCGATCTTGCCCTTACCGCCGCGTCGCTGCGCCCGGTAGAGCGACACCGGGTTCCGTTTGATGTACCCCTCGTGCGAGATCGTGACGACCATGTCCTCTTCGACGATCATGTCCTCGATCGAGATCTCGGTTGCGGCGTCGACGATCTCGGTGCGCCGCGCGTCGCCGAAGGTGCTCTTGAGCTCCCGCAGCTCCCCGACGATGATCGCGTAGACCTCACGTTCGTCGGCGAGGATCTGGCGGAGGCGTGCGATCAGCGCGACTGTCTCCTGGTACTCGGTGAGGATCTTGTCGCGCTCGAGGTTGGTGAGTCGCTGGAGACGCATGTCGAGGATCGCCTGCGCCTGAAGCTCCGAGAGGCCGAAGCGCCCCATCAGGCCCGTCCTTGCGGTCGCCGGATCGGCGGCGGCGCGGATCAGTTGGATCACGGCGTCGAGATTCTCGAGAGCGATGCGCAGGCCGTCGAGGATGTGGAGACGGTCCTCGGCCTTGCGGAGGTCGAAGACCGTGCGGCGCGTGACGACCTCGGCGCGATGAGCCACGAAATGCTGCAGCACCTGCTTCAGCGTGAGGAGGCGCGGCCGCCCCTCGACGATTGCCAGCATGATGATGCCGAACGAGTCCTGCATCGGCGTCAATTTGTAGAGCTGGTTGAGGACGATCTCCGGCACCGCATCACGCTTCAGCTCGATCACGATCCGCATGCCGTCGCGGTCCGACTCGTCCCGCAAGTCGCTGATGCCGTCGATGCGCTTTTCGTTCACCAGCTCGGCGATGCGCTCGATCAAACGCGCCTTGTTCACCTGGAAGGGGATCTCGGAGACGACGATGCTCGCACGGCTGGTGCGCTTGTCGATCTCGGTCGCGGCACGTGCACGGACCTGCAGCACACCTTTGCCGGTCTCGTACGCCTCGCGCATCGCCGCCTTCCCGTGGATGAAACCGGCCGTCGGAAAATCGGGACCGGGGACATGCTGCATGAGCTCCTTGACGGTAATGTCCGGCCGCTCGATGAGGGCGATCGTCGCATCGACGACCTCGCTCAGGTTGTGGGGTGGGACGTTCGTCGTCATGCCGACCGCGATGCCGGAGCTGCCGTTCACCAGAAGATTCGGCAGGCGACTCGGCAGGACGACGGGCTCGCGCAGCGTCTCGTCGTAGTTGGGCGCGAAGTCGACGGTCTCCTTCTCGAGGTCGGCGATGAGCTCGGCGGTGATGCGCGCCATCCGCACCTCGGTGTAGCGCATCGCCGCTGCCGGATCGCCGTCGACGGAGCCGAAGTTCCCTTGCCCGTCGACGAGTGGGTAGCGCAGCGAGAATTCCTGCGCCATGCGCACGATCGCGTCGTAGACTGCCGACTCACCGTGCGGGTGGTACTTGCCGATGACGTCGCCGACGACGCGCGCCGACTTCTTGTAGCCCTTGTTCCATTCGTTCCCGAGGTCGTACATGGCGTACAGCACGCGACGATGCACCGGCTTCATCCCGTCGCGCACGTCCGGAAGCGCGCGCCCGATGATGACGCTCATCGCGTAGTCCATGTAGGACTGCTTCATCTCGTCTTCGATGTTGACGGGGATCTTCTGCTGCTTCGGGGTGGGATCCATGGCTCACTCGCGCCGCGCGGGGATGCCGGCGATGCTCAGATGTCGAGGTTCTTCACGTCGAGCGCGTACATCTCGATGAACTTGCGTCGCGGCTCGACCTCGTCGCCCATGAGGGTCGAGAAGATCTGATCGGCGGTGTAGGCGTCGGCGAGCCGCACCTGGAGGAGGGTGCGGCTCTCCGGGTCCATCGTCGTTTCCCAGAGCTGTTCCGGGTTCATCTCGCCGAGACCCTTGTAGCGCTGGATGTCGAGCCCCTTCCGCGCGTCGCGTACGATCTCGTCCACTACCTCGCGGAGCGACCCCGCCTGCGACACACGCTCGCCCGCGGTCAAGGTGAAGGGCGCCGTACCTGCGGCACGGAGCTCGGCGGCGAGGCGGCGCAATTCCTCGAACTCGGGCGAAAGGCAGAACTCCATGTCGATCACCGTGCGCGTGCCGCCGCCGTTCGTGCGCGTGAGGAAGGTGACCCGTAGAGTGTTGTGCTCGACGTCGTCCTCACAGGCGAAGCTGAGCGGCAACTGCTCGGGCGCGGCCGTCTGGAGGTACGTGTGGACGGTCTCCGCGACGCGCTCGACGCGCTCTCGATCGCGCAGCCAGTCCTGCGGCCCATCCTGGAGCGCCGCGATCGCCGCAACGACGTGGCGCTGGCGCTTCTTGCGCTCGACGACATCCATGATTTTCTCGAAGCGGATGGCGCGCTTCACGAGCCCCTTCAAGGGGATACCGGTGAGGCTCGTGCCGTTCGACTCGAGCCGCATGTCTTGGGTGCCGAGCTCTACCAGATAGTCCTCGAGCGCGGTCTCGTCCTTCAGGTAGCGCTCCTGCTTCCCCTTGCGTACTTTAAAGAGCGGCGGCTGTGCGATGTAGAGGTAGCCCTTGTCGATGAGTTCCGCGTACTGCCGGTAGAAGAACGTCAGCAGCAGCGTGCGGATGTGCGAGCCATCGACATCGGCGTCGGTCATGATCACGATCGTGTGGTAGCGAAGCTTCGTGAGATCCTGCTCATCCTTTCCGATCCCCGCGCCCATGGCGGTGATCAAGACGCGGATCTCTTGCGACGACAGCATCTTGTCGAAGCGCGCTTTTTCGACGTTCAAGATCTTGCCGCGCAGTGGTAGGATCGCTTGATTGCGCCGATCGCGGCCCTGCTTGGCGGAGCCGCCGGCGGAGTCGCCCTCGACGATGAAGAGCTCCGAAAGCGCTGGATCGCGCTCCTGACAATCGGCGAGCTTCCCGGGAAGTGATCCGGAGTCGAGCGCGCCCTTACGACGTGCGAGCTCCTTGGCCTTGCGCGTCGCCTCGCGGACGCGTGCCGCCTCGAGCCCCTTCTGGACGATACGCTTCGCGTCGCCTGGATGCTCCTCGAAGTACGCGCCGAGCTTCTCGTTTATCAGCGCCTCGACGAGACCTTTCACTTCGCTGTTGCCGAGCTTGGTCTTGGTCTGCCCCTCGAACTGCGGCTCGGGAATCTTCACGGCGATCACCGCCGTGAGGCCCTCGCGGCAATCGTCGCCCTGAAGCGCCTCATCATCGCGCTTCACGAGGTTCGCGGAGGTCGCGTACACGTTGATCGTACGCGTCAGTGCCGACTTGAGGCCGACGAGATGCGTTCCGCCCTCGATCGTGTTGATGTTGTTGGCAAAGGGGAAGATGCTCTCGCTGTAGCCTTCGTTCCACTGCAACGCGATCTGCATCTCGACGCCGTCGCGCTCGCCCTCGATATAGATCACGCTGTGGAGCGGTGTCTTCGTTCGGCTGAGATGCTCGACGAACTCGACGATGCCGCCGCGATAGATGAACTCGTGGTGCTTGCGGTCGCGCTCGTCCTGAATCGTGATCTGCACGCCTTGGTTGAGGAACGCGAGCTCGCGCAGGCGTTGCGACAGGATGTCGAAGCTGAAGTCCCGCACCTCGAAGATGAGCGGATCCGGCTTGAACGTCACCTTGGTGCCGCGTTGCTGCGTCGTGCCGGTCTCGCGGAGACGTCCTTGAGCCTTCCCGCGGTGGAAGCGTTGGAAGTACACCTTGCCGTCGCGCTTGATCTCGACTTCGAGATACTCCGAGAGAGCGTTCACAACGGAGACGCCGACGCCGTGCAAGCCACCCGAGACGCGATACGCACCCTTGTCGAACTTGCCCCCGGCGTGCAGCTTCGTCAGCACCACCTCGGCGGCGGAGATGCCTTCGGTCGGATGGATGTCGACGGGTATGCCGCGCCCGTTGTCTTCTACCGTGACGCTGTTTTCGACGTGGATCGTGACGTCGACGCGATCACAATGGCCGCCGAGCGCCTCGTCGATCGAGTTGTCGACCACCTCGAAGACGAGGTGATGCAGCCCGCGCTCGCTCGTATCCCCGATGTACATTCCAGGCCGTTTTTGCACGGCCTCGAGACCCTCGAGGACCTTGATGTTGTCGGCGCTATAGCCCGAGCTGTCGGATGCGACGTTGTTTGCCATCGACCTCAAAGTGGGACCCGACGGGGCACGATCCCCAGCCCAATCCCCATCCCCTTCACCACCTCGAAGTCTATCAAGATGCGAGCAGAGGGTAAAGCGAATCCGCTTGCTACATTCGCAAGTTACAGGCGCATAGGCATGACGACGTAGGAGTATCCCTCGTCATCGTCGATACGTACGATTCCGGGGCTGACCTCGTCTGTGAGACCGATCTCGACTGTACCGGTAACGCCCGCGATCCCGAGTACGTCCAAGAGGTATCGAGCGTTGAAACCGATCGAGAACTCGTCTCCTGTATAGTCGACCTCGATCTCCTCCATTGCCTCGCCAATATCCGGATTCGTCGTGACGACCTCCAATGTTCCAGGCTGCAAGCGCAGTTTGACACCACGCGAACGCTCACTCGACAGAATCGCAACACGGTGCAGTGCACCGAACAGCGGTTCACGATCGACACGAACTCGGCGCTTGCTCTCCTTCGGTATCACCTGGCGATAGTCGGGAAATTCGCCCTCGATCAACCGCATGAACAGCTCCACCCCCGAGCGCTCGACACGAGCGAGGTTACCCGCGATGGAGAACGTAACGTCGCCTTCACTACCTTCCAAGAGGCGCTTCGCTTCAACGAGACCCTTCCGCGGCAAGATGACGCCAGGTCGCAATTCGATGCCGGCGATCTGGCGCTCGACGAAGGCCAGTCGATGACCGTCGGTCGCCACCATGCGGATCTGATTCTTCTCGATGCTCTCTATGAAGACTCCGCCGAGGCTGAGACGTGTCTCGTCGCTCGACACCGCAAACAGCGTCTTCTCGATCATCTCTGCCAGCACGCCGGCGCTGAGCGTCATTGCAACGCCGGCCTTTTTCGCGACGGGTGTGCTCGCCGGAATACTCGGAAACTCCTTCGGGTCCATCGAGACCATCCGATACCGAGACTTCCCGCCGATCACCTCGACCCAACCCCCTTCTCCGGAACGGAGGATCAGATCATCCGCGGGCAGCTCGCGAACGATTTCGTAGAGCTTGCGGGCGTTCAGCGTGACCGTCCCTGACCGCGAGATCTTACCTTTGCAGGTTCTCCGGATCCCGACTTCGAGATCAGTCGCTGTCAACACAATCTCGTTTCCGGTGGACTCGATCAGGACGTTGGCGAGAATCGGCAGCGTGTTGCGCTTCTCGACGACCCCCTGGGTCAGGTACAGCCCTTGGATGAACTCACTTTTTTCGACCCACAGATCCATGTGTCTCTCCGATGCTGTGTGGAGATGATCCCCGCCAGCCCCAGTGGTCTCTTATAATGGAAAGGTAAGAAGAAAGACCACTAGTAGTAGACGCTCGTCGATCAGTGGACGAGGAGAGGAAGCCACGTTTGATTCATGCGTTGTCACTCGTCGGTGACTGTGGAAGCGACGCGCGTTGAGAAGGTGCCGCGGGTGGAAGGGCGACATGCATCGCTCTGCGCACCGCAGGTTCCAACGCGGATTCAGAACTCGTCCACAGATCATGGTCTACCCTGCAACGTGCGCTCGATCTGCTCGATCGCGGAGCGGAGCGTACCGTTCTCGGTAAGCTTTTGCGTGACGGTCGTGAAGGCGTGAATGACCGTCGAGTGGTCACGGTTTCCGAACCGCTCACCGATCGCCGGGAACGAGGATGTCGTGAGCTTGCGTGCGAGGTACATCGCCACCTGCCTGGGGCCGACGATGTTGCGCGTCCGTTTCTGCGAGAGCAGGTCGCCGATGCGGACGCCATAGTAGTCACATACACTCGCCTGGATGGCTTCGATCGTGATCGCGCGGCGGTCCCGCAGGAGATCTTTCAAGACGGTGCGGGCGAACTCTACGGAGATCGCTGTCTTCGACAGCGAGGCGACGGCTGAGAGCCGCGTCAGCGAGCCCTCGAGCTCGCGCACGTTGGAGTCGATCTGGGAAGCGAGAAAAATCGCCACCTCATGTGGCAGGTCGAGGCCTTCGAGCTCCGCTTTCTTCTCGAGGATCGCAACCCGCGTCTCCATATCCGGTGGCTGAATGTCGGCGATCAGGCCCCATTCAAAGCGATTTCGCAGCCGCTCTTCGAGTCCGGCGATGTCTTTCGGAATCTTGTCCGACGTCAGCACGATCTGACGGCGTGCCTCATGCAACGCATTGAAGGTGTGGAAGAATTCTTCTTGCGTTCGTTCGCGGTTGGCGAGGAATTGGACATCGTCGAGGATCAAGACGTCGATCTTGCGAAACGTTCCTTTGAAATCGTCCATCCGGTCGCGTCGAAGGGCGTTGATCAGCTGTGTCATGAAGGTTTCGGCGCTGAGGTAGGCGATGCGCGCTTGCGGCTGGCGCTCGACCGTCTCGTGGCCGATCGCGTTCGCGAGGTGGGTCTTACCGAGGCCGACGCCGCCGTACAGGAAGAGCGGATTGTAGTGTTTACCGGGCTGCATCGCGACCGCCTTGCACGCGGCGTGCGCGAACTGGTTGCTGCCGCCGATCACGAAGGTCTCGAACGTATAGCGTGGGACGAGCGTCCCGAATCGCATCCGCGCGCGCCGCGCCGCCGTCGGCTCCCCGGGGAAGAGCTCGCCCTGGCTGTGACCTGCACCGAGGATATCGACGCGCGCCGGCAGACCGGCGGCACGCAGTGCGTCCTCCAGCACGCCCGGATGATGGGTATGCATCCACGATGCAGCGGCGGCGCTCGGCGCCACGAGTTGAACGGCGCTCTCACTCGCGGTGAACAGGCGCAGAGACTTCACGCCGGAATCGAAGGCCGCCTGCCCGAGCTTCGCGAGCAGGATCGCGCGCGCCCGTTGCCAAGCACGCTCGGCGGAAGTGTCAACCGATTCCAGCCGGTTCATCGGCGCCGTACTGATGGACGAATCATGGATCGAGCCCGATGCGCGGGAGAGAACGGACGCGAAAGCCCCGCATGTGTAATCTCTTTGACGGAGGGACGCAAGAGTTTCGTTGACGGTGTGAAGGGTGGATGGTAGCAGAGCAGCGCGCGCCTCGGCTGTGCCTCTACGATGACTCGTTCCATGACGCTGTACGACGAGGCGGCTCGCCTCTTTCCGGGCGGGGTCAACAGCCCCGTTCGTGCGTGGTGCAGCGTCGGCGGCACGCCACTCTTCTTGCTGCGCGGTCGTGGGGCTACGGTTACCGACGCCGACGGCCGAACCTACCGCGACTTCGTCGGTTCGTGGGGCGCGGCGATCGCCGGCCACGCGCATCCGAAGGTCGTACATGCCGTCCAGGAGGCGGCAGCGGCCGGCCTCGGCTTCGGCGCGCCGACCTGCGCCGAGCTCGAGCTCGGTCGAGCGATTCGCGACGCGATGCCCTCGATCGAGCGTCTGCGCATGGTTACGTCCGGAACCGAGGCGGTCATGTCTGCGATACGGGTGGCACGGGCGTTCACCAAGCGCCCGACCGTCCTCAAGTTCGCCGGCTGCTACCACGGGCACTCCGACGGCTTGCTGGTGCGCGCCGGGTCGGGACCGATGACGTTCGCCCTCCCCGACAGCGCCGGCGTACCGGAATCGGTCACGATGCACACGGTCGTCGCAGACTACAACGCCGGTGATCAGGTGCGGGCGTACGTCGCAGCGAAGGGATCCGAGCTCGCGGCCGTGATCGTCGAGCCGGTGGCGGCCAACATGGGCGTCGTACCCCCGCACGAAGGCTTTCTCGCCGGGCTCCGCGCGGCAACGCGTGAGTGCGGCGCGCTCCTCATCTTCGACGAGGTCATCACCGGCTTCCGGCTCGGACGCGGCGGCGCCCAGGCCCGCTTCGCGATCGAGCCCGACCTCACGTGCCTCGGCAAGATCATCGGCGGCGGACTGCCCGTCGGCGCCTTCGGCGGGCGCACCGAGGTGATGGAGCAGCTCGCGCCGCTCGGGCCCGTGTATCAAGCGGGAACGCTCGCGGGGAACCCCGTCACGATGGCCGCGGGGCGGGAGACACTCACGCTCCTCGACAGCGCCGCCTACGCGCGACTGGAGGAGCGCGGAGCTCGCCTCGCGGGCGGACTCGAGCGCATCCTCGCCGAGCGCGCCGTCCCCGGATGCGTGCAGCGAGTGGGGTCGATGCTCACGCTCTTCTTCGGCATTCCGCACGCCCACACGCTTGCGGACGTCGAGCGGCTGGATCGCGATCGCTTCCGGAGCTTCTTCTTCGGGATGCTCGAGCGCGGATTTTACCTCCCGCCGTCGCCCTTCGAAGCGATGTTCCTTTCGCTCGCCCACGGCGAGAATGATGTCGACGACTTCCTCGCGGCGGCCGACGAGGTGCTGCGAGAGGATCGTGATGACGGCCGGCCGTGAGCCCCCAGGTGGGCCGGCGTTCGTCCGCTACTCGAAGTACGGCGCGCTCGCCTTCGAGTTCCTCGGGGCCATTCTGGCTGGCGTTTTCATCGGTTCTCAGCTAGATCGCCACTTCGGCACCGATCCGTGGCTGGTTCTCGGCATGACGATCGCCGGAACGGCCATCGGGTTCTATCGCATGGTGCAAATCCTACGCCGATTCGAACGCACCCTATGACGCAACGATTGGCGCGCATCGAGTTGCTGATGACGTCCTTGACGTTGGTGGCCGCTGCCGCCGCGCTCGCGCTCGGCGTGATGCGTCCGCTTGGGATCGGGCTCGGCGGTGGCGCCGCGTTGCTCGACTTTGCGCTGATCCGCCGCATCGGTGCAGCAGCCCTTGCCCGGCGCATCCCACTTCAGCGCGTCGTCTCGATGGCGCTCGTCAAGTCGATCGTGTTGCTCGCGGCGCCCGCGGCGGCGTTGCTCTTGCCAGGATCCGTGGTCGACGGGGTCTCGTTCGCAGTCGGTGTGACGACGTTGCCAGTCGCGGTGGTGCTCGACGCCTGTCTTCCCGTTGCGGTGCGCGACGGCGTCTGAAGGAGCGGAAACGATGGAACACGGCTTCAGTTGGGTCGGAGCGATTCCTGGACTGCGGGAGATCCCCGGTCATCTCGCGACCGCACTCCTGGTACTGATCGGGCTCACGATTTTCGCGCTGCGGGTCCGGGCCCAGCTGGCGGCGACGTCGGATCCGACGGTGCCGGAGGCGGGCTTCAGCGCGCGCAACATCGCCGAGGTGGTGACGGAGATGATCACGGGTCTCGCGGAAAGCATCCTCGGGCACGACGCGCCCAAGTACGTCCCGCTCTTCGGAAGCCTCTTCCTGTTCATCTTGGCCGCCAATATCATCGGCCTGCTACCCGGTTTCACCCCGCCGACCGACAACTTCAACATCACCCTCGCGCTCGGCGCGACCTCCTTCATCGCCTACAACTACTACGGTGCGCGTGCCCATGGCTTCGCCTATCTGAAGCAATTCATGGGCCCGCTCCTCGTACTGTCGCCGTTGATGATCGTCGTCGAGATATTCAGCCATATGTTCCGGCCGGCGTCGTTGGCGATTCGCCTCTACGGCAACATGTTCGCCGATCATCTGCTGCTCAGTATCTTTACCGATCTCACCAAGGTCGTCGTGCCGATCGTATTCTACGTGCTCGGCACGTTCGTGTCGCTCGTGCAGGCCCTCGTCTTCACGTTGCTGACGATGGTTTACGTGGGCCTCGCGATCAGCCACGACCACTAGCGGTGTTTCACCCGGCTCTCGCTCGCCGCGTGTGGAAGAGGACAAGAGGAATGTGGCGGAGGCGGACCGCAAGAGCCTTAACTCGGAGGATCACATGTCGAGAATCGTCTCGGGAGTCACCTTCGCCCTCGGGCTGCTGCTGATCGCCAGCCCGAGTTTCGCTGAAGCCGGCGCGGCTGCGAGCGGCAGCTCCGGTGGGCTGATCGCAATCGGGGCCGGCCTCGGCATCGGCATCGCCGCGCTCGGAGTCGGGCTTGGTCAAGGTCGCGCGACCGCGGCCGCCATGGAAAGCATCGGACGCAATCCGAACTCGGCGGACCGGATCTTCGTGCCGATGATCATCGGCCTCGCCCTCATGGAGGCGCTCTGTTTGTACGCGCTCGTGATCGCGTTCTTCCTGCAAGGCAAGATCTGAGCGCTGACGCGACGTCTACGTTACACGAGGGGGGGCGGGGGACCGCCCCCCCTTTTTGTCTGAAGGGGGGTAGAAAGTCCTTGGGGGCCTGGCGGGATCGAGCTATGATCTGCACCGATCGTCCCGAAGGCTCCTGGTTCCGGCAAGCGTTGGTGGATGGGAAAGGAGGCTGAGGTGGAAGCTACCGCAGGAGCAGTACGAGGAAACGGGCTCGCCGCCGGTCACTTCCTTGGCGAGCATCGGGTTCTGCTGGCCGCGATTCCCATCGAGCAGATCCACCCGAACGTCAACCAGCCGCGACGCTTCATCGATCCGCAGGGTCTCGACGAGCTGACCGAGTCGGTGCGGATGCGCGGCGTTCTGCAGCCGATCATCGTCAAGCGCGACGGCGACGGATTCATGGTCATGGCGGGCGAGCGCCGCTACCGCGCCGCAGTCCGCGCCGGCCTACGGGCGATGCCGGCGATCGTCCGCGACGACGATCCGAACGAGATCGCGCTGATCGAGAACCTGCAACGCGAGGACCTGACAGCGCTCGAAGAAGCCGAGGGTCTGGGCGCGATGGTCGCGCGCTACGGATACACCCACCAAGTGCTCGCACAGCTGCTGCACAAGAGCCGCCCGTACGTCTCCAACATGCTCGTCCTCACCCGCCTCCCAGCCGAGGTGAAGGCGGAAATTCATCGCTACCCGTCGATCTCTCGGGAGATCCTGATGGCGATCGTCCGCCAGGGATCGGAATCCGACATGCTGAAGCTCTGGCGCCGCGTGAAGCTCGCGAACCTCTCGGTTCACAAGTTCCGCGAGTCGCGTCAAGCCGGGAAGCCGCAGTCGGGGGCTGATGTCATGGCCGCGGCGCGTCGACTGAACCGCAAGCTGCGCGGGCTCGACGCATCGGCATTGGTCGAGGCGGAGCAAAAGCGCCTAGGCCGGGTGCTGCGGCGAACGCGCAAGCGAATCGAGCTGGTACTTGCGGCGATCTGACGCGTGCGCCCGCTCAGGCGCGACCCTCGGGAACCGCGTCCGCGAGGTAGTAGAGGGCGTTGAAAACCAGGTCCCAGCGACCTGTCGTCATGTACGCGCGCAAATCGTCAGGTAGGCAGGAGAAATCGGACACCCGGGGCGCCCACATCTCGAGCGACTCGCCATCGACCATCACCGTTTTTCGTTCCAGCATCGCTTGCATGTGGAGGTCCTTTCGACGCGGCGTGTGAGCGCGTTGTCAACCGAGCTGAGCAAGGCACGCGCCAACGGTCGGCAGAGCGACCCACCACGCAAGCCCTCCGTCAATTCGGGCACGTAGAGCGACACACGTTGCCGATCGTCCGGGCCGCACGATCACCTGAGCCTCTCGCGGCACATGAAGAGTGCCAACGGCGACGTCCGTTGCGCCCACCCGATGCTATGCGGGCGACTACGCGGATTGCGGCGGGCGTTCGTGCTCCGGCGCCGGAGTCAGCAGCAGCTTGCTCACGCGGCGGCCCTTCATCTCGACGACCTTGACGTCGTAGCCGTCGAGCCACACGATATCACCGACCCGCGCGATGCGTCCGAGCCGGGCGATCACGAAGCCGCCGAGCGTGTTGCTCTCGCGCTCGGGGATCTCGATCTTGAGGCGCTCGCCTATTTCGTCGATGAGGACGAGTCCATCGACGACGTAGCCGTCGCCGATCGCCTCCATCTTCGGAGGTTCGGCGTCGAACTCGTCCTGAATCTCTCCGACGATCTCCTCGAGGATGTCCTCGAGCGTCACCAGGCCGGAGGTTCCGCCGTACTCGTCGACGACGAGGGCCATGTGGACGCGTCGCTGCTGAAAGTCGCGCTGCAGGAGCTCGAGCGAGCGCGTCTCGGGCACGAATAGGATCTCACGCTTCAGCCGCAACAGATCGCGGACGTCGAGCACCCCCTCGGCCGGCTGAAGGAGGTCTTTCGTGTGGATCATGCCGACCACGTGGTCAATGTCGGTTTCGCAGAGCGGATAGCGGGTGTGTTGATTGTTGCGAATGACGTCGAGGTTCTCGGCCAGTGACTTGCGCAGGGTGAGGTACACGATCTCCGCACGCGGCACCATGATGTGCTTGGCGGAACGGTGTGTATAGTCGAACACATTCTCGAGGAGCTTCCTCTTCGAAGCGGAGAGCGCTCCGGTACGATGCGACTCCGCGAGCAGGAGGCGTAGCTCCTCCTCCGAGTGGACGAGCTCCGAGTTGGCGGCGCGGTTGATGCCGAGCACACGGAGAGTCGCGTTCGAGGAGCTGTTGAGCAACCACAGCGCGGGATAGAGCATGCGCCGAAACGCAAGGAGCGGGACGGCGACGGCGAGCGCCACCGCCTCGGGCCGTTGGATCGCGAGATACTTCGGCGCGAGCTCGCCGAGCACGATGTGCAGAAACGTGATTGCTGCGAACGCCAGCGTGAGCGAGATGCTGTGCACGACCGTCGGCGACCAGATCCCGACCGCCGCCAGCACCGGGCCGATCAGATTCGCGAACGCCGGCTCACCGACCCATCCGAGGCCGAGGCTCGCGAGCGTGATCCCGAGCTGGGTCGCGGAAAGATAGGCGTCGAGGTTGCTCAAGATGTTCTGCGTCGCGGCGGCGCCACGTACGCCGTCCTGCAAACGTTCTTGGATACGGGTGGCGCGCACTTTGACGATCGCGAACTCCGCGGCGACGAAGCACGCATTGAGAAATACCAGACAAATCGCGATGATCAGATGAAGTTCGGGGTTCATTCAAACCCATGACGGGCGCGCCGGCCGAGGACGGCGGCGGTGAGCGGTCCGGGTCGTGCGGGCATCTGCGAGGCGGTGAACTGTATCGAATGGCTTGCGCGCCGCGCAAGGCCCGGCCGGCCGCGTGACTTCGCCTGCTGACACCCGTGGGGCGCATCAGCTAAGGTCATGAGGAGGAGTAAGGAGGAGGTTGCGCATGCGAAGCGGACATTCGGTGGCGATCGTACTGGCGACAACGTGGTTGTTCGCTGGATCCCTCGGCTCGGCGACGAGCGTTCCCGTAGGACCGCCGGTGGCGCTCGGGCCTCGTGCCCTGGCGGTCGAGATGGATCGCAACCCCGAGCTCGCGAGCTTCATCGAGCGTCGCGGCTACCCCGATTGGGTGGAGCGGGTGGAGGTTGATAGCGGACCCCCCCTCGATTCGTATGAGGTTCGAGTGTTTTACCTGCGTCTCGACCGAGAGATCGCCTTCACGCGCGCCTTCATTCTCGACCAGCCGCATGCCGGCCTCCGTAAGTTCGACCGACCGATCCCGCCGGCCATGCGCGAGCAGATCGAGCGCTACTACCTCGCGCAGGATCCCGCCCGGCGTGCGGAGCTCGCAGCGGAGCGCGCCGCGGAAGCGGCGGAAAGCGCCGAACGGGCCGCGGCGATGGCCGTCGACGCCGCCGATCGGACGACCCGCATCGCGGAAGAGATGGATCGGTCGTTCCGGCGCCGTCTGCGCAAATGATCGCGACGAACGCTCCGGCTCCGCTTCCGATCTTCCGGATCGGGTAGCGGCGCAGGCTTTCGGCCGGAACGCGCAGTTCTGCAATCCCGGCCGGCGCACGTCCGCACGCCACTCCCCTTAGCGAACCTTCCTGCAAATTGGATCAGCCGAGCCCGCGGTGCACACCGCGGCAACCGCGACGTGCCGTCACAACTACGCGGTTCGATTCATTTCGCGTAGATCTTCGCCACCCTCGACGCAGACCGTGAGCCCTCTCCGCCCGCTCGGGTACCGTGCCGCGCGCGCGCGATCACCGATGGCACGAAACTTGGTCCTTGCCCCACAGCGTCCGTTGAATCGTCGCGACCGATCGCAAGCGGTTGCAAGCGACGCGCGCCTTCCGGCGCGGGACCAAGGAGGATGCGTGGCTCACCAGTCGGCGTTTGACATGTACCGAGACTTCACTCCGCAGCTTGCAGCCCAGGCACCTCTCGTCAGCGACATGCAGCTCGACTTCCACACGTCATGCGAGACGTTGTTCTTACTTGCGGAGCTCTCGGACGCCATGAAGCGAGGCGTCCGTCACTACAAGCTCGATGGCACACCGCTCACCCGCCTCAACACCGTCGTGCAAGCGCTGATCTTCGAGGGAGAGATCTTCTTCGACGATGCCTCGAGCGCTGCGCCCGCGGGTCACTGATCGGCGGGACCGCTCGTACGCGATCGCGTGTGCTCGCCGAGGCGCGGTGAGCGCCGACGAAGCACGATCACCTCGCCTCGTCGGCGAGACGCATGCTCATGACAGTCCGTCTCGCTAGGCGCTCTTTTTCAGATACTCGCGCGGCCCCGTGATGCTGTGGCGCTTGCCGTTCACACGGCGGAACGGGAAACGGTAGACGGTCGGACCGCCCTTCTGCGCCTTCCGGCGCTCCGCTTCCTTCCACCTCGTCATACCGGCGCGAAGATAGTCGGCGTCCAGATCGAGCGCGTCGCAGACGTTGTCGAAAGAGAACGGCCACTCACCGCTCGCGCCCGAGATCCACTCTTCGACCTCTTCGACCAGGCGCTGACTGCGGCGCGTGTCGACGATCGCGTGCCGTTGGAAGGTCGCGATTGCCTCCTCGAGGACGGCGAGCATGAGGCGCTTCTCGGGCTGGAATGCCGCATCCGCACCGACGCGATCGAAGTATTGCGCCGGCACAAGGGTGTCGGGTCCGAAGAGAGTGACACTCTGGTCTTCGACGATTCGGGCGACTCGCACGTCCATGAGAGTGAACCTCCTGCTCTCGGGCGCGCCGGGAACACGGCGGCTGTCTTCCGTGTCCGGCGCCCGTTGCTCGGCCAGGGAGCAGAAGGCATGCCACCGGTGAGACGGGTGCGGCACGAACGCGCGAGGGCATAAGTAGCCGAGTGCACACGACCGTCGAAGGCTGCGGCCGAAGCGTGCGCCGAGCTGGAGCAGTGAAACGCGACCGCGTGCTGCCGCGAAATACGACAGGAGCATCCGTGACCCGGTGAGCGAGCGCGAGCCCCACGGAGGCGACGTAGCGGATTGCCAGAGGGCGGCGATCTGGTAGCTTCCGGCCGTGTCCGAATTCCAGGCCGGTAGCGAGCCCGGTTCCCTCGATCCCATCGCTGATACGAACGAGCTCGTCGCGTACATCCGCGCCGGCGCAAAGCCGCGCTCGGAATGGCGGGTGGGCACGGAGTACGAGAAGGTCGGCGTCCTGCGTGAGACCGGAGCGGCGGCGCCCTTCAGCGGACCCAATGGTATCGAGCGCGTCCTCGCGGGCCTTGCGGAACGGTATGGGTGGACGCCGAAGCTCGACCGTGGCCGGATCATCGCGCTCTATGGCCGCCAAGCGAACATCACGGTCGAGCCGGGTGGCCAGCTCGAGCTCAGCGGTGAGCAATGCGAGAGTATCCATTGCGCACAAGACGAGCTGCTCGCGCACGTGCGCGAGATCCTCACGGTGAGCGAAGGGCTCGGAATCGTTTTTCTCGGTCTCGGCATTCAACCGCTCTCCGGCGTCGACGACATCGAGTGGGTCCCGAAGCGGCGCTACGAAATCATGGGCCCGTACATGCGGCGGGTCGGCACGCTCGGGCAGCGTATGATGAAGCAGACTGCAACCGTCCAAGCGAACTTCGACTTCGGCGACGAGCGCGACGCGATCGAGAAGCTGCGTGTCGCGATGGGGCTCGTGCCGCTCGTCTCGGCGATGTTCGCCAACTCCTCGGTGAGCGAGGGCCGGCTGAACGGCTTCATGACCCTGCGTGGCCACATCTGGACGGACACCGATCCGGCACGCTCGGGGATGCTCCCCTTCGTGTTCAACCCGAACTGCGGCATCGACGACTACGTCGAATACGCGCTCGATGTGCCGATGTACTTCATCATCCGTGGCGGCGAGTACATCGAGGCGACCGCGGTGACCTTTCGCGAGTTCATGGGCAAGGGCTACCGCGGCCAGCGCGCGACCCTCGACGACTGGGCCCTGCATCTGACGACGCTCTTTCCCGAGGTCCGACTCAAGCGTTACCTTGAGGTGCGGAGCGCCGACAGCCAACCGCCGGAGATGATGCTCGCGCTTCCGGCGCTCATGAAGGGCGTACTCTACGAGTCCGACTCGCTCGGTGCCGCGTGGGACCTCGTGCGCCGATGGACATGGGAAGAGCGCGTCGCCCTCTATCACGAAGCGCATCGCCATGGGCTGAAGGCGAAGATCCGCGGCATCGGCCTCGACGAGCTGGGTCGTGAGTTGATCGCGATCGCCGCCGGCGGGCTCGTGCGCCAACGACGGCTGAACGCGAATGGGGAGGACGAGCGCGTCTATCTCGATCCTCTCGAAGAGCTGGTGCGGCACGGGAAATCGCAGGGGCGTCTGCTCGCCGAGCGTTGGGCGGGTGAATGGCACCAGGACATGCAGAAGCTGATCGCGCACACTAGCTACCGCTTCCCGATCGCCGCCTGAGCGGCCGTCCCAGCTGCGGTTGCTGAGTCAAGTATATTATCCCCGGCGCTGGACATTCGCCTTTTCTTCGCATAGCATCTGTTGCGGAGGTGCCACCATGCGCGAGGCGCACGCAACTGCCGACCTCGGAGACCCGTTCGAGCTCGTCGAAGCGCGGGTCGAGCCCGGTCGCCGAATACCACTCCTCGGAACGATCGCGGCGGGAACGCCGCTTCCCGCGTTTCAAGTGCTCGAGAGCATCGACGTGCCGGGCGGCAGCTGGCGACGCCGCGAGGTGTTCGCGTTGCGCGTTTGCGGAACGTCAATGGTCGACGACGGTATCCTCGACGGCGACTACCTCGTCGTCGAGCCGGGGACCGACATCCACGACGGCCAGACGGTCGTCGCCGAGGTCGACGGACATGCGACCGTCAAGCGCTTCTATCGTGAGCGTGACGGTGCGATCCGGCTGCAACCCGCGAACGAGCGATTGCTCCCGCTCGTGTTGCGCGGAGACCGGGTTCTCATACGCGGCATCGTCGTCGGCGTGCTTCGCAAGCAAGGGTTTCGCGCGCCATCCTCCGCGCAATCACCCGGCCGCCGTTCCGCACCGTCGCAGGGGGCTGCCGACCTCGCGGTCCGCATCCTCGAGCAGCACGTCGTCGAGGGCAATCGTCTCGTGTCTCGTGCCGAGACTCTCGAAGGGCGGCGCCGGCAAGAACTAAAGGCGCTCGCGCAGAGCCTGCGCGCGCTGCACGCGACGTACGTCGAGACCAGCCACCCTCGACTGCGAAAAGCGCTGCTCGAGGAGGCGACGCGTGTGATGCGTCAACTGCGCGCGATCGCGCAGCGCACCCGGTGAACCGTTTCACTCTGAAGCCAGTCTCCTCCCCACGTCCGCTCGTATAAGTCTGGCTTATGGAAATGTGTAAGTTTTTTCATTTCAACGCGGACGTCGACCCGGCTACGTTGCCGCATTGCGGCATACGAAAGGGAGAACGATGCAAGCACGGACGAAGAAGGCAGAGGGTGGCAGCGGCGCCGGTCTGTTCGAGCCGGATATTCTGCTGCCGAATCAGTATTTTGCGGCATTCCGGCGCGGGCGGGCGGTAGAGGGTGAGCGCCGGCTCATGCTCGCGGTGCTCGAGGATGCGGTCGACAGCTATCGGAAGTACGCGATCGCGCGCGACCCCCGCGAGCAGGCTTGCTTCCTCGAGGCGCGGGAGTGGTTCTTCTCGGCGGATCGCTCGTGGCTCTTCGCCTTCGAGAACATCTGTGACGTCCTCGAGATGAATGCAGATTATCTGCGGTCGGGACTCGACAAGTGGCGCCGCGCGCTCACGGCAGCGGCGATGCGCCGGGCGGAGCTGCGCTACGACGACGCCCTTCAGAACGCCACCGCCTGATCGGTCGCAAGATGTTTCGCTAGTTGGCGGCGGTCTCGAGCGTTCGATCACGCACGATCGCAACGGGAACGCCGCTGCGGTCAGCCAACGCCTGCCGGAGTCGTGCGCGGTCGACGCGGTCCGTCCACCCGTGCCGGCTCAGCAGGCGCTCCGCCTCGTCCTCGAGGCTCGTCCGCAGCCCGTAAATGTCCTCGTGCACCTCGACGTACACGCCGCCGCCGCGTATGCCCATCTTGACGGGCTGATAAACGAACTCGCCCGGGGTGCCGACACGCACCTCGCGGAAGAGAGCGGTGATGTCCTCGTTGTAGAGACGGATGCATCCGTGGCTCACCTGCATCCCGACGCCCCACGGCATATTCGATCCGTGTAGGGCGTAGAGCGGGAGCGTCAGCTCCAGGCGGTACAAGCCGAGCGGGTTGTCAGGGTCGCCGCCCGCGATCATGGCGCGATCGTCCCCGCGTTCACGGATGTGCTCCGCGCGGATCGATTCCGGGATGACCCACGTCGGATTCTCGGTCTTTCCCCGCACCCGGAAGCTGCCCTGCGGCGTCCGCCAATCGTCACGCCCGAGGCCGACGGGATACGTCGTTACCAACGTGCCCGCTCCGCCGCGTGCGCCGCCGTGAAAATAGTAGAGGCGCATTTCTGGTATGTTCACGACCAGGCCCTGATAGCTCGACTCCGGAAGCACGTACTCGGTTGGAATGAGGAGGACCTCGCCCGGCGGCGGCACCCACGGGTCGACGCCTGGGTTGGCGGCGATCATCTCGTTGTACCCGAGATCAAAATGCCGCCCGATGTCGAGCAGCGTGTCGGCCTCTTGCACGACGTAGGTTTCGAGGGCGCCCACCAGCGTGCTCTGGTCCCGGTTGGTGAAGGGATAGTTGGTGGGGACACGCCGTGCGAAATCCTCCTCAGTCCACCCGCCGGCGCCGGCGTCGTGGCCGCCCACCAGCAGCGCCACTACCGTCGCAGCCACGGCCCCAATGTGCCAGCGTTTCCCCATATCCCGATCACCTCCCGCGCCTGCACGCGCGTGCTCTGAGTATTTAAGCAGTCTGGAGACGTCCCGACAATTCCCCATCCTCACGCCGGGGTGCTACAGCCGGATGTAAGTCGTCGCTTGTTGCCGGCGAAGGACCTGTGAAATAATTTTCCTTCGTGCGGGGAACGCGAAATCAAAGCGGGAGGTCGAGGATGAGGAACACCTGGGGTGGGGTGGCGGTGGCGGTGATCATGTTGCTGGTTCCTCCGCAATCGTCCGCGTCGAGCGCGGATTCGCCGCGAGTCACGGCGCGGGCGGCCCTCGTGATGGACGCGGACAGCGGCACGGTGATCTGGGAGCGGAATCCCGATCTCGAGTTGCCGCCGGCGAGCACGACCAAAGTCATGACGGCGATCCTCGCGCTCGAGAGCAATGCCCTGGGGCGAAGCTTTCCAGCAAGCCCCGAGGCGTGCCAGGCGGCGCCGAGCAAGGTGAACCTGCAGCCGGGGCAACGGCTGAACCTCGAGGACCTCGTCTACGCGATCCTCCTCAACTCGGCCAACGACGCCAGCGTCGTGATCGCCGAGAGCCTGACGGGATCCATCCCGGAGTTCGCCGATCGGATGAATGCCCGCGCGCGGCAGCTCGGCGCATTCCACTCGCACTTCATGAATCCTCACGGTCTCACCGCCGAGGGGCACTACTCGACGGTGCATGATCTCGCGACCATCTTCCGGCATGGCGTGCACATCCCGAAGTTCCGCAGCATCCTTGGCACCAAGTCGGTAATTGTGAGCGTCGAGAACAGCACGCGGATCATCGCGTTGCACAGTCACAACCGACTTCTCGAGGGCTATCGCATCCCGGTGATCGGCAAGACGGGCTACACCATTCCCGCGAAGAAATGCTTCGTCGGCGCCGGCACCTTCGAAGGCCGCGAAATCATCGTCGCGGTGCTCGGGTCGAGCGACCTCTGGGGTGATACGAAGCGCCTCTTCGAGTTCGGCTTCGGTGACGCGCTGCCGCCCGCGCCTCTCCTCCAACACGCCGCCATGCGTCCCTCGCTGCACCGCGCGACGCGCGCGGGGAAACGCGCCCCCCTGCGCTCCAACGCGCGACCCGCGGGTGGGCAGGGACGCTACGCGATCCAGGTCGGCAGCTTCGAGCGCGTCGATCGCGCCAAGCGCCTGCAGCACGCTCTCGGTCGCCGCGGTTACGACGCGGCGATCAACCGCGTCGCCAAGGGCAGCGGCAAGCACAAACGGACAGAATACCAGGTGCAGGTGGGAGCGTACCCGAATCGCGGTCAAGCGGAGTCCGCGGTGCGTACGATGGCCGCACACGTCGACGTACCGGTGCGCATCGTTCAGCGGTGATCGGGAGCGGGACATGACGGGCACCATCAAAAAGATCGCACGCGACAAGGGATTCGGATTCATCGTGCCGGACGACGGCAGCGACGACGTCTTCTTCCATCGATCCCGTCTCGGACCCAAGATGCAGTTCGAAGATCTGCGGGACGGAGACGAAGTGGAATTTCAGGTGCGGCCCGGAGAGAAAGGGCCGCAGGCCTTCGACGTCAAGATGCGCTGAGCCCGCAATCGCGCGCCAGACTCTGTTCGAGGTGCGCCGCTCGAGGGAAGGGCTCATCGCAAGAGAAGCGCCGGCAGCTCGCGAATGCCGTTGACGCGGACGTCGGCTCCGCTCGCCGGTCCGACTCCGACGTAGGCGACGCCGGCACCCGCGGCGGCGTCGCGATCGAGCTCGGTGTCGCCGACGTACACGGCCGCGGATGCCTCGACGCCGGCGTGCTCCAGGCAGGCGACGAGCAGATCGGGTGCGGGCTTCGGCCGCGCGACGTCGAGAATGCCGAGGCGGATCGCGAAGAAGGGCGCGAGACCGAAGTGCTCGACGACACCGCGTACCGTCGTGCCGCGATTCGTCGCGAGTGCGAGAGGGCAGTGCGCCGTGAGGCGACGCAACGTCGGCTCGAGCCCCTCCACGGGCTCCATCAAGGCGTAGAACGGCCCGTAGTCGGTCGCGCGCGCCACCTCGGCGATCCGCCGTTGCATCAACGAGTCCGCGGGGAAGAGGCGGGCGTACAGTTGCGGACTCGAGAGCGTGTGGCAGAGGCGCCGCCCTTCGTCGTCGAGCGGCGGCAAGCCGACCGCCGCGAGCACGGCGTCGTAGAAGGCGACGTTCGCCTTCCACGAATCGAAGAGCACTCCGTCGCAATCGAAGATCACGAGACGAAGCACATCCCGCGGCGGCAAGCGCGGGGTCGCGGCGTTCGGACGGAGTGGTGGAATCACGTGTCGCCGCGTGCGAGCGCGACGCGCTTCTTCCAGTGCGCCAATCCTTCCGCGCGCTCTGCTGCCGTCGTTCGCGGCTCGAAGAGACGGTCGCGCTTCCAGATGCGTGCGACCTCGGTGCGGTCGCGCCAGAAACCGGTCGCGAGGCCGGCGAGATACGCCGCGCCGAGGGTCGCGGCATCGACCACGACCGGACGCTCGATGACGAGACCAGTCACGTCGGCCTGGCACTGCATGAGGAAGTCGTTGCGCGCCGCGCCGCCGTCGACGCGTAATACGTCGATCGCCGCCGTCGGCGAATCGGCTCGCAGCGCCTCGATCACCTCGCTGCATCGGAAGGCAATGCCCTCGAGGACCGCGCGCGCGATTTCCGCGCGGCCGGTTCCGCGGGACAGTCCGCCGAGCAGCGCCCGCGCCGAGGCGTCGAGGTAGGGAGTGCCGAGACCCTGGAACGCCGGTACGCACCACACGCCGCCCGAGTCGGGGATGCTCGTCGCCAGTACCTCGGACTCCGCCGCGTCGTGCAGGATGCCGAGCCCGTCGCGCAGCCATTGCACGGCGGCGCCCGCGGTGACGGCGCTGCCCTCCAAGCAATACGTGATGCCGTCCTCCAGTCCCCAGAGAACCAGCGGGAACGCACCATGGGGCGACAGGCGGAGCGAGGGACCAACGTTCAGATCCATCATCGCCGCCGTGCCGTAGGTGATCTTCATCATTCCCGGTTCGGTTCTGAGCTGGCCGAACATCGCCGCCTGCTGATCGCCGGCGCGCGCGGCCAAGCGCACCGCGGCGCCGAGGACGGCACGGTCGGTGGTGCCGCAGATCGCGCTCGTCGGCACGATCGTCGGCAGGCACGCCGCAGGGAGCTCGAGGGCGTCGAGGAGAGTCTCGTCCCAACGGTTCGCCATGAAGTCGTAGATGCCGGTGCAGGACGCGTTCGAGGGGTCGGTGACGTGACAGGCGCCGCCGGAGAGCTTCCAAGCGATCCAGCTGTCGATCGTGCCGAAGCGCAGGCGCCCGGCCGCCGCACGCGCGCGCGCGTCCGCCACGTGCTCGAGGGTCCATGCGTACTTCGTGGCCGACTGCATCGGGTGTACGAGATGGCCGCGGCGACCCAGTTCCTCGCAACGCACGACGGTGCGCAGATCCTGCCAGCCGATCGCAGGATACACGGGAAGGCCGGTCTCGGCGTCCCAGACGAGCGCCGATGCGCGTTGGTTCGCGACTCCGATCGCGTCAAGCGCGCTCGCCGGGATGGCGGCACGCTCGAGCGCAGTGCGCGTGACGGCTAGCGTCCGCTCCCAGAGCGCGAGCGGATCGTGCTCGACCCATCCCGGGCGCGGACAGGAAAGCCCGATCTCCGCATACGCGGTCGCGATCTCGCGACCGTCGTGATCGAAGACGTAGGCGCGGACGCCGGTACCGCCTTCGTCGATCGCGAGAACGTGCGAGCTCATCGCGGTCGCAACAGCGCCCCCGGGTTCATGATGCCGGCCGGATCGAGCGCCCGCTGCACCGCGACCAACACCTCGTACCCGCTGCCGAGCTCGCGCGGCAGCCACTCGCGCCGTACCCGGCCGATGCCGTGGTGGTGCGAGATCGTGCCACCTGCGGCGAGCGTCGCCTCCATGGCGGCGTTCCAGATGTGGAAGTAGAGGGGCTCGATCTCCGCGGGCACGGCGGGTTTGGCGGCAAACGTGAAGTAGATGTTGGTGCCGGTCGAGTACGTGTGCGAGCTGTGACCGGAGGCGACGATCAGACCCGGGACGGCGCGCATCGCGGCGAGCACGTCCGCATAGAGGCCGTCGATCTTGTCCCACATCGCCGCGACCTCGATCGTGTCGACGATCATGCCTTGCTTGAGGAACACCTCGAAGCCCGGAACGGCGTTCCGATGGTGCAGCCAGCTCCCGACCGGTGCGGCGCCGACGAGCCGACCACCGGTCTCACGGCACGTCGCCTCGACGGCGGCGCGCTCGGCCGCCACCAGCGCCGCGGAGCCCTCGCAGAGGACGAGGAGCAGGCTCTCGTTCGCCGGCGCGGCGCCGGCGAACGCGCGGCCGGCCTCGACCTCGTCGTACAAGCGGAGAACGGCCGGCCGCCATCCGGCGCGCACGATGCGGCGCAGCGCCTCGAGCCCGGCGCCCATCGTCGGGAACGCCACCGCCTGGCGCTCGGTCGCCTCGGGTAGCGGATGGATCTCGAACGTAACCTCGGTGAGGATGCCCGTCGTGCCCTCGCCGCCAAGGAAGAGGTGGCGGAGGTCGGGACCGGTCGAGGCGCGTGGGACCGGTCGCGTGCGGATCACGGCGCCGGACGGCAGCACCGCCTCGAAGGCGACGAAAAGCTGCTCGATGTTGCCGTACTTGGTCGAGAATTGGCCGGCGGAGCGCGTCGCGACCCAGCCACCCACCGACGACAGAGCGATCGACTGCGGAAAGTGGCCCATCGAGTAGCCGGCATCGTTCAACGCCGCCTCGAACTCGCTGCCGAGGAGGCCGGACTCGGCGGTCGCGAGGAGATTGTGACCGTCGATCGTGCGCAGCGCCCGCATGTCGCCGAGATCGACGACGATCGCCTCGGCGTCCGGTTGGATGCCGCCGCAGACCCCAGAGCCCGCTCCGAACGGTACGATCGCAACGCCCTCGCGCGACGCGTAGGCGAGGAGCGCCGCGATCTCCGCCGTCGACCGCGGCCGCACGACGCACGCGGGACGCACCGGGGGGCTCGCCTGCAGACTCCGCCAGACGGCGATCACCCAGGAGTCGCGGCTGACGCGCGCGATGCGCTCGGCATCCGCGACGACACGATCGTCGCCGACGAGGCGCGCAACCTCCCCGCGGACCCGCTCCGCGCTCCGGCCGCTCACGCGCGCGTCCCCAATGCGGCGACGCACGCGACCGGCGACGTCACCCCGCGCCAGCCGAGGCGTGCCTCGCACTGACGCGCGAACGCGGCGACCTCCGCGTCCCGCCGCTCGGCGCTCCACCCGAGCTCGGCGCCGACGAGTGCGGCGACCTTGGGCGCAACCGCGCACGCGCGCTCGGTCGCGAAGAGCGCAAGTCGCGAGCGCCGCTCGAGGACATCTGCAAGCGTGCACGCCATCTCGCGCCGCACGGCATGGCGAACCTCGGCCGCCGAGAGCGGGACGTCGGCTGCGAGCGGTTCCCACGACGCGAGGTCCTCGGCGAGCGCGCACACCTCGCCGGCGTCGCTGCCGTGCACGGCACGAAGACGCGCGCGGATCTCCGCTGGCACGAGGCCCGCGGTGACGGAATCGGCGGCGAGGTTGCCACCTGCGAGCGGTTCGCTCTCTGAGCGTCCGGCCGGCGCCGTCCGGTGGAGGAGTGGCAGCGCCGCCTCTACGACGCGCTCGGCCATGCGCCGATACGTCGTGAGCTTTCCGCCGGCGATGGTGATGAGGCTGCTCGGGCTCACCGCGATCTCGTCCTTGCGGGAGATCTCCGACGGGCTGCGGCCTTCCTCGTGCACCAACGGCCGCAGGCCCGCCCACGCGCCGACGACGTGCCCAGACGTGAGGTGGAGGTCGGAGAAGCTCCGCGCCAGGGTATCGAAGAGGTACTCCGCGTCCTCGGCGGTTACCGCCGGCTCTTCGAGCGCGCCCTCGTAGCTGGTGTCGGTGGTGCCGACGTATACGTAAGGACCGCGCGGGACGGTGAAGAGCGGCCGCCGGTCGCGCGCGCGCATGACCACGCAGTGGCGTACCGGCAGGTCTTCGGCGCGAAAGACGAGGTGAATGCCCTTGGTGAGGTGCAGCACCGGACCGGGCGCCTCCACGTCCAAGCGACGGACGGCGTCCACCCACGGCCCGGCGGCGTTCACGACGACGCGCGCCCGGGCCGTGAAGGTCGCGTCGCTGAACGCGTCGCGGACCTCGAGCCGTCGCTCCGCGCCGCGCCCTCCCAGGCCGACGACCTGCGCGTGGTTCACCACCACCGCGCCGGCGTGATGGGCCGCTTTCAGCGTATCCAGCACCAGCCGGGCGTCGTCGGTGACGTACTCCGGGTAGACGGCCGCGCCTTGCAAGCGATCGGCGTTCAGGCGCGGCTCCGCCGCAAGCGCGTCCGTTCGCGACAGGATGCGGTGGCGCTCGCCGGCATCGACCGCGGCGAGCTTGTCGAAGAGCGAGAGCCCGACGCGCAGCTTGTACACCCCGGCGCTGGTGCGGCCGTAGACGGGTACCAACATCAGCGCGGTGTCGGTCAGGTGGGGCGCGATTCGGCGCAGGACCTTGCGCTCCGTCGCGGCCTCGCGCACGAGCGCGATCTCGCCTTGCTCGAGATAGCGCAGCCCTCCGTGGATCAGCTTCGACGACCGACTACTGGTGCCCGAGGCGAAGTCGCGCGCCTCGACGAGCCCGACCGTGAGGCCGCGCAGCGCGGCCTCACGAGCGACGCCTGCGCCGGTGATGCCGCCGCCGACCACCAGGAGGTCGAACGCCTCGGCGGCGAGCCGACCGAGGTTGCGAGTACGGGTCGTCGGCTCAAAGCCCGGCATGTGCGGCTTCCCTCGGCCCGGCGACGCCCCGTCGTTCCGGCGTCAGTAGCCCCATGACTCGAGGTCCTCGTCGTCGATGCCGAAGAAGTGCGCGACCTCGTGGAGGATGGTGGTGCGAATCTCCTCGCGGATCTCCGCCTCGCCGCTGCATGTCTCGACCAGGGGGCGGTAGAAGATGGAGATCTTGTCGGGCAGCACGGGAAGCTCTGCGGTCCGTTCCTCGAGCGGGACACCTTCGTAGAGGCCGAGGAGCGTGTCGGCGTTGGGATCGAGGCCGACGCTTCGCAACTGCGCGCGCGACGGCTCGTCTTCGACGACGATCTCGACGTTGGCGAGGCGGGAGGCGAACTCGTCGGGCAGGTCGTTCACGACCTCGATCACCAGGCGTGCGAATCGTGTGCGGTCCATCGGGGTAGCCCCGGCCCCGCACCCGCGGGTGCCGAACGCGTCGTCGACGGCGAGATCGGGTGGTCGCGAGCGCGGCGGGTGAAGTCTCGGGCGCGTGCGGACGTTGCCACACGCCTCCCGGCATGACAAGGCGCGAGCGGCGCGCGCGTGAACGGGCGCAAGCGGACGCCATTCTTGACAAGCCGCGTACCCTCGGGCACGAAAAAGGCCGCGGCCGACTGCGGCCATGATACCGCTCACCTACCCAACTCAGCTCGTTCCGGGGAATCCCCGAGGAGGTCGCTCATGCTGCTCGACGGCAAAGTTGTCGTGATCACCGGCGCCGGCCGCGGTATCGGCCGCGAGGAGGCCCTGCTCATGGGCAAGCTCGGCGCGAAGGTCGTCGTGAACGATCTCGGCGCCCACTTCGACGGCACCGGCGCGAGCGCCGGGCCGGCGCACGAGGTCGTCGACGAGATCAAGAAGAGCGGCGGCGACGCGGTCGCCAACGGCGACAGCGTCAGCGACTTCAAGGGCGCGCAGCGCATCGTCGAGTGCGCAATCGACACCTTCGGCAAGCTGAACGTGTTGGTGAACAACGCCGGCATCCTCCGCGACCGCATGATCTTCAACATGTCGGAGGAGGACTGGGACGCGGTCATCGCCGTGCACTTGAAGGGCACCTTCAACTGCACGCGTCACGCCTGCGTCTACTGGCGCGAGCAACACAAGGTCGGCGACGTCCTGAACGGGCGGATCATCAACACCAGCTCCGACTCGGGGCTCCTCGGCAATCCGAGCCAGAGCAACTACGGCGCGGCGAAGGCCGCGATCGCCGCCATGTCCTTCATCATCGATCGCGAGATGGCGAAGTACGGCGTCACCGTCAACGCGATCGCCCCGGTCGCGCGGACGCGCCTCACGGTCGAGGCGACGCCCGCGACCGCCGCCCTCATGGGACAGGGAACGGGCGAGGGCGAGTTCGACGTCTTCAATCCGCGCAACGTCGCGCCCCTCGTCGCGTGGCTCGCGAGCGACGACGCCGCGGACGTGCACGGCGAGGTGTTCCGCGTGGGCGGCGGTACGGTGTGGGCGATGCAAGGATGGCATTCGGCCGCCAAGGTGCAGCAGCGTGGCGTGTGGGACCCGAGCGCGCTCGGCACGAAACTCAAGACCGAGCTCGCCAAGGGCGGCACGCGCAAGGAGACGATGGCGGACGTGTTCGCAGGTGGGCTCTGACCCGGACCTACCCGCTCCGCGCCGGATCCTGATCGTCTGCCACGCGAACACCAGCCGGAGCATCATTGCAGAGGCGCTGCTGAAGCAGATGCTCAGCGCGCGCCGGCGCGACGACGTCGTCGTTCATTCGGGAGGGATCGCGCCCTACGCCCGCGACTCGAGCCTGGTCTCGCTCGACGCGCGCTTGCTCTTGCGCGAGGACGCGATCGAGATTCCCTCCGATGCGACGTCGTGTGACCTGAAGCGGCACCGCGAGCGCATCCTCGAGGCCGACCTCATCGTCACCATGACGGACGCGCAGCGCGGCATGCTCGCGCGTTTCGCTGAGGCCGCCGGCAAGGAGGTGGTGACCCTGCGCGAGGCCGCCGGCGAGGCCGGCGATATCGACGACCCGGCCGGTCGGGAGGCCGAGTTCCACCAGGCGTGCCGCGACGAGATCCGGCGTTGTCTCGAGAAGGCGTTCGACCGCCTCGCGCCGCTAGGCGAGAATGGCGACGATGCCTGACGAAACACCGACCGAGTTCCGTAATCCCGTCGACGACGTGATTCGTGGAATTCTCGGAACGCGGCGGACGATCGCCGTCGTCGGCTGCTCGCCCGACCCGACGCGCGACAGTCATCGCATCGCGCGGCTGCTCCAAGAGCGCGGCCATCGCGTGATTCCGGTGAACCCGGCGGCCGACGTCGTCCTCGGCGAGCGCTGTCGCTCGTCGCTCGGCGCGATCGAGGAGGCAGTCGAGGTCGTGGACGTATTCCGCCGCCCGGCCGCCGTCCCCGCGATCGTCGAGGAGGCGATCGCGATCGGCGCGTTGGTACTCTGGCTACAGCTCGGCGTGGTGCACGTGGAGGCGGCGTTGCGGGCGCAGGCGGCCGGCCTGACGGTCGTCATGGACCGCTGTCCCGCCATCGAATACCCGCGACTTTTCGGCAAGGACGCGACCGTCGGCGGCGGTGAATCGTGAGCGGTCGGCGTCCACTGCACACGTGGGAGCGCCTCGCGGCGGAGATCGTCTACGAGTGCCGCATCTTTTCGCTGCGTCGCGACCGCAGTCGCTTCTCGCGCGACAACGCCGAGCACGAGTTCCACGTCCTCGAGTCGCCCGACTGGTGCAACATCATCCCGCTCACGGCCGACGAGCACGTCGTCATGGTTCGACAATTCCGCCACGGGCTCGGGGGCTATACGCTCGAGGTGCCGGGCGGGATGGTCGACCCGGACGACGCCTCACCGCTCGTCGCCGCGCATCGCGAGATGGTCGAGGAGAGCGGCTACGCCTCCGCGTGTGTCGAGCCGCTCGGCGTGATCCACCCAAACCCCGCCATCCAGTCGAACCGCTGCCACTCGTTCGTCGCCTATGACGTTGAGCGCCGCCACGTGCCCGTGTTCGACTCGACCGAGGAGACCGAGGTCGTCCTGGTTCCGCTCACGAGCATCCCCGACCTGATGCGGAGCGGCGACATCACGCACGCGCTCGTCGTGGTCGCGTTCCACTGGCTCGCGCTGCGGCGGTCCTGACGACGGTCAGCAGACGCGGCGTAGTGGTTCGACGCACACGTCGCTCGTCGCCGCCGGCACCGTCAGTGTGAAGCATGAGCCGCGGCCGGGCTCGCTCTCGACCGTGAGGCTGCCGCTCATCAACCGCGCCAGGCGCGACGAGATCGAGAGCCCGATGCCGGCGCCGGGAACGTGTCGGCCGCGGTCGTGCACCTGACGGAACGGCTCGAAGATGGCGCGATGCGCGCTGGCGGGAATGCCGATGCCGGTGTCGGTCACCGAGACGATCGTGGTGTCGATGCCGCGCGCCTCCGCCCGCAGCGTGATCGAGCCGCGCTCCGTGAACTTCACGGCGTTCACGAGCAGGTTGGAGACGATCTGCTTCAAGCGTTCACCGTCGGTGCGGACGCGCATGCAGCCCGGCGCGAGCGTGGTGTGGAATGCGACGTCATGCCCGGCGAGCAACACTTCCATGAGGCTTCGCATGTCGCTGAAGAGCGGCCCGAGATCGACCGTCTCGAGCTCGATCTTTAGGCGGCCGGCCTCGATGCGCGAAAGATCGATCAGGTCGTTGATGAGATGCGAGAGATTGCTGGCGTTCTTCGTGATCCGATGCAGGATGTCGCGCTGCGCCGGCTCGAGCGGCCCGAAAGAGTGGTCGAGCAGGAGGTCGATGTAGCCGAGTATGACGTTCAAAGGCGTGCGCAGCTCGTGCGACACGTCGGCGAGAAACTCGTCCTTCTTCACGGCCGCCTCGCGGAGCAGCCGATTCTCCGCGTCGCGCTGCTCTATCGCCCGCTGCTGCCGATGCATTGCATACGCGCCCACACACGAAATCGCTGCGGCGCCGAGCAGGCACATACCCGCATACAGCATGGCGCGGTCCGGTGTCCGTCCGGACGCCGCGAAAACGCCGACGTACGCGAGCAGCAAGGCGTTCGAAAGTACGGTCGCTGCAAGGGCGAGCGAGGCCATCGGCAAGCGAGCCGCGATCCTCGTCATCAGTGTTGCGATCGGCGCGTTATCGAAACTACCATTCTCCATGCGATCCTCACTACGGTCCTGGCGACTTCGGCACAGATGTGTCACGGAAGGTGCCGGGACCGCACAGTTCCCGATCCGCTTCCCGCACGCGCGTTCAGCCGAACGTGAACTGACACCCCAAGGGAGCAAGCGGCATGCCCGGAGGCGCGCATGGCGGTCATCCGACTCCCGGAAATCGAAGAAATCTTCACCGTGCTCGAGCGGCTCGGGGTGTCGCGCGAGGCGGTCGTGATTCCCCTCACCAAGCACGATCCGGGAACGGCGCGCGTCCTAGCGGACGAGCGGGTGGAGATCGTTGCGCCGGAGTCGGCGACGGTGGCCGCCTGGCTGCCGACGCTCGAAACGCTGCTCCGAGAGCTCCTAGCCGGGCGAGCGGAGGACTGAGCGTCCGGGAGTCACTCCTCGATCAGTACCGGCGTGCCGAGCGGCACGAGATCGTAGAGTTCTTCGACGTGGGGATTCAGCAAGGAGATGCAACCCCAGGTCCAGTCGACGCCGCGTACGTTCGCATCCTCGCGATCAGTGCCGTGGATACCGACTGCGTTACCCGGGCCGGGCGGCGCGCCGTCGATGATCGGCACGCGGCCATCGGTGAGGGCCATGGCATAGCGCCGGCGATCGATGTCGTTCGGGTAGCTCAGCAGCATGAACCGCGACCAGCGGTCGTGCGGCCGCTTCCACACGATCCGGTAGACACCCTCGGGCGTGCGCAGGTCGCCGCGGTACGTCTTCGGGCCGCTCGGCGCGATGCCGAGGACGACCGGGTACACCTTTTCCTGCTGCGTCCAGTGGTAGAGTGCGAGCGTGTGCTCGTGCTTGCGCACGACGATCGCGTACTCGGCGCCGTTCGACCACGAGAAGACCGGCGACGGCGACGGAGCGGGCGTCGCATTCGAGGCGTAGAGCGAGGGATCGTAGCGCGGGAGATCGGTGGTGCGGGGCCAAAGCCCGCACGCTACCGCAGTCACGGAACACAACACGCTCAACGCTGCCCCAACGCCATGCCGCGCCATGATGACCAGCCTCAATTTGCAATAAGACCGGCCGCGTAGCAAGACGAAAACACGACGGAATCGGGCGATGCCATTCGACCGCAGCGAGCTCAGACGAGTAATGAGTCACTTCGCGACCGGGGTTACGGTGGTGACGACGCACGACGGGCAGGGCCGCTGCCACGGGCTCACCGCGAACGCCGTCTGCTCGGTCTCGCTGGACCCACCGCTCATCCTCGTCTGCGTCGACAAGCGCGCCGAGAGCCATCCCGCCTTCGAGCTCTCGCAAGCCTTCGTGGTGAACATTCTCGGCGAGGGCCAGGAGGAGCTCTCACGGCGCTTCGCCGTCTCCGGTGGCGAGAAGTTCGACGGCCTGCCGTGTCGGAACGGCGGCACCGGCGCGCCGATCCTCGACGGCGCGCTGGCATACGTCGAGTGTCGGGTCGTCGCTGCGCACGACGCCGGCGACCACACGATCTACATCGGCGAGGTCGAGAGCGCCGAAACCGGCGACGGCCATCCCCTCCTCTTCTTCCGTGGCAGCTATCGCCAGCTTCACCGTGACTGAGCACGTCCGCACGTCCGGCAGGCGCTTTTGCCGGTCGAAAACTCATCGCCGGCGGTGTAGAGTTTCCGCTGCTCATGAATAGACCCGTTGCTTCGCTTGGCGTCATCGTCCTCGCCGCGGGTTGTGGTACGCGGATGCGGTCCGAACGGGCGAAGGTGCTGCACACCGTCGCCGGGAAGGCGCTCGTGCTCTGGGTGCTCGATGCCGCCCTAGAGCTCGCCCCGGAACGAGCGGCGGTTGTCGTGGGGCACGACGCCGCCGAGGTGCGCGAGGTCTGCGCGCGGCATCTGCGGATGCGGGCAGTCGACGGAAGGCCGTCAGCGACCGCGACCGCCTACCCGGTGCAGCGCGAGCAGCGGGGGACCGGCGACGCGGTGCGGATCGCGATGCCGACCTTCGCCGGCTTTTCCGGCGACGTAGTGATCCTCTACGGCGACGTGCCCGGCCTCACCGCCGCGACCCTCGCCCGACTCGTTGCGCGCCACCGCGAGAGCGGCGCCACCCTCTCGCTTCTCACCGCGACGGTCGCCGACCCCGGGGAGTACGGCCGCATCCGCCGACGCAACGACGGTGGTGTCGCCGGCATCGTCGAGAAGCGCGACCTCACGCCCTCCGATCGCGGCATCCGTGAGATCAACCCGGGGATCTACTGCACGTCGGCCGCTTTCCTCGCTGCTGCGCTGGCGCGACTGCGGAACGACAACGCGCAACGCGAGTACTACCTGACAGACATCGTCGGCATCGCAGTCACCGACGGGCTCCCCGTCACCGCGGTCGCGGTCGAGGACGCCGACGAGGTCGCGGGGATCAACTCGCGTGCCGAGCTCGCCGCCATGGAAGCGCAGGTCCGCCGCGCCCTGGTGACGCGCTGGATGCAGGCGGGCGTTACCTTTCACGATCCCGCGACCGCCTACGTCGAGGAGGGCGTGACGATCGGCGCCGATACCGAGATCGGCCCGAACGTGCAGCTTCTCGGACGCACGCGCGTCGGCCGCGCCTGCCGCCTCGACGGCACCACGCTCCTCCGGGATACCGAGCTCGGCGACCGCGTCCACCTCAAGCTCGGCACCGTCATGACGGAGTGCCGCGTCGGTGACGACGCCGTCATCGGGCCCTTCGCGCACCTGCGACCCGGGAGCGAGCTTGCCGCCGAGGTCCACATCGGCAACTTCGTCGAGACGAAAAAGGCGCGGATCGGACGCGCGACGAAGGCGAATCACCTGACCTACCTCGGCGACGTCGAGATCGGCGAGGAGACGAACGTCGGCGCCGGGACGATCACCTGCAACTACGACGGCTTCGCGAAACACCGCACGATCATCGGTAGTCGCGTGCAGATCGGCAGTGACACGCAGCTCGTGGCGCCGGTCACGGTCGCTGACGACGCCTACGTCGGTGCCGGCACGACGGTGACGCGCGATGTCGCGGCCGGCCACCTGGTCGTGAGCCGGGTGCCGCAGCGCGACGTCCCGGGCTGGGTGAGCCGCCGGCGCGCCAAGGCGGAGGGCGCCGCGCCCGACACGAAGAAGGCGGCCGCCGTCGTTCGGTCGATCAAGAAGACGGCTGCGAAGACGGCGCGGCAACCCCCGCGTCGACAGGCGCGCGCCAGCGGGCGACGAGGGAAACGCTGATGTGCGGCATCATCGGATACGTGGGCGATCGCGACGCGAGCTTCATTATCACGCAAGGCCTGAAGCGACTCGAGTACCGCGGGTACGACTCCGCGGGTATCGCAACCTTCCAGGACGGCTCGATCGTGATCCGGCGCTGTCTCGGTAAGCTCGAGAACCTGGAAAAGCTCCTGCGCGAGGCGCCGGTCACCGGTACCGTCGGCATCGGCCATACGCGCTGGGCGACGCACGGCCGACCCTCGGAGCAAAACGCCCACCCGCATCGCGCCGGGAAGATCGTCGTCATCCACAACGGTATCATCGAGAACTACCTCGAGCTGCGCGCCACGCTCCAAGCCCGCGGCCGCACGTTCTCGTCCGAGACCGACACCGAGGTGATCTCGCATCTCATCGACGAACACGTGCAGGCCGGCGAAAACCTCCTGTGCGCGACGCGCGCCGTGGTGCAAGAGCTCGAGGGCTCGTTCTCGATCGTCGTCATGCACGAGGACAGTCCGGACCGGCTGGTCGCAGCGAAGAGCGCGACTCCCATCGTCATCGGCCTCGGCGAGAACGAGAACTTCGTCGCCTCCGACATCCCCGCGATCCTCGACCACACGCGCCGGATTCTCTTCCTCGAGGACGGCGAGATGGCCGAGGTGACGCGCGATCACGTGACGCTCTCGACCTTCGCCGGCGACCCCGTCGTGCGCGAGCCGCGCACCGTCGCCTGGGATCCGGTGACGGCGCAAAAGGGCGGCTACCGCCACTTCCTTCTGAAGGAGATCCACGAGCAGCCGCAGGCGATCATCGACACCATGCGCGGACGCATCCTTCAGGAGCAAGCGGACGTCAGCCTCGACGAGCTGGCGAACGCGGAGTGGTTCATGCACGCTCGGCGGATCATTTTTGTCGCTTGCGGCACGGCGTCGCACGCCTGCCTCGTCGGCAAGTACTTCATCGAGGACATCGCCCGCATCCCCGCCGAGGTCGACTACGGCAGCGAGTTCCGCTCCCGCGATCCGATGCTCGAGGACGGCACGGTGCTCGTCGTCATCTCGCAGTCGGGCGAGACCGCCGACACGCTGGCGGCGGTCGAGACCGCCCGCGAGCGCGGCGCGAAGGTGCTCGCGATCTGCAACGTCGTCGACTCGAGCATCGCCCGCAAGGCCGACGCCGTGATCTACACCCACGCCGGTCCGGAGATCTCGGTCGCCAGCACGAAAGCGTTCACCACCCAGCTCACGGTGCTCTATCTCCTCGGAATTTACCTCGCCCGCCGGCGCGGAGTGCTCGCCGATTCCGCCGCGCGCTCCCTCATCCACGACCTCGTGAACCTGCCGTCGCACGTCGAGCAGTGCCTGAAGCGCGAGCGCGCGATCGAGAAGGTGGCGAAGAAATACGGCAACGCTCGCGACTTCCTCTACCTGGGCCGCGGCATCAACTACCCGATCGCGCTCGAGGGCGCGCTCAAGCTGAAGGAGATCTCCTACATCCACGCCGAAGGCTACGCCGCCGGCGAGATGAAGCACGGCCCGATCGCCCTCATCAACGAGGAGGTGCCGGTCGTCTTCCTGTTGCCGAAGGACGCCGTCTATTCGAAGAGCCTCTCGAACATGAAGGAGGTCGAATCGCGTGGCGGCCGCATCATCGCGATCACCGACGCGCCGTCGCCCGAGCTCGAGGACATCGCCTGGGAAATCCTCCAGGTGCCGACGACCAACCCCTGCCTCCTTCCCGTGCTGCTCACGATCCCGCTGCAGCTGCTCGCGTACTACATCGCGGACTACCGCGGCACGGACGTCGACCAGCCGCGCAACCTCGCGAAGAGCGTCACCGTCGAGTAGACGCGTCCCTCCCCGACGCCTCCGCCCCGCCCAGGGCGTTCGACGTGACCATGAGGTCGTCGGCGCTACGTGGTGACGCAATAGGAGAACGCGAGCAGCGATGCGTGGTTCAGGACCGCGCGGGAGCGGGTCCGAGCCTCGCTTCGATGGCGACGATCCGCTCCCGCAAGTCGAGGGCCCACGTGAGCTTGTCGTCGATGCGGCGGATCTCCGTGCTCAGCTTGTCGTCTACGCGACGGACCTCCGTGGTGAGCCTGTCGGCCAGGGCGCCATGGCTCACCTGCATCTCGGACCGGACGGCCTGCATTTCGGACCGGACGGCCTGGACCTCGGACCGGACGGCACCGATGTCGGCTCTAACGGCGCCGATATCCCCCTTGAGGGACTCGATCTGCGGCGCGATCAGGTCCTGCATCGCTTGCTTGACGGCCTGGTAGATGTTGGCAGCCACAGGATGTTCGTATCAGCGCGAGCGTAGGACCGGCAACGGCTACTCGGAGAGAGCGCGGCTTCCGGACGCGGCACCGGATTCCAAGAGCGCCCCACCCGGGCTATTGTGGTGACGCCCATGTTCTCCAAGCTCGACCTCCCCTCCCCCGCCAAGCGCTCGCGGAGCCCGCTCGTGGTCTCGATCGAAGAGGCGATCGCCGAGATCCGTGCCGGACGCATGATCATCCTGATGGACGACGAGGATCGGGAGAACGAGGGCGACATCTGCATGGCCGCGGAGAAGGTTACCCCGGAAGCGATCGCCTTCATGGCGCGCTGTGCGCGCGGGCTCATCTGCCTGCCGCTCACCGAGGAGAGGCTCGCCGATCTCGCGCTGCCGATGATGGTCGCCGAGAACAGCAGCCCCTTCGGAACGGCGTTCACGCTCTCGATCGACGCGCGCCGCGGCGTCACCAGCGGGCTCTCCGCGGCGGACCGCGCGACGACGATCCTGACCGCGCTGCGCGACGGTGCCGGGCCGGGCGACCTCGTCACGCCGGGGCACGTGTTCCCGCTGCGCGCGCGCCGCGGCGGCGTTCTCGTTCGCACCGGGCAGACGGAAGGCTCGGTGGATCTCGCGCGGCTCGCCGGGTTCAAGCCGGCGGGCGTGATCTGCGAGATCATGAAGGACGACGGCTCGATGGCGCGCCTCGTCGACCTCGAGAGCTTCGCCGCCGAGCACGGCCTCAAAATCGCGACCATCGCCGACTTGGTCCAATACCGCCTGCGCCACGACTCGCTCGTGCATCGCATCGCCGAGGCGCGGCTGCCGACGCGTTTCGGCGGCGACTTTCGCGCCGTCGTGTACGGTAGCGACGTCGACGGCGGTGAGCATCTCGCGCTCGTCCGCGGTACGATCACGCCCGAAACGCCGACGCTCGTGCGCACGCACGCCGAGTACCTTCCAGGCGACGTCTTCGGCTACGCGCAACGCAACACCGGCGCCGTCCTGCAACGGGCGATGGCGGTGATCGCGGCGGAAGGGCGCGGCGTGATTCTCTACCTCCGGCGCGAAGAGCACGGCGGCGACGTCTTCAGCGGCTCCGACGGCCAGACGCAACCGAAGAGCGAGCCGAGCACCAACCCAGGCACGCGACTCCGCGACTTCCGCGACTACGGCATCGGCGCGCAGATCCTGCGCGATCTCGGCGTCGGTAAGATTCGCCTGCTGACAAACTACCCGCGACGGCTCGTCAGCCTACCGGGCTACGGCCTCGAGATCGTGGAATGCGTGCCGCTCTCCGTCTATCCCTCGGCGCCGACGCCGGAGGACAGTGCCGCGAAGGTGGCGAAGCTCCGCTAGACCTAGACGCCGGCGCCGCGTCCCGATGCGTCTCAGCGAAACGTCAGCCCGATGAGGCCCATATACGTGTTCAGGCCGTGATTGCTGCCGCCGAGGCCCGCATTGGACATGTGACGCAAGCGCGCCGCCAACGTGAACGCGAGCCCGGGTTCGATCTCGTACTCGATGCCGCCGCCGATTTGCGAGGAGAACTGGAAGCGAGTGCCGAAGTGCTCCTTGCGGAGGTCGGTGTAGAGAATACCCTCGCCGCCTTCGACGAACGGGCGCAGGCGCGCCTCGCCGTAGGTGAGCTTGCCGAAGAGCGGGCTCACGCCGATCTCGAAGCTCTGCGCCTTGTGAATCCCGTGCTGATCGCTCACGAACGCCGCCCACGGCTCGACGATCCAGCGCGCGCTGATGTCGTGATCCGAGAACCAGCGGTCCGCCCCCTCCCACAAATGAAAGCCGATATCGCCGTGGATCGCATAGTACTGAATACTCGTCTCCGGATTGACGCCGCCGGCGAACCGCACACTCGTCTCCGCGACATGGAGCCCCGATTCCTCCGCGCGCGCCCGCCCGCTGGTCGTCACGAGCAACGCGACGACAACCGAGACGCGCAACGCGATGTCGACCGTTCTCATGAGCGGCTGCCTGTATCCGGAAGGTGGGGGGCAGCGCAATACGGCATCGACGTGATCGGGCGCGCGTCGCTCCTGCTGTTCCTCGCGCTCGGCGTCGCCGCCCTCGCCCCGACGAGCGGCGCGTTCGGTATCGCTGCGGACCCGACGGTGCAGGCGGAGTGGCGGCTCGAGTCCTCGGTTGCGGGCGGCGACCGCGCGACCAGCCTGGTCTTCGCCGTCGAGCTGAGCGACGGCTGGCACGTGAACGCGCACGATCCGGACCGTCCCTATCTCATTCCGACCGAACTCACGGTCGAGCCTCCGCCCGGCGCTGCGGTGGAGGCCGTTCGCTACCCCGAGCCGGTGATCCGGTCGTTGCGATTCGCGGTCGGGGCACCGCTCCGCCTCTACGAGGGTCGCTTCACGATCGGCGTGCGTCTCAGCGGCGACGCGTCGGGTCCCATCACCGGCCGCTTGCGCTACCAGGCGTGCGACGACGAGCGTTGTCTGCCGCCGCGCACGCTTGCGGTGACGCTCACGCTCGGTGCGACGGCGGCGGCCGCTCCCGCCGCGCCGCCGCCGGCCGAGCTTGCGACGGCGCCATCCGGCGCGATCGCCGCCGCGCCCGCGACGCGCATCGAAGAGTGGATGCGCGAGCGCGGGCTCGTCGTGACGCTCGCGCTCGCCGCGCTCTTCGGTCTCGGCCTCAATCTCACACCCTGCGTCTATCCCTTGATCTCGGTGACGATCGCCTACTTCGGCGGGCAGAGCCGAACGGCGCACGGCCGCGTACTCACGCTCGCCGCCGCCTACGTGCTCGGGATCGCGATCACGTTCTCGGCGCTCGGTGTCGCCGCCGCGCTCTCGGGCGGCTTCTTCGGCGCGGCGTTGCAGCGTCCGCTCGTCCTCGCCGGCATCGCCGCCCTGCTCGTCGTGCTGGCGGCGAGCAACTTCGGGCTCTACCAGCTGCGCGGGCCCGCCGCGCTCACGACCCGCGTCGGCAAGGCGTCGAGGGGCGTTCTCGGCGCGCTCGCGATGGGGCTCACCATGGGCGTCGTCGCGGCGCCGTGCGTCGGGCCGATCGTCATCGGACTCTTGCTCTTCGTCGCCGCGCGCCAGGATGCCGTCCTCGGCTTCGCGCTCTTCTTCTCTCTGGCGATCGGCATGGGCGCGCCCTACCTCGCGCTCGCCGTCGTCGCCGGATCCATCCGCAGACTGCCGCGTTCCGGCGAGTGGCTCACCTGGATCGAGCATCTCTTCGGCTTCGTCCTCCTCGGCATGGCGCTGTACTTCGCGGCGCCGCTCCTCGGCGATCGCATCGTCGCCGTGGTCGCACCGCTGCTGATCGCGGTCGCGGGGGTGTATCTGGGGTTCGTCGATCACGCGGGGAGCGCGCTCCGGAGCTTCGCGACGCTGCGTCGCGCCGGCGGCGTCCTCGCCGTCGCTGCCGCGATCTGGGTCGCCGTTCCGTACCGCGCGCAGCACGCGATCGCCTGGGAACCGTTCTCGCCGGCGGCACTGGCGCACGCCGCGAGCGTCGGCCGCCCGACGCTCGTCGACTTCACCGCGCGCTGGTGTCTTCCGTGCCGCGAGAACGATACCATCACCTTCGTCGATGCGGCGGTGGCGGCCGAGGCTGAGCGGTTTACGATGCTGCGCGCCGACGTGACCGAGATGACGCCGGACCGTGAGGACTGGATGCAACGGTTTCAGGTCCTGGGCGTGCCGACGATCGTGCTCGTCGGGTCGAGCGGCGTGGAGGAAGCGCGCGCCATCGGTTTCGTCGAGGCGGAGCGTCTGGTGGCGCTCATGCGGGAGCGACGATGAGCGACGGCGCGTGTGACGGCAGTCTCCTCAAAGTGAGTGCCGCCGCCGGCACGGTGCGGGCGCTCGCGGCGGTCACGACTCGTGTCGTCGAGGACGCGCGGCGCCGGCACGGCACGTATCCCACCGCGACCGCGGCGCTCGGGCGGACGCTCACCGGGGCGCTTCTCCTCGGCGGCACGATGAAGGACGAGGAGCGCCTCTCGATCGAGCTCGTCGGCGACGGGCCGCTGCGGCGGGTGATGGCGTCGACCACCGGCGCCGGCCGCGTCCGCGGCTACGTCGCGCAACCCGCGACGCATCTGCCGCCGAAGCACGGCAAGCTCGACGTTGCCGCGGCGATCGGCAGCGGCATCCTGTGCGTGATCCGCACCCAACCGTGGAACAAGGAGCCGTATCGCAGCATCATGCGGCTCGTCTCGGGCGAGATCGCGCAGGATCTGGCGCACTACCTCGTCACCTCGGAGCAGATCCCGTCGGCCGTCGCCCTCGGGGTGTTCGTCAACCGCGAAGGCGACGTCGGTGCGGCGGGCGGCTTCCTCGTGCAGATGATGAGCGGCGCCGAGGAAGGCGTGATGCGGCACGTCGAACGCAACGTGGCGGCGTTGCCGCAGATCACGACGCTGATACGCGAAGGCGCCACGTCGCGCGACATCCTCGACGCCGTCCTCGCCGGTCTCGACACGTCGCCGCTCGCCGAGCAATCGACGTGCTTCGCGTGCCCGTGTACGCGCGAGTGCGTCTTCGGCGCCATCCTCCTCCTCGGCCGCACCGAGATCGCCGACATGATCGCGCGCGACGGCGGCGCGGAAGTCACGTGCGAGTTTTGCGCCGAGCGCTACGCGATCGGTGCCGACGAGCTACGGATGCTGATCGCGGAGCCGGAAGGCACCGCCTAGACGGAGCCGACCGGTCCGTTCTGCCTGCGCGGTGGGCACGACGGCAGTCGATGCGCCGGTTTCGTGAGCAGTCCACGCGCCGGCAACGCTCCGCGTGGTGTTTTTCGGCGTGTTCGGGCGGCCCACGAGTTGCTTCTGCAGGGTCGTGTGACACAGAGCTCGCCGCTCGCCTCCGGCGGTCGAGTCTCTGGCGTGAAGCCGTGGCGGGTTGGCTTGGGCTCCCACCCGTCACGGCCACGCAGTGCGCCGCCGCCGACTCAGAGCAGCTCGGCGATGGTCACGCCGGCGCCGCCGCGATTCGGCTCCGCTTCCGAGAATCGCGTGCAGTAGCTCGAGGCGCCGAGGTACTCGGCGACCGCGCGCTTCAAGGCGCCACTGCCGATCCCGTGGACGATGCGCACCGTCGCCACACCAGCAGTCTGCGCGTGGTCGAGAAAACGCTCGAGCCGTTCCAACGCCTCCGCGGTGCGCAGGCCGACGAGGTGAAGCTCGGCCGGCGCGGCCTCCTCGGCCGCGGGCGCACGTCGGCCGAGCTCGGTGCGCGTCGCGCGCGGCGCGGGCGCCGCGGGTGGCGAGACGACGCGTAACTGAGCGAGCGGTACTCGGAAGCTCACGCTCCCGCGCTGCACGCGCGCGGTGTCGCCGGTGATCTCGGCGACGTCGCCGCGGATCTTCGAGCCACGTACCTCCACGTGCGCGCCGAGGGTGGGCGACCGCTCGGGCGTCGCGTCGGCCCCGGTGATCGTCGTCGCCCGCGTCGCGAGCTCCTCCTCGCGGCGGCGCACGAACTCTCCGAGGGCGCGCGTCGCGTCGGGCGGCCGGCGGCGCACGACCTCGAGGATCTCGCGCCCCTCGGATTTCAGGGAGCGCAGGAACTCTCGCGCCTCCGCGAGGTCGGCATCCCAGCGCGTGCGGCGACGCTCGCGCAGCTCCGCGAGGAGCTGGGCCTGTTCCTGCTCCAGCTCGGCGAGCGCGCGGCGCTCGTCGACGACGGCGCGGTACTCCTCGTCGTGTCGGCGCCGGCTCGCCTCGAGGCGCGCGATCGCGTCCGCGAGTTCGCGCGCCGACGTGGTGCGCCGCGCCTCGGCGTCGGCGAGAACGCTCGGCGGCAGACCGAGCTTCCGTGCCATGGCGAGGCCGAGGCTCTCGCCCAGCGAGCCGTACAGCAGGCGGAATTGCGGCGCGAAACGCACCGGGTCGATCTCCACCGCGACGAGCTCGACGCGCGGCTCGTTCAGCGCGTAGAGCTTCACCGGTGCGTAGTGGGTCGCGGCGCCGACCAGGGCACCCGTCGCGATGCAGTGGGCGATGAGCGCTACCGCCAGCGCCGCGCCCTCGTCGGGATCGGTGCCGCCCCCGGGCTCGTCGAGGAGCACCAGCGCCGGCGGCGTCATCGCCCGGAAGACGTCGATCAGGTTCACGACGTGCGACGAGAACGTCGAGAGGTTGCGTTCGATGCTCTGGTCGTCGCCGAGGTCGGTGAAGATGCCGGTCACGAATGGCACGACGCTGCCTTCGGCGGCCGGGATCAGGAGCCCGGCGTGGGCGAGCGCGGTGAGCAGGCCGAACGTCTTCAGCGCGACGCTCTTGCCGCCGGTATTCGGACCGCTGAGGATGAGTGCGCGCCGGCCGGTGCCGATGCGAACGTCGATCGGCACCACCACACGTCCCGCGAGCAGGAGCTCGGGATGCCGTGCCGCGCGCAGATCGACCGTGTCCTCCGAGAAGCGCGGCGCCGTGCAGGAGAACCGCCGCGCGAAGATCGCACCCGCCGCCAGCCGATCGAGCTCGGCGAGGGCGGCGAGCGCCGTCGCGAGCTCGTGGCGCACGGCGCCGAGCTGCGCCGTCAACAGCATGAGCAGCCGCAGCTCCTCGGCCTCCTCCTCTCTGCGCGCGAGTAGGAGGCGATTGTTGAGCTCGATTGCGAACAGCGGCTCGACGAAGAGGGTCTCACCGGAAGCGGAGCGGTCCTGCACGACGCCGCCCATCTGTGTCGCGGCTGCCGCTTTCACCGGCACCACGAATCGGTTGTTGCGAACCGTGACGTAGCGATCCGCGATGTGGTCATCGGCGCCGGCAGCTCTCACCAGGAGCTCGAGCCGGGTCTCGATCTCCTGGCGCAGATCGCGCAACACCGCGCGCAGCTCGGCGAGGTGCGGGCTCGCGTGGTCGTGCAGCAGGCCGGCGTCGTCGAGCATGCGCGACAGCGTCGCTTCGAGCTCCGGCAAGGCGTGCAGCCGCGCCGGCAGGTCGGCGAGCGCGGGAAACTCGGCCACGCGCGCTGCCAGAAACTGGCGCGCTGTCCGCACTTGACGCAGCACCGTCCGCACCTCGACTAGGCGCTCCCCCGGGAGGACGGCGCCCTCGTGTCCGGCGAGTGCGAGCGCCTCACGGACGTCGGGAAAGGGCGCGAGCGGGATCGCCCCGCTGGTCTCCGCGATGCGGAAGACGCTCCACTGGCGCTCGAGCTCTCCCTCGGCGCGCGCACGCTCCGTGGCCGGCCGGAGCGCGCGGCACGCCTCCGCGCCCGCCGCCGAGACCGCGAGCGCGGCGAGCGCCTCGAGCACCACCGGGAACGCCAGCGCTTCGAGATCGCGTGCCCGCATGCATGCGACCTACTCGATCGGCCGACTCGGTGGCAAATCGCGGCCGCGCACGCGACAATGACAGGATGCGGATCGAGGGCGCGACGACGCTCGTCACCGGCGCGTCGAGCGGCATCGGCGCTGCGGTGTGCCGTGCCCTCGCCGACGCCGGGGCGACGGTCGCGCTCGTCGCTCGACGCGCCGAGCGCCTCGCGGAGATCGCCGCGGCGCTCCCGCCGGGGCGTCACGCGACCTTCCCCTGCGACGTGCGTGATCCCGCCGCGCTCGCCGCCGCGCTCGCCGCGGTGCGGGCGCGCCTCGGTGACGTCGACGTGCTCGTCAACAACGCCGGGATCGGCCGCTATCAGCCGTTCGTCGAGACCGACGCCGAGGAGACGGCAGCAATCCTCGAGACCAACCTCCATGCCGCGCTGCACCTAACGCGGGCGGTGCTTCCTGGCATGCTCGCGCGCGGTCGCGGCCATGTCGTCAACGTCGCCTCGATCGCGGGCCGGATCGGCTCGCGCAACCACGCCGTCTATTGCGCCTCGAAGTTCGCGCTCGCCGGGTTCAGCGAGAGCCTGGTCTACGAGCTCGCCGGTACGGGGGTGGGTGTCACGCTAGTCAATCCCGGTATCATCGCGACGCCGTTCTTCGATCACGCGTCGTTTGCGCGCTTCCCCGCTCGAGCACGTCGTCGCGCGATCGCGCCCGCGGTCGTCGCCGCGGCGATCGTGCGTGCCATCCGGCGCGACCGGATCGAGGTGACGGTGCCGGCGCACTACGCGATCGGCACGCTGCTGAAGACGCTCGCGCCGGCGCTCTTTCGCCGGCTCATGCAGCGCAATGCCTGACCGCGTCGACTCGAGTGGCGGCGGCCGAACCGTTGTCTCGCGCGCGACCGGTTGGTAGTTCAGGCGCCGTGACGCGCCCTTCGGGAAAGACATCCAGCATGTATGTGCCGTCGCCCATCGGTCGCGCTCGCGCCAGCGCTCCCGCTGGTGCCGCCGCTGCGCACCGACGCAGCCCGCGCCGCCGTACGACGCGATTCGGCGCGCCCGACGAGTTCGGCCTCGATCCGGAGTTTCGCGAGCGCGTGCTGCCTATCTTCCGGTTGCTCTACGACAAGTATTGGCGCGTCGACGCCAAAGGCATGCGCAACGTGCCGCGGCGCGGCCCGACGATCCTCGTCGCCAATCACTCGGGCGCTCTGCCGTTCGACGCCACGATGATCGCCTGCGCCCTGCATGCCGGTCATCACCCGCGCGCGACGCGGTTTCTCTACGATCGCTTCGTCGACAACTTGCCGCTGATCCCGCAGATCTATCAACGCGCGGGCGGCGTGCTCGCGAGCCACGCCAACGCCGAGCGTCTGCTCGAGAAGGGCGAGCTCGTCGGTCTCTTTCCGGAGGGCGTCGCCGGACTCTCGAAGCTCTTCTCCGAGCGCTACGTCCTGCAGCCGTTCAGCAGCGGCTTCGTGCGCCTGGCGCTGCGCCACCGCGCCGCGATCGTACCCGTCGCCGTCGTCGGTGCGGAGGAGATCTACCCGCTCGTCGGTCGGATGCGCGCGCTCGGCAAGCTCGTCGGCATTCCGTACCTGCCGGTCACGCCGTTTTTTCCACTCCTCGGTCCCCTCGGCATGATTCCCCTGCCGAGCAAATGGATGATTCGCTTCGGCAAGCCGATCGTCCTCGACGTCGCGGCGCGCCGCAGTCACGGCGGCATTGCCATGCGAACGATCGCCGAGCACGTCCGCCTCCGCGTTCAGCGGATGGTACGCGCCCTCTTACGCCGTCGCGACGGCGTGTTCTGAGGGCACCCCCGCTCGGGCCGGCTGGGCCTTCCGCGCTGTGCCGGATGGGCGGACGTGGCACACCGTGCGCGCTATAGGCACGCCCCATTTGCGGCAACGCAGTGAAAGTTCACGCGATCTTCGGGGCACGACAGTTGCTCTAGCGCTCTTTTGGAATGATCGAACGCCGCACCCAGCTCGTCGTGCAGCTCGTCGTCGTGCTCAGCGCCGGCACCGCGGTCGTCGTCTTCGGTCGCGCGCTCACCCCGGCGGCGACGCTCTTCCTGCTGGTGGCGACCGCGGTCGGCATCAGCCTCTCTGCCCGCGGTCGCGCCGGGCGCGCGGTCCGAGCCGACGATGCCGCGCGGCGGCTCAAGAGCGAGCTTCTCAGCAACGTCTCGCACGAGTTGCGGACGCCGCTCAACGCGATTCTCGGCTACGCCGAAATCCTGGAAACGATACCGGAGATCTCCACGGTCGAACGGCAGCAGATCGTCGTCCGCATCTTGTCGAACGCGATGGCCCTCACCTGTGCGGTGAACAATCTGCTCGAATACTCGACGGTCGCGGCCGGGGTCGGAGAGTTGCGCTCCGGAACCGTGCGCCTCGCCGAGCTCTTCGACGAGCTCGAGCCGTGGGTCGGCCGCCTACTCGACGAGAAGCCGGTCGCCTTCAGTTGGGTGGCCGACGCGGATCTGCCGACGCTCGAAACCGACCGCTCCAAGCTGCGCCAGGTGGTCCTGAACCTGCTTGCCAACGCAGCGAAGTTCACGGCCGCGGGCGAGATCCGGCTCTCGGCGCGCCGCGCCGACGACGACGCCGGCATCGAGATCGCGGTCACCGACACCGGCGTCGGCATGAGCGCCAGCGAGCAGGGACGAATCTTCGAAGACTTTCGACAACTCTCCGGTTCGACGACGCGGCCGTTCGGAGGCATCGGGCTCGGCCTCACGCTGGCACGAAGGCTGTGCGAGTTGCTAGGCGCATCGATCGCCGTGGAAAGCGCGCCCGCGAAGGGCACGCGCGTCGCCGTGCGCCTGCCGGCGATCGCCCCCTTCGGTCGCGGCGTCATGGGTTTGGAGGCGCGGGCGTCGGCGTGACGCCTGCTACGCTTTTGCCATGGCGAACGATCGCTTCACCGTCGTAACACTTCGATATCCAGAGGACCGCATGTCCGTGGGGACTTGGCTCAACCACGGCACGTCGTTTGCTGATGCGACTCGTCATGGCAACCACTTCCGCTGCTCGCTCGGAGGACGACATGGAAACGCAATCACAGCTCACGTTGCTCGACCTGATCGAGGCCGTCGCGGAGGTGACCGATTCCGAGGCGGAGCTCGTCAGCGTGGTGCGACACCTCGTGAATAGCGGTCGTGTACGCCTGATCGGCAACTTTCGCGGCGCCCACATCGACTAACGTCGTCGCCGCAGCTCAGCGCGCGCGCCGCAACTTCAGCTCGTCGGTCATGAACGCGCGCATCATGAACTTCTGAACCTTGCCGGTTACCGTCGTCGGGTACTCGTCGACGAAACGGACGTAGCGCGGCACCTTGAAGGGCGCCATCCGCTCGCGGCAAAAGTTGCGGATCTCCTCGATCGTCGCCGTCTCTCCGTGCTGCAATCGGATCCACGTCGCGAGATCCTCCCCGAGCGCCGCATCGGGAACTCCGAAGACCTGCGCGTCCTGAACCTTCGGGTGCGAGTGGAGCAACTCCTCCACCTCGCGCGGGTACACGTTCTCGCCGCCGCGCCTGACCATGTCCTTGATGGGGCCGAGGATACGGCAGTAGCCGTGCTCGTCCATGGTCGCCAGGTCGCCGGTGTGCAGCCAGCCGTTGCGATCGATCGTGGCGGCGGTCACCTCGGGCATCTTGTAGTACTGGCGCATGACGAGATACCCGCGGCACCAGAGCTCGCCCTGCTGGCCGCGCGCCACCTGCCGGCCGCTCTCCCGATCGGCGATTCGGAGCTCGACGTGGGGGAGCGCGCGTCCGACCGTCGACACGCGCAGCTCGATCGGATCTTCCGTGCGCGTCTGGGTGATCACCGTCGTCGCTTCCGTCTGGCCGTACGCGACCGTGATCTCGCGCGCGTGCATGCGGCCGACGACCTGCCGCATCACCTCGAGCGGGCACGGCGCCCCCGTCATGATGCCGGTGCGTAGCGACGACAGATCGAACTCGTGGAAGCGTCGCTGGGCGAGCATGGCGCTGAACATCGTCGGCAGGCCGTGCAGCGCCGTGCAGTGCTCGGCGGCGACGGCGGCGAGCGTCCGCTCGGCGTCGAAGTGCTCCGCCGGCACCACCATCGTCGCGCCCCGGCAGATCGTGGCGAGCGTCCCCAGCACGGAGCCGAAGCAGTGATGGAAGGGCACCGGCACGCACACGCGGTCGCGCGCGGTGAGCCGCATGCACTCGCCGGCGTAGTAGGCGTTGTTCACCAAGCTGCGGTGCGTGAGCTCCGCGCCCTTCGGGAAGCCCGTCGTGCCCGAGGTGTACTGGAGGCGCACGGTATCGTTCGGATCGACGCTCTCCTGGCGGCGGCGCAGCATGTGGTCGGTGATACCGGCGCTCGCTGCGAGGACGTCCGACCACGCGAACACGCCCGGTGCCCGATGATCGTCGAGCAGCGCCACCCGCTTCAGGCGCGGGAAGCGCCTGCTCGCCAAGTGCCCAGGCCGCGCCCCGGGTAGCTCCGGGCAGCACTCGCCGAGGAGCGCGACGTGGTTGGAGTCGCGGAAGCGCTCGACGAGGAAGAGCGTCGTCGCGTCCGACTGCTCGAGCGTGTAGGCGAGCTCGTGCGCGCCGAAAGCGGGATCGACGGCCACCAGCACCGCGCCGATCTTCGCCGTCGCGAGCTGCAACGACACCCACTCGGGCCGGTTCGTCGCCCAGACGGCGACGTGGTCGCCGCGCTCGATGCCGAGGCCGATCAGGCTCTTCGCGAGGCGCTGTACGTGGGCGAGGCTGTCGCGGTAGGTCCAACGCACACCAGCGTCCGAGAAGACGAGTGCCTCGCGATCGCGCGCGCCGCGCGCAACGCGGTCGAACAGATCGCCGATCGGGAGGCTCTCCATGCCGCCCTTGTAGCATCCGTGGTAGGACATCCTCCATGGCGGACGGCTTGTACCGAGCGATCAAGACGGTGCTGACGCCGCTTGCCGACGTCTACTTCGAGCTGCGTGCCAGCGGCCACGAGCTCCTATCGTCGGGTCCGTTCATCCTCGCCGCCAATCACGCGTCGCTGCTCGACTGGGTGTTCGTCGCCCGCTTCGTCACGCGGCCGGTGCGCTTCGTGCTCACGCGCGAGTTCTTCGATCAGCGCGCGCTCAGCTGGGCGTATCGCCGCCTCGGCGTCATTCCGATCCGCGACGGCGCGATCGAGCTCTCGGCCGTCCGTCAGCTGCTCACCACGCTTCGCCGCGGCGAGATCGTCGGCGTCTTCCCCGAGGGCCGCATCACCCGCGACGGCGCGCTGGCGCCGGGCGAGCCGGGCGTGATCACGATCGCCGCGCGCGCCGGCGTGGCGATCGTGCCCGTCGGCGTCCACGGCGCCTTCGAGGCCTTTCCCCGCGACGCGTGGTTCCCCCGGCCCCGCCCCATCCGCGTCCACTTCGGCACCGGTCTCCCCATCCCCCGCAGCGCCGCGACCGACCGCGACGAGCAGCGCCACCTCCTCGCCACCCTCATGCGCGAGATCGCCGCCCTCCGCGCCACCGCCGCCGCGGGAGATCAGCGCCCCGCGCACCGCCGAGCAGAGGACCGAGAATAGGGGAAGCGGCCGAGACGCGCTCAATGCGCGAGGATGCCCGCTTCACGCTCCGCGAGCTGCGTTTCCACCGCGCCGGCGATCTCGATGAAGGCTCGGCTCTGTGGGTGCTCCGGGTCGGCGACGACGATCGGAACGCCGCGATCGCCGGCGGCGCGGATGTCACGCACCAGGGGGATCGCGCCGAGAAACGGCACACCGAACTGCCGCGCCATGGTCTCCCCGCCGCCGTGGCCGAAGATCTCGGCGCGGCTGCCGCATCCCGAGCAGACGTGGAAACTCATGTTCTCGACGACGCCGAGGACGGGCGCGTTTACCTGCTGGAACATCGTGATGCCGCGCTTCACGTCGAGGAGTGCGACGTCTTGCGGCGTGGTGACGATGACACCGCCCGCGAGCGGTACCTGCTGGACGACGGTGAGCTGCGCGTCGCCGGTGCCGGGAGGGAGGTCGAGGACGAGATAGTCGAGCTCGCCCCACTCCACGTTGCGGAAGAACTCCGTGATCAGCTTGGTGACCATCGGACCGCGCCAGATCACCGGTGTACGCTCGCCGACGAACATGCCCATCGAGATCGCGCGCACCCCGAACTTCTCGATCGGCACGATGCGGCGATCAGGGCGCACCTGCGGGCGCTCGTCGCCGAGCCCGAGCATGATGGGCACGCTCGGGCCATACACGTCGGCGTCGAGCAGGCCGACGCTCGCCCCGCCCTGGGCGAGCGCGCACGCGACGTTCACCGCGACGGTCGACTTGCCGACGCCGCCCTTGCCGGAGGCCACCGCGACGACGGCGCGCACGCCGGGGATGCCGCTGCGCGCCGCGCGCGGACCAGCGGCCGCGGGCTGCGGCGCGCGTTCGATGGCAACCTCGACCGGTAGATCGATCACGGCCGCGATCGCCGCCTCCACGTCCGTTCGGATCTGCGCGATGATCTCGTCCGACGCAGCGGCGGTCGCGAGGTCGACGCTCACCCCGCGCGTGCCGATTTGGATGTCGCGCACGACCCCGAAGGAGACGATGTCGCGCGAGAAGCCCGGATACTTCACTCGCTTCAGCACTTCCAACAGCTCGTGCGGCGTCGTCATGCCGCAGGCATAGCACGCGGAGGTGAGGGGGGAAATTTGCGTGCGGTGCGGGCGCGGGCGACACGTGCGCTGTGCCACGGGCGCGCCCCTCCTGGGCGGACAGGGGTTCAGGTCAATGCTTTCCTGACGTTTTTGGCGCCCGCAACGTGGTCCGACCTTTGCTCAACGCCCTATAGCTGCGGCGCTACGCGCCACTATAGGAGGATCGAAGCCATGAGCGATGAAAACGTGAATCGAAGCATCCGAGAGTTGCGACTCCGTCTGGGTATGACGCAGGAGGAGTTCGCGCACGCGGTCGCCGTGACGTTCTCAACGGTGAACCGTTGGGAGAACGGCCACGCGAAGCCGAGCAAGCTGGCACGGCGCGCTATCGAGGCGCTGGCGCGGCGGGGAGCACCCCGGCGCGAGGGGGTAAGCGGCGGCGACCGCATCGCTGGTGAGAGCGAGCGCCTCGCTACGGACGTCGGAATGGTCGTCGAGTCGCACCAGTAGCTTTCGCGGTCCCCGGGATCGCGGTGCGGTCCCGGGGAACGTGCCCGCCCGGCGCGTGCCGTCGCCGGGCGGCCCCAGCCGCTCTTCGAGCTGAAGCGCGGCGCGGTTGCGCGGCTGGTCGCGACTCCCTATTGTCGGCGGCACTCCGCCGACGCGCGAGCCCGCCATGGCGCGACGCCGCAACGACGAACCGCACCGGCCGGTGCCCGAATCAGCGCCGTTCCACGCGCCGTTTCGCGGTCTCGCCGGCAAGGTGCGGCCCACGGCACCGCCCTTCGCACCCCGGTCTCTCCCATCATCGAAGCCCGCGAAGAAGCCCGCGAAGCCCGCAACGGCGGTGCGCGCGCGGTCGTCGGGACGACGCGCGCCGGTGCGCCCGAGCGTGCCGCCGAAAGCCGCGGTCGCACTCGAGGACGACCACGCGTTCTTCGAGCGCGCCATGGCGGACGTGCGCCGTCTCCAGGTCGACGGCAGGGTGGACGCGCCGCCGCCGGCGCTGCACGTGCGGCGCGCGCCGGTCAGCGAGGAGGCGGAAGCGCTCGTGGCGCTCTCGGACCTCGTCGCCGGCACGGGCGCCTTCGACGTCAGCGACTCGGCGGAGTACGTCGAGGGTGCGGTCGTCGGGCTCGACCCGCGCATCCTGCGGCGGTTGCGCCGTGGCGAGTTTGCCTACCAGGCGTACGTAGACCTGCACGGCATGAGCGCCGCGGCGGCGCGTCTCGCCGTCGAGCGCTTCATCTGCGACGCGTTCGCCTCCGGCAACCGTGCGGTCCTCGTCGTCCACGGGCGCGGGCGGAACTCCAAGGACAACGTTCCGGTGTTGAAGGAGCGATTGAAGAGCTGGCTCGCACGCGGTCGCATCGGACGCGTCGTCCTGGCGTTCAGTTCGGCGCGCCCGGCGGACGGCGGCACCGGCGCGCTCTACGTGCTGTTGCGCCGGCGACGCGGTGCACGCGAGCCGATCGCCGTCCTCGAAGGCGCAAAGCGCGAATGATCGTCGTCGCCGACGCCTGCACGTGGCTGCGAATCTTCTTGGCGCCGCTCTTCGCCTGGATGCTCGGACGACCGGGCGAATTCGGCGCCACGCCCTTCCTGCTCTGTCTCGTCGCGGTGGCCACCGACTTTGCCGACGGCCGCCTCGCGCGCGCCAGCGGCTCGGCATCGGACGCGCGCCGTATCTTCGATCACGGTGCCGACATCGTGTTCCTGCTGCCCGGCCTCGCGATGCTCGCCCGCGCACGGCGCGTGCCGGCGCTCCTGCCGTGGGCGGCAGCCCTCGCCTTCGGTCTCTACGTCGCCGACGGCTGGCGACGCGCGCGCGGGCACGGCGTCGACCTCACGCCGAGCCGGCCCGGCGCCGCCGCTGGAATCGCGAACTATACGGTAGCCTTGCTCGCGACCGGCGCGCCCTGGCTCGGTAGCGGCGCGCTCACGAGCGTCGCCTACGCGGCCGGGGTCGCCGCCGCGGCGCTGAATCTCGTTGCGGTGCTCGACCGCATGCAGACGTTGGCGCTGCCGCGCGGCGTCGGCACCGGCGCCTGAGCTCCGGGCGCTCCCGTCAGTTGGTTGCGGCGTCGGCGCCGCGTATCAGCTCGTGGATCGCGCGCGGCAGGAACGGCAGACCGAGTGCGGCGTTCATGATCATGAAGATGAAGTGCGTCGCCAGACTGAACGCTAGCAGGCTCGGCTCGGGCGCGTAGCGGGCGAAGAAGTAGATCCACAGAAACTGCGGCGCGCCGAGGTGCGCGGCGCCGATGGGCAGCGCCGCGGAGAAGAAAATGATCGGCAAGAAAAGCAACAGCTCGCGGTACGGCAACCGCATCCCGAAGCACTGCAGGCCGATGTAGTAGACGACCGTCGCCATCAGGAAGTTGGGACTCTTGTAAAGAAGTAGGAGCAGGTAGTGACGCGGGCTCGCGAGGCGAAAGCTGCGCAGGATGCGCGCTGCCGGGCGCAGCGCCAGCCAATCGCGGCCGACGCGAAAGAGCACCAGGTGCACTACCAGGTAGCCGTACAGACCCGCGTACACCGCGCCGAGCGGCAGATCGATCGCGCGCGGCGCCAACAGGACGCCGAGGCTCGAGAAAAACGTCAACTGGTAGAGTTCCACGAACATCATGAACAACACCGAGCTCGCGACCTCCAGCAACGGAACGGCATCGCGACGATTGAGATAGAGGGCGATGCCGCCTTGTCCGAGATTCGAGTTCACCAGGGTGAGCAGATAGGTGGTGGCGCGGATCGGCAGCACGTCCGCGTATGCGACCCGGCAATTGAACCAATTGATCACGCGCGTCAGGCAGAAGGTATCGATCGCGAGATAGAAGACCGAGTAGGGAGCCATGATCGCGAGGTAGGGAAGGAGGCGTGCGTCTTCGAGTGCGTGCCAAACGCTCGCGAACGGCACGCGTTTGAAGATCGACGCGAAGATGACGACGGTGAAGACCCAGGGAAGCGCGCGCGCCGCTCGAAGGCGCGCGCGGCGACCGACGCCCGCGTTCGCGGCCGACGATTCTCCGCACGAGGGCCCGTCCACCGCGGGCGACCATAACGCCGGGTCTGCGGCGAGACAACACGCTTCGGCGCCGCGCCGGCGCGGCGCCGAAGCGTGTATGCTCACCTTGACTTGCCGCGCGCACGGCCCTTACAACCGACGACGATGCTGCGGCGACTCGTTCTTCTCGCCCTCGCGGCGCTCGTCGCGGGTTGTCCCTCGGTGCAACAGCAGTACGTCGTCCGCCGCGCCAATCTCTCGTGTGACGAGGCCAATCGCTACGCGTTCGCCAGCATGCGGAGCCTCGGCTACTCGGTCGGCCAATTCCGTCTCGCGACGGTCGGTGCGCCGGGGATGATCAAAGCCACCCGCCCGAGCGAGCGCGGCGGCGACGACCACGTGACCGTCGACATCCGCTGCCAGCCGGACGGCATCGAGGTGTTCGGCGCCAAGGACGAGTCGCTGCTGAAACAGGACGTCACCTTCAGCCGCGGCTTCTTTCTCGCGTTCACCGGCCTCGCCGACCACGGTCCCGAGACGGCCGCTTGGAACGAGCAGCAGAGCGGTGGAACGACGAGCGGCGGCGCCAAGTTCAAGATCCAGCCGCAGATCGGACTCGAGACCAAGCTCGACTTCGGCGAGGACCTGGCTGCGGCCGGCATCCTCGCCGTCAAGGTGACGGTGCAAAACGGCAGCGATCGGACGTACAAGCTCGATCCCGCCGCGATCGAGCTGCGCAACGCCGCCGACTACGGCGTGAAGCCGATCGGGCTCGGCGAGGCCGCCGCAAAGCTGGCCAGCGCCTCCGCCGCCGACGCTGCAGCGGGCGCTCCGCCGACCGACCCGGGCCGCATGGCGGACCTTCTGCGTGGACGCGCGCTCACCGGACGCACGCTCCGCCCCGGTGACCAGGCGGAGGGCTTCATCTATTTTCCGACCGGATCCTACACACGCGCGCGCGCCACACTCGTCGACACTGCGACCGACGAGAGCGAGGGATTTCTCGTCGAGTTCTGACGGCAGCGGCCATGACCGGTAGAGAGTGGATCGAGAAGGCGTTCGACCGTCTCTTCGACACGGCTGCGCGCAAGCTCTCGGTGGAGTGCGGCGCCGCGGAGAAAGACGAGGCGAGGCGTCGCTTCGAGGAACGGTTTTCGACCTTGCTCGACGCTTTGAAACAGCTCGACCTGCGCGAGCTACCCGAGGAGGCGGTGCAGGGCATGGAGGAGGCGATCGAAAAGCTCTCGGGTGTCGAGCTCGTCGCGCTGCTCGCGTCGGTGCCGCTCGTAACGCAGGCGCAAGAGATGCTACGGATGCTCGCCTACCGCGCCGCCGAGCAACGTCTCCTCGATCACTACATTCGCTCCGCCGACGACCGCTACGGCGGCAGCTGAGCGCGTCCGCGACGACGCTAGCACCGCCGGCGGCGGAATTTCGGCAACGTCACCTCCGGCGACAATTGCTCGAACGCCACCTCGACCGGCATGCCGACCGCGATTTCGTCCACGGGACAGCCGACGAGGTTCGAGGTGATCTTCGGACCTTCCTCGAGCTTCACGATCACCACCGCGTAGGGGACATCGGCCGCGAATCCCGGATGGTAGACTTGATGCATAACGTTGTAGCTGAAGATCTCGCCCCGGCCGGAGACGTCCTGCCACGTCGCTTCGAGCCCGAGACATCTGCTGCAGAGCTCGCGCGGCGGGAAGCGTAGCGCGCCGCACCCCGCGCATCGCTGCACTACCAGCCGCCCCGCGCGCGCGGCGGCGAAAAACGGCGCCAGCGCCGGCGACGCCTCGGGTACCGGCTTCGCGATCGGCGTTTCGCTCATGAGGGGAGCGGACTCACGACGAGCGTCGAGTGCGTCGAGAGCAGTCCGCCGTTGCCGCTCACCAGGACGACGTCGCGCCGCGGCGCCTGGCGCTCGCCGGCCTCGCCGCGAGCTTGGATCACCGCCTCGACGAGCGGCGTCATCCCCCACATGTAAAACGACGAGAGCTGCCCACCGCCGGTGTTGACGGGGAGCGTGCCGCCGGGCGCGGTATGCCCGGCGGCGACGAACGCGCCGGCCTCGCCTTTGCGGCAGAATCCGTAGTCCTCGAGCGTCACCAGCACGGTGAAGCTGTAGCAGTCGTAGAGCTCGCAGAGCTGCACGTCGGACGTCTCGATGCCCGCCATCACGAACGCGGTCCGCTTGGCGAGCGGCGCGCCCGAGGCGAGCCTTTCGGCGGGATCACCGCCCGGATGTCCCTGCCCCATGCCCCAGACGTAGACCGGCGGTTTCTTGGAGTCGCGTGCGCGCTCCGCGGAGGTGACGATGACCGCGGCGCCGCCGTTCGAGACCAGACAGCAATCGAGAACGTGAAACGGCTCCACCACCCAGCGCGACGCGTGATAGTCGCCGAGGGTGAGCGGCACGTCGTGAAACTGCGCGGCGGGATTCATGTTGGCCCAGCGTCGTTGCGCGACGGCGACCGCACCGAGGTCGTCCTGCGTCGTGCCGTACACGTGCATGTAGCGGCGCGCGACCATGGCGTAGATGGCGTTGATGCCGAATTGACCGTAGGCGGCGTCGAGGCCGCGCGCGAAGGCGTATGCCGCGGCGGAGCCCGTCGGCTCGCCGCCGCGGCTGCGACGCTCCGCGGGCGGCTTCAACGGCCGGTCGGCGAAGACGCACGCGACCGTCGTGCACATGCCGGCGGCGATCGCGAGCGCCGCATGCTGAATCATCGCGCCCGCGGTCGCGCCGCCGAGATTCATGCTGGCGGAGAGGCGGAGCTCGCGGAGCCCGAGCGCCTGCTGCAGCATGAATGACCCCATCGCGGCGTCGCCCCATGCGAGGCCGGGGTTCAGCAGGAGACCGTCCAGATCGGTGCGCGCGAGGCCGGCGTCCTCGAGCGCGAGACGCACTGCTTCGACGGCGAAGCCGACGTGCGTCCGATCGTACACCTGGCCCTGGGGCGTGAGCCCCAGCCCGGCGATCGCGACGCGGCCCTTCGGCGTCATGCGCTTCTCGTAGGAGAGCGCACCGCATCCGTCAAACCGACGCCCCGCGTCTCGCATGCGCTTTGGCACGGCGATACGCGTGAGGCTTTCGTTGACGTCCGCCCAGCTACTCGTGCTAGGTTTGCGCTTCCTCGCGGCGTGCCGTGCTCAGCATTGAGCCGAAGGAGACGCAGATGAGCCCTCGAACGGAACGCGCGGACCTTCGCCGCCCGTCCGATTCCTCCTCGCCGAAGAGCGCGCGCTTGATGTCCGCGGCGCTGGTCGCGGCCATGCTCGCGCTCGGTGGCGGCGGTCGCGCCGCGGCAACGGTATTAGGCGGCGGCGGCGGCAAGCGCACGGATTGTCTCGCCGCGCTCGACACGCCCATAAGCTATTCGGTCCCCAGACCGAGGGACATCCGCTGCACCGACGGCGACCCGAGCTGCGACGCCGACGGCGTCGTGAACGGCGTCTGCGAGTTTCCGCTCGCGCTCTGCGCCAACAACACCTTCAACCCGGCACTATGCACGTTGAACGGCGTGCAGACGATCAACGTCGACCACGCGGCCGACAACGGCGATCCGAGGTTCGATCCCGAGTTCCAAGCCCTGCAGAGCCGCGTGCTGAACGACATCGCGCCGCCCACGACGACGGCGGACGATTGTACCAACGCGACGAACTTCCACGTGCCGATCACGGGCCCGTTCGCAAGCAGGTGCAAGAAGGGGAGGAAGACACTGACGATCACGACGGTCTCGACGGTGATCGCAGGCCAGGTCTACGTCGACAGGGACAGGATCAAGATGATCTGCGTCCCGCCGACCAACGGATGCGATCCGCTGCTCTTGTACTCGGGCACGTTCGACCGCATCCAGACGCAGATCTTCGACCAGAGTTGCGCCGTGAGCGGTTGTCACGACTCGCAGAGCCTCACCGGCAACCTGCTGCTCGAGACCGGTGCCTCACTGACGAATCTCATCAACGTCACGCCGCACAACGCCGCCGCGGCCGTCGCGGGGTGGAAGCGCGTGACGGTCATCGATCCCAGCACCGGCGATCCGAGCACGAGCCTGATCGTTGCCAAGCTCAATGGCCCGCCGGCCGGTTTCGGCGCGCGCATGCCGTTCAACCGTCGCCGGCTCGACCGCAGCCTCATTGAAGTGATCCAGCTCTGGGTCGCGGCGGGTGCTCCCGACACCGGCTGGGTACCGGGTACCGATCAGTAGGGGGACGACAGATGGGTGACGCAAACACGGTTCTCGATGCCGCGTCGGCGCGACATCTGCTGCGCCGCACCGGCTTCGGCGCCGCGCCGAAGAACCTGCAGAGGATCCTCGACGGCGGCCTGACACGCGGTCAGGCCGCCGACCAGCTCATCGCTTTCAAGGGGAAGAACTTCACCCCGAAGGGAAAGTACATCGACAACGCCCACGACAGGTGGGTGAAGTTCATGATCAAGGCGAAGTATCCTCTTCAGGAGAAGCTCGTCCTCTTCTGGCACGATCACTTCGCGACCAGCAACGTCAAGGTCCAGAACGTGAGGACGATGGGCCTGCAGATTCGCCTCATGCACATCATGTGCAAGGGGTCCTTCAAGGACTTCGTGAAGGCGATGAATCGCGACGCGGCGATGATCGAGTTCCTCGACACCGTTCGTAACCACAAGGACATCCCCAACGAGAACTACGCGCGCGAGCTCCAGGAGCTCTTCACCCTCGGCGTCCACGATTTCGCCGGCAACCCGAACTACAAGCAGGAAGACATCGTCCAGATCGCCCGCGCCCTCACCGGGTGGGACTACGAGTACAACACCGGCATATCCCGCTTTCACGACTACGATCACGACTACAACGCGGACTTCCTCGCCGACCGCGGACCCAAGGTGATCTACCAATCCACCGGCGGGTTCGGAGCAGGCGGTCGCGCCTTCGACGTGAACGGCGAGGGTGCACAGGAGATCGACACGGTCATCGACATCATCTTCGATCACACCGACACCAACGGAAAGAACACGGTCGCGCGTCGCACCGCGCGGCGGCTGCTCGAGTACTTCGCGCACCCCATCAACGATCCGATCTCGCCCGCCGACGTCGCCGTCGTCGATCAAGTGGTCGCCGAGTCCGGGTTCGATGCCAACTGGAACATCGGCGGCCTCTTGCGCGCGATATTCGTGAACGACGCGTTCTACGAGACCGCGGCGCCGGAACCGTTCACGGGATCGACCAAGAAGTCGGTGAAGTGGCCGATCGACTACGTCGTCACTACCCTCCGGCTCCTCGGCGTGAATCTCGCGAGCAAGTTTCCATACGTCGACGGTGGCGACTACCAAAGGATCCGCGACCAGCTCACGAGCATGGGACAGACGCTGCTCGAGCCGCCGAGCGTCTTCGGATGGGACTGGGAGAGCTCGTGGATCAGCAGCGCGACGCTTCTCGCGCGCTACAATTTCGCGACCGATATCGTCTCCGCGCGCAACGGGTCCAAGTCGACCGCGTTTCATCCGGAGAGGTTCATCCAGCTTACGCTCACCGATCCGGACGACATTCTCGCCGCAGTGACCGATGCGCTCGGCATCACCGATCAGCTCACCGCCGCGGAGCGCAACGCCCTCGTCGATTACCTCACGGACGGCGGCGCGAATCCGACGCTCGACCTGAACGACTACGACACTCGCAACCGCAAGCTGCACGGACTCTTCGCGCTGGTGCTGCAATCGCCGGCCTATCAGCTGCACTAGGAAGGGCAGGAGATCCCGTATGGCAATCACGCGACGACAATTCATCAAGCGCACGGGTGCGGTGGCGGCCGGAACGTTGCTCGGCCCGAGCCTCTTCAGCAACCCGCTTCTCCGTAAGGCCCTGGCGGACACCATCGGCGATCGCTACTTCATCGTCGTCTATCTGGACGGTGGCAACGACGGGCTCAATACGGTCACGCCGGCCACCAACGGCGGCGGTACCCTGCGCGACGCCTATGACGCCGCACGTCTGACGGGCGGCGGCGGTCTCAACCTCTCTCCGGGTGACCTCGCCTCGACGCACATCGGTACCGATCCGAACACGGGTGCGCAGATCGCGCTCCATCCCGGGCTGATCGGCCTCAAAAACCTCTGGGATCTCGGCAAGCTCGCCGTCGTGCAAGGTTGCGGGTATCCCGACTACAGCCTCTCTCACGACCAGTCGCGCAGCATCTGGCAGACGGCGAATCCGCTCGGTCTCACCGGTGGATGGGTCGGGCGCTACCTCGCGGCGAACTACGGTGGCAGCGAGATCCCGGCCGTGAACATCGCCGACTCGGTCGTCGGCGAGTTCAAGACGGCGGCGACGAGCATCATCACGCTCGATCGCCTCGAGGACTTCGGCTTTCCGTATGACGAGTTCGACGGCGGCAGCGACGACGGCTTCAAGCGCACCGCGTTCCTTGCCCTGTGCAATGCCGCCAGCGGCAACGCGCAATCCGTGGTCAAGTACATCGGCGACAGCGGCAACGCGACGCTCCTCGGCAGCGAGAGCTACCCGGGTCTCCATTCCCTGTACGAGAACGACCGCGGGACGATTTGGGATCCACAGTACGACGCCGTCGGGCGCAGCCTCGCCAACGATCTCCGCGAGGTGGCGAAGGTGATCTACGGCGTGACGCAAGGCGTGCCGAACGTCAATGCGCGCTTCTTCCAGGTGCGCAACGGCGGCTACGACACCCATTCCGATCAAGGCGCGGCGCAGACCGACGGCCAGCACTACGGCTTGCATCGCGAGCTCGGCGACTCGCTCAACGTCTTCTATCAAGACTGCGCCGACATGGGCGTCGCCAACAAGGTCTGCATCGTCGTCTGGAGCGAGTTCAGCCGCCGCATCCAGCAGAACGACAGCGGCACCGACCACGGCTCGCAAGCGCCGGTGTTCGTCATCGGCGGAGCCGTCCGCGGCGGTCCCAGCGGTGGCAGTCACGGGGGGGTCTACGGCAATCACCCGAACATCGACGACACGGCGCTCGATGACGAAGGGAACACCGTCTACAAGCAGGGTGCCGATCCGTTCCGCTCGACGGACCTTCGCGACGTCTACGGGACGATCTTGAAGCACTGGCTGGGCATGACGGACCCGGGTGACGTGCTGACGGCCGACGGCGGCGATCCGGATTTCTACTGGACGAGTCCCAACTTCGACTTGGGATTTCTCTGATTCCGAGGCGTGGCTCGCGCGCGCGGCGGCGGCTGCGGCATGAGGCTCGCCGACTTCTATCTCGCTGATCCGCGACTCGTCCTCGTCCCGATCGAGCATCTGACACCGTCGGGGACGAGCCGCGCGTTCGCCGCCTCGGTGGTGGCGCAGCGCGGATGGAGCGCCGAGCGCATCGTGCTCTTCGACGCCGGGTTCGCGCGCTATTGGGCGCGGAGCGAGGCGTTGGCACGCCGCACCCGCACCTGGCCGGCGCCGCGGCTGCGACACGTCGCGGTTGTCGCCGATCCGCTCGCGGTGCGGCCCTTCGTGCAGCTCCTCAACAGCAGCGCGTGGATGCTCTACGACTGCGACCTCGATCCTGACCTCTCGCACCCCGAGCTGGTCGCGTACCTGCTCGTCGTCGGCGACCGCATGGCGCTCTCCGGTGAGGTGGCGACCGCCCCGCTGCATGCCGCCGCGTATTGGTTCGAGCGCAGTCCCGTCGAGCGCGCGAATTTCTCGGCGGCGGCCGCGCGCTCACCGCGGCCCGATGCCGCCGCGCTCCGCGCGCTGGCGGCGGCACTCGACTGGCTTCCCGGGCTGCATCACGAGACGCTGCGGCCGCCGGCGTCGAGCACGGCGCAGCGCACGATTCCCGGGACCGGGCTTATCGTGCCGCGGTCACTCGAGGCCGCGCCGCCCGCGCTCGTCGGCGAGTGCGCTGCGGCGGCGCGCGGCGCACTCGCGACCTTTCACTCCGCCTGGCGCCGTCCCGATCGCGCCGCCGTCACGGCGCTCGTGGACCGACTCGCCGCCGTCGCGCCCCGCCTACTCGTGACCGCCCAGCGCGGTCGCATCGTTTGGGATCCGGCGGTGCCGACGCGCACCGGCGCGCTGGTGCGCACGCTGCGCGAGGCCGACGGCGTCGCCGTCACGGCGATCGACGAGGACCTACGGCTGATCGACGAGCGTTCGCGAGCCTTTCATGCCGCGCTCGTCGAGCCCGACGCCCTCCCCACCGCCGACGCCGCGATCGCGCAGAGCGGCTACAGCTATCTGCATCGCACGCGACGTCTCATCGCCTACAATCTCCACGAGCCGGGTATGGAGCGGCTCCACGGGCCGACCTTGCCGTACGCGCGCGCGATGCTCGCGGCGCGCACCGTCCACGAGTGGGCGCATCTCGCCGTCGAGGCCGGCTGGGTGCCGCTCGTCGTCGGCGCGCGCGAGCTTGCCGACCGCGCCGCGGCGTTCGCCGTCGAGGTGGACGCCGCGGTGGCGACGGCACCGGCGGCGATTCGCGCGCTGACGGCGGCGGACGTCGCGCAGCTGACCCAAGGCGGCGAGTCGCTGGGACGCGTACTCGCGCGCATCGTGCTCGACCGCGTACCCGACTACCGGGCGAATCTCGTCGGACGACGATTCCTCGACGAAGCCGAGCGCGAGGCCTACGTACGGCACAACGTACGGTCGCTCCGTCACGAATACCCGCCGGCGCGCCTCTGGCCGATGCTCGCCCGCTACCTCTACGAGTATCAGTATCTCCGCTTCAGCGACGTCGAGGACGCGCGCACGTATTTCCTCCGCAGCACGTGGTTCGATCGCGACTTCCTCGAGACCGGCGTGCTCGACAATGCGCGCTTCGATCGTCTCGCGGCGTGCGTCGCGGCACTCTGTGACGGTTACGCGGTCGACGCGTCCCGCTTCGTCAGCGAGAGATGATGAGGAAACGTTTCTGGAGCGCCCGCAGCTGATCTTGCACCGAGGGCAACCGGCGCGATTCCATCAGTACCTGGAAGACCTCGCCCTCCGGCACCTCTTTCCTCACCTCCGCGAGTTCGTGCACCGCGTTCAGAATCTCATGGATGACGCGCGGGATCTCGCGCTGCGGGATCACGAGGTCGCCGCGGCCGAGGGTGCCGCTCCAGTTGGATGCATAGGGCCGCAGGACGTGAAGGATCTTCTCGGTCACGCTCTTGTCCGCGGCCATGATGCACCCACGATACCATGGCCGCGGCGGAGCGGGAAACACGTCCTGGCGCGGTCTGGACGCACGCGGCCGTGAATGCGCGCCGTCTTCAACTCCGCCGTTCATGATGTGCTTCAGCGAGATCTTCCCGCTCACGTAGCGCGTCGGCACGCCGGCCGCAGCGAATTGCCGGGCGCGTCAGGGAAATGGTATGACCGCGCTCATGGCGACGGTCATAACCAGCGAGTGCATCAACTGCGGCGCGTGCGAGCCGGAGTGTCCCAACACCGCCATCTATCAGGGTGGCGTCGAATGGGAGCTCGACGGCCAGACGCACGCAGCGATCTCGAACGACATCTTCTACATCGTTCCCGAGAAGTGCACCGAGTGCGTGGGCTTCTTCGATCACGAGGCGTGCGCGGCGGTGTGCCCGGTCGATTGTTGCGTACCGGACCCGAAGATTCCCGAGAGCGAGGCCGTGCTGCTCGAGCGCGCGAAGAAGCTGCACCCGGAGACGAGCTTCGCCGCGGATTTCCCGTCGCGGTTTCGCAAAGACGGCGGCGCGGCGACCGCGGCGCCGGCGGCGGACGCGCCGCCGGCGGCAGCAAGCTCGCCCGCGCCTGTGCCCGCGGCGCCGCGGGCGGCCGTCGAGCCGGCACCTGCGGAGCCCGTGCCTGGCGGGGCGTTGCCGACGCTCGACGACTGGGAGATCCCGATCCTCTGTCGCGAGTGCGATGGTGAGTACACGGTCGCGTTCCAGTACCTGCGGCCGGGTGTGGTGTTCTATTGCCCGCACTGCCAAGCGTCTTTCGTGCCCACACGGACGACGTACCTCGAGATCGCGACCGCGCTCGAGCGCTTTCAGGGACGCTGGGAGCGGGCGTTCGCGGCCTTCGAGGAGAGCCGCCACCGGGAGCTCGCGGCCTTCGAGGAGCGCCAGCGGGCGGAGCTTGCCGAATTCGAGCAACGCCTGCGGAGCTTTACGCACGAGGGACAGACGGCGACCGGGACCGCCCGCAGGCGCTGGTTCAACTGAGCGACGGCACGTCGCGCGCGTACCCGCGCAGCGTGCCCTAGGCGCTCGGCTGGGCGGCAGCGACGGCCAGCGGTCGTACCGTACCCGCACCCAGGCGCGCGAGCAGAGCGAGTCCCAGTGCGTTGAATCCCATCTCACGCACACGTTTCAGCAGCATCAGGGTGAGACCGAGATCCGGCGGGAGCCCGAGAAGGCCGAAGATCAGCATGCCTCCGGCCTCCTGGACGCCGAGAGCGGCGGGGACGAGGATGCCGAGGAGGCGCGTCGGCTGCGCCAACGCATCGATGACGACCGCCGCCAAGCAGCCGACGGGATGGTCGATCAACGTCATGATGGCGTAGACCTCGGCCGCCCCGGCGATCCATCCGATCAAGTGCAGCGCGACCGAGGTCACCGCGGCGCCACTGCGCGCCTCGTAAAACGCCCGCAGTTTGCCATCGATCTCGTCGGCGCGGGCCCGCAGTCGAGCCGCCATACTCGCGCGTGGAAAGAACCGCCCGATTCCGCCCGCGATCGAACCGACCAGCCCGCGGCGCTGCCAGCGCACGAGCAGCAGCGTGACGGCCGTCCCGGCCGCGAGGAACGCCAGTAGCAGAGAGATCGTCGCCCAGGTAACGCCGCGCTGCAGGAAGAGCAGCGCCACGCCCAAAATCACGAACGCGATCTGGGCGATCGTGAGCGCCGACTTCGCGAGGATCACCGACGTCATGCCATCGGCGAGCGGGATCCCGAACCGTTGCAGCACGTACGCCTTTACCGGCTCGCCCCCGAGGTACGCCGTCGGCGTCACGTTGTTCACCGAATCGCCGATCAAGCGGACGACGTAGAGGAGACCGAGGCCCGGCCGCGCGTGTCCGAAGGTCGTCCGCCATCCAGCCGCGTCGAACAGCGAGGAGAAGGCATAGGGGAGAAAAATGACCGGCGCCCACCAGCCGAGGGCGCGCAGGTGGTCGGTGAGTCGGCGCGGTCCGGCCTGGTAGACGAGCGCCGCCAGTAGGGCGAAGCCGAAGGCCATGAGCGCCCATTGCCAGATGGCGCGTCGCGACGGCGTTCCGCCGCCCTCGGGGGGGAGCGCGGCAGGATCCGTCGCGAGCGCAACGTCGCGCTCCGGTGCTGGTGGAAGTGACGTCATCGAACCCGCCCCGCGCGCTCGCGTCGACGTGCGGCCAAACCTTACAGTCACAAATCGGCCGGGAAAGAAAGGTCGGGTTTGTTGCATACGGGAGTGATCGCATGGCAATCACGGACACGACCCATGACGATCCGCATGACGATAGCGCGCGCGCTCGTCGCGGTGACGGTCCTCGGCTTGGGTTTCCCTTCCACGTCGGCCGCTCTCCAAAAGAGCTACATCCCCTTGCCCGAGATCCTGACGGATCCGAACGAGGGCAACACTTACGGGTTTCTAGGGGTCGTGCTCTTCCTCGACGAGCAGAAGATCATCAAGTACATCCTCGCCCCCGACGTCCGGTACAATCACATCACCGGCGTCGACCCGACGTTTCGCCTGTTCGGCTACCCGTCGATCGCGCGCAAGTGGAGCGTCGTCCTCGGCAAGTCGGAACACATAGACGAAGACTACGACCTGCGGTACGAGGACAATGGGTTCTGGCAAAATCGGGCGCGGCTCTTCGCCAACTTCGAGTTCGAGCAGGATTCGAGCGAGCGGTTCTTCGGCTTCGGCAACGGCAGCTCGCAGAAGGCCGAATCCAACTACACCGGACGCCAGCTGAACGCGCTCGTCTGGCTGGCGTACCGCCTGCAACCGACGTTGTCGCTCACCTATCGCACGCGAGTCCGGGTGTTCCGTGTCGAGAAGGGGGGTGTCGACAACCTGCCGTCCATCGAAGACGAGCATCCGGGTACCCCCGGACTCGGCGGCGCGACCATCGTCGGCCAGGAGTTCGGGCTTCTCTACGACACCCGCGATGACACCAACATCCCGCGCCAGGGTGCGCTCGGTGTGTTCACCGCCGAGCTCGTTCCGCGTGCGCTCGGTAGCTCGTTGTCGTTCGTCAAGTATGCGGCGGAGGGGCGCAAGTTCATCCCCATCCACGACCGCATCGTGCTGGCGATGCGTGCCCGCGCCGACTACATCGCGGGGCCGAGCGACGTGCCGTTTTTCGAGCAGAACGACCTCGGAGGCCATGAATCGCTGCGCGGCTTCGGAGGCGGCCGTTTCGTCGACAAGGATCGCGTCTTCGCGTCCGCCGAGCTGCGCACGCGGGTGTACCGCCGGGAGATCTTCGGCGTGAACGCCGAGCTCGAGCTCGCGCCCTTCGCCGATTTCGGGCAGGTCTTCCACTCCTCGCGGAGCTCGCCGTTCAACGACCTCCACGCGGTCGGTGGTCTCGGTTTCCGCGGCGTCGTCCCGCCGCAGGTCGTCGGCTTCGTCGATATCGGTCTCGGCGAGCAGGGGCTCGCGGCGTTCACCGGACTCGAGTACCCGTTCTGAAGGCGGAGGCATCGGCGGCTTCATCGCTGTCCGATCGTCGGAATGGCGGGGGACGTTTGCCGCCGAACGTCGGGCGCTTCGCCTACATCAGCCTTCTACACGACGGCAGCAGCGAGATGATGTTCCCGCACCCTCGACCTGGCCCCGGGCGATCAGGGTAAGCGCACCAGTGCCAGGTGTCGTCGCCCCTTCGGCTCCGTACCCGTGCTGCTCGCGACCACCTCGGGAGATCCGGCGGTGTGCCGCGGAAGCGACGCGACGGCGTCGTCCCAGACGAGCACGTAGTGCGGTCCCGCACCGTGCTTGACGCCGGTCTTCCAATGACCGGTGCGCGGCGGTGCATAGAACGCCGCGCCGAAGTCGAAGGTGCCTGGATAGAAGGAGACGGGACGCCCGTCGACGCGCGCCGCGACCTCGGCGAGAAAGGGGCCGAACGTCCGTTGTCGCGCCAGCTCCGGCTGGAAGAGCGCGAACACGAGGAGCCACAAGGCCGTTGCAAGCGTCGCCGCCGCGCCGAAGAGGGTCGTCCAGTGCGCCCGGCGGAGCGCCAGGAGCGCGGCGCAGAGCGCGGCGAGCAGCACCGCGAGCGCGAGCGCGATCGCAATCGGGTGGGCGTCGATGATACCGCGGACGATCGGCAGGTTGGCGCGGTCCTTGGGGTGCAGGAACGGCTCGAGCGGCGTGAGCGGCGCCAGCCCGAGACCCTCCGCGACGACGATCGCAAGCGGCAGGACGACCGCGGCGCCGGTCGCGCCGACGATGGCTCGAGTCATCCGGCTGCGTAGCCAGCGAGGAGTCGCAGCCGCCGTCCGCAGGCTTTCCCACCACCAGCCGGTGAGGAGCGCGGCGGCCGGGTAGAGCGCGAGGAGGTACACGCTGCGCTTCGCCGCCGCCGCCGAATAGAAGCCGAAGACGACACCGAGCCATATCAAGAGGAACCCGATACGCGGATCGCGCCGGACGCTCCGATTGCCGACGGCGGCGACTAGGGCGGCCAGAAAGAACGGCGTCCACGGGAGAAAGCCGGCAGCGAAGGTCGGCAGATAGTAGAAGAAACCGTGCTCATGGCCGCTTTGCAACGCCGACGCACCGAGAAAGCGAAACACGTTCTCCTTCAGGAGGTGCTTGCGGACGAACGCATCGCCGCCGAGCCGCCAGGCGGTGAGGTACCATCCGCCGGCGAGGACGAGAATCATGACCGCACCTAGGAGTGGGCGGAAACGCGGGACGAGCGCGAGCTTACGGTAGGCGAGAAGCGCCGTGCCGAGCACGAATCCCGGAAGCAAGAAGCCGACCGGGCCCTTGGTGAGGGTCGCGCATACCAGGGACCCGTAGGCCGCGATCGCCTCCTCACGCGAGAGGCCGCCGCGGACGATGCCGCGATGAAAGAGGAGGAGCGCGGTGGTCATGAGCGCGGCGAGCGTGCCATCCACTCGGGCGCTCGAGACGGCGCGCACCCATTCGAAGGTCGTTGCGAGCACGATCGATCCGAAAAGCGCGGTGACGCCCGGCAAGAAAGTCCGGGCGACGAGCCAGGTAGAGAGAACCGTGGCCAACCCGAGCAGGACCGACGGCAGTCGAATCGCGAGCTCGCTCGGCCCACCCAGGGCCTCCGATGCGACGGCTCCGAGCCAGTGAAAGAAAGGGGGTTTCGAGGCGATCGTCCACCCGTTTTCCGAGGAGCGTTTGGGCAGAATCCAGTCTCCCTCCTCGATCATGCGGCGTACGACGAGGCCCTCGCGGGGCTCACCCTTGGTGAAGAAGGGGGTGCTCACGGCCGGGGGTAGGTAGAGAGCGGCGGAGAGCAGCAGGAGCGCCAACGCGGCCGTCCACGTGGAGGCGCCGAGCGCGTGCGTTCCGTCGTGCGAGGTCTCGAGCATCGATGCTCTACGAGCCCCGCAGCCTGGCAGGCACGGCGGGGCTGTCAATGCCCGCTCGATTTTTGAGTACGCCGGCTGTTGATATTGCCGGTGAGGTTTCCTATCATTCGCGGCGGGAAGTGAGGGGAGGGGTTGTGGAGGGATCTATCCGACGCGCAACTTTGCGCCGTCCAGTCGCGGCCGTTGGGTCGCTCCGCATTCCATCGAAGACGTTTCGACCGCGGCTTACGTGGGCCTGCGGTTCGCCGATCATTCGAGAGGAGGTGAAGGGCCGAGACCTGAAGTGCGGATCGAGGAGGTAGGAAACTCGACAACGAGGAGGAGTGGATGATGCGTATTCGCATTTTCGAAGAACCTACGGGAGGGACGAGAATGAGAAGGAATGCCACAATCATAGTGAGCGCGGCGCTGCTCGGTATCGGCACGCTCGCGATCGGAGCACGAGCGTACGCCGAAGGCGGCTTGACGCTCGAGGAGCGGGTACAGCGGCTCGAGCGGCGCGGCGAGATGCCCGCGGCGGCGACCGACACGTCGGGGTTACAAAAGCGCCTCGATGCACTCGAGGCCGCGATCAAGAAGCCGCCCTTCGGGCTCACCGTCGGCGGCATGGTCGTCGGCTCGTATCTCTACGACCTGAACGACCCGCAGGCGGGCAACCGGGGCACCGTCGGCCTGCGCGGCTTCGACAAGGATCACAATACGTTCTCGCTCGACCTCTTCCAGCTGCAGGTCTCGCGGGCGCCCGGGGAGAACGGCGTCGGCTTCGTCACCAAGGTCAACTTCGGCAAGGTGGCCGAGCGCATGGCCGCGGATTGGGACGGCGACGGCACCGTCGGCAACGTCGCCGAGGAGCAGAACTCGATCGAGCTCGAGGAGGCGTACATCACGTACAACTTCCCGGGGCTTCCCGACTTGCAGCTCAAGGGCGGCAAGTTCGTCACGCTGCTCGGCGCCGAGGTGATCGAGTCGCCGCGCAACCCCAACATCAGCCGTTCGCTGGCGTTCAGCTTCTCGATTCCCTTTACCCACACTGGGCTGCTGATGAGCTACGCGGTCTCCCCGCAGGTGAATCTGATCGGCGGGATCGTCAACGGCTGGGACAACGTGATCGACTCCAATGACGGGAAGACGTTCATGGGGAGCGTCACCGTCAGCCCGGCCGATCAGTTCGCTCGTCCTCGCCGAGGGCCTGATGGCGCGCGCCGAGTACCGCTACGACAACGCCAAGCACCCCGTCTTCCTGCGCAACGTCGGTGGCACGCAGGAAGACCAGCACACGATCGCTGCCGAGCTGTCCTACGTGTTCTAGGATGCACTGAGCGCCCGTTCCGTCGCGAATCGCGCCGAATCGGGCAGCGCACACGCAACAGGAAGGGGCCTGCCGCATCTACTGCGGCAGGCCCCTTCATCGTCGTCGGGGTCCGTCCCTTCCGGTCCTGCGTGCCGCCGGGGCGCCTGCGCTTCCCGCGCTCAGCTCGCCTGCGATTCCTCCACCCAGCGGATGCGGCGGTAGTCGAACTGCATGTCGGCGATGATGTTGAACTTGATCACCTCGAAGTACGGTGAGATGTCGAAGTCGCGCGGCGTGGTGAGGGTGATGGGCGCCATTTGGAAGAGCCCGTAGGGTTGCAGCGGTCGGCCTCGCACCCAGTCGATGAGGCCGCGTGGCTGCTCCGGCTCGTCGATAGGCGTCACTTGGGGCAGGATGGGGTAACGCACGCGGTCGAAAGCGCGCGCGAGCAACGTCGAGCATATCACCTGCGTCGGGATCCCACTGCCGAACTCGAGCGCATTCCGGCGCAGTGCGCGCGGGACGAGGCTCACGGGGAGGAAGTAGCGCATGAGGTCGACCAGGTTACGAACGTCGTAACGGCAGCCGATCTGGCCGATCACCTCGTCCAGCACCGTGTGCAGATCCTCGCGCCGCAGGTTGTACGGACGGCAGACGCGCATGTTGAAGTCGATGTACTTCGCGAGCCCCGAGGCGACGACGCCCTCCTCGACGATCGCCTCGACGATCAGGTGCTGCGCGTCGTCGCCGAATTGCGCGCGCAGCGCGCTGCGCGCCGCGGGATTCCGGCGCCACAGCTCGTCGCCGACGTAGAGGGCGGAGTGCGACCAGGAGCTCTGCGTCAGGTACTTGATCACCTCGCTGACGCGCTGATCACCCTCGACCAGAATCACGTCGCCCTTCTTGATATGACGACGCAGACTCGCCAGATCATTCGGAGTTCGACGTTGATACCGCCCGAGCGGCTTAGTGAGGAGACCGGTTGCGAGGCGGACGAGGTGGCGGCGCAAGCGAGATGTCATGGAACCGCTTCTGTCACATGCATTGTACTGAGCGAGGATCAGGGTGCAAAGTAAAAAACGCGTACGCGGCGACGACGCCACGCGTCGGCCACGCCACGTCGCGCCGCGCGTCGACCGCGCCCGGGTGGCGCGCTTCCAGCGCGCGTTGCTCGCCTGGTACGACCGCCACGGGCGCGACCTGCCCTGGCGCCGCACGCGCGATCCCTACGCGATCCTCGTATCCGAGATGATGCTACAGCAGACGCAAGTCCGCCGCGTGCTCGAGTACTATCCGCGCTTTCTCGCGCGCTATCCCACCGTTGCGGATCTCGCGGCCGCTGCGGAACCCGCCGTGCGCGAGAGCTGGGACGGCCTCGGCTACTACCGGCGGGCGTCGAATCTCCTACGTGCCGCGCGGCTGGTTGCGGAACGCCATGGCGGTCGCTTCCCCGCGGAGGTCGCGGCGCTCCGCGAGCTCCCGGGGATCGGACGCTACACCGCGGGCGCGGTGGCGTCGTTCGCGTTCGGTCAAGACGCGCCGATTCTCGATACCAACGCCGCCCGCGTGCTCGCCCGCGTTTTCGGTCCCGGCCGCCGCCGCGGCCGTATGCGCCGGCTCTGGGCGCTCGCCGAGACGACGATTCCCCGCGGGCGTGGCTACGAATTCAACCAGGCGATCATGGACCTCGGCGCGCTCGTCTGCTGCGCGCGCCGCCCCACCTGCCCCGAGTGCCCGGTGCGAAGGGTGTGCGGCACGTATTCATCTGATCGACGCCCCCGCGTCTAGAGATAGCCGTCGCGGTCGAGCGCCTCGGCGAGAAGGAGCGCGCCCTTCGCGGCGCCCATCTTGGTGTTGTGCGACACCAGGACGAAGCGCAGCCCGTGCGGCCAGAGCTCGTCCGGGCGCAGGCGGCCGACCGAGGTCGTCATGCCCCCGTCGGCGTCGCGATCGAGTCGCGGCTGCGGACGGAACGGATCGTCGAGGACGGTGATCAGGTGCTTCGGGGCGGAAGGAAGGCCGCGGATGCCGCCGTCCCACTCGCGCATGGCGGCGGCGGCGGCGGCGGGCGAGCAAGATCCGCCGAGCGCGACCGAGACCGCTTCCGTGTGCCCCTCGAGGACGGCGGCGCGCGTGCAGGTCGCGGACACGACGCACGGCGCCGGTACGATCGCACCCTCGCCGAGGACGCCGAGGATCTTCTTCGTCTCGCGCGCGACCTTCTCCTCCTCGCCGGGGATGAACGGCACGACGTTGTCGAGGATGTCGAGGGCGACGACACCCGGAGACCGCCCGGCGCCCGAGATGCCCTGCATCGACGTCACCGCCACCCGCTCCACGCCGTACCGCGCGTGCAACGGTTTCAGCGCGATCGCGAGGCCGGTGGTGGTGCAATTCGGGATCGGCACGACGAAGCCGCGCCAACCGCGGCGCTTGCGCTGCACGTGCAGCAGAGGTGCGTGATCGAGGTTGACGCCGGGGATGAGGAGGGGCACGTCCTCTTCGTAGCGGTAGGCCGACGCCGTACTGACGACGGGACGAGTCGCCGCCCACTTCGGTTCGAGCTCGCGCGCGACGTCGCTCTCGACGGCGGAGAACACGAGGTCGACCTCCTCGGCGTCGAGGCGTGCGCCGGCGATGACGGGGAGGTCGAGCACGTGAGCGGGCGGCGCGTCGGCGCACCACCAGCGGAGCGCGCCGGTCTTGGCGTCGCGAAGCGCTTCGCCATAGGGGCGACCCGCGGAGCGCTCGGATGCGGCGAGCACCGCGATCGCGAAGCGCGGGTGATCGCGAAGCGCGTCGACGAACTGCTGGCCGGCGATACCGGTCGCACCGACGATCGCGACTCGAAGCTTGGATGACAGTCTGGTTGCGGTCACGACCTCTCCTTCCGCGAGTGTTCCTAGCACGCGCCAACGGAGCTGTCACAGTCGCGCCGCGCCGCCGGCGCGTTTCCCGTTCCGGCGGGCGTATGCTGTAATTCCGCCGCCGCGGAGTGCGGCGGAGGTACGCATGAGCAACGGCGAAACCCCGGTCGAATGCGGACTCTTCTTTCCGCAGGTCGCCGCCGACTTCGGCGGACTGGTCGAGCGTGCCCTCGCCTGCGAGGAGAGCGGATGGCACTCCTTGTGGCTCGCCGACCACATGTGGGCGCGCGGTCTCCCGGACGTCGATCACCTCGAGATTTGGACGGCGCTCAGCGCGCTCGCCGCGCGCACCACGCGCTTGCGCCTCGGGTCGCTCGTGCTCTGCAACTCCTACCGCAACCCGGCCTTGGTCGCGAAAATGGCGGCGAGCCTCGACCAGATCTCCGCGGGACGCCTCGAGCTCGGCATGGGCGCAGGGTGGATGGACGAGGAGTACCGCGGCTACGGCTACAACTTTCCGTCCGTCCGTGTGCGTATCGAGCAGCTCGAGGAGGGCCTCGAGGTAATGCGCCGGCTCTTCACCGAATCGCGCGCGACGTTCCAGGGGAAGTACTACGCGCTCGACGAGGCACCGAACAATCCGAAGCCGCGCCAACGTCCGTGGCCGCCGATCACGATCGGCGGTGGCGGCGAGCGCAAGCTCCTGCGCCTGGTCGCGCGCTACGCGGATCGCTGGAACTGCCCGATGAACGCCGCCGCGGAGCTCCCGCACAAGCTCGAGGTGCTGCACTCGCATTGTGCCGACGTCGGTCGCGACCCGGCCGCGATCACCGTCTCGGAGCAAGTGATCGTCGTCCTTGGGAAGGATGCCGCCGACCTCGCGCAGCGCTGGACGATGGCGAAGCAGCTTCTCGGCGGCTTCGCCGACCTCGACGCGATCGCGGTGCGCGGCACGCCGGAGCAGGTCGTCGCCGGCCTGCGTGCGAAGATCGAGTGCGGCGTGCGGCTCTTCACCGTGATGTTCGGCGACTTCGCTCCGATCGAGACGATCCGCCTCTTCGGGGAGTCGGTGATTCCGGCGCTGCGGTGAATCGAGCAGGGCGAAATCGTATCACTCAGCGCAGCTCGGCGATGAAGCGCTCGACGGCCGGCGAGAAGTGCCGGCCTTGGCGGTGCACGATCCCGAGCGGCCGCATCAACGTCTCGTCGGTGATCTGCAACGCGCACAGCGTGCGGCTCTTCACCTCCTGCTTGATCGTCGGCTCCGGCACGATGGCGAGACCGGCACCGATCTCGACGACCCGCTTGATCGTCTCGATGTTGTCGAGCTCCATCACGTAGCGGACGGTCACATTCTTGCGCCGCAGGACGCGATCGAACTCGCGACGCGTCGGGACGTCGCGCTCGTAGCCGACGAAGGTTTGGCCCTCGAGGTCCGCGATCGTCGCCGAACGCCGCCGCGCCAGCGGGTGATGCGTCGCGCAGACGAGGACGAGGCGGTCCTCGCGAAACGGGATGACCGAGATTTGCGACCGCCGCGCCGGATAGGCGACGATACCGAGATCGATGCGCCCGCTGAGCACGTCCTCGAAGATCTTGGTCGATCGACTGTACTCGAGGTGGACGTTCACTTGCGGATACGCCTTGAGGAATTTCTTCAGCGGCTCGCTGAGCTCGTACAGTCCGACGCTGTGGACGGTCGCGAGGCGTACGCTGCCGCTCACCGTGGTGCCGAAGCTCTGCAACTGCTCGCGCAGCTCGCGGTAGCGGGCGGTGATGTCCTTGCTCGCCTGGTAGAGCAACTGTCCCGCGGGCGTCGGCTGCACCCGACCCTTGGTGCGTTCGATGAGGCGCTGATCGAAGCGCGCCTCGAGCGTCCGCACCTGTTGGCTCACCGCCGACTGGGTGACGAAGTTCTGCGACGCCGCGGCGGAGAAGCTCCCGCTCTCGACGAGATCGCAAAAGACTTGCAGGGTCTCGAGGTGCATCGTGTCCGCTGATAAGCCGCTCTGATCGCCCGAGGGAGATCAGCCACGCTGTCTTATATGCGCCGCAATCGTCGACGCAACGGGCGCGGACGCGCCGACGTCGCCGGCAGCGCGCTTGAGCGCCCGCATCCCGGGCAGTAGCATGCGCGTCCATGCCCGCCGTCGACTACTACGAGCTCGACGCGCTCCTGAGCGACGAGGAACGCATGACGCGCGACAGCGTCCGCGCCTTCGTCGAGCGCGAGTGCCTGCCCGTCCTCGAGCAGTGTCACAGTCGCGAGGAGTTCCCGCGCCATCTGATTCCCCGCATGGGCGAGCTCGGCTTCTTCGGCGCCAACCTGCGTGGCTACGGCTGCGCCGGGATGAACAACGTCGCGTACGGCCTCATCATGCAGGAGCTCGAACGCGCCGACAGCGGCTTGCGCTCGATGGCGTCGGTCCAAGGTGGCCTCTCGATGTACGCTATCTGCGCGTACGGCTCCGAGGAGCAGAAGCAGCGCTGGTTGCCGCCGATGGCGCGCGGCGAGGCGATCGGCTGCTTCGGGCTTACCGAACCCGACCACGGCTCGGATCCCGGCGGCATGGAGACCCGCGCGCGCGAGGCCGGCGGCGACTACGTCCTCTCGGGTGTGAAGCGCTGGATCACGAACGGCAGCGTCGCCGACGTCTCGATCGTGTGGGCGAAGGCACCGCCGCAGGGCGAGATCCGCGGCTTCCTCGTCGAGCGCGGCATTCCAGGGTTCAGCGCGCACGACATCAAGGGCAAGTTCTCGCTGCGCGCGTCGATCACCTCCGAGCTCGTACTCGAAGACGTGCGGGTGCCGCGCGCCGCGCTGCTGCCGAACGTCAGCGGCCTCAAGGGCCCCTTCGGCTGCCTCAACCAGGCGCGCTACGGCATCGTCTGGGGCGCGATCGGCGCCGCCATGACGTGCTACGAGACGGCGCTCGACTACGCGAAACAGCGCGTCCAGTTCGATCGTCCGATCGCCGGGTTCCAGCTCGTGCAGCAGAAGCTCGTCGATATGGTGACGGAGATCACCAAGGGGCAGCTCCTCGCGTATCGTCTCGGTCAACTGAAGGACGCGGGACGCGCGCGCGCGCAGCAGATCTCGCTCGCCAAGCGCAACAATGTGAGCCAGGCGCTGCACGTTGCGCGCCTGGCACGCGACATCTTGGGAGCCAACGGCATCGTGAACGAGTATCCGGTGATCCGGCACATGCTCAACCTCGAGACCGTCAATACCTACGAGGGTACCTACGACATGCACACGCTGATCGTCGGCCGCGACCTCACGGGTCTCGACGCCGTCCGCTGACGCGGGAGGGCGCGGACTGCCGAGGTTTCGTCACGATCGGGGTTGCCGAACGCCGTGCGCTGTGGCTTGATGGCGTCCGCCGATCTGCGCGGCCGATGTGGTCCCCATGAAGTCGAAGCACACCCGCGTTTCACGTGTCGTCTCCGTGCTCGTATTCCTGTCGTTGGCGCTCGTGCGCGACGCCAGAGCGGGCAACCCGCCGCCGCTGCGCTTCAGCCCGGAGTTCCCGGTCTCCCAGGTGATGGAGGCGCGCGTGCGCTTCTGGATCCGGGTCTTCACCGAGGTGTCGCAGAACGAGGCCGTTCTGCACGATCGCGACGATCTGCGGGTGGTGTACGACGTCGTGCCGTACGACACCGAGCGCTCGATCGAGCCCGTGCGTGCCAGCTACGCCCGGCTGCTGGCGTCGCTCGCGGTCGCGGAGCTCTTCCCGCTCGGAGGGCGCGACGCGATCGCACCCTTCACGCCGCCGTCACCGGAGCGGCAGCGCCTGCACGCGCTCTTCGAGTCGGTCGCTGCCGCGCGACCGATCGGCTATGCGCGCGCAACCGCGAACATCCGTGCGCAGCGTGGGCTCAAGGAGATCTTCGCTGACAGCCTCACGCGCGCCGAGCTCTACCTCCCGGAGATCCGGCGCATCTTCGCCGCCGCCGCGCTCCCTGCGGAGCTCGTCTACCTGCCGCACGTCGAATCTTCCTTCAATCCCAACGCGGTGTCGCGTGCCAGCGCCGCCGGCCTCTGGCAGTTCACGAAAGAGACCGCGGGCGGCCGTCTCCGCATGACCGCCGGGGTCGACGAGCGTTTCGATCCGGTGCGCTCGAGCGAGGCGGCCGCGGAGCATCTGGCGCGGGCGCGAAGCGTGCTCGGCAGCTGGCCGCTCGCGGTCTCCTCGTACAATCACGGCGTCGCCGGGATTGCGCGCGCGCGCGTCGCGGTCGGCAGCGACTCGCTCGACGACATCATCCGCGGCTACGACGGCGCGAGCTTCGGGTTCGCGTCGCGGAACTTCTACGCCGAGTTTCTCGCCGCCGCGCACGTCGCGCAGCATGCGGACTACTACTTTCCCGAGTTGAAGCGGACGCCGGTGCTGCAATACGTGGTGCGCCGGGGTGACTCGCTGTGGACGATCGCACGCAAACATCGGGTGTCGGTCCGCGCCCTCGTCGCCGCCAACAACCTCGGCCGCTCGCCCCTGCAACAGGGCCAGCGCCTCATGATTCGGCTCTGAGCGCGGCGCCGTACGCGCGAAAGACCGCGACGCCGTCCGGGCAGCAGCGCTCCTCGCGCGTCATCCGCTCGGCCTCGGTGAGCGACACGAACCCGCCGCTCGCGATCTCCTCCGCTTGCAGGACGAACGGTCCGTCGTGGCGCGCGGCATACACGACGCCGCGCACGCGTGTCCGTTCATCGGCGTAACGGATCGTCCCGAGCCGCGCCAGCGGTGCTCCCGTGACGCCGAGCTCTTCCGCGAGCTCGCGCGCCGCCGCCGCGTCGTACTCCTCGCCGGCGGCGACGACGCCCCCGATGGTGACGTCGCAGTATCCGGGGTAGACGTCCTTCGTGAGCGTGCGACGATGGACGAAGAGCTCGCGCGATGAGTTGTGCACGAATATGTAGACGGCGCGGTGCGAAAGATTCCGCGCTCGCATGTCGGCGCGCGTCGCGCGGCCGATGACGCGGTCGTCGTCGTCGACGACGTCCACCCACTCGTCGCGGTCCACGTTCACGCGGCGCTCTTCGCACGCGCCTCGAGCGCCCGCAAGCACGACGTCGCGCGGTGCGACCGCGTGCCCCGTCCGCAGTCGCGGTCCTCGCCGTGACACGCGCGGAGCGGCCGTGCTAGCGTCACGTGCGTGGCGGGCGCGACGCTCTACGTGCAGACGGGATGCCCGTATTGCGCGGCCACGCGCGAGGATCTGGAGAGCCGCGGGGTGACGTTCACCGTGGTGAACGTCACCGAGCATCCCGAGGCGATCCCCGAGCTTCTGAAGCTCACCAAAGGTGCGTGCCTCTTGCCGGTGCTGGTCGAGGGCGGACGGATCCACGTCGCGCCCGACGGCGGCCGACACTTCTGAGCGGCTGGCGCCGCTCCCGCGAGCGGAACCGCAGTCCGCTATCGACTATCGCCGGCGCCCGCTGCCGGCCGCGCGTGATGTCTGCGCTCCTGCGAGTACTGCGCGCGCAGGGCGTCGGCGAGGTCGGCGGCGCGCGTCGAGGCGTCCTTCAGCGCCGCGATGTCGTCCTTGCTCACATCGAGGACGTTCTTGCGGGCGGCTGCGAGACGATCGTCGAGCTCGCGCGCGCGACGATGCAGATCCCCGAGCTCGTCGATCTCGGCTTGGTGCTGCGTGGCGAAGCTCTTCTGCCGCTCTTGGAGACGGACGATGAGCTGCTGACGCTTGTCGAGCAGTGCGTCGAGCTCCGTCGCCTGCTGCCTCGCGGCGTCCGATGCGCGCCGGTCATGGAGGATACGGCGCGTGACGACGCGAGTACGACGAATCTGTTGCTCCTGACGTAAGAGATCCTGCGAGCGATCCTGGGGGCGCTCGAGCGAGCGCCGCTGCCGGACACCCGCTTCCTGACCCCGCACGGTCGCTCCGAGAGCGAGTGTCAGGCTCACGATCGCGACGCTCGCCGCGAGCGTACGTGCCGACGTCATTGTCGTCCTCTCCTCGGGCCGCCTGCGAGCGCCGGCCGCCAGAAGTCGGCGCTGCGGCGATACGTGAGGACGCTCGGCAGGTAAATGCCCGCCGAAACGCGCGGGATGAGCTCGAGATCCGCGGCGGCATCGGCGCGCAGCGCCTGCGACAGCTCCTCGAGATCGCGGTCGACGTCGGCGAGGTCGGTCTCGGGCTCGTAGATCGAACGCGTCAGCAGCCAGCCCGCCGCCGCGGCGGCGAGAACGATTCCCACCAGCACTTTCCAGTCCCACCTCACGATCGTGGCGAAGTCTCTCGGGGGCCGGCGGCGCTGTCAAGCGGCATGCGCGGTGGAATTCGTGCATGCGTTCGGGTAACGTGAGCGCACGTGAAAGAGCCTCGATGCTCGAAAGCGACAAGCGACTCTTCCTGCGGCTCGGCGATCGCGTGTTTCACGTCGCGTACGAGCAATGGGGCCTCGGCGCCGTCGTCGAGGTCATGACCTCCGTCGTGCCCGGCGGCACCTGCCTGGTTCGGATCCTCTTCGAGGACGGCAAGCAACGCACCTTCAACAACGACATGGATAGCGAGCTTTGCTGCTGCTACCTCGGCCTGCGGAAGAACTGGCGCTTCGATTTCGGCGACACGCCACGCGTCAGCCGGAGTCCGCGGCGGAGCATCGGGCAGCGCTGACGCGCGCCGCCACCGCGGCGTGGACACGCGACGGCTTGCTATCGCGACACCCGCCGCGCGACGCGTGACGCCGTGAACGTGAAATTGAACCGCCGTGTGGCTGTTGGTATACCCGCGAGGCGCCCGCGCGCGCCCACGCCCATGCCGAGGTTGCGATGACCGCCGACGGGCCGCCCGACTTCAAGGCGACCCTCAACCTACCCGTCACGTCCTTCCCGATGCGCGCCAACCTCCCGGCGCGCGAGCCGGAGATCCTCGCACGCTGGGAGCGCGACGATCTCTACGCGCGCATGATGGCGCAGCGAGCCGGCCGGCCGCGTTACGTGCTGCACGACGGACCGCCGTACGCGAACGGGAACATCCATCTCGGGCATGCGCTCAACAAGATCGTCAAAGACTTCATCGTCAAGTACAAGCACATGACCGGACACCTCACGCCCTACGTGCCGGGTTGGGACTGTCACGGTCTGCCGATCGAGCTTCAGGTCGAGAAGAGCCTCGGCAAGGAGAAGAAGGCGGCGCTCTCGAAGCTCGAGATCCGCCGACTCTGCCGCGAGTACGCGGCGCGTTTCGTCGCCGTGCAGCGCGACGAGTTCAAGCGCCTCGGTGTCCTCGGCGACTGGTCCGCACCCTACCTGACGATGGACTTCGCCTACGAGGCGATCGAGATACGCGAGCTCGCCAAGGTCGCGGCAAGCGGCGACCTCTATCGGGGCAAGAAGCCGGTGCACTGGTGCGCGTCCTGCCGGACGGCCCTCGCCGAGGCGGAGGTCGAATACCGCGACGTCGTATCGCTGTCGGTGTACGTGGCGTTCGCGCTCTGCGAGCCGTACCCCGAGGCGCTGCGAACGTTCGCCGGGACGCCGATCGACGTCGCCATCTGGACGACGACGCCATGGACGTTGCCGGCGAACCTCGCGATTGCGGTGCATCCCGACGTCGAGTACGTCGTCGTGCCGGCGCGCTCGGGACGGCTCACGCTCGTCGCCAAGGCGCTGCTGCCGCGCCTCACGGCGTTCGTCGACAGCGACGCGCCGGTGCGCGCGACCGTGCCTGGGCGCGTGCTCGAGGGGGTGCGTGCGCGCCATCCGTGGATCGACCGCGACGCGCTCATGGTCCTCGGGGAGCACGTCACGCTCGAGACCGGTACCGGTCTCGTGCACACCGCACCCGGCCATGGGCAGGAGGACTACGACGTCGGACGCCGCTACGGCCTCGACGTCTACGCGCCGGTCGACGACGCCGGCCGCTTCCTCCCCGAGGTGGCGGAGTTCGCGGGCATGCGCGTGTTCGACGCCGACGCGCGCATCGTCGAGCATCTGCGCGCAGTCGGGCGTCTGCTCGCGACCGAGCCGCTCACGCACTCCTACCCGCATTGCTGGCGCTGCAAGCACCCCGTCATCTTCCGCGCCACCGAGCAGTGGTTCATCTCCATGGCGACGACGCGGCTCCGCGAGCGGGCGCTCGCCGCGATCGACCGGGTGCACTGGATCCCGGCGTGGGGAAAGGACCGCATCGCCGGCATGGTCGCGAACCGTCCCGATTGGTGCATCTCGCGCCAGCGTGCCTGGGGTGTGCCGATCGTCGCGTTGCACTGCGAGCGCTGCGGCGCCGCGAGCACGACCCCGGAGCTGCTGGCGCACGTCGCCGAGATCTTCGCGCGCGAGAGCGCCGACGCCTGGTTCGCCCGCCCCGTCGGCGAGCTCGCGCCGCCGGGCTTCGCCTGCGCAGCGTGCGGCGGCACGGGCTTCCGCAAGGAGGAGGACATCCTCGACGTCTGGTTCGACTCCGGTGTGAGTTTCGCGGCGGTCGTCGAGCGCCGGCCGGAGCTCGGTGGCCACGCGGATCTCTACTTCGAAGGTGGCGACCAGCATCGCGGATGGTTCCAGAGCTCGCTCCTCGCCGCGGTCGCCACCCGCGACCGCGCGCCATACGACACCGTGCTGACGCACGGGTTCTTCCTCGACGAGGACGCGCGCAAGATGTCGAAGTCGGCCGGCAACGTCGTCGCGCCGCAGAAGATCGTGGCGACGCATGGCGCCGACATCCTGCGCCTTTGGGTGTCGGCGGAGGACTACCGCGAGGACATGCGCATCTCGCGCGAGATCCTCGAGCGCGCGGTCGAGGCGTATCGCCGCATCCGCAACACCGCGCGCTTCTTGCTCGGCAACCTTGCCGACTTCGAGCCCGCGCGCGACGCCGTGGAGCGCAGTGCGCTGCTCGAGCTCGATCGCTTCGCGCTCGACCGCCTGCAGGGGTTCGTCGCGCGCTGTGGACGCGCCTACGACGCCTTCGAGTTCCACGCCGTCTACCATGCGCTCAACAACTTCTGCAGCGTCGACCTCTCGGCGCTCTACCTCGACGTCGTGAAGGACCGCCTGTACTGCGAGGGCGCGACATCGGTGGAGCGTCGCGCGGCGCAGACGGCGCTGTACGCCGTCCTCGACGCTCTCGCGCGCGTCATGGCACCGGTGCTGTCCTTCACCGCCGAGGAGATCTGGAGCTGCATGCCCGCCGACGACGCGCGCCCCGCGAGCGTGCACCTCGCCGACTTTCCGCGTCCCGATCCGACGCTCGTGGACACGGCGCTCGCCGCCGATTGGGATCGTCTCCTCGAGGTGCGCGCCGCGGTCACCAAGGCGCTCGAGGCGCTCCGCCAACGCGGCGAGATCGGTCATTCGCTCGAAGCGAACGTACGCCTCGGCGCCGACGGCGCGCTCGGTGTGCTCCTCGAGAGTCGCCGCGGGCTCTTGCCCGAGATCCTCATCGTGTCCCACGTCGAGTTGGTGCCCGCCGCACGCGTCACCGGTGAGTCGACGCTTCCAGGCCTGGGAATCGCAGCCGTACGCGCCGGCGGCCGGAAGTGCGCGCGCTGTTGGAATTGGCGTCTCGACGTCGGCGACGACGCGCGCGTGCCGAGCGTTTGCGGACGTTGCGCGGGCGTGCTCGCGTCCGGCGACGTGCGGCGGCCGACGTGAACGCCGCGATGCGCCGCGCCAAGTGGCCGGTCGCGCTCGGCACCGCGACCCTGGTAATCGCGCTCGATCAGCTCACCAAGGTCGCGGTCACGGCGCGGATGCATCTCCATCAGACGATTGTGCTCGTCGACGGATTCGCCGCCCTCACCTACGTCCGTAACACCGGTGCGGCGTTCGGGCTCCTCGCCGGCCGCGCCGCGGCCCTGCGCATGCCGTTTTTTCTCCTTGTCTCGGCGGTCGCGGTCGTACTGTTGGTGTGGTTTCTGCGCAGCGTTCCCGGGGAGCGGCGCCTCATCGTCGGCGCGTGCGGGGCGGTGGCCGGCGGCGCGATCGGCAACATGATCGACCGCGTGCTCTTCGGCGAGGTCATCGACTTCGTCGACCTCGCGATCGGCGCCTATCACTGGCCCGCGTTCAACGTCGCCGACAGCGCCATCACGCTCGGCGTCCTCGTGCTCTGCCTCGACGCGCTTCGCCAACCGTCACCGTCGCGCGTCCTTTCGTAGCGTACGGTGGGGGCGCCGACCCCGCTTGACTGCGTGATCTCCTCGCTTAGCATCGCGTTCGGAGGATCGCAGCATGCAGCGTCGGCGTGGGAGCTCTAGATCGGCCGCGCTCTGCGCCGTGATCTTGTTGATGGGATGCGCCGCGCAGCCGCTCGGGACGCGCGAGCGATCGACACGCGGCGACATCGCGCGCGAGAACCGCGACGAAATGAGCCGGCAAGAGGAGACGCTGGCGCGCCAGCGTGAGGAGATCGCCCGCAATCGGGAGCTGCTCGAAGAACTTCGCCGGCGCAACCTCGACGTGCGCGAGACGTCGCGCGGCGTCGTCGTCAACTTACCGGACGTGCTCTTCGAGTTCGATCGCGCCGACTTGACGCGCGACGCCCGTCGCACCGTCGGCGACATCGCCGCCGTGCTGCTGCGCTCGGCGCGCGGCCGGCAGGTCTCGATCGAGGGCCACACCGATTCGATCGGCACGCAGGCCTACAACCGGCGCCTCTCGGAGGTGCGTGCCGAGAGCGTCGCCGACGCCCTGGTGAGCGACGGCCTCAACCGCCGCCGCCTGCGCACGCACGGCTTCGGCAAAGCCCGCCCAGTCGCGCCGAACACCATCCGCAGCCGCGACAATCCCGAGGGCCGCGCCAAGAACCGCCGCGTCGAGGTGATCATCGAGAACGCGCGCGGCGTGCGTGGCGACGGTGGTCCCCGCTAGAAGGAGCGTTCCGCGACGACGATCGACGTCGCCTTGACTACGACGACCGCGAGAACGAAGACGACGAGCGGTGAATCGCGAAACCGCGGTTCCTGCTAGACTCGTCTCAGCCGCGGATCTCGCGAAGGCTCAGGCGTCGGAAGACCGCTCCGCGCCGTGCCGCGGCGTATCCGACGGCGTCGAACGTGTGGTCGTCGGCACCGTCGGTGATGATCTCCAAAACGGCGCCGGCGTCGCAGGACGCGAGCCAGAGTCCAGCGATGACGGCGAGAGACACGCCCCTGCGGCTCCCGGAAGAGGGATCCGGGGCGCCCGCGATCAGTCGTGCGCCGTGGCTCGCGAAGAGGCGGGCCATTTCCGGCCCAACAGCGACCCAATCTGCGACCGCGAGCAACTCGATGTCGCCGCGCACGACTCGGGGCGCGAGTTGCTCGAGCACGCGGGCGCTGCCGTCGAGCCGCCACGATGTCCTCACGTCGAGGAACACGGCGCTGCGCGGGCGCGATGAAGTCCCGCGGTCAGATTCGAAGGGCTTCGCCACGAGGGGTCTCGATGGGACGATCGTACCGAGTCTCAACTCGGGCTCGACACAGGACGCCCCGCGCTGATGACCAGGGCCCCGAGCACTTGGAGCGATCCCGCCGCGACGAATCCGAGTGCCGGTGTCGCCGGCACGGCCGACCAGAGCGCGCCTACGAGGGCGCTCGAGATCATGTCGCCGATCCCGTTCGTCGCGGCGAGCAGGCCCATCCCCGTGCCGCGGGCGTGCTCGCTCAGCAGCTCGGCGGCGCAGGCCTTCTCGGCGACCTCCTCGCACGCGATGTAGATGCCGGAACAGACGAAGAGCACGGTCAACGCGAGCGGCGTGGCTCCGAGAAATGCAAAGCCGAAGGTCGTGGCGCCCGCGAACGAGTAGCCGACGCTCACGACGCGGCGGCGCCCGACCCGGTCGCTGAGCGCGCCGATTGGAAAGGCGGCGAGCGCGCTCACCGCGTTGTGGAGTACGTAGAGTGCGATCGCCAGCGTCGCGCCCTGCCAACGAAACAGCGTCCCCTGCGCGTGCTGGGTGACGTAGAGGATCAACAGCGTACGGGAGAAGTCCCCGCATCCGAAGATCAGGATGCCGCCGAGATAGCGGCGAAACGGGGTGGTCGTGGCCGCAAGACTCGCACGGAAGGTATGAGTTACGAGTGGCCGGTCGCGCGGGCGCTCGACGACGAGCCCCGCGATGGCGAGGAAGGCGAGGATTCCAGGGAGGAGCGACCAGAGCATGACCTGCTGCGCCCGAACCCCCGCGGCGATCAGCGTGAGCGCCAATAGCGGTCCCAGCACCGCGCCGAACGCATCGCCCGCCCGCTCCATGCCGAACGCTCTGCCCCATACGTGCGGCGCGACGGCCTCGGCCATCAGCACGTCGCGCGCCGGGCTCCGGCTGCCGCGCCCGATCCACGCTGCCATTCGGCAGATCATCACCTGCCACCACGCCGCGCAGACGCCGATCGCGGCGGTGCCCACGGCGGTGACAAGATATCCGATCGACGCGAGCGGTTTGCGACGCGCAACCCGATCGCTAACGAGCCCACCCCAGAGCTTCGCCGCCGCCGACAGGCCGTCCGCAGCGCCCTCGATCACGCCGAGCGCGGCGGCTCCCGCTCCGAGCGAGAGCAGAACGACGGGGAGAACGGCGGTCGCGAGCTCGTGCGACACATCCGAGCAGAAGCTCGCGAGCGCGATGCCTACCGTGGAGCGGTTGAGCCACGCCGAGCGGTCATGAAGCGGCCCGGATGATCGAACGGGCGAGGCGGTCGGATTCATGGGATCCTAGGAAAATGTGCCGCCCCACATACGCGGCCGTCACGAACGCCTGCTCGATCCGGGTGAGTTCGCTGGCGCTGAATGGGCGTCGATATTCCTACCACGGATACCAATCTCGGTAGGAGTTATCAGCCCTCGGTGGGCGGTTATACGGCGAACTCCATCGCCGTCTCGCGAGGAAGCGTGTAGACCGGCGAGACGAGACTGTCAATTGTCGGAGATCCTCGCCAAGCGCGGGGAGAGCGCGAGGACTTCGATGCCCTTGGTTGACAGGACGAGAGGATCGGGTCTAGGTTTTTTGTTGCGTTTCGGCGATGGAGTTCGCCGTATAACCGCCCCGTCGGGCTGATGACTCCTACCAGAAACCAGAACGGTAGGGGGGAATGCACCCGACAGCATCTCGAGTCCTTGTCGCGCGTAACGGCTCGTCGCGATACGGGTGCGCGCGTCAGGGGCGGAACACTTTTGCGTTGGACCGGTCGTGCGCGATCTACGGGCGAGCACGTGCTCCCCGGGAGACACTGTGATGCAGCACGTGACCAACATCTGGTTCGTCGCCACGGTCTGGATGCTGCTCGCGTTCATTGCGAGCCTGCTCTCGATCCGGACGGGCATCTCGGTCGCGCTGCTCGAAATCGCGATGGGCGTCATCGCCGGAAACCTCATCGGGTTCCAGACGAACGAGTGGGTGAACTTTCTCGCCACTTTCGGAGCGGGTCTGCTCACTTTTCTCGCGGGCGCGGAGATCGATCCCGACTCCTTGCGCACCCATTTGAAGACTGCGCTCGTGATCGGCTTCGTGTCGTTCCTGTTTCCATTCCTTGGCGCATGGGCCTTCGCGTACTGGATCACCGGATGGACCTACAATGGTGCGCTCATCTGCGGCATCGCGCTCTCGACGACCTCCGTCGCCGTCGTCTACGCCGTGATGGTCGAGACGGGCCTCAGCAGCACGAGCCTCGGTAAGATGATTCTCGCGGCGTGCTTCGTCACCGACTTCGGGACGGTGCTCGCGCTCGGTGCGTTCTTCGCGGATTTCAACCGCTGGCTCATCGTGTTCGTGCTCGTGCTCGCGATCGTGCTGCGGTTCCTGCCGCGACTTCTGCGTTCGGTGATCAGCACCTTCGGCGCCGCGCGTGTCAGCGAACCCGAGGTCAAGTTCGTCTTTCTCGTGTTGTTCTTTCTCGGGGGGCTCGCGACGACGGCCCGCAGCGAGGCCGTGCTTCCCGCGTATCTGGCGGGATTAATCGTCTCCGGCGTATTTCTCGAAGACCGCATCCTGGTAGGCCGCATGCGCTCAATCGCGTTCACGATGCTGACGCCGTTCTACTTCATCAAGGCCGGGCTGTACGTCTCGCTGCCGGCGATCGCCGGCAGTGCCGGACTCATCTTCGCGCTACTCGGGATCAAGCTCGGGACGAAATTCGTTGGTGTGTGGCCAGTCGCGCGCCTCTTCGGCTTGCCGCGACGCGCGGCCGCCTACACGACGCTCATGATGGCGACCGGCCTCACCTTCGGGACGATCTCCGCGCTCTTCGGGCTGGAGAACCATCTCATCGACCAGACGCAGTACACGATCCTGGTGACGGTGGTCATCGGCAGCGCCGTCGTACCGACGCTGGTGGCGCAGTCCTTCTTCAAGCCTGACCTGAAACCAGAAGCAGCTGTCGCCGCTTCCATGGTCGACGTGCCGAGCACGGCGCAGCGCGGGAGGTGAAGCATGTACCGACGCATCGTAGTCGGTCTCGATGGATCCGACGGCGCGCGCCGCGCGCTCGACGCCGCGATCGCTCTCGCTCGAGTCTGCAAGTCCGAGCTGTTTCTCGTCTCGATCGTGGAGCTTCCAAAATATCCGGGCGCGATCGACGAGATCGAAGACGAGCGGCGGACCGCAGAAGAGTTCTATCGGGAGATGCAGCGTCAGGCCGTGGAGCGCGTGACGTCGGCGGGCCTGGCGGTCCACGCCGACGTCCGGGTCGGACATCCCGCGCAGAGTCTGCCCGCCTACGCGGGCGAGGTGAAGGCGGATCTGCTGGCGCTCGGTCACAGCGGGCATTCTGGGATCTGGGGAAGGGTTCTCGGTACGACCGCCGACAAGGTGGTCGACCTCGCGCCGTGTTCCGTGCTCGTTGTACGGTGACGACGACGACCGTTCGGTGAGCCGACCGTCTGCGGAGGGACAATGCGCGGCAAACGGATGACCATCTTCATCGGCGAGTCCGATCAATGGCATCACCGCTCGCTGTACCTGGCGATCCTCGAGGAGCTGCGGAGCGCCGGGTGCGCCGGGGCGACCGTCACCCGCGGCGTTGCGGGCTTCGGCGCCCATTCTCAGATCAAGACCGCCAACGTACTCCGGCTCTCGATCGATCTGCCGGTCGTCATCACGGTCATCGATACGGCAGAGCGCGTCGATCGGCTGCTCCCGCGGCTCGCGGCCATGCTGAGCGCGGGCGTCGTGACGGTGGACGAGACGGAGGTCTACTTCTCCTCGGCGGCATTCAAGGGTGGGCTCCCGGACGTACAAGTGGGCGACGTCATGCGGGCGGAGGTGGACTCGGTCACCGTCGAGACATCCATCGCGGACGTCGTGGAGCGATTGGTCGCGCACGATTACACGGCGCTGCCCGTCATCGACGCCGGTCGGCGCGTCGTCGGTGTCGTGGCCGACAGTGATCTGCTCCGGTCGGGGGCGACGCATCTGAGCGTCAGCTTGCACAAGGCGACGAGCGGTGAAGCGATCGCCGACAGCCTCGCGCGGCTCAGAGCCCGGGGCGGGGTTGTCCACGATTGCATGACAGCGCCAGCGGTCACGGTCACGCCCCGCATGCCGCTGAGAGACGCCGCGCTTCGGATGCGCGAGCGGGGCCTCAAGCGCTTTCCCGTTGTCGACGACGGCGGCAGGCTCGTCGGCGTGCTCGGGCGCCTCGATATCCTGAACAGCATCACGACAGCGCACGCCCATCGGACCGTGCCTCGCGAGCATCGGTTGCCGCAGGAGCATCGGACCGTCGCGGAGATCATGGAAAAGGACGTGCCCACGGTCGTCGAAACGACGCCGATCCACGACGTCATCTCGCGGCTCATGGAGTCTGACGCGAAGCGAATCCTGGTGCTCGACGAGGCGGGTCGGCTCGCCGGCATCATCACGGACACCGACATCGTCGCCCGCATCGACCCGGCGGTGCGTCCTGGGCTCCTCACCCTGCTGCGCAGCCGATGGAGCACCGTTGCAGACAGGCAGGTTCGACGAGCGTCAGGACAGCGGGCGGCCGACATCATGACGAGCCCAGTCGTCACGGTGCCAGCGAGCGCGCTGGTCATCGAGGCGCGCACGTTGACCGTGGCGCGTCATGTGAAGCGACTGCCGGTCACGGATGCCGACGGGCGCATCATTGGCATGGTCGCTCGACCGGCGCTGCTCGCGGCGTCGCTCGACATCGGAGTGAAGGAGGAGGGCACGTGAGGGAGATGGTGTGGGTGGGGCTCGGCGGAATCCTCGGCGCGAACGCGCGCTACCTCCTTGCCGGCTGGGTGGCGGCGCGGCTCGGCGCCGTATTCCCATACGGAACGCTATTGATCAACGTCTCCGGGAGCTTCGTGCTGGGACTCCTGATGGGCGTCCTCGAGGGGCATGCGTTGTCTCCCGTGGTGCGACTGTCCGTCGGCATCGGATTTCTCGGGGCCTATACGACGTTCTCGACGTTCACCTATGAGACCGTGCGTCTCTTGGAGGAAGGAAGCATCTTGCTCGGCTCCGCGAATGCGTTCGGCAGTCTCGCCGTCGGTCTGCTCGCGGTGCTCGGCGGACTTGCGATCGGCCGCGTCGTCTGACGGCCGCGGAGCACGACACCCATCATGGTCGCCGCGTGCTCCTTTCATGCAGCAGACGGCGACGCTCAAGGAACTCGAACGCGTCGGAGCGGATTGGCGCGTTCGTTTCCTGAACAGTGCGTGGCATCTTGACGGCGATGCCGACGGCTGACCCGGCGGCGCCGCCCAGCTCAGTGCGCGACGTGGTGCACGCTCGATCCCCGCTTGCACGGCTCGCCGCGCTCGCGCACGAGGCGGGCATCGAGCACGTCGCGACGGATGCGGCGAACCTCGCGGCACGTCTCGCGGAGGGGCGCTTCTACGTCGCGTGCGTCGGACAGTTCAAACGCGGGAAGTCGACACTGCTGAACGCGCTGGTCGGCGATTCGGTGCTGCCAACGGGCGTCGTACCGGTGACTGCGGTCGTCACCGTCGTGCGACACGGCGCGCCCGGCGCGCGCGTCCGCTTCGCGGATGGCGGATGGGAGAAGATCGACCGGTCGCATATCGCCGCCTACGTCACCGAGGAGGAGAATCCGGAGAACCGCAGGGGCGTGCTCGGCGTCGAGGTGTTCGTTCCCAGTCCCCTCCTTGCCACCGGCATGTGCCTGGTCGACACACCCGGGATCGGCTCGACGATCCTCGGGAACACGGCGGCGACGCGGAGCTTCGTGCCGCACGTCGACGCCGCGGTCATCGTGCTGGGCGCCGATCCGCCGATCTCGGCCGACGAGCTCGCGCTCGTCGCGCAACTGACCGAGCAGCGCGTCGAGCACCTCGTCTTCGTTCTCAACAAGGCGGATCGTCTTCCGGACAGCGATCGGCGCGAGGCGCGGGCGTTCATCGAGCGCGTCCTGGAAGAGCAGCTGAAGAAGCCGCTCGGGCCGGTGCTCGAGGTGAGCGCCATCGCCGCGGCCGATCAATCCGAAGGTGGCGTGTCGCGTGACTGGCGCAAGCTCTACGACATGCTGAGAAGCCTGGCGCGCGATGCCGGTAGCCATCTGATCCGTGCAGCGGAAGTGCGTGGCATCAGCGTCTATGCGGATCGCCTGCTGCACGCACTATCCGAAGAGCGTGCGGCGCTGGTGCGCCCCCTCGACGAATCGGAGCGACGGATCGCAACGCTGAAGAGTTGCGTTGCGGACGCAGAGCGGGCGCTTCGTGACCTCGGCTCCCTGCTGCGCGCGGAGCAGGATCGTCTCGAGGCGTCGTTGACCGCGCGCCAGCAGGAATTCCTCACCCGCGCGATCCCGGTTGCGCGGACCGAGTTGCGGCGGGTCATCGACACCCTTCCCGAGGAGGGTCGGTCGCGGCTCTGCGACAGCGCCACGCAGGCCGCCCAAGATGTCTTCCGCCAGTGCCTCGAGCGCTGGCGCGGCGAGGAACAGCCCGCCGCGGAAGAGGCGTACGCCGAAGGAGCACAGCGGTTCGTGTGGCTCGCGGATGCCTTTCTCGAGCGCCTCGCGGCATCGGGAGACCCGGCGTTGGCCGCGCTTCCGCAGCGGGTTGCTCCCGAGCTGGAGCTTCGGGCCCGAAGCCGCTTGTACTACACGGAGATGCTCACGCTCACCGCACGCTCTCCGCTCAAACGTTTCCTCGATCTCGTGCGCCCTCGTGAGCGCCTGCGACGCAACATCGAGCGGGAGATCGGTGCGTATCTCGAGCGGCTGGTCAGCACCAATGCAGCACGGTTGACCAACGATCTTCGCGATCGTGTACGTGAGAGCCGCGATCGGCTCGAAATCGAGCTGCGCGGCTATCTCCATGACGTGTACCGAGCGGCGGAGCGTGCGCTCGAGCGCGCGCGCGAGCGGCGCGCGGTCGGAGAGAGTACCGTCCGTGCCGAGATCGAGCGCGTCGACGCGCTCACGGCCGAGGTGACGGCGTTGCGAGCAGCCGATCGAGGAGGCGCAAATGATGGCGATAGCAGCGATTCGGGCGCGTGAGATTCTCGATTCGCGTGGCAATCCGACAGTCGAGGTGGACGTGGCTCTCGAGGATGGGACGCGCGGGAGATCGGCCGTGCCCTCCGGCGCCTCCACCGGGAGCCGCGAGGCGGTCGAGCTTCGCGACGGCGATCCGAAGCGCTATGGGGGCAAGGGCGTCCGCCGTGCATGTGCCCACGTGAACGACGAGATCGCTACCGCGCTCCGCGGGCACGATGCGGCCGACCAGGCCGCGATCGACGTGCGCCTGTGCGCACTCGACGGCACTCCGAACAAAGCCCGACTGGGAGCGAACGCGATCCTCGGGGTGTCGCTCGCCGTCGCCCGGGCATCGGCCAACGCGGCCGGCGTGCCGCTCTACCGCCAGATAACAGACGATCGCCCCGCGGTCCTACCCGTGCCGATGTTCAACGTGTTGAACGGCGGCGTGCATGCGGACAACAGCGTAGACCTGCAAGAGTTCATGATCGCTCCGGTGGGCGCCGTCGCTTTTCACGAGGCGGTGCGTATGGCCGCCGAGACGTATCAGGCGCTGAAGGGGATTTTGAAGACAAGGGGCTACGGGACGGCGGTCGGCGACGAGGGGGGCTTCGCACCGAATCTCGAAACCAACGTACAAGCCGTCGAGTTGATCCTCGAGGCGATCGTGCGTGCCGGCCTGCGGCCAGGCGTGGACATCGTGCTCGCGCTCGATCCGGCCGCGAGCGAGTTCCGCGACGGCTCCGCGTACGTGTTCAAGAAGTCGGACGCGAGCCGGCGCTCGGCGGCCGAGATGATCGCATTCTACGACGAGTGGGTCCGCCAGTTCCCCATCTGGTCGATCGAGGACGGCCTCGCCGAGGACGATTGGGGCGGCTGGAAGCAACTGACCGAGCGCCTCGGCGATCGCATCCAGCTCGTCGGCGACGACATCTTCGTCACCAATCCCGCCATCATCGCGACCGCCGTCGAGCGTGGTATCGGCAACGCCGCGCTCATCAAGCTGAATCAGATCGGCACGCTCACCGAGACGCTCGCGGCCATCGCCGCCGCCCGACGAGGCGGCTACGGTACCGTGATCAGCCACCGCTCGGGCGAGACGCCCGACGATTGCATTGCCGACCTCGCGGTCGCGACCGCGGCGGGCCAGATCAAGACCGGCGCGCCCTGTCGCGGCGAGCGCGTTGCCAAGTACAACCAGCTGCTGCGCATCGAGGAAGAGCTCGGCAGCGACGCGCGCTACGCGGGCCATGCCCCGTTTCGTCGCCGGTCGACCGGGAGCTCGCCGCCGTAGCAAGAAACCGCTTGAACGCGGTGGGATAGGCACCTCCGGAAGGCAGATCAGTTGTCAGATCTGCCTTCCGGTTGCCCTCCGACGGGCCTGGTGCTGCAGGTCAGGCGTCGTAGTAGAGTGCGAACTCGTACGGATGCGGGCGCAGGCGCAGCGGATCGACCTCTTTCGTGCGCTTGTACTCGAGCCAGGTTTCGATGACGTCCTCGGTGAAGACGTCGCCCTTGAGGAGGAAGTCGTGATCCTTCGCGAGCGCGGCGAGCGCGTCGGGCAACGAGCCCGGTACCGAGGGGACGTCTTTCAGCTCCTCGGGAGTCAGCGCGTAGATGTCCTTGTCGAGCGGATCGCCGGGATCGAGCCGCCGCTCGATGCCGTCGAGGCCCGCCATCAGCATCGCCGCGAACGCCATGTAGCCGTTGCACGATGGATCGGGGAAGCGCACCTCGATGCGCTTCGCCTTCGGCGACGGCGAGTACATAGGGATCCGGCAGGCGGCGGAGCGGTTGCGCGAGGAGTACGCGAGATTGACCGGCGCCTCGAAGCCCGGCACCAGGCGCCGATAGCTGTTCGCGGTCGGCGCGACGAAAGCGCACAAGGTGGCCGCGTGCTTCAGGATGCCGGCGATGTAGTGCATCGCGAGCTCGCTCATACCGCCGTAGCCGTTGCCGGCGAAGAGCGGCTTCTCGCCCTTCCAGATCGACTGGTGGACGTGCATGCCCGAGCCGTTGTCGCCGAAGATCGGCTTCGGCATGAACGTCGCCGTCTTGCCGTGGCGGCGCGCGACGTTCTTGACGCAGTGCTTGTACCACATGAGCGCGTCGCCCATCTTGACGAGCGGCAGGAAGCGCAGGTCGATCTCCGCCTGCCCGGCGGTCGCGACCTCGTGATGCTGCTTCTCGACGCGCAGACCGACGCTCTCCATCGCGAGCACCATCTCGTGCCGGATGTCCGTCTGCGAGTCGAGCGGCGCCACCGGAAAGTAGCCCTCCTTGTAGCGCGGCTTGTAGCCGAGGTTCGGGCCCTCATCGCGTCCGCTGTTCCAGCGGCCCTCGACGGAGTCGACGTAGTAGTAGCCGGAGTGCTCGTTCTGATCGAAGCGGATGTCGTCGAAGATGAAGAACTCGGGCTCGGGGCCGAAGTACGCGGTGTCGCCGATCCCCGTCGACTTGAGGTACGCCTCGGCCTTGCGGGCGATGTTGCGCGGATCGCGCGAGTAGTCCTCTTTGGTGATCGGATCGACGATGTTGCAGATGAGGGAGAGTGTCGAGTGCGTCATGAACGGGTCCATGACGGCGGTCGACGGGTCCGGGATCACGAGCATGTCGGAGGCGTTGATCGGCTGCCATCCTCGGATCGACGAGCCGTCGAAGCCGAGTCCGCTCTCGAAGACGTCTTCCTCGAGCTCGCTCACCGGCGTCGTGAAGTGCTGCCAGGTGCCGAGGAAGTCGAGGAACTTGAAATCGACCGCCACCGCCTTCCGGTCTTTCGCCAGTTTGATGGCGTCCTTCGCCGTGCTCATACGCTTCTCTCCTTTGGTTTGGGTTCGATGATCTGCGACCGCCGACGACGTCAGAGGGCTTGGTCGCCGCGCTCGCCGGTGCGGATGCGCACGACCTCTTCGATCGGCAAGACGAAGATCTTGCCGTCACCGATGCGGCCGGTCTTCGCCGACTTCTCGATCGCGGCGACGACATCCGCGACGCTTTCGTCCTTCACGATGATTTCGAGCTTCACTTTGGGCAGGAAGTCGACGACGTACTCGGCACCGCGATAGAGCTCCGTATGACCCTTCTGGCGCCCAAAACCCTTCACCTCCGTTACCGTGAGGCCTTGAATGCCGATCCCGGAGAGACTCTCCTTCACCTCATCGAGCTTGAAGGGTTTGATGATCGCTTCGACTTTCTTCATGGGAGCCTCCGCAGGCTGGGGGAATTCGCCGCCCTCTAAATCGCATTCGATTAGGGTTGTAAAGCGGGACCAGGCGCGCCCCCGCGCATCGCAATGCTGTACCAGTCGTACCGGGGACGCGCGGGGCGACGCATGAACTCGCTATCCCGAAGCAAGCCGGATACCGTCGGAAGCGGCCGTCAAACGGCGAGAAAATTCGAGCGTGGCATAGAGAGCGAGCTGCGCGCGCCAGCGATGCTGCTCAAGTCGCGGTCAGTGCCCGAGATCTAGGCAAGTCCCGAATCCGCCTCCGACGGCCTCGCGACCCCGATGCGGGGCTCGGTGCCGAATCGCAATCGTCGGATGTTGTCGCGATGGCGCAGTGTGACGAGGGCGCTCATGACGAGGCCGACGAGCACCGTCGCCGCCGGGTATCCGAGGGCGAGGAGGAGCGGCGCGGTGAGCGCGGCGGCCAGCAGCGATGCGAGCGACACGTAGCGCGCCAGGGCGATCGTGAGCACGAAGGCGGCGGCGAGGAGGGCCGCGCACGAGGGCGCGAGACCGATCAGGACGCCGAGAGTGGTCGCCACGCCCTTGCCGCCGTCGAATCCGAGGAAGCACGAGTAGAGATGGCCCAAGAACGCGGCCAGGCCGACGAGCGCGATGGTCGTGCTCGACAGCCCGAGCGCGCCGGCGATCAGCACCGGGAGAAGTCCCTTCAGCGTGTCGCCGGCGAGCGTGAGCAGGCCCGCCGCCGGCCCCGCCGCGCGCGCGACGTTCGTCGCGCCGATGTTACCGCTGCCGATGTCGCGGGGATCGACGCCGCGCCGCCGACTCAACAAGACGCCGGTGGGGATCGACCCACAGAGATACGCGACCACGAGAAGGGCGAGCGCGAGCACGGGCCTCAACGACGCACGCGCAGCGACCGCACCGTGGAGAGCGACGTCGAGATCGTCCGGGGCGGCCGCGCGCGGGTGGCATTGGAAGGGAGAGAGTCGGGGTGACTGGATTTGAACCAGCGACTCCTGCGTCCCGAACGCAGTGCTCTACCAGGCTGAGCCACACCCCGCGAAGTACGCTGCACGTTGGCTAACACATCGTCGTCGCGAAGCAAAGCGGCGCTCAGCGCGGACTTCCGTCGGTGGGGCCGCGGAGCGCGTTGATCGCGCTCGCATAGTCATCGGCGCCGAAGACCGCCGTTCCGGCGACGATCACGTCGGCGCCGGCGGCGGCGACGCGCTCGACGTTCTCGGCGGTGATCCCGCCGTCCACCTCGATCAGGAAGCGCGCGTTCGTCGTCGCCCGCAGCCGCGCCGCCTCCGCGATCTTCGCGAGCGTCGTGGGAATGAACGCTTGGCCGCCGAAACCGGGGTGGACGCTCATGAGCAACAGCATGTCGATCTCGGGCAGGACGTCGGCGGCGGCCGCGACCGGCGTCTCCGGATTGAGCGCGACCGAGGCATGGGCGCCGAGCGCGCGGATCTCGGCGACGGCTTCTCGGGGTACGGCGCAGGCTTCGTGATGCACCGACACCCAACTCGCGCCGGCGCCGACGAACGCCGCGAGATAGCGCTGCGGGTCGGTGATCATGAGGTGGACGTCGAGCGGCAGCGTGCTTGCCTTGCGAATGGCATCGACGATTGGCGGCCCGATCGTGATGTTCGGCACGAAGTGGCCGTCCATCACGTCGACGTGCAGCCAATCAGCGCCCGCGCGCGTGGCCGCGCGCACCTCGTCGGCGAGGCGACCGAAGTCGGCGGAGAGTAACGATGGAGCGATCGTGCGGCGCACCGACGGGCTCGGAGCCACGGTTTATACGATCGTGCGGGGAGGCCCCGCAAGCGGCGCCGGAGTGCGCACCCTCATCGTCGCCGCACCCGCAGCGCGTAGAAGCCGTCCAGGCGGTGGCGGTGCGGTAGGGTACGCAGCGCACCGCTCGCGTCGACGAGCGCGGCGGCGGCGGGCGCGAGGTGCGCTGCGGCGTGGTCGCGCTCGAGCTCGGGATGCGCCGCCAGCCACGGCTCGACGACGCCTTCGTTCTCCGCGGCGGAGAGCGTGCACGTCGCGTAGACGAGCGCGCCGCCGGGCGCGAGATGCGCCGTCGCCGCATGCAGAATCTCCGCTTGCAGCGCCGCCAACCGTAGTACGTCGGCGGGACCCCGCGACCACCGCACCTCGGGATGCGCACGCAGGGTGCCGAGGCCGCTGCACGGCGCGTCGACCAGGATCCGGTCGAAGCGTTCGTGCACCGCGAGCGGAAGCCGCCGCGCGTCGGCGGTGCCGACGGCGAGGCGCATGATCCCGAGCCGTCGCGCACCCGTCGCGATCGCGGCCGCTCCGCGCCGCCGGCGGTCGAACGCCACCACCAGGCCGCGGCTGCCGACGAGCTCGGCGACGTAGGTGGCTTTGCCGCCGGGCGCGGCGCAGACGTCGAGCACGCGCGTCCCCGGTTGCGGATCGAGCAAGAGTGCGACGAGTTGCGAGGCCTCGGACTGGACGGTGAAGGCACCGAGTCCGTAGCCGGCGAGCGCGTGCGGCGCGACCGCGTCGATTTCGACTGCGTCGGGAGCATAGCGGCTGGGCTCGGCGACGATCCCCTGCGCGGCGAGGTCGGCGATCAAGCGGTCGCGCTCGCCCGGGCGAGCGCGCAGGACGGTCGGCGCCGCCTCGTTGTCGGCGGCGAGCAGAAGACGCGTCTCCGCGACGCCGAAGAGCTCGAGCCAACGAGCGACGAGCCACTCGGGGTGCGAGAAGGCGACGGCGAGATGGCGCACCGGATCAGCGGCGTCGGGAAGCGGCAACGTTGCCCGCTCGCGCGCGGCGCGCCGTAGGACCGCGTTCACCAGTCCGGCGGCCGCGGGCGCGACGCGCTTGGCGAGCTCGACGCTCGTCGCGACGGCGGCATGGGCGGGGATGCGATCGAGTACGAGGAGCTGGTAGCAGCCGAGGCGCAAGACGAGGCGAACCGCGAGGTCGAGCGTCTCGGGCGCGCGGCCGGCGAGGTGCGCGAGGTGCCAATCGAGTAGCCCTTGCCAGGCGACGGTGCCGTAGACGAGGCGGGTCGCGAGCCCGCGGTCGCGGGTGTCGAGGGCGCTGTTGGCAAGCGCGGCGTCGAGCGCGACGTCCGCATAGGCCCGATCGCGCTCGACGCGGCGAAGCACCGCGAGCGCGACGGCGCGGGCGGCGAGTGGATCGCGCCCGTCGGCCGCGTCAGGCGGAGGCATCGAGGCGTGTACCGACCGCGAGCCGCGCGCCGGCGAGGAACGCCCGCACGTCAAGGGGGCGCTTTCCCGCCGCTTGCACCGCGAGCAGATCGATTGCGCCCTCGCCGGTCGCGACCCGTATGACGTCGCCGAGCGCGATGATCGTCCCCGGTACGGCGTCCGGGGGAGGACGCTCGCCGACGACGCGGGCAGTCAACACCTTCAGCGTGCGCCCCGCCAGCGACGTGAACGCCGACGGCCAGGGTGTGAACGCCCGCACCTTGCGCTCGATCACGACCGCGGGGTCGGTCCAGCGGATGCGGCCGGCCTCTTTGGTGAGGCGTGGCGCGTAAGTGACCGCCACGGCATCTTGCGGCACCGCCTCGAGCCCACCGCTGCGAAGCCGCGCGCACGCCTCGCGGAGCGCGACGCCCCCCGCCGCCGCGAGCCGCGCCGTCAGGTTGCCGGTGGTGTCTTCGGTGCGGATCGCAACCGGGTGCTGGAGGAGGATGTCGCCCGCGTCCATCTCCTCCGTCATGCGCATGATCGTGATCCCGGTCTGCGCGTCGCCCGCCAGCAACGCCGCCGCGATCGGGCCGGCGCCGCGGTGGCGCGGCAACAAGGACGCGTGGACGTTGATTGGTGCGAGCGCGGGCAGCGCCAGCATCGCCGCCGGCAGGATACGTCCATAGGCCGCGACGACGAGGAGGTCCGGCCGCCAGCCCTCGAGCGTCGCGCGCACCTCCGGCTCGCGAACCTTGGCGGGTCGGATGAGCGGGTACCCGCGCGCCAGCGCCAGCGCCGCGACCGGCGTCGGCGTCGGCGCGCGTCCGCGCCCGCGCGGCTTGTCAGGCTGCGACACGACGCCGACCAGCTCCGTGCAGGCAGCGAGCGCCTCCAGGCTCGGCACCGCGAACTCCGGCGTTCCCATGAACACCGAGCGCAGCGCTCGTTCGGCAGGCCAGTGCAAGCGTGGTGGCGCCATCGTTCATCGCGTAGCGTACCGCAGCGGTGGCGCGCGCGGGAGCTAAATCACGTCACCGCGGTGGGGTGACGGCTCGCGACCCTCACGCTCGAGCTTCTTCAAGCGGCGGCGATAGAGATCGCGTTTTAGGCGGCTGATGCGGTCGAGGAAGAGCTTGCCGTCCAGGTGATCGATCTCGTGCTGGAGGGCGACGGCGAGGAGATCGGTGCCTTCGATCGCGATCTCCTTCTGGTCGGGGGTGTAGCCACGGACGAGGACGCGCGCCGCGCGGCGCACCTCGGCGACGTAGTCGCGTACCGAGAGGCAGCCTTCCTCCCACATGATCTCGCCCTCACGCTCCGCGATCACCGGGTTCACGATCTTGAGGAGGTGCTTGCCTTTGTTCTCGTGATCGACGTCGAGGACGATCACACGTTGCGAGAGTCCGATCTGCGGTGCCGCGAGCCCGACACCCGGTGCCGCGTACATCGTCTCGACCATGTCGTCGATCGTCCGGACGAGTGCGCCGTCGATCTCGGGGACGTCGGCGGCGACCTGCTTCAGAACCGGCTCCGGATAGGTAAAGATCCGACGAATCACATGTTTTTCATAACATGCTGACCGGATCGACATCAACGATGAGACGGACCGTGCGCGCCGTGCGGGTGGCGCGCCAGAACGTCAGGAGGTGGCGAACGACGCGGTGGAGCGCGCGCACGCTCGTCGACGCGAGGAGGATCTGCCAGCGGTAGCGGTTGCGCAGGCGCTCGAGCGGTGCCGGCGCCGGGCCGCGCAGCGTAACGCGCGGATCGAGCCCGCGCCCGGCGGCGGCGAGTGTGGTCGCCGCGTGCTCGGTGGCGTCCGCTCCGACGCCCTCGAGGCGCAGGACGATCAGGCGCGCGAACGGCGGATAGGCGACCTCTCTGCGGTGCGCGAGCTCGTCCGGAGCGAAGCTCGCGTAGTCGTGGGCGGCGGCGGCGACGAGGCTGTGATGCGTGGGACGATACGTCTGGATCAGGACGCGTCCCGGCCGCGCACCGCGCCCGGCACGACCGGCGACCTGCGTGAGCAGCTGAAACGCCCGCTCGGCAGCGCGGAAGTCGGGCATGTTGAGGGCGACGTCGGCGAGGAGCACGCCGACCAACGTCACGCCGGGCACGTCGTGCCCCTTCGCGACCATCTGCGTGCCGATGAGCACGTCGAGGTCGCCCGCCTCCCACGCCTCGAGGATGCGGCGCTGTGCGCCTTTGCTTCCCGTCGTATCGCGATCGAGGCGCCCGACGCGGGCGTCGGGGAATCGGCTCGCGACGTCGACCTCGATCCGCTCCGTGCCCTCGACCGAGGCGCGAAGCGCGTCACGCCCGCAGCTCGTGCACGGCGACCGCGCCGGTCGCGCGAAGCCGCAATGGTGACAGAGCAACACCGCGCGACGCTCGTGGAGCGTCAGGCTGACGCTGCACGACGGGCACCCGGCCGGCTCGCCACAGCCGACGCATTGCAGCACGCGCGCGAAACCGCGCCGGTTGAGGAAGAGCAATGTCTGCTCACGGCGGGCGAGCGTTTCCGCGATCGCGTCCACGAGTCGCGGTGAGAGCAGCATGGAGGAAGGTAGTTCCGCGGTCCCACTCGCGCGTGTGCGCCGGCCGTCGGCATCCTTGCCGATCGCGAGGACGGGCCCGTCGGTGCGCAGATCGAGAATCTGGACCGTAGGCAGCGGGCGACCTTCTACCCGTCGCGGCAACGACAGCAGGCGGAACTTGCCGTCGAGCGCCTGCTGGTAGCTCTCGATCGACGGCGTCGCCGAGCCGAGAATCGCGCCGGCGCCGGCGAGCTTCGCGCGCACGATCGCCAGGTCGCGCGCATTGTAGCGCAGTCCCTCGTCCTGTTTGTAGGCGGGGTCGTGCTCCTCGTCGACGATGACGAGGCCGAGGTCCGCGAGCGGCGCGAACACCGCCGAGCGCGCGCCGACCACCATGCGCGCCTCGCCGCGCGCGACGCGCCGCCACTCGTCCCAGCGTTCTCCCGGGCCGAGGCCGCTGTGCAACAACGCGACGCCGGCGCCGAAGCGTTCTTGCACACGGCGAACCAGCTGGTGGGTGAGCGCGATCTCGGGGACGAGGAACAGGACCGACTGACCCTTCGCCTGCGTCCGCGCCGCCGCTTGGAGATACACCTCCGTCTTCCCGCTGCCGGTCACGCCGTGGAGCAGAAAGACCTGGAAGCCGGAGCTGCCGACGATCGTGCCCACGGCCGCTTCCTGAGCGGTGGTGAGCGTGAGCGGCGCACTGTCGCGCGCGGCGCCGGGTGTCGGATCGCGATAGCGCTCCCGCCGCGTTGCGACGACGACGCCGCGCCGCACGAGCGCCGTCGCCGCGACACGCTCGCGCGGCGTGAGCGCCTGCGCCGCGAGCCGACGCGCGTCGGCGGCGACGATCCGATCGTAGAGCGCCCGTTGGCTCGGTGCGCGCCTGCCGAGCGCGGCGGCCTCGTCGGCATCGAGCGCCCGGGTGAGCGCGAAGCCGTGCTCGAACCGTGTTTTCGCCACCGGCGCGCGCAGTTGCTCCTCGACGGCGACGACCGCGCGCGCCGCGAGCGCGCGCACGGCGCCGGCGACGCGCCGGCCCCCGAGCGCCCGCGCGAGGGTGATGATGCTCGTCGGGCCCGCGGCTGCGAGGTGGGTCACGATCGCCGCCTCGAGGCCGCGAGCAGCCTCGGGGCCGCAAGTGGGCGCGCCGGGTGCGATCAGGCGGATGATCCGCGTGCTCGAGGCGCGCAGGCCGCCGGGCAGCGCCGCCGCGAGAACGTCGGCGAGGGTCGTGAGGTAGTAGTCCGCCGCCCAGCGGCAGAGCGCGAAGAGCTCGGGGGTGAGGATGGGCTCGTCGTCGAGGACGTCGATGATCGCGCGCACCGTCTCCACCCCGGGCGGCGGCGCGCCCGTGAGTTCGACGACGACGCCGGTCTCGTGTCGGCGGCCGATCGGCACCAGCACCCGAACGCCGGGGCGGACGCCGCCGCGGTCAGCCTCCGCCACGCGATACGTCAACAGGTCCTTGCCGGGGATCGCCTTCACCAGCGCCACCGCGGCGAACCCGTGTGCGCCGGCGTCACACGCGAGCGAGTGTGACACGGGCGGGTTATCGCGCGCGGCCGCTCACGTGTCAAAGCGCATGGCGCGTCGGCAGCGGCCCGGGGCAACCGCCGATGGTGTCGCGCAGCATGCGCGTGACGGCACTCGGCATCAGCATTCCAACCGAGCTCACGGTCACGATTCAGAAGAACGGCTCGACCGGTTTCATCGCCTCGGCCGGCGCCGTCGATCAACCGCCGCTCGCCGAGCTGCCGAACAACGTCACCCCGATCTCGTGGCGCCAGTGCTCGACGGAGGTGCCGTGCCCCTGAGGATGACCGTGCGGAAGATGCTACCAGTCCTGAGTCTCGCGCTCCTGCTCGCTACCACGGCGGCGCGTGCCGCCGAACAGCGCAGCGGCGCGGTCGAGTCCGCCGATGCGACGCAGGTCAAGGTCGCCGGAAAGACGTACGCGATCGAGCGCGAGACCCAGCTCGTCGACTGCGACGGACAACGCATCGCCCCGAACGAGCTCAAGCCGGGTACTCCGGTCGATCTCGACATCGACGACGACGGCCGTCTCGCCACGCTACGCGCGACTCTCGTGCGCTGAGCGCCGCCGCGGCGCGCTCGCCGTGTCGAAAGCCGCGGTCCGAGACCGGCAGGGCAATGACGGAGTCACCCGTTTGCCTGGGCTTCCTACGCCATCCCGTATGGCACCTGAAGCCTCGGACAAGGCGATCGCGGCATTTGCGGGCACAAGGGTCCGCCTAGCGTCGCGGAACGCGTATTGCTTCTGCAATGCGTGGGGCTCTGACCATGTGTCACGAACGCACAGGCCGTGCCGCTGCGGCCACCGGCCGGCAGGCGGGGTTCTCGTTCATCGAGGTGGTGGTGACGGCCGCGATCGTGAGCCTTCTCGCTGCGACCGCGGTGCCGCGCATTCCGGTCATGCTTGCGACGTACGACCTGACCGAGGCGACGCAAGAGGTTGCCCTCGACCTGCGGCTGGCGCGCGCGCGCGCGATCACCTCAAACGGACACGCGCGTCTGCAGTTCGACGGCCAGACGTATACGCGTCAGCGGGAGAGCACCCCGGGAAGCGGCGCGTACGTCAGTGACGGTGCGCCGCAGGACCTCCCGGGCAACGTCACCGTCACGACCAACCCCGCAACGCCGACGTTCGACTCGCGCGGGCTCACGACACAGCCTTACACCGTCACCTTCACGAGCAGCTATGGTTCGACCAAGACGATCACTGTCACCACGATCGGCCGCATCAATGTCGGCTAGGTCGGCTAGCCACGCTCGCCCGTCGCGCGCTTGCGGGACGGACGGGTTCACTGTCGTCGAGGCGCTGGCGGCGATGGGCCTGCTCACGGTCGTCTTTCTCGGGATGGGGGTCGGCGCCGACCGTGCCACCCGCTACACTGAGTACAGCCGGTCGGCCACGACCGCGATGACGCTCGTCCACGACGAGATCGAACAGCTCCAGGCGAAGGTAACGACGGCGCCGGAGTTCACCGCCGGGAACCACGCGGACGCGAACAATCCGATCACCTCGACCGCCGCCGCCGCCGGCACCTACACCCGCACCTGGACGGTGACCAAAGATACGCCGATGGTGGGCTTGAAAACCGTCGCGGTGCAGGTTGCCTGGACGTTCTCCGGTCAGACTCAAACGATGCGCGAGGTCATGGTCAAGTGATGATCGCGCGATATTCAGGCGAAGGCGGGACCACGCTCGTCGACATGCTGGTCGGCATGACGCTCGCGATCATCGTCGGGGCCGGCGCGGTGACGTTCGTGCGCGCGCAGTCGCTCGCGATGCGGGTGCAGGCCGGGCAGGTGGACCTGAACGACTCCTCGCGCGGGACGGTCGAGTTCATGACGCGCGAGATCCGGCTGGCCGGGTATTGGGCGCCGAATCCGGGGTGTCCAGCCGCAGGATTCGGGATCGTCAGCGGCGGAACGCAGAGCCTCCGCATCCAGTACGACCTGAGCGAGGACAACATCATCCAAGCCGGCGCGGCGGCGTCCGAGGACGTCACCTATCAGTACGTCGCGGCGACGCAGACCGTGCAACGCGTCGTCGGCGGGGTGGCGAGTGACGTGGCGACGGACGTGCCCTCCAACGCCTTCCAGTTCCGTTACTACGACAGCCTCGGCACCGAAATCGTCCCCGGCGCCGGCGGGCTCACCGCTGCGCAGGCGGCGGCGGTATACCGCATCGGGATCCGGCTCGAGCCGAGCAAGACTCCCGATACGCGGACGACGAATCAGGCGCGCGCGTCACTGTGGACGAACGTCGGTATCCGCAGCCGCGAGTACCAGTGTCAGTAGGGAGAGCCGCCATGACCGTGATCTCGAAGGACGAGCGGGGCTTCGCGATGGTAACCGCCATCTTCGTGATGGCGATGCTGATCGGCGTGACCGCCGCGGCGCTGCGCATGAGCCAATCGGACATCGCCGCCTCGCGCAACTACCGCGGCTCCTCGCAGTCGCTCTTCGCCGCCGAGGCGGGCGTCGCGCACGCCGTCGGCATCATCAATCAGGCCGGCGTCATAAATCTGCAAAACGATGTCTACGGCGTGTGGACGGGTCACCAGGCGCCCTTCGGCGCCAGCCCGCAGCCGATGGCGCAGCAGGCTGGCTACTTCTACAGCGTCTCCATCGCGATGGACCCGTACCGTCCGGGCGATCCGAACCGCGGCGTCCTCACCGCGACCGGCACCGGCAGCGACAACTCGCTACGGACGGTGGTCGCCCGCATCGTGAAGAGCGGCGTACCGGCCGCGCCGCCGGGGGCGATCTATCTCGCCACCGACAACCCCACCGACGCGACCTTCAACGGCAACAACTTCGAGATCAACGGCAACGATGTGAACTACTCGAACGGCCTTGCCGGTCCAAAGCCTGCCGTGCCCGGCATCACGACGCGGACGGAGGCGAACGCGCAGGAGACACGCGACAGCCTGAGTAACCAACAGAAGGACAACGTGCAGGGGCTCGGGTACATTCCGGGGAATCCCGATACGCCGAGCGTATCCGCAACACAGGGGATGTCCTCAGCCCAAATCAATCAAATGATCACCGACCTTCTCGCATTGCCCCACACCACCTGGGCTGGCGACATCCACGGAGGCGACACCTTGGGCACGAGCACGCCGCCGCCGGGGCATCCACAGATCACATACCTTCCCGGCAACGGCTCCGGTGTGACCGAGAACGGCAATGCGTCCGGTGCCGGCATCATGATCGTCGAGAACGCCCTCAACATCAACGGCAATTTCAATTTCGACGGGCTCATCATCGTACGCGGCACGACGCAGGTCACCGACGTCACGGGAAGCGCGACGATCTTCGGATCGATCTGGACGACCGACTTCAACCTGACCGTCGGCGGGCACGCCGACATCCAGTACAGCAGCGAGGCGCTCGCGCTCGCCAATCAATCGGGCAGTGGCGTGCCTCCCCTCCCCGCGCCCGTGGTCGTCACGTCGTGGCGCGACGTATTTTGATCGGCGCGGGGCTCCCGCTCCGCTGATCAGCGAAGCGCGCCCAGCCGCTGTATCGTCTCGCTGCGCTGACGGTTGATCTCGTCGATCCTTCGCTGCAGGCGGTCGAGAACCTCATCGGCCTGCCCTTGATTTCGCGCGATCGTCAGCTCGCGGTGCGTCGTCAACGAGAGCTTGTCGAGACGCGCCATCCGGGCCTGGAGATCTTCTTCGGGGACGGGGGCGAGGTCGGGATCCGCGCTCGCGGCGAGCTTCGCTGCCGGGTGGGAATCATCGTTTACTTTCTCCGCGGCAGATGCTGTCGCCGATGCAGAGGCGCCGCTCGTGCCTGCGGGATCTCTCGTCCGCACTCTCGCGTCTGGTGCGGCGGCTGCCGCTGCCGTTCGGCTGGCGGGCATTTCGGACGCGGCATCTTTCGGAAGAGGCGCGGCGTCTTCGATGGCTACGACCGCGTCGCGCGCGAAGCCGACGATGCCGCCGCGGTGCTCGAATTTCACCACGTCACCTTCGACCCAGTATGAGCTGGCGCGTAGCGTGACCCCGCTCTGCAGTCGGATGAGCACGTCGGCGCACGCCTGCGGGGCGGCGACGACGAGACCCGCGCCTGCGAGGACCATCAAAGCGCGTATTGGTTTCATGTTGGGTATATCGGCACCCTCGGCCGAAAACCTTTGCCCGGCAGCGCTGCGGCGCTTCCGGGGCGCTGGCGACTGTCAAATCCACGACAGCGCTGTTCCCCTGCGTACGAATTCTTGTCCCTTCCCGCGGGCGTCGGCCGTCTCGAGAGCGAGCTGCCACGGGTTTTGCGCCGTGCGGAGCGGCACCGCGATTGCTCTACGGGACGGTAGCCCCTCCTTATCTGCACGAAGAGGCCCGGTCCGAACGCTCGGGTCGGGCCTCTTCGCTTTCAGGTGGATGGGCGAGGCTGAAAACGTCGCCGGGGTGCACTCACAAGGAGGTGGAGACGCCATGAGCGCAGTGTTTTTTCATTGCGGATGGTTTTCCGCGTGTGGTATTCGACGCCTGTCCGAAGGCGTTTCGCTCCGATCCGCATGTAGCGCTACATCGTGCTGCGCCGCGCATCGAGTCCGAGCGGTCGGCGGCGAGAGGGGTGGTGGGGTACGATGAGCAAGGATCAGGCGCGGCTTGCCGGGCTGGGACGCTCGGCCTTCGGTCTGTTCTCCCGCGGCGGTAACGGCCTACTCGCCATCGACATCGGTTCGAGCTGCGTGAAGCTGGTCGAGACCGATGGACCGGCGGGCAACATCCGGCTGCTCGCCGCCGGCATCGCGCCACTGCCCGCGACGGCGGTGCAGAACAACCTCATTCAAGATCCCGACGAGGTCGCGCAGACGATCCGGAACCTCGTGAAGCAAACCGGCGCGCGCTCGAAGCAGGTGGTGACCGCGGTCCCCGGACCGGCGGTGATGATCAAGAAGATCCACCTCCCCGCCGGAGGCGACGAGGCGAACCTCGAGCAGCAGGTGATGCTCGAGGCCGGAAACGCGATTCCCGAGCACCTCGACAACGTCACCCTCGACTATCAGGTGATCGGCTACACCGATCGCGAGGAGCTCGAGGTGCTGCTGGTCGCGGTCAAGAAAGACATCGTCAACAGCTACACCTCGGTGATCCGCGACGCCGGCCTCATACCCGCGATCGTCGACGTCGATTACTTCGCCCTCGAGAACATGTTCGAGCTCAACTACGACGTCGACGAGACGCAGGTGATCGGCCTCGTCAACGTCGGCGCGCGCTACTGCTCGATCAACATCCTGCGCGCAGGGCGGTCGTCCTTCACCGGCGACATTCCGGTCGGTGGCGCCGAGTTCAGCGACGTCCTGATGCGCAGCCTCGCGGTCTCGGCCGACGAGGCGGAGCTGCTGAAGGCCGGCGGCACCGCGCGCGACATCGACCGCGAACAGATCGAGGCGGCGCTCACCCCCGCGGTGCAGTTCCTCGTCGAAGAGATCCACCGCGCGCTCAGCTTCTACTGGCGCTCCGACGCCGAGGAGCCGCTCTCCGCGGTCTACCTGAGCGGCGGCACGGCGCGGACGGAAGGACTCGCCCGTATGTTGAGCGAGCGCTTGGAGACGCCCGTCGAGGTCGCCAACCCGCTCGCGCGCGTGACCCTCGGCCGGCTGGTGGACGCCGATTTCGTCCGGCGAAACGCGGCGTCGCTGGCCGTAACCGTCGGCCTCGCGGCGCGGCGCGTGGGAGACAAGACATGATCCGCATCAACCTACTCTCCGCTCGCGAGACCGAGCGTGAGGTCGGCCGGCGCGCCGAGGGCCGGCTGATCGTCCTCGGCGCGATGCTCGCTGCCACGATGCTGCTCGGCATCGAGGTCTGGAGCCGCATGCGCATGATCCCGGTTCGCGCCGAGTACGCCGATCTCCAGGCGCAGGTCAAGGTGCTCGACACCAAGACCGCGGAGCTGAGCGAGCTCCAGAAGAACAAGGCCGAGCTCGACGAGAAGCTCAAGACCATCGGCTCCCTCCAGCAGAGGAAGGTCGGACCGGCGAACGTCCTCGCGGATCTGAGCGACGCCGCGCCCGAGCACGTGTGGCTGCTCGAGTTCACCGAGGACAGCGGCGCCGCGACGATCACCGGCTTCGCCTTCGACAATCAGACGATCGCCGTCTTCATGCGCAATCTCGGCACATCGAAGTACTTCACCGACGTCGACCTGGTCGAGACGACGCAGACGGCGCAGAAAGAGATCCAGCTCAAGAAGTTCGTCGTCAAAGCGCGTCTCAGCTACACCGGGCAGCCATTGTCGCCGGCCTCGCCCGACCTCAAGTATCCCGAGCCGCCGAAGGGCGGCGCGCCCGCGAGCAAGGGGAACCGTGTATGAGCGATCTCGTCGAGCGTTTCTTCGACCTCGAGTCGCGGCAGCGAGCGATGCTCTGCGCCCTGCTGCTCGTGCTGGTGGCGGCCGGCTACTGGTCCCTTGTCTACTCCGGGCGCCTCGCCGAGCTGGCGACGACGCGCGAAAAGATCCAGGGCCTGCAGGATCAGCGCACGACCAAGCAACGGCTCATCGCCAACCTCGACGAAGAACGCACCGCGGTTCGTAATCTCCAGGCCGAGGTACGGCGCGCCGAGGTGCAGCTGCCCGACGGCAAGGAGATCCCCGATCTGCTGAGCGCGATCTCGTCGGCCGGCCGGGAGTCGGGCCTCGAGATCCTGCTCTTCCGCCAGAAGCCCGAGCGCTACCAGGACTTCTACGCCGAGGTGCCGGTCGACGTGCTGGTGCGCGGTAACTACCAACAGGTTGCGACGTTCTTCGACCGCGTCGGGCAGCTCGACCGCATCGTCAACGTGAGCGACATCTCCATGAAGGAGCCCAAGGCCGAGAGCGGCACGATGATCGTCAACACCTCCTGCTCGGCGGTCACGTTCCGATTCCTGGACGAAACCGAGCGCGAGCGTATCGCGAAAGAAAAGGCCGAGCAGGCCAAAAGCGGCAAGAGGTAGCTATGGGCAACGCGGATTCCGTGAGCGCGGTCTTCGGGCTGCTGCTCGGGTTGGTGGTGCACCATGGACCCACCGTGGCGACGGCGCAGGCCGAGCCCAGCGGTCCCGTGGTTGCGATCGAGAGGGCGCACAACGCGGCGGCGGCCGAGTCGCGGCGCGCCCACGAGAGTGACGCCCAGGCGGAGCGGATCTTCTCGCCCAACGAGAGTGCGGCGCCGGTGCCGGACGGCGCAAAGCCGGACGCGGTGGCCTCGGGCGGACCGACGGACACGGCGCCGAATGTCGCGGCGGACGCGGTGCGGCCTCCCGTTTCCGGCGGCGGCGCCGGCAAATACGACCCCAACAGCCATCGCGATCCCTTCCGCCCCCCCAACCTCACGCCGGCCGTGGCCGACAAGCTGGACCCCCGCACCCCCCTCGAAGGCTACGAGATCGGCCAGCTCAAACTCGTCGGTATCGTCACGGAGGCTGGCAACATACGCGCAATGGTGGAAGATTCAGCCGGACTGGGCTACATCGTCACCACCGGAACGTCCATAGGGTCGAGCGGCGGGGTCGTACGCAGCATCGAGCAGCGCCGCATCCTCATTCAGGAGATGACGACAAACTTCTACGGCGAGAAGCAAGCTAAGGAAGTCGTAATGGAGCTTCCACAGGAGGATCGTTCGCCATGAGGAAGACGGAGCGGGATGAGCGTTGGGGGGCGGCGGCGGGGTTGCTGAGTATCCTGCTCCTCGGTTTTATCGGATGCACCAAGGTTCTCGAGCGTCAGGTCACGTCGGTCTCGCCGGAAAGCGACGCCGGGCGTCCCGCGGTCGCCTCGAACGGATTCCTGAACGACTTCCCGACCGAGCCGCCGCCCGCCGCATCCGCGACCTCGCTGGTCGATGACGCGCCCTCCTCCGCTTCGCAACCCGCTCTCGAACATTTCCAGACCGCGCTCGAGGAGACCTTGCGCGTGCACGAGATCCAGCTCGCGGAGCGCGACGGGCGTGAAGCGCTGATTCTCGTGCTCTCCCGGCCGCCCGACCGTGTGCGAAGCTTCAGCTTGAGCAACCCGGACCGCATGGTGCTCGACCTCGACGGGCCGCAGGTGGTGACGTCGCCGCAGACCCATCCGGTCGTCGATCCCGCTATCACGCGCGTCCGCTTCGGCGGTCACGATGCTCAGTTGCGGGTCGTGATCGATCTGAAGGGCGCGCTTCCCGCGGTCAGCACCGAGCAGGACGGCAGGATCGTCGTTGCGCTTCTCGGACCGACGCGCCCGGGCAGCAAAGATCAGCTCGTCTATCGCGCGCCCGGACTCGCACGCGCGGCGCTCGTCGCGATCGACGATCTTCCGGCCGACGCCGTGATTGCGGACGCACCCGTCGCGGATCCCGGCGTCCCCGCGGTGAGCGAACCGGCAGCGCCGCCCGTCGAGCTGGCCGCCGCTGACGAAGCCGCGCACACCGACGACCTCGCCGATGTGCCCCACGAGCCGCTCCCCGAGCCGCCGGCGATCGCGAGTGCGAAGAGTGACATCGATCCGTCATCCGCGTCGGCGCACGCCACGGACGATCTCGGCTCGCCGTCGGCGAGCGCGAAGGACGATCTCGTGTTCCACGAACCTCCGCCCGAGAAGCCGACGACCTACGCGCTACCCGTGCAGGCGACGACGAAGTCGGAGTCGCGGAAAACGCCCCCGATCACCCACACCGTCGAGGGCGGCACCGTCCAGCAGCTCGGGCCGTACGCGTCCGGTCCGCACGAGTACACCGGCCAGCGCATCTCGCTCGACTTCAAGGACGCCGACATCCAGAACGTGCTCCGCATACTCGTCGACGTGAGCGGGCTCAACATCATCACCGCCGAGGAGGTGCAGGGGAAGCTCACCATGCGCCTCGTCGACGTGCCGTGGGACCAGGCGTTCGACGCGATCCTGCGCGCCAAGAATCTCGACAGCGTTCGCGAGGGCAACATCGTCCGCGTCTCGACCGTCGCGCAACTCAAGAAAGAGCGCGACGCGCAGCGCGACGCCGACGAGGCCCAGAAGCAGGTCGAGCCGCTCGAGGTGAAGTACATCAAGGTCAACTACGCGAAGGCCGACGAGAAGCTCGTGAAGAAGATCCAGGACGTGCTCACCGATCGCGGCAAAGCCACCTCGGACGAGCGCACCAACATGATCGTCGTTCGCGACATCAGTCGCGGCATCGCCGAAGCCGGGGAGCTCATTCGCCAGTTCGACACCCAGACGCCGCAGGTCCTCATCGAGTCGAATATCGTCGAGGCGCAGAAGGGCTTCCTGCGCGATCTCGGAGTGCAGTGGGGGATCGCCACCAAAGCGGGTCCGGGCACCGGTAACTCGACGGGACTCAATTTCCCGGGCACGATCAACGCTGGCGGCGTCCTCGCCGGCGGCAAGAACTCTCCGGCGACCACCATACCGTTCATCGCCGATTTTCCCGCGGCCAGCGTCGCCCCGGGAGCCGGGACCGCCTACGACATTCTGCTCGGCTCCATCGACGGCTCGACCGGGCTCGATGCGCGCCTCACGGCGCTCGAGACCGACAACAAGATCAAGATCATCTCGCGCCCGCGCGTCGTCACCTTGAACAACCAGCCGGCGACGATCGAGGCCCTAAGGATCCTGCGCGTGCCGCTGCCGAGCACGGGCACCGTCATCGCGACCGGCGCTGCGGGTGTCGCCGGTTCGTCGCAGACCGCCACGGAGAAGATCAACACCGGCATCACGCTGACCGTGACGCCGCAGGTCTCGTCCGACGGCTTCATCTTCCTCGACGTGTTCGCGAAATCGAGCACCACGGCCCCCAGCAGCGTGGCGTCGAATACCGTCACGGTTCCCGACGAGATCAGCCGTCAGGCGGAGTCGCACGTGCTCATCAAGGACGGCGAGACGTTCGTCCTCGGCGGCGTGTATACGGACAACCTGACCCGCAGCGAGCAGGGTATTCCCTATCTGCGCAGCATCCCGGTGCTCGGCTGGGCGTTCAAGAGCCACAAGGACAACGATGAACGTACCGAGCTGCTCGTGTTCGTCACACCAAAGACGGTCGGCGCGCGTGGTGCCGAGGACGTCGCCCAACTTCCCAGCGCGGAAATCCTGTGGCAGAATCGCTCTCGCTGAAGCTCGGCGCTCCTCTGGAGATCGCCGTCCGTGCCGGAGGCGCCCGCCGCGCCTCCTCTCTCCATGCCGTCCACCAAGTGAGATCACGTGCTTCGCTTCCTCACCGCGGGTGAATCACACGGGCCGTGCCTGACAGCGATCCTGGAGGGATGTCCGGCCGGGTTCGCGATCGACATCGACGCCATCAACGCCGACATGCGGCGTCGCATGCTCGGCTACGGGCGCGGCGGCCGTATGAAGATCGAGCAAGACACCGCCGAGATCCGCTCCGGCGTCCGCTTCGGCGAGACGCTCGGCTCGCCGATCGCGCTCGTCGTCGAGAATCGCGACTGGCGGAATTGGGAAAAGAAGATGTCCGCGCGACCCGAAGACCGCGATCCCTCGATCGTCGTGACGCGGCCGCGGCCGGGCCACGCCGATCTTGCCGGCGTGCTCAAGTATCAGCAGGACGACGTCCGCAACATCCTCGAGCGCGCGAGCGCGCGTGAGACGGCGGCGCGTGTCGCGATCGGCGGTGTCGCGAAAGCGCTGCTCCGTCCGTTCGGCATCGCCGTGCGCGGCTGGGTCGCCGAGATCGGTGGCATCGTCGCCGACCACCAGGGCATGGACGCGGAAACGATCTTTGCTGCCGCGGAGCGCTCCGAGGTGCGGATGGCGGACGCGGACGCCGAGCGCAAGATCATCGCCGCCATCGACGAGTGCAAGGCGCGCGGCGATACGCTCGGCGGTGTCGTCGAGGTTTCGGCGACCGGACTACCGCCTGGCCTCGGCAGCCACGTGCATTGGGATCGCAAGCTCGACGGCCGCCTCGGTCACGCCCTCTTGAGTCTGCAGGCGGCGAAAGGTGTCGAGATCGGCCTCGGATTCGAGACCGCGCGCCGCTCCGGGGCGGCGGTGCACGACGAGATCTACTTCGACGAGGGGACGCGTGGGTTCACGCGCCGCACCAACAACGCCGGCGGTACCGAAGGCGGCATGAGCTCGGGCGCCCCGCTCGTCACAAGGGTCGCGTTCAAGCCGCTCTCGACGCTCATGAAGCCGCTCCACTCCGTCGACGTGCGCAGCAAGGAAGAGTCGAAGGGCAACATCGAGCGCTCGGACGTGTGCGCCATCCCGGCCGCGGCGGTGATCGCCGAGGCGGTCGTGGCGTTCGTCGTCGCCGACGCCTTCCTCGAAAAATTCGGCGGCGACTCACTGGTGGAGATCCGGCGCAACTACGAAGGCTATCTCGAGCAGGTCAAAAATTACTGAATGGGCGCGATCGTGCTGACGGGGTTCATGGGCACAGGCAAGAGTGAGGTGGGACGGCGGCTGGCGAAGCGGCTCGGGCGGCTCTTCGTCGATACCGACCAGCTGGTCGAGGGTCGCGCCGGGAAGACGGTGGCCGAGATCTTTGCCGAGGACGGTGAGGCCGCGTTCCGCGCGCTCGAACGCGACGCGATCGTCGCGGCGGCGGGGTGGGGTGACGCGGTGATCGCCGTCGGCGGCGGCGCGGTGCTGGATGCGACGAACGTCGCGCGGCTGCGCGCGGCCGGCACGCTCGTGTGCCTGACCGCCGCGCCCGAGACGATTCTTCGCCGCGTCGGCGACGCCGCGAAGCGACCGCTTCTCGCCGGCGACGATCCGCGGGCCGCGGTGGAACGTCTGCTCGCGGCGCGGGGGCCGGTGTACGCGGCGGCCGCCGATCTCTCGGTGGATACCAGCGAGCGTGGCGTCGACGACGTCGTCGAAGAAATTCGCGAACGGGTGAGGAGATTCGAACGCAGGCGCCAATGGAAGTCGTCAACGTAGAGCTCGGAGCGCGGCGGTATCCGATCTACGTGGGCGCGGGATGTCTGCGCGAGCTCGGAACACGGCTCGCCGAAACGGGATGTGGAGCAGGAGTGGCGGTGGTGACGAACTCGACGGTCGCTGATCTGTACCTCGAGCGGACGCTCGCGTCCTTGCGCGACGCCGCGCTCGTGCCGACCGCCATCCACATCCCCGACGGCGAGGAGCACAAGAATCTCGCCTGGCTGGCGCTCGTCTACGACAAGCTGATCGACGCCGGCGTCGAACGCGGCGGCGCCGTGGTCGCCCTCGGTGGCGGCGTCGTCGGCGACCTCGCCGGCTTCGCGGCGGCGACGTATCTCCGCGGCGTTCCGTGCGTGCAAGTACCGACGACCTTGCTCGCCCAGGTCGATGCCGCGATCGGCGGCAAAACCGGCATCAACCACGTCGCCGGCAAGAATCTGATCGGCGCCTTCGCGCAGCCGCGATTCGTGCTCGCCGACGTCGAGACGCTGCGCACCTTGCCGCGCCGCGAGCTCACCGCCGGTCTCGCCGAGGTGATCAAGTACGGCGTCATCCTCGACCCCGCCCTCTTCGAGCTCATCGAAGAGCAGCTGCCGGCGGTGCAGCGACTCGACCGCGACCTCATGGTGCGGATCGTGCGCACCTGCTGCACCTTGAAGGCGCTCGTCGTCGGCGAGGACGAGACCGAGAGCGGGTATCGCGCCATCCTCAACTTCGGCCACACGGTGGCGCACGCGCTCGAGAGCCTCACCGAGTACAAAGAGTACCTGCACGGCGAGGCGGTCGCGATCGGCATGGTGGCGGCGGTGCGCGTCTCGCGCCGGCTCGGGTTCTGCGACGACGGCGACTATCAGCGCGTCCGGACGTTGCTCGAGCGCTGCGGCCTGCCGACCGAGGTGCCGGCCGATCTGCGCGGCGAGCCGCTCGCGCTCGCGATGCGCACCGACAAGAAGGCGCATGGCGGCTCCATCAAGTTCGTCTGCCTCGAGGCGATCGGCAAAACCCGCTTCGAGCGTCTGACCTGTGACGAGATCGCAAAGAACCTATGAAGCGTTCACACATGACCGGAGAAGGGGAGGATGGCGGCATGAGAAAACGGATCATCATGACGACGACCTGCGTGGCGGCGACCTGCCTCGCGCTCGTAGGCTGCGGCAGCGGAGGGTCGAACGACAACGGCGTGTCGTTCAGCTTTCTCGGAGTGTTTCAGGAGGCGGTGGAGCAGGTGGCGCCCGCCGCCGACACGCTCCCCACCGCGGACAACCATCCCGGCGACACCGGCCGGATCGTCGATCTCGCGCAGATCTCGGCCATCCCCAACGACGTCAACGGTGACGGCGACGCCGACGGCGGCTTCCTCGGCATGCAGAACAACCTCGACAGCGAGAGCATCAACGTCGAGGGGGTGAACGTGAAGATCGTCGTCCCGGGCGCCACCATCAACCCCGTCGCTACCGACTTCGTCGCGCTGGGCATCCGCCTCGGCCCCGCGAAAGTCGCCCAGGGGGAGACGGCCACCAACGAGGCGTTCGCGCAGACGTTCTTCGTGCAGCCGGACCTGATCGCGTTCCTCAACCAAAATCCGGGCCTCCTCCCGCCGAAGCCGTTCACCATGAACATCGTGATGCGGCTCACGGGAACGAGTGACAGTGGCGACAGTTTCGACTCCAACGAGTTCACCTACACGGTGACCGTCGTGCCGAGCAGCGTGCCGTGATGGGGAAGGGAAGAGGAGGACGACCCATGAGAAAGCACTGGCAATGGTTCGGCGCGGCCGGCGCCGTCGCGATGCTCGCGGTTTTCGCGGTGAGCTGTGGCGGGACCGGAGGCGGCGGTGGTCATGGCGGCAACCCTGGCGCGCAGTTCATCCTCAACAGCAACAACGCCGGCCGGCTCATCCTCAACATCGACCCGGCGGAAGTCGATGCCAACAAATCGGATCGCATCGGCCTGGTCGCGACGTTGACGGACAACCTCGGTATCCCGCTCGTCGGAGTGGTCATCACCTTCACGTCCGACATCCCCGACATCAGCTTCATTCCCGGGGGGAACTCCGGCGGTCGAGATTTCGGCCAGGCAGTCACCGACGCCCACGGCAACGCGGACATCATCGCCGTCGCCGGGGCGACGCCGACCGGGACGGGGGCGATCGTCGGGACGGGCGCGATCTTCGCGCAGCCGCCGACCGCATTCGGGCTGCGGGCGCAGACCGCGATCACGCTCCTCGACGTCGGGTTCATCGATGGCGATACCCTTGCAGTAATCCCGTCGTCGGAGGACGTCACGGAGCCGGCGCCGGGCACAGTCATCTTCTTCAACATCATTGGCGGCACGCCGCCCTATGAGCTGAAGAACGAGGTGAGTGGGGTCGGTGCGGCAATCATCAGCCAGCACTGCCTCCCCGGTTGCACCGAGAACGGCGGCGTCCTCTGCATCGGCAGCCCGTGCCAGAGCGACGTAGACTGTGGCGCCGGCTCGCCCGACGGTAGCTGCGTGGGGCCGATCAAGCGGTGTCTCGCGAGCTGCCACGGCACCAACTGTGCCGGCTCGCGCTGCGCCGTCGACGCCGACTGCAACGACGGCTCGCCGACCCCGACGAACGTCTGCAAGGATTCCGGTCAATCGATCGCATACATCATCGGCGCATCCGGCACGGCCGGCACGCACACCTTCACGGTGGAGGATTCGGCCGGCGATTCCGTCGCGGTGAGCGTGAACGTGAGCTTCGTGTGCGGCAACGGTGTCGCGCGTGGCGACGAGCAGTGCGACCTCGGCGACCTGCGTGATCAGAGCTGCACGTCGCTCGGTTTCGTCGGCGGCGGGACGCTCCTCTGCAACGACACGTGCAAGTTCGACACGAAGAACTGTGCGGCGGTGGTGTCACCAAGCCCGGTGGCAACACCAACGGCCCCGGCACCGACGTTGACCGTGACCGCGACAGTCCCGGCCACAGTGACACCCACCCCGACGCCGACGCTCAGCCCGACGCCGCTAGGGACTCCAGGCGTGGCGACGAATCTGACCCTCGCCAATTTGCAGCCATTTGGTGGCGACAATGGCAACAATACGGCGACGACCGTCATTGCGGCCAACGTTACGGACAGCAACGGCAATCCAGTGGCAGATGGAACTGTGGTGGATTTCAGTATCGTCGGAGCCACCGACGGGGCGGTGATCACTGCCCAGTCGATGACCGACAAAGATCCGCAGTGTGACGTCACGAATTTCGAGGCTGCGACTAAGACCAAAGTGCTCAATCAACCCGGCGTCGCGCACGCGTGCGTCACGTACCCGATCACCTCCTGCACGCAAACCTGCTTCGACTTGATCTCGTGCGCTCCGTGTACGATCGTGATCGACGGCAAGGTGTCTGGTACGAGCGCTGAAGATACCAAGCCTTTGATATTACCATTGGCTCTTCTTCCCCAGCCGACCCCGACGTCGACTCCTTGAGTGACACAGTGGGGGAGTCGCGCCATGCGCGCGGCTCCCCCCTGTGTGCATCATGTCCGGTCGGGCAAGAGGGAACGATGGGGACCGTCAACGGCATGTCGGGTGCGGCGAGCGAACTGTGCCGAAAGAACGCCGACACCACTTTGACGACGCTCGTCGCGGCGGTGGTGACCGACGTCAACTCCAACGCCGTCGTGGACGGCACGGCGGTTCTCTTCAGCATCACGGGGCCGAATGTCGGTGCGGTGATCAACAGCCCCTCGCAGACCAACACGGATCCGCCATGCAATGTCACCAACTTCGTCGCTCAGTGTGGGTTCCCGGTGGCGAATCAGCACGGTGTGGCGCACACCTGCATTACCTACCCAGCCGCGCAAGATGGAACGTCGAGGACCGTCAACGGCATGGCGGGTGCCGCGAGCGACTCGCAGCCGATCACGCTCCCGGCCGCTCCGACCAACGTCCCGACACCGACCGCGACACCGTAGCAGCGAGGCACGCGGGAGCGGCGACTCACGTCGTCGCTCCCGCCGGCTGCGATGCCCTCCGGAGCGCTACCGCGCCTCAATGGACGAGGTGGCACTTCATCTTGACCAGTCCCGCGGCCGGCCCTAGAGTCGGCGCCGCGGAGGAGCGAGCATGAGCGCCAGGGGTGTCGAGGACGCGCGCGCGCGTGGCAAGACCGTACTCGTCTTGCACGGCCCGAACCTCAATCTCCTCGGCCGGCGCGAGCCCGACGTCTACGGTGCGCTCACGCTCGATCAGATCAACGAGCGCCTGCACGCGCTCGCGGCCGAGCTCGGCGTCGAGCTCGAGATCTTCCAGTCGAACGTCGAGGGCGATCTCGTCGACCGCATCCAGGAGGCGCTCGGCGTCGTGCACGCGATCGTCATCAACCCCGCGGCCTACACGCACACCAGCATCGCGATCCGCGACGCGATCCTCGCGGTCGGCCTCCCGGTCGTCGAGGTGCACCTCTCGAACATCTACCGCCGGGAGGAGTTCCGGCAGCGCTCGCTGATCAGCGACGTCGCCGTCGGGCAGATCACCGGCTTCGGTGCCGACGGCTATCTCCTCGGGCTGCGGGCGGCGGTACACATCATCGCCAACTCCCGCAGCCGCTCCTTGAAGACGCGACGACCGCTGAAGGCGCGTCGACCCGCGTGACGCACCCGCGGCGCACCACCGCCGCCGTGCTGCTGATGCTTACCGCCGCCTGCGGTGCCGCATCCCCGGCGCGCCTCGAGCTCGGCGCCGTCGCCACCGAAGCGGGTCCGTCGCGCACGGTGATCGCGCGCGTCGAGATGCGGAATGCGGGCGCGCGGGAGCTACTGCTCCACGGCGTACGACTCGACTGCGGATGCCGTCTCGGCGCGGCGTTGCCGGATGCGCTCGCGGGCGGCGAGCGCGCGACGCTCGTCGTGCGCTGCCGGAGCGGCGGGGACGCGACGGCGCGTCCGCGCGAGATCCGTCTCTCGTCGAGCGACCGCGAACGCTCCGAGGTGGTGGTGGGGTTCACGCTGCCGGAGAACGGCCGCGTCATGGTCGAGCCGCCGGCGCTCTACTTCGGCTATGTGTCCGTAGGTGCCAGCGCCAGCCGCGACCTCGCGTTGCCCGTAGACGACGCCAACGCGGCGGACGCGCTGCCGATCGCGCGCGAGCCCGAGCTCCAGATCGAGGAGCGCCCGTCGCGTGCCGACGGGCGCCGCGTCGTGCGTGTCCGCTTCGCGCCGCGCGCGGCGGGACCGTTTCGTGGCACGCTCGCGCTCGGTGGGGGGGCGGATGCCGTTCCGGTGAGCGGCATCGGGTATCGCAGCGTGCTCGCGTTTCCCGCCGAGGTGACACTGCCGCGCGAGGTCACGGCGGGCGCGCCGCCGCCGATCGCGCTGAAGAACGTCGGTGCGACGCCCTTCGAGATCACGGCGGTCGAGGTGCCGCCCGGCCTCACGGCAGATCTACAAACGACGGCGCCGGGACGGGAGTTTCGGCTCGTGCTGCGCGCCCGCGGCCGTCTCGCCGCCGAGGGCGGCGCGATCCGTCTCCACACCAGCGACGCCGACGAGCCCCTGGTGACCATTCCGGTCCGCGACGGCGGCGCCTGATGCGCGAGGTCGGCATCAGCGTGCCGGCCGGGCGGCCGTTCGACGTCGTCGGCGTCGGCCTGAACGCCGTGGATCACCTGTGCACGGTCGCGACGTTCCCGACGTTCAACAGCAAGCTGCAAATGACGTCGTACGCCTGCCAGCCGGGCGGACAGGTCGCGACCGCGATGGTGGCGTTGCAGCGCTGGGGCTGTCGTACGGCGTACATCGGCAGCTTCGGCGACGGCATCATCGGCGAGCTGTCGCGACGTTCGCTCGCGGAGGAGGGTGTCGACTTGGCGGGCGCCGTGCAGCGCCGCGGCGTCGCCAACCAAATGGCCGTCATCCTCGTCGATCAGGCGTCCGGCGAGCGCACCGTCCTCATGCACCGTCCGGCGACGCTCGTCCTCGAGCCCGACGAGCTGCGCCACGACCTCGTGACCGCCGGCCGCGTGCTCCACCTCGACGGCTACGACCTCGCCGCCGCGCTCGCCGCCGCCGAGTGGGCGCGCGGCGCCGGCATACCCGTCGTCGTCGACCTCGACACCCGCTCGGGAGCCGTCGAGCGGCTCATCGCCGCGAGCGACGTCGTCATCGTCTCGCACGAGTTCGCCGAGCAGTTCACCGGTGTCGTGGAGCCCGAGCGCGCGATCGAGTGCCTCGCCGCCGCGACCAGTGCGCCCATCGTCGCCATCACGCTCGGCGCCGCCGGCGTCGTCGCGCGCTCGCGCGCGGGCACGCTGCGCGTCCCCGCATACGCCGTTCGCAGCGTCGACTCGACGGGCGCCGGTGACGTCTTCCACGCCGCCTTCATCTACGGGATGCTTGCCGACTGGCCCCTCGAGCGCGCGCTGCGCTTCGCGAACGCCGCCGCCGCGCTCAAGTGCACGCAGGTGGGCGGCCGCCCGGGGATTCCCACGGTCGCCGCGGCGGAGACGTTGATGACGGGTCTTCCGCCGTGCTGACGACGGCGTAACGCGCGGTAGTGGCGGCTTGAGCACCACCCACCAACGCCGCGGGCGGCGTTGCGGCGTGGGGACGGCGTTGGTAGCTTGACGCTTCTCCCCACCGGGTCGCGACGGCCTTGGTGGGCGGTCGTGTATGCACCGTCTCCCAGAGGAGGAGGGTCCCTCGATCGAGGACGTGGCGCGGCGTGCGGCGGCGGTCACCGCCGGGCGGCCGCTGCGCGTCGAAGGCTTGCGTGGCGGGGGACGCGCGTTTTTCGTCGCGGAGGCGTATCGCGCGCACCCGGCGCCGTTGCTCGTAGTCGCACCGGAGGCTGCCGCAGCCGAGGCGCTGGCATCCGACCTCACGCTCTTTCTCGGCGAGAGCGCGTCGACGCCGGCGCTCGAGCGGCGAGTCCACCTCTTTCCGGGCTGGGACGTGGCGCCGTTCGAGCCGGTGTCACCGTCGGCGGCGGTGGTCACGGACCGAATCGCGGCGCTCTTTCACCTGCTGCAAGGGCGGGCGCCGATCGTCGTCGCGACGCCCGACGCGCTCGCGCAACGTGTGCCACCGCGCGCGGTGCTCACCGCGGCGGTGCGCTACCTCGTCGAGGGCGACGAGGTCGCGATCGACGCGCTCGCGGCGCACCTCACCTCGTGGGGCTATCAGCGGGTGTCGCTGGTCGAGGATCGCGGCGAGTTCAGCGTGCGCGGCGGGCTGGTCGACGTCTACCCGGCGCTCGAGCCGCTGCCGCTCCGTCTCGAGATGGAAGGCGATCGCATCGAGCGCATTCGGACCTTCGATCCCGACTCGCAGCGCTCGCGCGATTCGCGCGAGGAGCTCGTGCTGTTGCCCGTGCGCGAGGTCTCGCTCGCGCATCTCGGTGCCACGGAAGCGCGGCGCGCGGTCGAGACCCGCGCGCTCGAGATCGGCATGGCGCGCCTCGAGCGGCACGCGCTCAGCGACGCGCTCGAGCACGGCCTCTTCGTGCCGGGTATCGAGTTCCTGGCGCCCTACGTCTACGAGAATCTCGCGACGATCTTCGACTACCTTCCGGAGGGCACGCGCCTCTGGCTCGACGAGCCGGCGCGCGTCGAGAGCGGTCTCGACGCGGCGTGGGAGTCGGCCGTCGCGCATGCGGTGGAGGCGGAGCAAGCGCGGCGCTTCTTCGCGCCGCCCGAGCGCCTCTTCCTCGTGCCGGCCGACGTGCGTGCCGCGACGGCGCCGCTCCCGACCGTCGAGCTCGATCCGCTCGTCGGTATCGGCGGCGCGGCCGGGCACGCGCGGCTCACCTGCTACGTGCTCTCCGACTTGGCGACCGCGCGCGCTACGCAGACGACGCCGTCGATGAAGCCGCTCGCCGACCGCATCCGCAGCTTCGCGGCGGAGGGTCGCCGGGTGCTGATGGCGGTGCCGAGCGCGGCGCAGCGTACGCGTCTGCAGAAGCTCCTCGAGCAGCACGAGGTGCACGCGACGCTCGCGACCGAGCCGGTGCCGGCGCTCCTCGCGGCGCGCGAGCGGACGCCGGCGATCGTCGACGGCGCGCTCTCGCAGGGCTTCCGCATGCCGACGGAGCCCTGGGTCTTCATCGGCGAGGAGGAGATCTTCGGCGAACGGCGCGCGCAGCGCCGGACGCGCACGGTGCGCGCCGCCGACGTTCTCTCGAGCCTCGCCGAGCTCAAGGCCGACGACTACGTCGTGCACGTCGATCACGGCATCGGCCTCTATCGCGGCTTGAAGCACCTCGCGGTTGCCGGCACCGAGGGCGACTACCTGCACCTCGAGTACCTGGGCGGCGACCGGCTCTACCTCCCCGTCGATCGCATTAATCTCGCGCAGAAGTACGTCGGAGGAGGGGAGGGCGCGAAACCGGCGCTCGACAAGCTCGGCGGAACGTCGTGGGAGCGCGTCAAGGCGAAGACGCGTGAGGCGCTACTCTCGATGGCGCGCGAGCTCGTCGACGTCGGCGCCAAGCGCCGGGTGCTCGCGGGGGAGAGCTACGAGAGCGGCGATCCGCTCTACCGGGAGTTCGAAGCGCGGTTTCCCTTCGACGAGACCCCCGATCAGGGGCGCGCGATCGACGAGGTGCTCGTCGACCTCGCCGGCGAGCGGCCGATGGATCGCCTCGTCTGCGGCGACGTCGGCTTCGGCAAGACCGAGGTCGCGATGCGCGCCGCCTTCGTCGTCGCCATGGCGGGGCGGCAGGTCGCGGTGCTGGTACCGACGACGGTGCTCGCGCAACAGCACTTCGACACCCTGTGCGCGCGCTTCGCAGGCTATCCGCTGCGCATCGAGATGCTGTCGCGCTTCCGCTCCAAGCAGGAGAACGCCGAGACCATCGCGGGACTCGCCACGGGCACGATCGACATCGTCGTCGGCACGCATCGCCTGCTGCAGAAGGACGTGCAGGTGAAGCGCCTCGGCCTCCTCGTCATCGACGAGGAACACCGCTTCGGCGTGCGCGACAAGGAGCGCATCAAGGCTCTCCGGGCGCTGGTGCACGTCCTCACGCTCACCGCGACGCCGATCCCGCGCACGCTGCAGATGGCGCTCTCGGGAATTCGCGACCTCTCGGTCATCGAGAGCCCTCCGCAAGACAGGCTGGCGATCCGCACGTACGTCACGCGCGCCGAGGACCACGTGGTGCGGGACGCGATGCTGCGCGAGATCCGCCGCGGCGGGCAGGTGTTCTTCGTCCACAACCGCGTCGAGTCGATCGACCGGCAAGCGGCGCACCTGCGCGAGCTCGTGCCCGAAGCGACGATCGTCGTCGCCCACGGGCAGATGGGCGAACGCCAGCTCGAGCAGGTGATGGACGACTTCATGCACGTACGCGCCAACGTGCTGGTCTGCTCGGCGATCATCGAGTCCGGCCTCGACATCCCGCGCGCCAACACGATCATCATCAACCGCGCCGACACCTTCGGCCTGGCGCAGCTCTACCAGTTGCGCGGCCGCGTCGGCCGCTCGAACCTACGCGCCTACGCGTACCTGCTCATTCCCGGCGAGCACCTGATCGGCAAGGACGCCCACAAACGTCTGCAGGCTCTCCAGGAGCTCGACGAGCTCGGCGGTGGATTCCGGCTCGCGGCGCACGACCTCGAGATCCGCGGCGCCGGCAACATGCTCGGCAAGCAGCAGTCCGGCCACATCACCGCCGTCGGCTTCGAGCTCTACACGCAGATGATGGAGGAGGCGGTGCGCGAGGTACGCGGCGAGACCCTGACCGCCGAGGTGGAGCCGGAGATCCAGCTCGGCATTCCCGCGTACATCCCCGACTCCTACGTCGAGGACGTGAACCAGCGACTCATCCTCTACAAGCGCCTCGCCGGCGATCGCCGCGGCGACGACCTCACGGCGATCGCCGACGAGATGCAGGACCGCTTCGGCCCGCTGCCGCCCTTGGTGGACACCCTCCTGCGTGTCATGGACCTGCGACGGGCGCTGAAAGATCTGCTGGTGACGGCAGCGCGGGTGCGCGGCGAGATGGTGGTTCTCGAATTCCATCCGGAGACACAAGTCCGGGCCGACACGCTCTTGGCGCTCGCACGCCAAGAGAAGGGCCGCGTGCAGCTTTTCCCCGATTCCCGCCTCGGCTATCGTCCGGTCGAGCGCGACGCGGATGGATTGATCGCCGAGCTGAAGGCGCTATGCGGGAGATTGGTATGACACCTGGGTGGCGAAGCGTAGTGTGGATGACGGTGCTGGGCGCGGTCGTGGCGATCGGTGGCGCGCCCGTGCTCGCGCCGGCGCGGACGACCCCGCGGCGGGCCGCGGCGAAGCCCCCGGCGGTGGAGCCGACGGCGAAGAAAGCTGCGGCCGACCCGACGCTCCTCGCCCCCGAGGTCGTGAACCGCATTGTCGCCACCATCGACGGCGAGCCCGTGACGCTCTTCGAGCTGCACACGTTCGCGGAACAGATGCACCAGCGGGGGGGCGCGGCCGGCGACGTTCCCGGGGACGACCGGGCGATGCTCGACGAGCTCGTCCTCGAGAAGATCGTGCACAAGCAGATCCAAGAGCAAGGCGTTGCCGCGACCGATCAGCAGGTCGACGCCTACATCGAGTCGATCAAAGAGCGGAACAAGCTCGACGACGCGCAGCTCAAGCAGGCGCTGGTGCAGCAGGGGCTCACGTGGGAGGCCTACCGTGCCCAGGTGCGCACCGACATCGAGCGCGCGGCGCTGATCAACAAAGAGATCCGCAACAAGGTGAACGTCTCCCCCGAGGAGGTCGAGCGCTATTACAAGGAACATCTCGACGACTACGGGACGCCCGCGAAGGCGCACGTCCGGCTGATCTCGTTCCTCGCGCCGTCAGGCGCGACACCCGAGCAGAAGGCGACGATTCGCGCCGAAGCCGAGCGCGTGCGCAAGGAGGCCGCCGGCGGCAAGGACTTCGCCGCGCTCGCGAAGGCGCACTCGCAGGGTCCCGCCGTCGACGAGGGCGGCGACATCGGCGAGATCGCGCGCGGACAGATGCAAGCGGAGTTCGAGAAGGCGGCATTCGCGCTCAAGCCGGGCGAGGTGAGCGACGTCATCGAGACCGACAGCGGCTACCACATCCTCAAGGTGGAGCAGCGCTCGGGCGAGGCGCATAAGCCGCTCGCCGACGTCTCCGACGACATCCGCGAGAAGCTCTACCGGGAGACCATGGAAGAGCGGTACGACCGCTGGCTGAAGCAAGACCTGCGCGCGAAGTATCACGTCGAGATCCTGCTGTGACACCCCGCCTCGGCATCACGCTCGGCGATCCCGCGGGCGTCGGCCCCGAGATCGTGGTGAAGGCGCTGGCGCGTCCCGACGTCCGCGCCGCCTGCCGCCCGGTCGTGATCGGCGACCGTGAGACCCTGCGCGAGACGGCGACGCGTCTCGGGGAACGGCTGGCCCTCGAGATCCTCGACGAGGCGAAGCTCGCGGCCGAGCCGCGCGGCGCCGCGGCGCTGCTGCCGGTGTCGACGCTCGGCGCGCGCGCGCGGCGTCCCGGACGGCCGACGATCGAGGGCGGGAGGGCGTCGTACCAGTACGTCGAGGCCGCGGCGCGGCTCGCCATGGCGGGCGCCGTCGACGCGATCGTCACCGCGCCGATCAACAAGGCCTGGGTGACGCGCGCCGGCTTTCCGATCAGCGGTCACACCGAGCTCCTGCGCGAGCTCACGGGCGCGCCCGAGGTGCGTATGATGCTCGCCGGCGAGCGCCTCCGCGTCGTCCTCGTCACCATGCACCTCGCGCTCGCGGCGGTGCCGCGCGCCCTCGACGTGCGCAAGGTCACGCGGACTATCCTGATCGCCGACGAACACCTCCGCCGCTACCATCGCCTGCCGCAGCCGCGCCTCGCCGTCGCGGGCCTGAACCCGCATGCCGGGGAAGGCGGTCTCTTCGGCAGCGAAGAAGCGAAGATCATCGCGCCGGCGGTGCGCCGCGCGTGCCGCACGGGCGTGCGCGCCAGCGGCCCGTATCCCGCCGACTCGCTCTTCTTCCGCGCCGTGAGCGGCGAATTCGACGCCGTGATCGCGATGTACCACGATCAGGGACTGATCCCGCTCAAGCTCTTGCACTTCCACGACGGTGTGAACGTCACGATGGGTCTGCCGATCCTGCGTACCTCGCCGGATCACGGTACTGCCTACGACATCGCGGGAACCGGCGCCGCTGATCCGGGCAGCATGGCGGCGGCGATCCTCCTCGCCGCGCGCATGGTCGACGCGGCGACCCCAGCTCGACGGCCGACAAGAGCGCGCCTCGCCGGTGCGCGACGGAGACAGGCACGATGAATCCAGCGATCTTCCGAGAGTACGACATCCGCGGCGTCGCCGACCGCGACTACGACGTCGACTTCGCGCGCCGGCTCGGCCTCGCGTACGCCGCGTTCGTCGCCGCGCGCGGCGTCCGTCGCGTCACCGTCGGGCGCGACTGCCGTCTCACTTCCGACAAGTATGCCGACGCCCTGAAAGACGGCCTCAGGACGGCGGGTCTCGACGTCGTCGACATCGGCATGTGCCCGACGCCGCTCGTCTACTTCTCGCTCTTCCACCTCGAGGTCGACGGCGCCGTCCAGATAACGGGCAGCCACAACCCTCACGACCAGAACGGCTTCAAGATCTGCGTCGGCAAGACGACGATCCACGGAGAGGACATTCAAGAGCTCCGTCGCATCATCGAGGCCGGCAAGTTTCCGAGCGCCGCGGCGCGCGGCAAGGAGGAGCGGTACAAGATCATTCCGGCGTATCAAGACCATCTGATTCGTCAGTTCGGCACCTTGCCGCGCCGCTTGAAGATCGTCGTCGACTCCGGGAACGGCACCGCCGGTCCGGTCGCGCCCCGCATCGTCGAGGCGATGGGGTGCGATACGCATGCGATCTTCTCCGAGCCCGACGGGCGTTTTCCCAACCACCATCCCGATCCGACCGTCGAGGAGAACGTGCGCGATCTGATCGCCACCGTGCGCGCCGACGGCGCCGATCTCGGCATCGCCTTCGACGGCGACGCCGACCGCGTCGGGCTCGTCGACCACACCGGGCGCATCTATTGGGGCGACGAGATGCTCATCATCTTCGAGCGCGACATTCTTTCCCGCCAGCCCGGCGCGGTGATCGTCTCCGAGGTCAAGTGCTCGCAGCGCCTCTACGACGACATCGAGAAGCGCGGCGGCCACGGCATCATGTGGAAGGCCGGCCACTCGCTCCTGAAGGCGAAGATGAAGGAGACGCACGCCGCGCTCGGCGGCGAGATGAGCGGCCACATTTTCTTCGCCGATCGCTACTTCGGCTACGACGATGCGATCTACGCAGCTTGCCGCATGCTCGAGATCGTGGCGCGCGCCGGCCGCCCGCTCGCCGACCTCCTCGCCGACCTGCCGCCGGTGGTGAACACGCCCGAGATCCGCGTCGATTGCTCCGACGCGCTCAAGTTCTCGATCGCCGAGAAGGCGAAGGAGCGCTTCCGCACGGCCGGCTACGACATCATCGACGTCGACGGCGTGCGCGTGAAGTTCCCCGAGGGCTGGGGATTGATCCGCGCCTCCAATACGCAGCCGGTGCTCGTGATGCGTTTCGAGGCGAGCACACCAGAGAAGCTCGCTGAGTATCGCGGTATCGTCGAACGCACGCTCGACGAGGTGAAGCGCGAGGTCGGCGCCTGAGGCTCTAGGGCGAGCAGGCGCCGCTTCCCGAATCGGTAATACCGTCAGAACCAATCGAAACGAAGTTCCAGTCGTATCCTGTTTCATGGAGCGTGAGAAACAACACGCCAAATTCGGCGTTGCTCACCACCTCGAAACTTCCGTGATCTTTCTGCAGATCCTTCCCCCCAGTTCCAACAATGAATTCCCGAATTCCTGAAGAGTCAGACTGTCCGGTGATACTTTGAGGTCGAAGTCGTCCATATATATGACGGTGCCCGGAGAGAAAAATATCCGCTCGTGCTTGGTACAGCAGAGGCGCATACGCCCGATACTGTTGTCTAACTGAGCCCCCTTGAGATGAAAACATGGGATGATGCGCATACGCTAATATGCATTGCGCAGGATGCGCGGCGAGATCGGCGGCCAACCACAGCGCCTGCGGGCTACTCGCATCGCACCCCCCCACTTTTTTGCAGGTGGAATTGAGAGCCACGATATGCCAACTGCCGATGTCGAAACTGTAGTATCCCTGGAGGGGGTCGCCGGCTTTGGCGCCAAAAAACTCATAGTATCCCCGAGCCCCGGGGGTGCCATATTCATGGTTTCCGGGAACGGGATGGGTCAGATCAAATAGATCCGTTTGTCCCCATGAGAGAGCGTATGATTGAAGATAATCGTCCAAGCCACCTTTTGGATACTGGTTGTCTCCCAGCGCGAGGATCGCCGCTAGGGGCCCTTCGTTCGCTAGCAACTGTGACGTTGCCAGCATTTGGCATTTGTGTGACGTTCCAAGACCGTTGTTGAAATTCCCGGTCGCCGGGCGACAGGCGATATCGCCCGCCGCGGCAATGATGGGGTCTGCAAGAGCCGGAGTTGTAGGGGCAACAAGAATGGCGATGGCGAGCCCGATCCAGATGGATTTGGTCATGCTGCACCCTTCCTTGGCGCTCTCTTCGGCGAGTAGCACCAAGTTCAGTGAAGGTAAAGGTCGGATTGTGCTCGTAGAGGGAGGGACTACCCGATTCGGTCCAGGGGGATGAGCTCGACACCGGATTTCTCCAGCGTCGCGCGGACCGCGCGCGCCATGGCGACGGCGGCGGGGTTGTCGCCGTGAACGCAGATCGTGTCGATGGCGACGGGCACGCGCTTGCCGGTAACCGAGATCACCGCGCGCTCCTCGACCATGCGCAGCACACGGGTCGCCGCCGCGGCGGCGTCGTGTAGCACGGCGCCGGGCTTCTTGCGGCTCACCAGCATGCCGGCGTCGTCGTAGGCACGGTCGGCGAAGACCTCGCGCGCGAGGCGCAGGCCCGACTTCTCGCCGAGGCGCTCGATCGCGCCGCCGGGCATGACGACGAGGATCAGGTTGCGGTCGGTGCCCTTCACGGCGTCGATCACCGCCTGCGCGAGCGTGTCGTCGACCTGCGCCGCGTTGCCGAGCGCGCCGTGCGGTTTCACGTGCCGGATCTCGTGGCCGACGTATCTCGCCATCTCGCAAATGGCCCCGATTTGGTAGACGACCATCTTCTCGACGTCGGCCGGGTTCTCGTCGGGCAGGCGGCGGCGGCCGAAGCCCCACGGGTCGAAATAGCTCGGATGCGCACCGACGTTGACGTGTTTCGCCTTGGCGATCCTGAGCGTCTCGTGCATCACCAGCGGGTCGCCGCCGTGGAAGCCGCAGGCGACGTTGGCCGAGGTGACGACGCCGAGCATCGCCGCGTCGTCGCCCATCCGGTAGGCACCCCAGCTCTCGCCCATGTCGCTGTTGAGATCCACGCGCGCCATCGCTCGCCCTCCTTCCTCCGGCGGGGAGCGTAGCGCAGTTCCCTCCCCTCCACGAAGAGGAAGCGTGCCGGGCGCGATCTCGCTGCGCTTCGCGCCGAGGGGTGTAGGGGGCTACATTCGAGCTCGTGCCTGCCGATTTCCGCATCCGCCCGGCCGGGGATTCCGCGCTCGTGGTCGAGTTCGAAGAGCGCATCGATCCGGCGCTGAGCGCGCGCGTGCTGGCGTTGGAGGCGGCGCTGACGGCCGATCCGCCGCCGGGCGTGCGCGAGACGCTGCCGACCTACCGCTCGCTGTTGGTGCGCTTCGATCCGCTCGATCCCGGCGCCGAGGTGCTGGAGGCGACGCTCGCGTCGCGCGCCGCGGTCGCGCGCGGCGCCGCCAACCCCGGGCGGCTGTGGCGCATCCCCTGTGCTTACGGCGGCGCGCACGGCGAGGATCTCGAGGGCGTCGCGCGTGCGAAGAGCCTCACCACCGACGAAGTCGTACGCATCCACGCCACGACGCCGTGGCACGTCTACATGATCGGCTTCGCGCCGGGCGCCACCTACCTCGGCAAGCTCGACGCGCGCCTCCACCTCCCGCGGCGCGCGAACCCGCGCGCGCGCGTTCCCGCCGGCAGCGTGCCGATCGCGGGCCAGCAGGGGCTGATCATGTCGATCGCCATGCCCTCGGGCTGGCATCTGCTCGGCCAGACACCGGTGCGGCTGTTCGAGCCACGCCGCGCCGAGCCGTTCCTGCTCGCGCCGGGCGACCGCGTGCGCTTCGAACCGATCTCGGCGGCCGAGTACGATCGTCTCGACCGCCTCGCCGAACGCGGCGAGGTCGTCGCCGAGGTCACGGCGTGAGCGCGCTCGTCGTCGTCGCCGCCGGGCCACTGTCGACGCTGCAGGACGCCGGCCGCTTTGGCTGGCAGCGCTTCGGTGTGTCGCCGGCGGGCGCGATGGACGCGGTCGCCTATGCTGCGGCGAACGCGCTCGCCGGCAACGCGCCCGATGTCGCCGCGATCGAGATCACGCTCACCGGCGACACGTACGAGGTCGAGGCGGAATCGGTGCGCATCGCCGTCGCCGCCGCGGCGGCGATCGTGGTCGACGGCGTGCCCGCGGTCGGCTGGCGCAGCTTCACGCTGCGCCGCCGCCAGCGCCTCGTGATCGGACCGGTGACACACGGCACGCGCGGCTACGTCGCCGTCGCCGGCGGCTTCGCGGTCGAGCCGCAGCTCGGCAGCCGTTCGGTCCACGCGCGCACCGGCGTCGGCGGCGCGCCGCTCAAAGCCGGTGACGGGCTGCCGCTGGCGCGCGCGCGCGCGCCCGACGCGCCGGACGTGAAGCTCGACGGGCTCGCGTTGCCCTACGTTCCGCTGCCGATCCGAGTCGTGCTCGGGCCGCAGGACGATCATTTCACCGCGCGCGGGATCGAGGCGTTTCTCGGTGGCGAATACCGCGTCAGCGCCGCGGCCGACCGCATGGGCTACCGACTCGAGGGGCCGGAGATCGAGCACGCCGCCGGCTTCGACACCATCTCGGACGGCATCGTGTTCGGATCGATCCAGGTGCCGGGCACGCGCCGGCCGATCGTGCTGATGGCCGACCGCCAGACCTCGGGCGGCTATCCGAAGATCGCGACGGTGGCGAGCGCCAGCCTGCCCACGTTCGCCCAGCTCAAGCCCGGCGACGCGCTGCGCTTCGCCGCCGTGGCGCCGGCCGAGGCGCGCGAGCTGCTACGGCGCCAGCGCGCGGCGCTGGCGCGGCTCGCGCCGACGCCGGCCTGCCGCGACCCGCGGGATCTGTCGAGCGAGGCGCTGCTGGCGTCGAACCTGATCGACGGCGTGGTCGGACCGTATGACTGATGCCTGCCGCGTCGGCGCGCCGCTGTCCCCTCGCGCGACTCCCTGGTAGCCTCGGAGTCGATGCCCGATCGCATCGTCGTCCGCGGCGCGCGCGAGCACAACCTCAAGAACATCGACGTCGAGATTCCGCGCGAGCGCCTGGTCGTGGTGACCGGCCTCTCGGGGTCGGGGAAGTCGTCGCTCGCCTTCGACACACTCTACGCGGAAGGCCAACGTCGCTACGTCGAGTCGCTCTCGGCGTACGCGCGGCAGTTCCTCGAGCAGATGGAGAAGCCCGACGTCGATGCCATCGAGGGCCTCTCGCCGGCGATCGCGATCGAGCAGAAAACGGCGAGCAAGAACCCGCGCTCGACGATCGCCACCGTTACCGAGATCTACGACTATCTGCGCCTGCTCTATGCGCGCGCCGGAAGCGCGCACTGCCCGAGCTGCGGTAAGCCCATCCGCTCGCAGACGGTGCAGCAAGTCGTCGATCGGCTGATGGGATTTCCGGAACGGACACGCCTCTACCTCTATGCGCCGGTGATCCGCGCCCGCAAAGGTGAGCACCGCAAGGAACTCGAGCAGCTGCGGCAGGGGGGCTTCGTGCGCGTGCGCGTCGATGGGATGCTTCGTGAGCTCGCCGACGACGTCGTCCTCGCGAAGACGGTTCCGCATACGATCGAGGTACTCGTCGATCGTCTCGTGATCCGGGCCGGGATCGAGAAACGGCTCGCCGATTCGCTCGAGGTCGCCTTTCGCTACGGCGGCGACGTCGCCCGCGTCGAGCGGCTCGGCGAGGGCGACGCGGTCCTCGAGGAGATGATCTTCAGCCGACGCTTCGCGTGCGCGGACTGCGGCGTCTCGTTGCCCGAGCTGAGCGCACGGCTGTTCTCCTTCAACAGCCCCCTCGGCGCCTGCCCGGCGTGCAACGGCCTCGGCGTCCGCACCTACTTCGATCCGGATCTGCTCGTGCCGGACGTGCGGAAGAGTCTCGCCGCCGGCGCGGTTGCCGGTGTCGACCGCAAGACCGCGGCGCGCCTCCAGGAGATCTTCGCCGCGCTCGGGCGGCGCTACGGCTTTGCCGTCGACGTGCCGTTCGCCGATCTCGTCCCGCGCGCCCGTGTGCTCGTCCTCGAGGGGACGCACGGCGAGGAGCTCGACGTCGAGTATCGCAAGGATCAGAAGCGCGACACGTTCCGACGCGCGTGGGAGGGCCTCGTCGCCTTCTTCGCGGAGCGCTACCGCAGCACCGAGTCGCCGTGGATGCGCGAGGAGCTCGAGCAGCTCATGAGCGCGCGCACCTGCGCCGCGTGCGGCGGCGCGCGCCTGCGCAAGGAGAGCCTCGCGGTCACCGTCGGTGAGAAGACACTCCCGGCCCTGTGCGCGCTCTCCGTGGGGGAGGCGCGGCGATTCTTCGAGAATCTCGCGCTCGGTCCGCAAGAAGCGGCGATCGCCCGCCTCGTCCTGAAGGAGATTCGCGAGCGGCTCGAATTTCTCACGCGTGTCGGCCTCGACTATCTCTCCCTCGACCGTCCGAGCGCGACGCTCTCGGGAGGCGAAGGACAGCGCATCCGGCTCGCGACGCAGATCGGCTCGGGACTGAGCGGTGTGCTCTACATTCTCGACGAGCCGTCGATCGGCCTCCACCAGCGCGACAACGCCCGCCTGCTGGCGACACTCGAACGCTTGCGCGACCTCGGCAACACGGTCCTCGTCGTCGAGCACGACCGCGACACCATGCTCGCGGCCGACCACCTGATCGACATGGGCCCGGGCGCCGGCGTCCATGGCGGCGAGATCGTCGCCGAAGGGACGCCGCAGGCGGTGATGGCGAACCCGCGCTCGCTCACGGGCCGCTACCTCGCGGGTGAGCTCGAGATCCCGGTGCCGCGCAAGCGACGTACGGGCCGGAAGTGGAACCTCACGCTCCGCGGCGCGCGCGAGCACAATCTGCGCAGCGTCACGCTCGAGATCCCGCTCGGCGCGATCACGTGCGTCACCGGCGTCTCGGGCTCGGGCAAGAGCTCGCTCATCATCGACACCCTCTACCGCGCGCTCGCGCAGCGTCTCTCCGGTAGCCGCGAGCGCGCCGGCGCCCACGACGAGCTCGTCGGCTGGCAGCTCCTCGACAAGGTGATCGACGTCGATCAGGCACCGATCGGACGCACGCCACGGTCGAACCCGGCCACGTACACCGGCCTCTTCGCGCACATCCGCGACGTCTTCGCGCAGCTCCCGGAGGCGCGCGCGCGGGGCTACGAGGCCGGGCGCTTCTCCTTCAACGTCAAGGGCGGTCGCTGCGAGGCGTGCGCGGGTGACGGTGTGCTGCGCATCGAGATGCACTTTCTCCCCGACGTCTTCATCACCTGCGAGGTGTGCGGCGGGAAGCGCTACGCGCGCGAGACCCTCGAGGTGCTCTACCGCGGCAAGAGCATCGCCGACGTCCTCGATCTCACGGTGGGCGAGGCGGTGGAATTCCTCGGCGCCATCCCGTCGATCCGCACCAAGCTCCTCGCGTTGCACGACGTCGGCCTCGACTACATCCGGCTCGGCCAGGCGGCGACGACGCTCTCGGGCGGCGAGGCCCAGCGCATCAAGCTCGCGCGCGAGCTCGCCCGGCGGGCGACGGGCAAGACCTTCTACATCCTCGACGAGCCCACGACCGGGTTGCACTTCGAGGACGTCCGGCGGCTGCTCGGCGTCCTCGAGCGCTTGGCCGACCAGGAGAACACGGTCGTCGTGATCGAGCACAACCTCGACGTCATCAAGAGCGCCGACCGGGTCGTCGATCTCGGCCCCGAAGGGGGTGCCGAGGGAGGCGCCATCGTCGCGACGGGGACGCCGGAAGAGGTTGCAGAGGCACCCGGGTCGCATACCGGGGCGTTCCTCCGCCGGGTGCTGGCCAGCAAAGGGTCTCGCATAGGCTGTGAGACGGCCGCCGGTTGAGGCCAGGAACCGTAACCGAACGATGGGTTGACGGTTCGCGGCGATTGGTCTAAATCAGGTCTTGTAGGTCTGAATTCGTCCGAACCGACCCGGAGGCCCGAAGCAATGACGCGACTCGTCTACATGGACAATCACGCGACGACACCCGTCGACCCACGTGTCCTCGAAGCGATGCTGCCGTACTTCACCGAGCAGTTCGGGAACGCGGCCAGCCGCAATCACGCGTTCGGGTGGGCCGCCGAGGCCGCCGCCGATCGCGCGCGCGAGCAGATCGCGACGCTCATCAATGCCAAGGCGAAGGAGATCATCTTCACCAGCGGCGCCACCGAGTCCGACAATCTGGCGCTCAAAGGTGTGGTCGAGTTCTACAAGGAAAAGGGCAATCACATCATCACGGTCCCGACCGAACACAAGGCGATCCTCGACACCTGCAAGGCGCTCGAGCGCAAGGGCCTCGCGCAGGTGACCTATCTGCCGATCGACGAGTTCGGCGTCGTCGATCCCGACGACGTCCGCAAAGCGATCACCGACAAGACGATCCTGATCTCGATCATGCACGCCAACAACGAGATCGGCACCGTCCAGCCGCTCCACGAGATCGGCAAGCTCGCGAAGGAGAAGGGCATCCTCTTTCACACCGACGCCACGCAGGGCGTCGGCAAGCTGCCGGTCGACGTCGAGGCGATGGGCATAGATCTGATGTCCTTCAGCGGCCACAAGATCTACGGTCCGAAGGGAATCGGCGCGCTCTACGTGCGCGCGCGCAATCCGCGCGTGCGCCTCTCGCCGCAGATGGACGGCGGCGGCCACGAGCGCGGCATGCGCTCGGGGACGCTCAACGTCACCGGGATCGTCGGCCTCGGAAAGGCGTGCGAGCTCGCGGGCGAGCTGATGGTGAGCGAGACGGAGCGTATCCTCCGCATGCGTGAGAAGCTTCGCAAGAAGATCACCAGCGCGCTCGACGAGGTGTATCTGAACGGCCACCCGATACAGCGGCTCCCCGGCAACCTCAACCTCAGCTTCGCGTTCGTCGAGGGCGAGTCGCTCCTCATGGGATTGAAGGACATCGCCGTCTCCTCGGGATCGGCATGCACGTCGGCGACGCTCGAGCCCTCCTACGTGCTACACGCCCTCGGTATCGGTGACGATCTCGCTCACACCTCGATCCGCTTCGGCCTCGGCCGCTTCAACACCGACGAGGAGGTCGAGTACGTAAGCGACCGCGTCATCCGCGAGGTGACGCGGCTCCGCGATATGTCACCGCTCTACGAGATGGCGAAAGAAGGCGTCGACCTCAAGAACTTCAACTGGGCACGCGACTGAACGGCGCGACTCAACGGCAAGAGAGGATCCACATGTCATACAGCGACAAGGTGCTGGACCACTACGAGAACCCGCGCAACGTCGGGAGCTTCGCGAAGGACGAGCCGAACGTCGGTACCGGTATCGTCGGCGCGCCCGAATGCGGTGACGTGATGAAGCTGCAGCTGAAGATCTCGGAAGAGGGCGTGATCGAAGACGCCCGCTTCAAGACGTTCGGCTGCGGCAGCGCGATCGCGAGCTCGAGCTATGTGACCGAGCTCATCAAGGGCAAGACGATCGACGAGGCCTACGCGATCAAAAACACGCACATCGTCGAGGAGCTGAATCTCCCGCCGGTGAAGATCCATTGCTCGGTGCTGGCGGAGGACGCCATCAAGGCCGCAGTCTCCGACTGGAAGCAGCGCAAAGCGGGCGGCCGCGAGGGCGAGAAGAAGGCGGTCTGAATGGCGGCGATCACCGTCAGCGAAGACGCGGCGAAAAAGATCCACAGCCTCGCCGACTCGATGAACAAGCCGGAGCACGGCCTGCGCGTGAAGGTAGTCGGCGGCGGCTGCTCGGGGTTGCAGTACAAGATGGACCTCGACGTCGCGCGCGACGGTGACAAGGTCTTCGAGAACGCGGGTGCGAAGGTTCTCGTCGATCGTAAGAGTTTTCTCTATTTGAACGGCACCGAGGTGCACTACGCTGAGGGCTTGATGGAGTCGGGGTTCCAGCTGCGCAATCCGAACATCAAGCGCGCGTGCGGCTGCGGCGCGTCCTTCACCGTCTGAGCCCCAATGCGCATTGCCGATGACGATCACGACAGACACGACCCTCTGCCTCAACTGCGGCAAGCATACGGCGCGCCAGCTCGCCTGCGGCGGCTGCGGCGTCGTGCCCTCGTCGCCGGCGCGGGAGGCTGACTACTTCAGCCTCTTCGGCCTGCCGCGAAAGCTCGCGCTCGACGTCGATGATCTCGGCGCCCGCTACTACGCGCTCTCGCGGCGCTTCCACCCGGATCTGCTACAGGATCGTCCGCCCGCGGAACGTGAGGCGAGCGTTCGCGCCACCGCGCTCGTGAACAACGCGTATCGCACGCTGAAGGATCCCTTGCGGCGGGGACTCTACTGGCTCTCGCTCCACGGCGAGTCCCTCGGGCGCCACAACGAGCGCGTTCCGCCTGCGCTCGCCGCCCGCGTCTTCGAGGTGCAAGAGAAGATCGAGGAGCTGCGCGACGTGCGCAAGCGCGGCGACGCCGCGTGCGTGGAGAGCGAGGTGCACGCGATCCGCGACGACCTGCGCGGTCAGATGCGCGATCTCGGAGGGCGACTCGTGGCCAATTTCCGCCGCAGCGACGGCGCCGACGGCGACGGTGCCGCGGCGATCGGCGAGACCAAGGCGGTCCTTTCCGAGCTGCACTACGTGCGCACCCTGCTGCGCGACGTCGAGAAAGAGCTGGAGCCACAGTGGAGCGTATAGTCGGCATCGATCTCGGCACCACCAACAGCCTCGTCGCCTATCTCGGCGACGACGGGGTCCCGCGCGTCGTCGCGGACGCGAGCGGACGCGCACTCGTGCCGTCGGTCGTGTCGTTTACGGCGGAGGGCGAAGTGTTGGTCGGCGACGGGGCGCGCGCGCGCGCGCCCGTCGAGCCGGCGACGACGATCCAGTCGGCGAAGCGCTTCATGGGCCTCGGCCTCGATCACGTGAACGCCGCCGACCGCCAGCGCTACGTCTTCGACGAGGGCGATCCGGCCGTGGTGCGCTTCCGCGTCGGTGAGCGCGCGTACTCCGCGCCGGAGATCTCCGCGCTCGTCTTGAAGGAGCTGAAGCGGCGCGCGCAGGCGGCTCTCGGCGTCGAGGTGCGGAGAGCCGTCATCACCGTGCCTGCGTACTTCAACGACAGTCAGCGGCAGGCAACGAAGGACGCCGGGCGGCTCGCCGGCCTCGAGGTGCTGCGTCTGGTGAACGAGCCGACGGCCGCCGCGCTCGCCTACGGTCTCGATCGCCGAGACGCCGCCGCCGTTGCCATCTACGATCTCGGCGGCGGCACCTTCGACGTGTCGATCCTACGGCTCGAACGCGGCATCTTCGAGGTGAAGGCGACGAACGGCGACACCCGCCTCGGCGGCGACGACATCGACGAGCGCCTCGCCGCCTGGGTCCTCGAGCGCGCCGGCTTGTCGTCGAGCGTCGCTGCGAGCCGTGAGGTCCAGGCGCTCGCGCGCCGGGCCGCGGAGGACGCGAAGTGCCGGCTCTCGACGGCCGATCGCACCGAGATCGCCTTCACGCTTCCGGACGGCACGCGCATCGTGCGCCGGCTCGAGCGCGCCGAGCTCGAGACGCTCATCGCGCCGCTCGTCGAGCGCACGCTCGGCCCCTGCCGCCAGGCGCTGCGCGACGCCGGTCTCCGCCCCGATGAGATCGATGCCGTCGTGCTCGTCGGCGGCAGCACGCGGATACCGCTCGTCCGTGCGCGGGTGCGCGCGCTCTTCGGACGCGAGCCGCTCGCCGACCTCGATCCCGACCAGGTCGTCGCGCTCGGTGCCGGCGTGCAAGCGGGCATCCTCTCCGGCGGCCGCAAGGACATGCTCCTTCTCGACGTCGTACCGCTGTCGCTCGGCATCGAGACCATGGGCGGCGTGATGACGCGCCTCATCGAGCGCAACACCACGATTCCGACGAGCGTCACCGAGACCTTCACGACGGCGGTCGACAATCAGACCGCGGTCGACGTCCACGTCCTGCAGGGCGAGCGCGAACTCGCCAGCGATTGCCGCAGCCTCGCGCGCTTCTCGATTCCGATCGAGCCGGCGCCGGCCGGCTTCGCGCGCGTCGAGGTGGTCTTCATGATCGACGCCAACGGCATCCTGAACGTCACCGCCCGCGACGTGCGGACGGCGAAGGAGCGCTCGGTCGACGTGAAACCCTCGTACGGTCTCACCGACGAGCAGATCGAGCACATGCTCGAGGAATCGATCGACCACGCCGAGGAGGACGTCGCGGCCCGGCTGCTCGCCGAAGCGCGCACCGACGCCGAGACGGTTCTCCGTCAGACGGAGCGGGCGCTGCGCGACTCCGCGATGCTGCTCGAGAGCGGCGAGGAAGAACGCGTCCGCGCCGCGATGGGTGTGCTTCGCGACGGGATCGTGGGCTCGGACTACAACGCGATTCGCGAGCTCACCGACCGCTTGAACGAGGTCTCGACCCCCTTTGCGCAACGGATCATGTCGGCGTCGCTGAAGCGCGCGCTCGAGCACAAGCACGTGTCCGGAGGGGTATCATGGGTCTGAGGTGGGACGATGCCGAGGACCTCGCGATCGGGCTCGCGGACGCACACGAGGGCGTCGATCCGCTCACGGTGCGTTTTACCGATCTGCACCGAATGGTGACCGAGCTCGCCGAGTTCGACGACGACCCCAAGACCTCGACCGAGGGCAAGCTGGAGGCGATCCAGATGGCCTGGCTCGAGGAGTATCGCGACCGCGCGGAGTAAAGGAGAGCGTCATGGCCGTCATGCAAATCAGCCGAAAGATCGACTACGCGTTGCGGGCCGTGATCCATCTCGCGCTGCGCAGCGACCGGCGGCCGTCCTCGGTCGCGGAGATCGCCGCCGGCGAGGACATCCCCAAGAAGTTCCTGGAGAAGATCATCCAGGATCTCATCCACCACGGCCTGGTACGCTCGACGCGCGGTGCGCAGGGCGGCTACACGTTGGCGCGCGCGCCGGAGATGGTTACCTTCAAAGACGTCATCGAGGCGATCGAGGGCCCGGTATCCGTGAACGTGTGTGTCGGCGAGAACGGCGACGCGCACGAGTGCAGCATGTTTCCGCACTGCGGGATGCTCTGGGTGTGGCAGGAGGCCCAGAAACGCGTGATGGATCTGTTCGCGAACACGACGCTCGCGGACGTCCGCGCGCGCACCTTTGACGTGTCCCATGTGTTGGAGGGTGGTGTGCGATCGCCGGGCGAATATGCCCCGCGGTCGTCCGTCTAAGACGGCTCGATCACAGGAGAGGAACCATGAACGACTCGACATTGGATGAACGTTTCGGCGGTGTGCTCGCTCCCGATGCCATGCTGCCGTCGCAATTCTTCGGAGCGTTGCGCAGCGGGGTGCCGCTGAGCGGCGAGCGCCGCTTGATGGTCGCCGTACTCGAGGACGCTCTGCACTGCTTTCAGAAGTACGTGGACGCCGAGGATCCCAAGCAGCGGCAGCTCTTCCAAGACGCCGAAGCGTGGATCACCGGCGACAATCCTACGTGGTTCTTCTCGTTTCCGAACGTGTGCGACACGCTCGACGTCAACCCGGACTATGTCCGCGAGGGGCTCTTGAAGTGGCGCGACGCGCGTCGGCGCGCCACTTCACGTGTGTCCATGGCGGATGCGCGCACCGACGACTCGGCGTCGGAGGAGCCAGCGTTGCGTCGGGCGAGCGGCGGGTGAGCACGGCGCCCGCATGAGCGAGCCCGCGCATCCGCCGGCCGGTGTCGCGGGCGACGACGAGCTTCGCGAGCGGCAGGGGACCGGCCCTGCCGCTCTTTTTTTGCGTGCAATCCGACGGCGCGTGCTCGGCGTAGTGCTCACCATCGGTGCGACCCTCAGTCGTTGGTTCGGTCGCCGCCGGCCGTATCGCGTGCTGCGCATCGAGCTCGGCGGCGATCTGCCGGAGCTCCCGCGTGAGCTTCGCCTGCGCGACCTCGGTCGTCGCTCCTCCGCGCCCGATCTCCTGACGCTCCTCGCGACGTTGCGAAGCGCGCGGGAGGATCCCGAGCTGCGCATGATCGTGCTCGACGTGCACGGTCTCGACGCCGGCTGGGCGACGATCCAAAGCGTGCGGCGCGCGCTTCTCGCGCTCGCGGCGTCCGGGAAGCCGGTGTGGGCGTATCTCACGCAGCCGGGCACGCGCGACTACTACCTCGCGAGCGCCGCCTCGCGCGTGCTGCTCGCGCCCGCGGGGATCTTCGACGTCACCGGCCTCGCGAGCGAGGTCGTGTTCGTGAAGGGCGCGCTCGACAAGCTCGGGATCGAGGCGCAGCTCGCCCGCGCCGGACGCTTCAAGGCGGCCGCGGAGCCCTTCACGCGCACCGACATGTCGCCCGAACACCGCACCATGGCCGAGGAGCTGCTGGACGACCTCTACGATCAGCTCGTCGCCGACGTGGCGGCGGCACGGCGGTTGAGCGTCGAGGCGGTCCGTGCCGCCTTCGCGGAGGGTCCGCTGCTCGCTGCCGAGGCGGTCCGACGCGGTTTCGTCGACGCGGTCGCCTATCCCGACGAGCTCCGCCGCGAGCTCGAAGACCGCTGCGGCGACCGACCGCCGATCGAGCTCGGCGCGTACCGGCGCCGGCGGGCGTGGGCGGCTCGGCGTGCGGCGCTCGATGCCCCGACGGTCGGCGTCCTCGCGGTGGCGGGTACCATCGGCGGCGAGACCTTGCCCGGGTCGCGCGCGCGCACCACCACCTGGCGGGGCTTTCGTCGCGAGCTCGCGACGATGGCGGACGACGCGCGCCTCGCCGGGATCGTGCTGCGCATCGACAGCCCAGGCGGCTCCGGCCTCGCCTCCGATCTCATGTGGCGGGAGATCGTGCAGACGCGCAAACGCAAGCCGGTGCTCGTCAGCATGGGCGACGTCGCCGCCTCGGGAGGCTACTACCTCGCGGCCGGCGCCGACCACGTCACCGCCGAGGCGGCGACCCTGACGGGATCGATCGGCGTGCTTGCCGGCAAGCCCGTGCTGCGCGGCCTCTACGAGCACCTCGGCATCAAGAAGGAACTCGTCGTGCGTGGCAACGCCGGCCGCCATTCCGACTACCTGCCGCTCGACGACGAGAACCTCAGCAGGCTGCGCGGCGAGGCCGAGGCGTTCTACGCCGAGTTCGTCGCCAAAGTCGCCGCCGGCCGCGGCCTCAGTGCCGCCGCCGTCGAGAGCGTCGCCGAGGGCCGCGTGTGGACGGGGCGCCAAGCGATGGCGCGGGGCCTCGTCGATGCGCTCGGGGGTATCGAGGAGACGCTCGGCGAGATGCGGCGGCGACTCGGTATGCACGCCGAGTCGCGTCTTGCGCTCGTGCGCCGCCCACATGCCGGCGCCGTGTGGCGGAGCGCGCTCGCGGGTCTGGCGCCGCGCGACGTCGTGACCGAGGTGCTCGGCATGCTCGGGCCCATGCTCCACGGCGAGCGCCTCCTCGCCGTCATGCCGTTTCTGGTGCGTTTCGTTCCCGACGGTGCCGCGGCCTCGCCGGATGGTGGAGCGGACGACTCCGTCACCGCTCTCTTCGCTGCCGTCAGTGCGCCGCCGCCGATCGCGGACCTCTTGCGGACCGTCGCGCGCGCGGCAGCCGAGTCGATCGCCAGCCGGGTTCGTTCACCGCTGGTCTTCTGAGCGCATGCCGATCGCGATCCCGATCGATTGTCCGGGATGCGGCACGCGTCTCCGACGCAAGCCGGGCGGCCGCTGCCCGCAGTGCGGCGCCGAGGTTGCGCGTCACGTGCAAGCGGCGCGCTCGCGCGAGGAGCGCATCGAGCAGGTCGTCGCCATCGTCAGCACGATGCTCGTGCTCCTCGTATTCGCCTTCACGAGCGGCCTCGGTTTGATCGAAGGCGTCGCCGCTTATGCTGTCGGCGGCGCGCTCGTGTGGTTCCTGGCGAAGCGCTTGTTCTTCTAGCAAACCAATCACGAGCGGGGACGGGCCATGAAACGGAAGATCTTGATCGGCTTCGTCGGCGTGGTCGCGCTGCTCGGCGCCGCGCCGTTCGTGGTGAAGCCACAGAAGGTTTCACAGGCGGCGATCGAGTCTTCCGTCGTGCGGACGCCGGCGCTGTTGGAGCGCGCGTGGGCACTACCCACGGCGTCCGCGTTTCGGCACGAGCTGGTCGGGCAGAGCAACGGCTCGTTGTGTGGACCTTCGAGTCTCGCGAATACGTTTCGCTCGCTGGGCGAGGCCGCGACGAGCGAGGACGAGGTGCTCGCCGGCACGGGGCTGTGCTGGACGGGCATGTGCTTCATGGGGCTCACGCTCGATCAGCTCGGAGAGGTCGCGCGCCATCACACCTCGCGCAAGGTGACGGTGCTGCGGGATCTCACACCCGAGGCATTTCGCGAACACCTTCGCCAGAGCAACGACCCGCGGCTTCGCTACGTCGTGAACTTCACGCGCAAGGCGATCTTCGGCGCCGGGGGCGGACACCACTCGCCGATCGGCGGCTACCTCGAGGCGGAGGATCTGGTGTTCGTGCTCGACGTGAACCGCGACTTCGGGCCGTGGCTCGTGCAGCGGGCGCGGCTCTTCGCAGCGATGGACACGCTCGACGGCAGCCGCAAGCGCGGCATGCTGCGCATCGAGTGAGGTTGGGTCACCCGATTCTATGGGGCAAAATCAAATGCCGCCGAGGATCTCACCGGCGGTGCCGTGGAGGGCGAGGGTGGCGGCGGCGTCGTAAAGGGTCGGCTCGCGATTCACGATGAGGAGGGTGGCGCCGCGCTCGAGCGCGACGGCGGGAAGGTCGGCGGCGGGGAACACCACCAGAGACGACCCGACGACCAGGAACACGTCGGCGGCGGCGGCGTCGGCGAACGCCGTCGCGGTCTCGCGTTCGGGCATCGCTTGACCGAACGAGATCGTCGCCGGCTTCAAAATTCCGCCGCACTCGCAATGGGGATCGAGGTCGCCGGCGGCGAAGCGTGCTTGCACGGGGTCGCGATCCTGTCGCGCGCCGCAGCTCAGGCACGTCACCTCGAGCGCGGTCCCATGAATTTCGATGACGCGCTCGGGTGTGTTGCCGGCGCGTTGATGGAGGCCGTCGATATTCTGGGTGATGATGCGATGCAGGCCCCCGCGCCGTTCGAGCGCGGCGAGGGCTCGGTGGGCGCGGTTCGGCTCGGCCCGCTTGAGCAACGGGTAGAGCGAGGCCCCCATTTCCCAATAGCGCCGCCGCGTCTCGGCGTTGGCGCAGAACCGTTGAAAGGTGAATTCGCTCGGGTCGTAGCGTGACCACAGGCCGCCGGGGCTGCGGAAATCGGGGATACCCGACTCGGTGCTGATGCCGGCGCCGCTCAGCACGACGAGACTCCGCGCCGCCTCGAGGTAACGCGCGAGGGCGCGAATCTCCGTGGTCGGTCCGGAGGTCGACACGGGCGCATCGTAGCCGCAGGCTGACGGGGGTGCCAGGCCGCTGTTTCGGACGCGCCCCTAGTCGGCGGTCGCGCAGAGGCTCCGCCGCTGCGCGAGCGCGGCGGGGCCGCGGGCGGCGCGACTCGCGATCGCGAGAACCACGAGCGTCAGCACGTAGGGCAGCATCAAGAGCAGGTGATAGGGAACGGCGACGCCGGCCGCCTGCAGTTGGAACTGCGCGGCGCTCGCGGCGCCGAAGAGCAGCGAGCCGGCGAGGACGCCGAGCGGCTGCCAGCGGCCAAAGACGACGATCGCGAGGGCGATGAAGCCGCGGCCGGCCGACATCCCCTCGACGAAGGTGTTTGAGTAGGCGAGCGAGAGATAGCCGCCGGCGGCGCCGGCGAGGAGCGCGCCCGCGAGCACCGCTCCGAAGCGCATCGCGACGACGTTCACGCCGACGCTTTCCGCCGCGTGCGGCGCCTCACCGGCGGCTCGCAGGCGCAGCCCGAGGCGGGTACGAAAGAGGAATACCCAGACCAGCGGAACGAGCGCGAGCGCCGCATAGACGGGCGCCGGCTGCCGCAACGGCGCGAGCAGCGCGACGCCGGGCGCGATCGCCAGCGGCGCGAAGGCGGCGACGGTCAGGGCGCTGCCGGTGTTGCCGAAGAAGGCGCGGTAGAGGACGCCGGTCGTGCCCACGGCGAGGAGGTTGATCGCGACACCGGCGACCACCTGATCGACGTCGAGGGTCACCACCCAGAGCGCGAAGAGCACACCGAGGAGAAGTGCTGTGGCGCAGGCGGCGAGCATGCCGAGGGTCGGGCTGCCGGTCGCGTACGAGCCGAGCATGCCGGCGAACGCGCCGGTCAACATCAGTCCCTCGACACCGATGTTGAGGATGCCGGCGCGCTCCCCGATGAGCTCGCCGAGGGCGGCGAGAAGGAGCGGCGTCGCGAGCGCGATCGTCGTCGTGAGGAGCGCGATCAAGTCGGCGGTCATGGGTGCTCCGCCGCCGCGATTGTGCGCCCGCGCGATGCCTCGAGTGCCAGGAGCGCGAGCAAAGTGCCCGCTTGGACGATGGCGACGAACACGGCGGAGACGCCGGCGACTCGTTGCATAGCGCCCGACCCCGCGGCGAGCGCGCCGAAGAAGAGCGCCGCGAGCGTGACGCCGGCGGGGTGGAGGCGCGCGAGGAGCGCGACGGCGATCGCCGTGTAGCCCTGACCGCTCGAGAACTGCTCGAAGAGGCGGCCGGTCACCCCGAGTACCTCGATCCCGCCCGCGAGGCCGGCGAGGGCGCCGCTTGCGAGCATTGCGGTCAGCACGGCGCGCTCGGGCGAGAAGCCCGCGACCCGCGCCGCCTGCGCGTTGTCGCCGACGACACGCCAGCGGAACCCGACGCTGGTGCGGAAGAGAAGCGCCCAGATCACGGCGGCGAGCGCGGCGGCGAGCGCGACGCCGAGGTGCACCCGCCCGGCGACCATCGGCAGCAGCGCCGCGGTGGGGACGGGGTCGCTCTGCGGGTAGCGGCCCGCCGCCTCCATGAGCGGACCGTGCACCGCCCACCCGACGAGGCGGGCGGCGATGAAGTTCAGCATGATCGTGGCGACGATCTCGTTCACGCCGCGCAGCACGCGCAGCAGCGCGGCGAGCGTCGCCCATAGGGCGCCGGCGGCCGTGGCGGCCCCGAGCGCGGCGAGCAGCGGTAGCGGAAACGTCGCGGCGCCGGTGGTGCGGCCGACCGCGGTCGCCGCGAGCGCACCCATCAGGAGTTGCCCTTCGGCGCCGATGTTCCAGAAGCCGCAGCGAAACGCGAGGGCGACGGCGAGACCGGTGAGCAACAGCGGGCACGTCTTGAGAAGCGTGTCGGTGAGCGCGAAGCGATCGCCGACCGCGCCGGCGACGAGTGCCGCGAGAGCGGGAAGCGGGCGTGCTCCCGAGACCAGCAGGACGAGCGCGCTCGCCGCAAAGGCCACGACCACGGCCGCGAGCGCGCGCAGCACCGGTCGCGCGCTGCTCACGCGGCGAGCCCCGCCATGAGCGCCGCGAGGCGCGCCCGATCGTCGGGCGCGACCGGCCCGTGGAGACGTCCGCGATAGAGCACGAAGAGCCGCGCGCAGAGCGTGCGGAGCTCGTCGAGATCGGTCGAGATCAGCAGCACGGCCGCGCCCGCGCCGGCGACGCCGGTGAGCGTCGCTTGCACCTGTGCCGTCGCCGCGATGTCGAGGCCGCGCGTCGGGTTCACCGCGACCAGAAGGCGCGGCAAGGCGGCAAGCGCGCGTCCGACGACGACGCGTTGCTGATTGCCGCCGGAGAGATCGGCGATTGGTTGGTCGAGGCGCGCATGGACGATGCGATAGCGCGTCGCGATCTCGGCCGCGGCGCGCCGCGCGGCGCCGACGTCGAGCACACCGTGCGGGGCGACGCGCGCCAGCAGCGGCCGTGAGAGCAGCGCGTTCTCCCACAGCGACAGTCCCGGTGCGAGACCTTCGCGACGCCGATCGCCGGGAATGAGCGCGACGCCGGCACGCTGCGCTGCGAGGACGTCGCCCGCCGGCACCACGACGCCGGCGACGCGCGCCACGCCGCCGCGGGGGATGAGACCGTAGAGGGCGGCGACGAGCTCGTCCTGACCGTTGCCGTCGACGCCGGCGACGCCGCAGATCTCGCCGGCCTCGACCGCGAGCGCGACGTCGTGGAGCGCCGTTCGTCCCGGCGCGCCCGGTGTCGAGAGCGCGTGGACTATGAGCGCGGCCACGCGCGTCGGCGTCGCAGCGTCGAGCGCCCGCGCGGCCGCGCGCGTCGAGGTCGCGGTGGGTGCGGTCGCGGCCGACGCCGTTCCGGCTATGGTCGCAAGCGCGCCGCTCGCCGGCGCCCCGGCATCGCCGATCATGAGGTGCGCGAGCGTCGCCGGCGACAGGTCGCGCGTCGCGACGGTCGTGACCAGCGCGCCGCCGCGCATGACGCTCACGCGGTCACAGACATCGAGCGCCTCCGCGAGCTTGTGCGTGATCAACACCACGAGGACGCCGCGATCGCGCAGGCCACGCAGCGTCGTGAAGAGCTCCGCGGTCTCCACCGGCGTCAAGACGGCGGTCGGCTCGTCGAGGAGGAGCACCTTCACCGGACCGGAGAGCGCGCGCAGGATCTCGAGGCGGGCACGGGTGCCAACCGGCAGGGTGTCGACGCGTGCGCCGGGGTCGCCGATCGCGAGCCCGTGCCGCTCGGCGAGGCTCGACGCCGCCGCGGCGAGGCGCGCCGGCGACGTCAGCCAGGCGCGCGTCGAATGCGTCTCCGGCCGCCCGAGGGAAAGGTTCTCGGCGACCGACAACGCCCCGATCAGCGCGAAGTGCTGGAAGACGACGCCGACGCCGGCGGCGCGCGCGGCGCGCGGTGCGCCGAGCGGCAGCGGCGTGCCGTCGATCGCGACGCTTCCCGTGTCCGGGCGGAGCGCGCCGGCGACGATGCGGACCAAGGTCGACTTGCCGGCGCCGTTCTCGCCGAGGACGCCGTGGATCGTGCCCGCGGCAAGCTCGAGGGTGACCGCGGCGAGCGCCCGACGAGCTCCGTAGCGCTTGTCGAGGCCGCTGAGCGCGAGCCGTGGCGGGCGCGCCGCGCCGGTCACAAGGCCGCGTATGGGACGGCGACGGTGCGGGCGCGAACCGCCGCGGCGAGCGCGTCGACGTCGTGGCGCACGTCAGCGGGAACGACGGCTGCGAGCGCGGGGTTGTAGACCACCGCGATCGTGCCGTCCGCCATCGTTTCTTCGATCGGCCGCGCTTGGAAGCGGCCGTCCTTCACGTCGCGGGCGACGGCGACGAAGGCGTGCGGGATGTCGATCACAGCACTCGCGAGGACCGCGGTCGGCGCCACCTCGTGTTGCACGCGATTGCTGCCGAAGGCGTAGATGCCGCGCTCGCGCGCCGCTTGGAAGACGCCGGGACCGGCGGCGTCGGCGTTCTGGAAGACGTAGCGACAGCCGCGATCGATGAGTGCGAGGGTGGCGGCGCGCGCGGCGCCGAGGTCGTCCCAGCCGCCGATGTACGAAACCGTTACCGGGTAGTCGGGGCGGGCGTGCTTGGCGCCAGCCTCGAAGGCGACGAAGGTGCCGCGCACGGACGGGATGTCCATGCCACCGACCGCGCAGGCCTTGCCGTCGGGCTGCAGGCGCGCGGCGAGATATCCGAGGACGAAGGTCGCGTCTTCCAGACGGAAGACGAGCGGGGCGACGTTCGGACGCACGGTGCTGCCCGAGGTGGTGAGGAAGACCGTGCGCGGGAAATCGGGCGCGACCTTGGCGGCGGCGTCCTGAAACTCGAAGCCGTGGCCGATCACCAACTGAAAGCCGCGGCGCGCGTAGTCGCGGAACGCTTCCTCGAATTCCGGCGGCGTCCGCGTCTCGACCTGGCTCACCTCGACGCCGAGTTGGTCGCGGACGGCGAGCAGCCCTTCGTACGCGGCCGCGTTCCACCCGGCGTCGCTGATCGGTCCGGGACTCAAGAGCGCGACGCGGAAGCCGGTGCTGCGTTGCTCGCGCTCGCAGCCGCCGAGGGCGAACGCCACGACGAAGAGCAGCAAAAGGCGACGACCGAGCACGATGGCAGGGATTTATCCGGGGTCCGCGAGCGCCGCAATCGACACCGCGCGGCGGGCAGTGGGCGACTTTGAAAACGAACGTCGTTCGCGATAGTTCGCGGACGTCATGGCATCTCGGGGTTGGTTCGAGTCGCTGTTCCTCAGTGCGATCGGCGGGATCATCGGAACCGCCGGAACTCACGCGTACCTGAACAGCTCCTGGCGTGCGGAAGATATATCGGCGCTCGCTACCTCCGCCGCCGTCGTAATGGCGTTGGTCCCGATTTGGAGCGCGAGGAGCCGAAGGATACGGCAGGCGAGAGCGGTACGTTTGCAACTGATGCCAGACCTCAGCCTTCTGATCGCCATGATGGACGAGCGACTAGCCTCCGATTCGCTCCACGGACGACTTGAAGAATCGGAGATCAATACCGCGAGCAGTATTGAAGCGATGATCGTACAGGCTCACCTCTTAGAGGCACCCCTTTCAAGGTGTCCGTCCGCGAGATAGCGCTGCCTCGGGGTTGGGAGGTGGCGGATGGGGTGGGATGCGGTGGTGGAGCGGTTCCTCAAGCGGAGTCCGCTGACGGTGATGGCGCACCTGACGCTGCGGCG
>JACQEO010000089.1 GCA_016200545.1 Deltaproteobacteria bacterium | reverse complement strand
GTCGACCAAGCCGCCGTCGTCGGTGCCCCCGCTCGCATCGACCACGTTCGCGATCGTCACGCCGCGGGCGGCGTTGATGTCGAGCTCGCCCCCTTGGCTCTGCGCGGTGTGCACGTCGATCGCCGCCCCGTCGAAAATGGCGCCCGTCGTCGCGGTGAGCTCGACCGTTGCGCCATCGGCAAAGCGATCCGGCGCGTCGATGAAGGCGCTTCCGCCAATGCCATGGAGCACGGAGCCGATTTGCAAATTGATGCCGACGCCGCTCGCGTCGGCGCCGGCGGCGGATAACGTGATCGTGCCACCCGGATTGCCGCTGACGTCGATCGACGCCCCGTTCGCGAGCGTGATGGTCCCCGTGCTGACGAGGGAGATGAGCCCCCCTTGGTCGACGACGCCGCTCGGCACCGCGTAGTCGCCGCGCGACCGGAGCGAGCCGGTCGCCGTGAGCGCAATGTCGCCGGCGTTGAATACCGTGATGTAGCCGAGGCCGGTCATCTGGAAGAGCCGTTGCACCTGGAGGGCGCGCCCGCCGAGATCGAAGGCGCAACCCGCGTCGGTCACCTCGAGGTCGCTGCTGACGGTGACGGTGGTGGCGGTACAGGGCCCGCTCGGGGCCGCGCAGAGCACGGTGGCGGTATTGGCGACAGCGTCCGAGCCGCAGGTGCGCACGACGGCGTGCGCGACCGGGAGATCGACGAGGACGCCGCCGAGGAACACCGCAACCGCGCAGGCGCGCCGCGCGCTCGCCATCGTGTCACCCATCGCTGAGCAGATCCTCCACGTCGTTCGGCGGCAAGAAACGGAGGCGCGGCACACCGCGGCTGATGGACGACAAGCTCGATGCTCCTCCAGGTCTAGACGTTCACGGGTGTCGCAGCGAAGGTGCACCGAATCGGACTCCAAGGTCGTCCTCGATTCCGATCCGACGAATCCATCGGGGACATGAATAAGGAGGAACAACTATCGGGAAGCAAGACGTCCGCGAGTCTCCTGAACGTCCAGTCGGAAAAATTTCGCGTAGGATACACGAGCGGCACAAAACATGTCAACTCGAACGGCGGCTGCGACCTCACATGGCCTTACATGGCCTTGGTCTCGCGCGGGAGAAAGTGCTAACAAGCGCCCGGCCGCAAGGCAGCGCGTGCGAGGAGAACGGCATGGCGAAGCGCAGCGTATTCTTGAATCGTCCGAAGATCGATCCGCTTCCGATCACGGCGACGATGACCCTGCGCGACCTCGTCGAAGGCACGTTCCTCGCGTACAACGGCGCGCGACTACGCGAGGCGTGCCAGCTCTTCAGCGCTCAGATGCTCGCGGATGACGTCACCGTCGGCATGAGCCTCACCGGCGCGCTTACACCCGCGGGCCTCGGCATCGCCGCCATCATTCCGCTCATCGAGGCAGGGTTCGTCGACTGGGTGGTGTCGACCGGCGCGAACCTGTACCACGACACCCATTACGGTATCGGGCTCGATATGCATCGCGGTCGCCACGACGTCAGTGATGTCGCGTTGCGCGAGGACGGGGTCGTTCGGATCTACGACATCTTCTTCGAGTACGACGTCCTCTTGAAGACCGACGCCTTCTTCAAGCAGATGATCCAGGCACCCGAGTTCCAATGTTCGATGAGCACGGCGGAGTTCCACCATCACGCGGGTCGCTACGTCGCCGAGCGCGAGCGCGTCCTCGGGATCGGCCGTCGCTCGGTCCTCGCCGCCGCGTACGAACATCGCGTGCCGATCTACACCTCCTCGCCCGGGGACAGCTCGATCGGCATGAACGTGGCGGCAATGGCGCTCCTCGGAAATCGGCTGGCGTTCGACGTCTCGCGTGACGTCAACGAGACGAGCGCGATCGTCTACGACGCGAAGCGGCGCGGGGGGCGCAGCGGTGTCCTCATGCTCGGCGGCGGCTCGCCGAAGAACTTCATCCTCCAGACCGAGCCGCAGATCCAAGAAGTCTTGGGAATCGCCGAGAAGGGCCATGATTTCTATCTCCAGATCACCGACGCCCGTCCCGACACCGGCGGTCTCTCCGGCGCGACGCCGGGCGAGGCGGTCTCCTGGGGGAAGGTGGATCCCGACAAGCTTCCCGATACCGTCGTCTGCTACGTCGACTCGACGGTTGCCCTTCCGATCCTCACGGCCTACACCTTGGCGACACGGGCGCCCCGCCGGCCGAAGCGGCTCTACGACCGCCGCGACGAATTGGTGGATGCGCTCGTCACCGAGTTCCGCCGTGTCGGCGGACCGAAGACGGATTGATCGAGCATCATGGAACGCGAGCTAGACATCGCCACTCGAGCAGCGCGCGGCGCGGGTCAGGTCCTGGCGCGCCACTACGGCGGCGCCCACGACGTCACCGAGAAGAGTGCCGACAACCCGGTGACCGCCGCCGACCTCGAGGCCAACGAGCTGTTGAAGTCGACGATCCTCGGCGCCTTCCCCGACGACGGCTGGCTCTCGGAGGAGACCGCGGATTCCGACGAACGCCTCGGCCGCAAACGCGTCTGGATCGTCGATCCGCTCGACGGCACGAAGGAGTTCATCAGCGAGATCCCCGAGTTCGTGGTGTGCGTGTCTCTCGTCGAGGATGGCGCGCCACGCATCGCGGTCGAGTACAACCCGGTACGCGACGAGCTCTTCACCGCCCGCAAAAGCCACGGCGCCTTCCTGAACGGCGCGCCTATCCACGTCACCAAACAGGTCGACCTGCGGCAGGCACACGTGCTCGCGAGTCGCAGCGAAGAAGCGCGCGGTGAGTGGGAGCCCTATCGCGAGAAGATGCACGTCGAACTGACCGGCAGCGTTGCCTACAAGTTCGCGCTCGTCGCCGCGGGCCGCCACGATGCAACCTTCACCCTCACCCCGAAGAACGAGTGGGACGTTTGCGCCGGGTCGCTGCTGGTCGCCGAGGCGGGCGGCATGGTGACCGATCCGGACGGACGCGCGATCCGCTTCAACAATCCGTCGACGCTGTTGCCGGGGCTCGTCGCGTCGAATCAACTACTGCATCGGGCGATTCTCAACACGATTCGGGCGACGCGGGCGGCGATGGAGTGACGCCCGGGCGCTGCGGCGACGAAGAGTTCGTGTCTGCCGGGGGGCGGCGGGGCGGACGTGGCGGCGGCCGACGGACCTGGCGGGACGCCACATCGTGGGGATCCTTCCGTACGGCGCGGCGCACTCGAAGCACGTACGGCCCGATGGCCGCCGCCACGTCCGCCCCGCCGCCCCCCGGCACGCACCGCCACCGACGTCGCGGCTGACGCGCACCGGCATCGCTCGCTCGTAACGCGGTCGCCGCCTTCGGCGGCGTCGCCGGCGGCCGCGGACAGACGGCAGCGGTATGCGGTGCTCGCACCTGACGATGCCTAAGAGCGCCAAGTTGGCGTGGGGCTCGTTGGATCTCCTTCCGTGCCGTCGCGGCGGGGCGCGTGGGGGCGGGTGGTGTGGGCGCGCGCGTTGGGCCGTACGTGCTTCGAGTGCGCCGCGCCGTACGGAAGGATCCCCACGATGTGGCGTCCCGCCAGGTCCGCTGCGCGCGCCCACACCACCCGCCCCCACGCGCCCCGCTGGAACGCAACTCGGGGTGAGAACGAGTCGAGCTGACGCCCCGACGCTACGGCGACGCGGGCGCCGTGAGGAAGCCGCGAAGCGCCGTCTTCACGGCCGCGGCTTGCGCGCCGTCGAAGAGGGCGGTGCCGTGCTCACCGCCGGGGACCAGTTGGATCGTCTTCGGGTCGGCGGCCTGGGCGGCGAACTGTTTGGCGGCGGCCGCGGCGGGCTGATCCGCCGCGGCGGCGAGGAAGAGCTTGCGGGTGGTGAGCTTCGCTAACGCCGGCGCGGCGTCGAGGCCGCGGAACGCGACCGGGGCGGAGAGCGTCGCGACGCCGGCGACCGGCACGCGCGACGCCACGATGAGCGCGGCGGTCCCGCCCATGCTCGCGCCGACCAGATACACGGGTCGGATCTTCCGTCCGATCAGGAAGCGGTATGCGCCCTCCATGTCGCGATCGATCGCGGCGATGTCCTTCTCGCCGCCCGACTCACCGTAGCCCCGGAAGTCGAAGGTGAGGGTACGAAACCCGGCATTCGCCATCTCCTCGGCGAACGCGGTCCAGCTGCGCTGGTCGGCGGGATACATGTGGCCGAAGACGATGCCGGGACCCTCGAGACCGGCGAGATGGCCGACGAGCTGCACCCCGTCGGTCGCGGTGATCTGCACGCGCTCGTCGGCGTGGGACGGCACGGCAAAGACGGCGAGAGTGACGAGCGCCGCCGCGACCGCACCGGCGATCACCCTCGTCATGACGTCAACGCTCGGCGTAGGTCCTCCGGAAGCGGCCGCGACTTGCCATCGGGGCCGACGGCCACCGCGGTGACGTGTCCTTCGATCGCGGGCTCACCCTCGTGGCAGATCTCGCACGCGTAGGTCACGGCGCGCTCGCCGACGCGGTCGAGACGGATGCGCACCTCAATCACCTGGTCGACCGTGAGCGGCTTCTTGTAGGTGGCGGCGACGCTCACGCGCGGGAAGTCCGCTTCCGACTTCGCGTACGACACACCGAGCGAGCGCAGGAACTCGAACTCGGCAACCTCGAAGTAGCGGAAAGCGGCCGTGAAATGGATCCGCCCTGAGGCGTCGGTGTCGACCCAGCGGACCCGCAAGCGCTCGCGGTGCTCAAGCACGCCGGCACTCCGCGTCGACGATCGCCCGCGCGCGCGCCGGGAGGTCGCTCATGATGCCGTCACAGCCGAGGGTGAGCAGCCGACGCATCTCGTCCGCCTCGTTGATCGTCCACACGTGCACCTCTGCGCCGAGCGCATGGGCCGCGGCGACTGTTTCGCGCGTCACGAGCTCGATATTTCCGAAGCGGGGTGGGATCTGCAACGCCACGGCGCCCGCGGGCAGAACGTACTGCACGCGCTGCTGCAGCGCGCCGACGAACGCGGCGACCTCACCGGCGGCGAGGCTCGTTGGGATTTCGGGCGCGACGCGGCGGATCGCCGCCATGATCACGTCGTGCTCCGCCGCAAGGACGACGCTCGTGCGCGCCGCACGGAGCAACGCGGCGACCTCGGCAACGATCGACGGCGCCTCCTGCTTGATCTCGATGTTGAGCGGCACGTCGGGAAACTCGCGCACGAGCTCGGCGAGGCGGGGGACGCGCACGCCCCGGCCGCGGAACGGAAACGTGCGTCCGCCGTCGGACGTGAAGTGAAAGCCGGCGTCGAGGCGCGCGACCTCTGCGAACCGCAGCGCCGACACCGGACCTGCGCCGTCGGTCGTGCGCTCCAGGAGGGGATCGTGCAGGACGACGATCTCGCCGTCGGCGGTCGCGTGCACGTCGAGCTCGAAAACGTCGGCACCGTCGGCGCGAGCACGACGAAAGGACGCGAGCGTGTTCTCCGGCGCACTGCCGGCGGCGCCGCGATGGCCGAACACTCGCGGCGGCAGGCCCGGAAACGCCGTGCCCATCAAGCGCGCGTGGGCCGCAGGGGCGTCACGCGCATCGCCTCAGTCGAGCGACGAGGTGAGCTTCGAGCGGAGGAAATCCGTCGGCGAGAAGAGCGACAACGACGGCAGGTCGAGTCGCCGCCCGAGGCCGGCGAGCCGGTCGAGAAGCTCTTGGCGCAGGACCGTGAATTGCGCGCGGCGGGCACCGGTGAGCTCCTCGTACGTGGGGAGCTTCACCGTGAGCGGATTCACGTACACTCCGTCGCGGAAGAGCATGAAATGGAGGTGCGGTCCGGTCGCCATCCCGCTCCGTCCGACGTAGCCGATTACTTGTCCCTTGTGCACCTCGACGCCGATGCGAACGCCGTGCGCGATCCGCGTCAGATGGGAGTACGAGCTCCCGTAGGGAGTCTCGTGCTCGATGCCGACCTGATTCCCGTAGCCCTTCGCGTATCCGGCGAAGGTGATGATCCCGTTCGCCACGGCGTGAACGGGTGTGCCGATTGGCGCGGCGAAATCCACGCCGAGGTGCGGCGCGCGGCGCTTCAGCACTGGATGCATGCGCGCGCCGCTGAATCGCGAGGTGATGTTGACGAAGTCGAGTGGATACTTGAGGAAGCGGCTGCCGAGCGCGTGCCCGTCGGGGTCATAGTACTCGCTGTCGCCGTTCTCGTTCTCGAAGCGGATCGCCGTGAGGGTGCGACCACCGCTGGTGATCTCGGCGGCGAGGATGTCACCGGGCCGCGCGGTGCCGCTCTCTTCATCGCGCAGCTCCGCGTAGACGAGGCGGAACTGATCGCCCGGCCGGACGTCGGTCTGGAGATCGACGTCCCACCCGAAGACGTCGGCGAGCTCCGAGACCATGCGGGCGGGGATGCCAGCCGCCGTCGCCGAGGTGGCGAGGCTCGATTCGACCCGTCCGGCGACGCCGCGCACCGCCGCGAGCTGCGGCATCGCCTTCAGGCGCGCCTGAATCTGACCGTGCACGAGCCGCATGCTGAGGAGCGCGTACTTGTCGATCTCGTACTCGCACGCGCACAGCTGACCCTGATCGGGGGTGAAGGTGAGCAGGAGTACGTGCCGTGGCTGGATGGCGTCGACGTCGTAGGCACTCGCCGCCGCCTGTTGCCAAGCCTGAACTTCTGCGGCGGGAAGTCCCTGACCGGCGAGGATCGCGGAGAACGTTTCGCCCGGCGCGATGAGGTGACGAATCTGTACCCCATCGTCTGCAGGCAACGGCGTCGCGGCCGGCCCCCGCGCGGCGGCCGCAGGGGCCGTCAGCATTGACGTGCGCAATTCGCTCGACGCCAGCGTCTCCGGCACCGGGGAGCCGGCAATGATCCACACCGGACACGATGCCAGCAGGCATGCGAGCAGTGCGCGTACGACGCTGGTCTTCCCAGGCAGACGCTGCACGAACACCCTCCTGAAATTCGAGAGTTCGCGCGACCCTGCCAACGTACATGCGACTTGTCAAGTCGACTCGTCGCGTTGCGGGGTACGGAAACCGCTGTTAACACCAGGGCGTGCGCATCGGCGGACTCGACATCGGCGATCGCCGCATCGGCGTCGCGATCTCCGACGAGTACGGCTGGACCGCCCAAGGCGTCGACGTCGTGCAGCGTACGCAACTCGACAAGGATCTCGAGGCTCTCCGTGCCGCGCTCGCGCCCTTCGCACCTACGACCATCGTGATCGGTCTGCCGAAGAACATGAACGGCAGTCTCGGACCGCAGGCGGAGAAGGTGCTCGCGTTCGCGCGTCAGGTCGAGCAGGCACTCGCCGTTCCGATCGTCATGTGGGACGAGCGCCTGTCGACGGTCGGCGCCGAGCGCGTTCTCCTCGAGGCCGATCTGAGCCGCGCCAAACGGCGCAAGGTCATCGACAAGGCCGCCGCGGTGTTCATCCTGCAGGGCTACCTCGATAGCTTGCAGTTCGCGCGCGACCGCTGATGCAGCGCACGCCGCGTCCGCGAGCGTGATCGACGCGCATGCGACGCACGCTCCTGCTTGCGCTCGTTTTCGCCGGCCTCGCCGGCGTCGTGGCGGTGACGCTACGCCTGCTGACGGCGCCGCTGCCACCTCCCGGCGCGATGCTCGTCGTGCGCGAAGGCGACACGTTCGCCACCGTCGCCGCGCGTCTCGAACGCGCCGGCGTGATCCGCAGCGCCATTCTCTTCCGCTTGCGAGCACGTGTCGCGGGTCGCGATCGGCACCTGCAGCCCGGCGAGTATCGCTTCGCGGAGCCGCTCGACACACATGAGCTGCTCGAGCTCCTGGCGAGCGGCGGTCCGCATCGCGAGGTGACGATTCCCGAAGGCTTCACCGTGCGCGACGTCGCCGCCCTCCTCGAGCGCGACGGTTACGGATCCGGCGAGAGCTTTCTCTGCGTCGCGAAGGATCCGGAATTTCTTCTCGCCGCCGGCGTTCCCGGCCCACAGCTCGAGGGCTTTCTCTTCCCCGACACCTACCGCCTCACGCCTCTCATGAGCCCGAGCGAGATCCTCGCCCTCATGGTGCGACGCTTCCACGATCGCTTCGACGCCGAGCGCTACCGTCGCGCCGCCGCCCGCGGCATGACCGTCAACGAGGTCCTCACCCTGGCGTCGATCGTCGAAAAGGAGTCCGCGCTCGCGACCGAACGCCAGGTGATCGCCGGCGTCTTCTACAACCGCCTCCACCTCGGCATGCCCTTGCAAAGCGACCCGACGGTCATCTACGCCATCCCGAACTTCAACGGCGACCTCACCCGCGCCGACCTCGTCCGCCCGAGCGCGTACAACACGTATATGGTAGCCGGACTGCCACCTGGTCCCATCGCCAACCCGGGTCTCGCCGCGATCGACGCCGTCCTCGCTCCGGCCGAGACTCCGTATCTCTACTTCGTCTCGAAGAACGACGGCTCGCACGTCTTCGCCGCCACGCTCCCGGAGCACAACCGCAACGTCGGGCGCTACCAGAAGGCGCACCGGTGAGTCGGCGCGTCCTCTCCGCCCTCACGTAGCGCGATCTAGCCGTGACGACGGGGAGTTGCCGACATCGCCGGCGAACCGCCCCGGTTCCAGAATCGCATCCGCGCGAGCGTCGCGTGCAGCGTGTTTTTCGCGGCGGATGTCACTGGCCCGGAGGTGTCGGGACCGGGCGCCCTCGTCGCCCGATTCTGTGAACGAAACAGCTCGATCCAATAGCTCGGTGCCGGGTATGGATTCATGGATGACAGCATGCCAGCCCGCAAAATCTACCGTCTAGTCGTCGTTTCGCGCGCTGCTGGCCGTTTCAGGGGTGAGCCAGGTCGGGAGAGGTGGGATTGCGGGATCAGTATTACGGGTGTCAGCTGAATGCCCACCGTCTGCCGAAGCAACGAGAGTATCCGCCCCCGTTGACATTTCGCCTTCTCTTCGCTTACACTGCATTTCATGGCGATACGCAGCGCGGTGGGGCCGATGTTGACGAAGCGGCAGAAGGAGCTGGTCGACTACCTCGACGGATACATCACCAAGCGGGGGTACGCGCCGACGCTCGAGGAGATCGGGCAGCATTTCGGCCTGAGCTCTCTGGCGACGATCCACAAGCACCTCACCAACCTCGAGAAGAAAGGGCTCATCCGGCGCAAATGGAATCGGAGCCGGGCACTCGAGGTGGTGCCGCGGGAGCGGCGTGCGGCGGCGATCGAGTTGCCGCTCCTCGGGCGTGTTGCGGCGGGAGCACCGATCGAGGCACTCGAGCAGCCGGATACGATCGCCGTGCCCGAAGAGCTGGTCGGGCGCGGTAAGACCTTCGTGCTTCGCGTGCGCGGTAACTCGATGGTGAAGGAAGGCATCCTCGACGGCGACTACATCGTCGTCGAGTCCCGTTCGCACGCCGACAACGGCGACACGGTGGTGGCGCTCGTGAAGGGCGACGCTACCGTGAAGCGATTCTACCGCGAAAAGGCCGGCATGGTTCGCCTACAGCCTGCGAACGATCAGATGGAGCCGATCATCGCCCGCGCCGCCGACGTCGAGATCCGTGGGATCGTCGTCGCCGTGATGCGCAAGTACCTCCCGGCCCGGAAGCGCCCCGCCGCCTGATCTCCGCCACCCCTCCCCACGACTCAGGCGCGCGGGGCGCGCCGTTTTGACCTCGGCTGCCGGACGCCGCTACGCTGGCGGCGTGGGGCTCTCGCACCTCGTCTTCGATCTCGACAACACGCTGTATCCGCCGACGCGCGGCGTCGTCGAGCGCGTCGACACGCTGATCACCACCTTCATGACCGAGCGGCTGGGGATGACGGCGCGCGCGGCGGACGCGTTGCGCGCCCGCTATCGCGAGGAGTTCGGCACCACTCTGAACGGCCTGATGCGCGACCACGGGGTCTCTCCCGACGAGTACCTGGCGTCCGTGCATGCGATCGAAATCGAGGAACTGCTCGCGCCGGACGCGGCGCTGCTCGCGATGCTGCGCGCGTTGCCGCACGAGAAGATCGTCTTCACCAACGGCTCGTCGGCGCACGCCGAGCGCGTGCTCGCCTGCCTCGGGGTGCGCGAATGCTTCGTCGAGGTGTACAGCCTCGAGCGCGTCGCCTACGTCCCGAAGCCCGAGCGCGCAGCATTCGAGTCGCTGCTGCGCGAGATCGAGGTGCCGGCGACACGCTGCCTCGTGATCGACGATCGCGTGGACAACCTCCGCACGGCGGGCGCGCTCGGCATGCGCACGCTGCTGGTCGGCTGCGCCGCGGTCCCGAGCGGGATCGACGTTGCCGTGGCGTCGATCATGGATCTGCCGGAGGCGTTGCGGTCGATGGAGGAGCCGTGAGCGCGACAACGACGTTCGATCTCGGTCACGGCGGCGCGGCGTCGCTGTACGTCCACATCCCGTACTGCCACGCCAAGTGCCCCTACTGTGACTTCAACTCCTACGCGGCAACGGAGTGGCCGGAGGAGCGCTACGCGGACGCCTTGCTGGCGGAGCTCGCCGCCTACGCCGACATGCCGGCGTGGCAGGGCACGACGCTCGCGACGATCTTCTTCGGCGGCGGCACACCCTCGCTCTTTCGCCCGGCGACGATCGCGTGCCTTCTCGACGGGATCGCGGCGCGTTGGTCGGTGGCAGCGGAGGCCGAGATCACGCTAGAGGCGAACCCCGGCACCGTCGAACGGACGCGTCTTGCCGGCTTTCGCGGCGCTGGCGTCAATCGCCTCTCGTTCGGCGTGCAGTCGTTTCAACCGGACCTCCTGCGGACGCTCGGCCGCATCCATTCGGCCGACGACGCGCGCGCGGCGCTGGCGGCGGCGCGTACCGCCGGCTTCGACAATGTGAACCTCGACTTGATCTTCGCCGTACCCGGCCAGACGCGCGCGGCGTGGGCCGCCGACGTCGCCGAACTGCTCGCGTGCGCGCCCGAGCACGTGTCCGCGTACAATCTCACCTACGAGCCCGGGACGCCCTTTCACGCCTGGCGCGGTCGCGGCGAGCTCGTACCGCTTCCCGAGGACGACGAGCTCTGGATGTACGAGCACGCACGCGCGGCCTTCGCGCGCGCGGGCTACGAGCAGTACGAGATCTCGAATTTCGCGCGGCCGGGTCGGGAGGCACAGCACAACTGCGGCTACTGGCGCGGCGTCGCGTACCTCGGGATCGGCGCCGGCGCGCACTCGTACGCGGCGGCGCCCGGCTGGGGCGAGCGCTGGTCGAACGAGCGGATCCCGGAGCGGTACATGGCCGGTGTCGCGGCCGGCGGCGCCGTCGCGAGCCACGAGACGCTTTCGTTCGACACCGCCACGGCCGAGTTCATGTTCCTCGGCCTGCGCGAGCTGCGGGGCGTCGACCCGGTGGCGTTCGCGGCGCGCTTCCATGCGCCGCTCGAAACGGTGCATCCGGAGGTGGAGGCGTTCCGGCGCGACGGGCTCCTCGTCGACCGTGGCGGACGCCTCGCGCTCAGCGAGCGCGGGCTCCTCGTCGCCGACTCCGTGTTCGCGATGTTTCTCTAACGAACGCGGAACAGGGTCACGGCGAAGCCGGCGTCACGATCGATCCACTGCTCGTGACAGTCGAACCCCGCGGCCTCGCCGCAGGCGCCGATGCCGGCGGGGACGTACTTGTACGAGCTCTCGGTCCAGATCGTCTCGCCGGCCTCGAACGCAACAGAGAGCCCCGCCACAGGGATCGCCACTTGCTGCGCTCGCCGGCAGACGAGGTGCATCTCGACGCGCAATTCCGTCGCGTTCCACCGCGCCTCGTGCGTGAAGTCGGCGAGGTCGAAGGTGCCGCCGAGCTCACGGTTGATGCGCACGAGCAAGTTCTTGTCGAACGCGGCGGTCACCCCGAGCGGATCATCGTAGGCGCGGAGCAGCACGGGCTCGGGCTTCACGAGATCGGCGCCGACGAGGAAGCCGTCGCCGGGCCGGAGCGCGCGGCGCACCGAGCGGAAGAAGGCGTCGGCCTCGGTCGGATGGAAGTTGCCGATGTTCGATCCGAGGAAAAGCGCGAGCGTCGCGCCGTGGCGCAGCGGCGAGGCCGCCGCCTGCCGCAATCCGACGTCGTAGGAGGCGCCGTGGGTGACGACGCTCACCTGCGGCAAGGTCGCGAGCGTACGCGCCGAGAGGTCGAGCGCCGTCGGCGAGATGTCGACGAGGTGGACGCGCAGCGGGCGGCCGCGCCGGCGCATCCCGCCGGCGAGCAGCGCGAGCTTCTCCCCGCTGCCGCAGCCGAGCTCGATCATCGTCGTGAGATCGGCGAGCGGCTCCGTCATCGCCGCCGCGTACCGCGTGAGCAGGCGTCGCTCGGCGCGGGTGATGCGATACCACGGCAGCTCGCAGATCGCCTCGAAGAGCTGCGACCCGAGCGCGTCGTAGAGATACTTCGGCTGCAGCCGCTTGGGGCGCAGCGAGAGATCGCGCGCGACGTCGGCCGCGAACTCGCGGCGGGCCTCCGCCTCGGCGCTGACGGCGTCACTCGCGATGCGCGGATGGAGGAGCGCCCTAGTCATGCGCGAGCCGGAACCCGACGTACGGATACGGGTAGCGGGGTTGGAACCAATTCCGCCAGCTGCGTCGCAGGAGCGCCGTCGCGGTCGCGGGTGATGCGCCCTTCATCACGTAGTGCAGGTCGTCGAAGAAGTCCGCCGAGTAGCCGGGGTATGCAGGCGAGGGCGTGAACCCGGGAAATCCGCTGAAAATCGTCGACGTCCACTCCCATCCGTTGCCGACGAGATCGTGGACGCCCCAGGCGCTCGCGCCGGCAGGAAAGGACCCAATCGGGATCGGATCGAACGCGTGGAGATCGAAGAGGCCGCGCGACGCGTCGGGAGGCTCATCACCCCAGGGGTAGGCTCGCTCCTCGCCACTCGGCGTGCCATACGCGGCGCGGTGGTACTCGGCCTCGGTCGGCAGACGCCTCTTCTTCCACCGCGCGTACGCCGACGCCTCCGCATGACTCACGTAGACGGGCGCGGCAAGCGGCAGCCGGCGCTCGGCGAGCATGCCGCGCCAGCGCCATTCGCCGTCGCGACGAGCCCAAAACGCGGGGTGCTGAACGCCGTATCGCGCCCGCCAGGTCCACGCCTCGGCGTCCCAGTACTCCGGCAACGCGTACCCCTCCGCCTCGACGAACGCGAGGTAGTCGCCGTTGGTTACGTCGTGGACGTCGATCTCGAACTCCGGGACGGCCATGCGCTGCGCGGGAAACTCGTTGTCCCACCCGAAGCGGATGCGCGCCGAGTCGGCGCCGAGCGTCGCGGTACCGGCCGGGATGCGAATGGTCGTCCGCGCGGGCGGCGCCGCGTCGACGTCGGCGATGATCCGCGAGGCGGCGGCGACGGCGTGCGCCGCGGGGGGTCGCTTCTGCGCGTAGGGCAGCTGGTGCAGCATGTAGAGCAGGGTCTCGTGGTGTATCGCCTCGTGCTCGAGGATCGAGTAGAGCGCAAGGCCGCCGCGGAGCACAGGCGAGTCGCTGCGGTCGAGGTCGGCGGAGGCGATCGCCGCCGCGACGGCGTCGTCGGCCGCCTGCGCGTACTCCTGGATGCGGACGCGCGTGGGCCAGGCGGCGCGGGTGCTCTGCGTCGCGGCGCGCTCGTCGAGCGGATCGATACCGCGCTCGAAGAGGACGTCGAGCTCGGGATCGATCGGCGGACACCCGAGGCCGCGTCGCAAAAGCGTATTGGCGTTGAAGGCCGGCAGGTGCCCCTCGTAGAAGAGAATCGGATGCCGGAGCGCGATCGGCCGCTCGAGATACGCCGCGGGCGCGACCATGGCGAACAGCGCGCGCGAGCGCGCGCGATTGCGCCGAAACCACTCGAGGGCCGCGCTGCGGTCGCGCTCGGTCATCGACACCGCACCCCGCATCTAGGACGGCTCAGGCCATCCCGAGCTTCGCTCGACCCTCCGGAGAGATCATGTTGGGATTCCACGGGGGATCCCACACGACGCGGACGTGCGCCTCACCGACGCCGGCGAGCGACTCGATCCTCCGCTGCGCGTCCATCGCAATCGATGGGCCCATGCCGCAGCCCTGCGCGGTGAGCGTCATCGCGACCTGCACGTTGCTCCCGCCCGAGGTGAGCGGTTCGATCTTGAGATCGTAGACCAAGCCGAGGTCGACGATGTTCACCGGGATCTCGGGGTCGTACACGTTGCGGAGTTCGCTCCACACCGCCTCCTCGCTGAGCTCGCCGGCGGACCCGCCGCCCGCGGCCTCGGACGCGTTCGGTTCCTTGCCGATCGCGTCGGCGTCTTTGTCGCTGACGCGGAAGAGGCCGCCCATGCTCGGAATCTGCAGCGTGTAGGTACCGCCGAGCGATTGCGTGATGATCGCGAGCGTCCCCTCGGGAACGGTCACGGTGCTGCCGTGCGGAATTTGGATGGCTTCGCAGTCACGGCTGACGACGATGTTCTCGTAGCTCATCGGGGCTCCTTTTTCGCGGGATCGGGCCCACGGCCCACGTCCGCTCGAAGCGCCAATGTAGCCCCGGCACCAACCCAGGACAACGCCGCGGCGCGCGCCCCTCGCGGACCGACCCGCGGGCACACCCACGAGTCGTCGGCGTGATCTGACGGCACCTCGTACCCGGCCGAACCCGAAGACTCGGGCGCGGCAGCGGGCGTTCAGCCGTGGTTCGCGCCTGCCTCGGGAGCGAACGTGAGCCCACCGGCTGCCGGCAGCTCGACGATGAACGTCGCCCCCGCGCCCGGCGTGTTCTCGGCCCGAATGGAGCCGCCGCAGGCGCCCACGATCTCGTGCGTGATGGCGAGCCCGAGGCCGGTACCGTGCTCGCGCGTGGTGAAGAAGGGCTCGAAGATGTGAGGGAGGTCATCCGGCGCGATGCCGCATCCGGAGTCGCGCACGCAGAGCACGGCACGGGACGCCGGCCTGTGATCACCACGGGCGCAGGTCACGACGATCGAGCCCCCCGCCGGGGTCGCGTCGATCGCGTTCAGCACGAGGTTCATCACCACCTGGCGCAGCCGGAGCGGCTCCGCCTCGACGTTCACCGGATCGGCGGAGTCGAAGACGAGCTCGACCTCCTTCCCTCGCGCTTGCACGCGGAGGAGCGGCAGCACCGCCTTGACGACCTCGGCAAGACTCGCGCGCGACGCGCGTTGCGCCGCGCCCGTGCCGTTGCCTCCGCCGACGGCCTCACCACTCTCACGCGCCGAGCCGTGCGCCACGCAGAGGACCTCCCGCACCAACGCCTCGACGCGGTCGAGCTCGGCGACGACGACCTCTGCGAAGTCGCGACGAAACTCCCGGTCATCCCAGCGCGTCCGCAGGAGCTGCGCGAAGGTACGCAACGCGACGAGTGGATTGCGGATCTCGTGCGCGAAGGCAGCCGTGAGGACACCGAGCGAGGCGAGCTGGTTCGCGCGCTGCATGCGCGCGGCCGACCGGGCGAGCGCCTCCCGCAGGCGGATGTTCTCCGCGATCAGCCGCTCCACATTCGGCTCCACGGCACCTCGACACAGCAAGCGCCGCGCCAGCACTCCCTATGGAGAGCGTCGGAGCGGAACCCACGCGCTCGCCCTCATCACGTGGATACGTCCGGCGCGGAACGAGCGGCCGGGAAGTGCGCCTGTGACACACGGTCGCGACGGCGTGTGTCAGCGCTGGCGCGCGCTGCGACGGATCCGGCACTCCAGCTGACGTGCCACTACGCAGGCCACGCGTGCCCAGCCGCGGCGGGTCAGCCCGCCGCGCCGGCCGAGCGCGCCGCCGGAGCGAGACCCGCGGCACGCCGCAGCTCGTCGGCGCGATCGGTCTTCTCCCACGGGAAAAGCCCGTTCGTCGGACGCCGCCCGAAGTGTCCGTAGGCGGCGGTCGCGCGGTAGATCGGCCGCTTCAGATCCAGCGCCTTGATCAGCGCCGCCGGACGGAAATCGAAAAGCTCGCGCAGGAGATTCGCGATCTTCGCTTCCGGAAGGACGCCGGTCTCGAATGTGTCGACGAGCACCGAGAGCGGCTCGGCCATGCCGATCGCGTACGCCAGCTGTACCTCGCAGCGTGAGGCGAGGCCGGCCGCGACGAGGTTTTTCGCAACGTAGCGGGCCATGTACGCGGCGCTGCGATCGACCTTCGACGGGTCCTTGCCGGAGAAAGCACCGCCGCCGTGCCGGCCGTAGCCGCCGTAGGAGTCGACGATGATCTTTCGGCCGGTGAGACCACAGTCACCCATCGGACCGCCGACGACGAAGCGCCCGGTCGGGTTGACGTGGTAGCGCGTCTTGGCGTCGAGGTAGTGCGCGGGGATCACCTTCTTGATGACCTCTTCGGTGATCGCGTCGGCGAGCTTCTTGTGGGTGACGTCGAGCGCGTGCTGCGAGGAGACGACAACGGAATCGATACGCGTCGGACGGCCGTCGCGGTACTGGACCGTCACCTGCGACTTCGAGTCCGGGCGGAGGAACGGCATCGCGCCCGACTTTCGGACCGCGGCGAGGCGTTCCACGAGGTGATGGGCCATGGCGATCGGGAACGGCATCAGCTCTTCGGTCTCGTCGCAGGCGTAGCCGAACATCAGACCCTGATCACCCGCGCCCTGCTCTTTGTGAAGCCCCTCGCCTTCGGTGACGCCCTGCGAGATGTCCGGCGACTGCCGATCGACGGCGATCAGCACCGCGCAGGTATCGGCGTCGAAGCCCATCTCGGAGGAGGTGTAACCGATCTCGCGCACCGTGCGGCGCACGATGTCCGCGTACGGCACGTTCGCCTTGGACGTAATCTCGCCGGCGACGACCGCCATGCCGGTCTTCACGAGGCTCTCACACGCGACGCGACAGCTCGGATCCTCGGTGATGATGGCATCGAGGATGGCGTCCGAGATCTGGTCGCACATCTTGTCAGGGTGGCCCTCGGAGACGGACTCGGAGGTGAATAGGAAATCTTTCAAGGACATGAGATTCCTCCCAGGCGGGGATGTAAGCACATTCTTATAGCGACAGTCATCCCGCAACGTCAAGGTAGAAGCGACATCGGGTGTAATGCCTCAGTCTTCGTCATAGGGGGCGTCCGGCCAGCACGACCGGCGAGGATGGCGAGGAGGCCGGCGATCACGGAGGCGAGTGATTGTGGAAGAGGAGGCGGTAGGGGTCAGCGGAGGGGTCGCGAGCGAGGTG
>JACQEO010000084.1 GCA_016200545.1 Deltaproteobacteria bacterium | reverse complement strand
TCGAGCGTCTCGCGCTCGCTCGGTGCCACCACCAGCTTCGCTTTCGGCCGTCCCAGTCCCACCATGTGCCCGCACCCCCTCTAGCAAAAATGCCGGGGGGCCGAATACTATTAGCACGAACTTCCGGAACAGGACACTAGCACCGGTCCCCCGAATTGATCGAGGAGGGGGGGTGGTCGGGAGCGAGCCGGATTCACTCCGGGTCGCGACGCCCAGCGCGCGGCGGAGCCGCGCGGGGGCGAGGTGTGGGAGCGAGCCGGATTCACTCCGGCTCGCGACGCCCAGCGCGAGTGAACGCGAGCGGGGGCGAAATCAATTTGACGGGAGCATGGCGATCGGCGAAGAAGACCCGGCGGAGGAACCCTCGATGAACCGCGAAGACTGCGTTCTCTTCAGTGGTGCTGCCGGTGGCGCAGAAGCGGAGTTCGGCGCGGCGGCGGAGCGGCATGGCATCGAGGAAGTGAACTTCACCTTCGAGGGCCGTAAGGTCGCACGCCAGCGTGGTATCCGCGTCCTCACCCATGCCGAGCTCCAGCACGGCGACGTGAGCCTCGCGTACGTCGGCAAGCTCATGCATCGTCGCTACCCCGACACCGCGATGTTCAAAAAGGTGCTGCAGAGCATCTGGCACCAGGTGAACAACGGCCAGGAAATCTACGTCGTCGGAATCGTCCAGCGCGACGATACCGTGAAGGGTGGCACGGGATGGGGCGCGGAGTTCGCGAAGATCTGTAACAAGCCGCTCTTCGTCTTCGACCAGGAGCGCGACGGCTGGTATCGCTGGACGGGTGACGCCTGGGCGTCGACGGGAAGCCCGGTGATCGCGCATCCGCACTTCACCGGAACCGGCACGCGCTTCCTGAAGGAGAACGGCACGCGCGCAATCCAGGAACTTTTCGCGCGCACGTTCGCTTGACGTCGACGTCGCGGACGGGCGCCGGACGCGGCCCCGCGTCTGCGCCCATGCGACCTCGCATGTCGGGATCGTCCTGTGCGGCGACGATCTCGTCAGATTTGTGTCGATGCGACGACGGGTGCGTGCCGTGACGTCGCGGCAAGCGCTGGCACAGCGGTTGCTCAGTCTTCTGTGATGCGGAAGCTTCGTGTGCCGCTGCTGGCACAACTCGCGCTGCTTTCGAGCGCTACCGGCTGGATCGCCGCGTTCTACGGAGCGGTCTACATCTGCGCCGCCGGCGATCTGCGCGCGACCGGATCGTTGTGGATCTTCGGCGGGCCCTTCGCGGCGCTCCTCCTCGCCGCCACCGCGGCGCACGCATGGCTTGCGGGTGGCGGCGCCGTCGTCGGACTGCGATCGCCGCTCGCGTGGGTACGGACGACCAACGCGGTCGTCTCCGCGATCGATGGCGGCGAGCCCGTCAGCGACGCCGACGTCGCGCTCGCGGTGACGCGCGTGCCCTGGGTGCCGGTGACACATACGCGCTGGTGCTCGCTGCTCTCGGCGGCGGTCGTCGTGGCGATGGCGGCGATCGAATGGCGCGTGAGCGGCGGGACGCGCAACGTCGGTGCCATCGTGGCCGGCGGTACGATCGCAACGTTGCTGTACGCCGCGACGACCTTCACCGTCTGCGAGCTCCTGGTCGGCGAACACTGTCAGCGACTGCGCGGCACCGCGTTCGCGCGCGGGCTCGACCCCTACGTCGGACCGTCGATCGATACCTGGGTGCGCGTCGTCGTCCTCACTGCGCCGACGGTAGTGGCGCTGACGGTCGCCATGCGGTGGACGATCACGCCCGATCTCCCGCTCGGATGGCTTACGCTGGCGGCGCTCATGTTGCTCACAGCGGGGATTTGCGGTGCGCTCGGGTGGCTGCAAGCACTCACGATCCGGCGCGCCGGTACCGACCTCGCGGTCGCGGCGACGCGCCTCGCGCACGGCGAGACGGTCGGTCTCATCACCGGCGCCATCGACGCCCACCTGGTGAGGATGGCGCGCGCGTTCAATGCCGCCGCGAGCGCGATCGACCGCTCGCGGCAGACCTCGGCGGCGCGCTACGCGGCGCTCTTCGAGGGTGCCGGCGACGCCATTCTCCTGATCGACGCGCCGAGCGGGCGCATCCTCGAGGCGAACCGCCGTGCGCAGCAGCTGACGGGTCACGACGAGGCGATGCTCAAGGCGATCCCGTTCATGACCCTCTTCGATGCCGGGCCCTTAGGCGTCGACCTCGCAGCCGGGCGCTGGCCGGAGGGGTCGCGCGTGCGTCGCGCCGACGGCGGTGCCTGTCCCGTCGACGTGGCGCTCAGCGTCGTGCCCCTCGGCGACCGCGCCGTGATCCAGGTGATCCTCCACGACATGAGTCAACGCGAGCGCATCGAAACCGAGCTGCGCCAGGCGGTGCAGCGGCTCGAGAGCCTCTATCATCTCGCGGTGACGCTCGGTGGCAGCGTCGAGCAAGTGGCCGATCATCTCGCCGTCACGTTGTCCGAGCTCCTCGACGCGCCGATCGTCGCCGCCGCCCGCCTCGTCGGCGACACGATCGTGCTGCTCGCGCTCTACGAGCACGGCGGCTTGCTGCACGAAGGGCGCCAGCCGCTCGCAGGCACGGCGTGCGAGCACGTGCGTGTTGCCAAGCGTGCCTGCGTCTTCTCGGACGCGACGACGCGCTTTCCCGCCGACGGTTTCTTGCGCGATCGCAACGTGGAGACCTTCGTCGGCGTGCCGGTGCTCGGACGGAGCGGCGCCGTCGAGGGGCTCGTCGTCGTCCTCGACACCGTCCGCCGCTCGCTCGGCGAGGAGGACATGCGTCTCCTCTCGAGCTACGCGCAGCGGTTAGCGCGTGCCTTCGATGAAGAAGAATACGCCCGCGAGCGCGAAGCGTTCGTTCGCCAGCTCTCGACGCAAAACTTGGCGCTGAGCGTCGCGCAGGAGCGCCTGACGCAGGCCGACCGCCTGAAGAGCGAGTTCTTGGGGATGATGTCTCACGAGCTGCGGACGCCGATTAACATCTTCATCGGGTACACCGAGCTCCTCCTCGATGCCGCGCGCGACGCCGACGGCCTACCGCCCGCCGAGCACCGCGCAGTGCTCGAGCGCATGTGCGAGGCGGCGCGCACACTCGCCGGCCTCGTCGAGGACACGCTCAGCGTGCTGCGCTTGGAAAGCGCCGGCGTGGCGGCGAACCTCGAGTCGCTCTCGCTCGCGTCGGTGTGGGACGAGTTACGCGCCGCCGACCGCTATCTCGGCGCGGTGAGCGCGGTGCGCGAGGAATGGCTGATCGACGCCGACCTGCCGACGATCGTCTCCGACCGACTGAAACTGCGACAAATCCTCACCAACCTCGTGGGCAACGCGCGGAAGTTCACCCGTGCCGGTACGATCCGCGTACGCATCGCGCGCGCCCCCAGCGCGCGGTTCACGATCGTCGTCGAGGACACCGGCTGCGGGATCGCCGCCGCCGATCTCCCGTCCATCTTCGACCTCTATCGCCAGGCCGAGAACGGCGGTGTGCACGACGGCTGCGGCATCGGTCTCTACATCGTACGTCGCTATTGCGAGCTTCTGGGTGGTGTGGTCGAAGTGACGAGCGAGATCGGGCAGGGGACACGGTTTACGGTGACCCTGCCGGAGCGACCGGTAGCGGCATCGGGCGAGGGTGTCGCGGGCGCGCGGCCGGCAGCGACGGACGGCCGCTCCGCCGCTTGAGCGCGACTCGCGGCTACGGCTGCGACGGCTGCCGCCCGGCTTCGGCACGCAGCCAGCTCACGATCGCGAGCACCGCGGTCGGCTCGAGCCACGCCGCGAAATGCGGCATCGTCGGTGGGCTGATCGCTCGCGGAGCGCGTGCTTGGTACGATCGGGCACATGACGGCCGAGGGCGGAGCGAAAGGAACGATCCTCGTCGCCGAGGACGAAGCGGCGGTGCGTGAGAGCCTGGACGAGGTTATGCTCGGCGCTGAGCTGGTGCGGCCGGCGGCGATCGATCCGCCGGTTGCGGGCAGCGTCGCGGCGCCGTACTGATCGACGATGGCGAGCGCCGACGAGACGACGAGCGTCACGCGTCACGGCCGCGCCGTGCCGGTCGAGCTCTTCCTACCGGCCGCGACCGCCGGCCCACCGCCATGGCCGGGGGTGGTGGTGATCCACGAGATCTTCGGTGCCAACGGCGACATCCGCGGCATCGCGCGCCGTTTCGCGGACGCCGGCTATCTCGCCGCGGTGCCGGACCTGATGGCGGGTGGCTTGCACCTCGTCTGCGTGCTGCGCGCGATGCGGACGTTGCAGGCGGGCACGGGGCCGATGGTCGACGAGTTGGAGACGGTGATCGGTCTCCTCGAGGCGCGGCCGGACGTCGGGCGCGTCGGCGCCGCGGGCTTCTGCATGGGCGGCGGCTTCGCACTCCTGCTCGGGACGCGCGCGCGCGTCACCGCCGCCGCCGTCTTCTATGGAGACACGCGACCACGCGCCGAGCTGGCACGCGCCTGTCCGCTGACCGGCGGATACGGCGGTCGTGACCGCGTGTTTGCGCCCAAGGGCAGGGCGCTGATCGCCACTCTGGACGAGCTCGGTAAGGAGCACGACGTCCGCGTGTACGAGGACGCCGGCCATTCGTACATGAACCGCGCCGGACACCCCGTCATGGCGTGGCTTACGCGGCCGCTCATGCACGTGGAGTACGACGCCGCCGCCGCCGAAGACTCGTGGCGGAGAATGCTGACATTCTTCGCCCGTCATCTGCAGGGCGCGACCCCCGACGCGACGACGCCGGAATAAGGAGTGACGACGATGCAGGTCTTTCGACGGATTCTCGTACCGCACGACTTCTCGGACGCCGCGACGGCCGCGCTCGCGGTCGCGGCCGACCTGGCGGTGCAGTACCGCGGCACGCTCACCGTCGTGCACGCGATCGCGCCGGTCTACCCGGTGAGCGCCATGGCGGGCGCCGGCGAGCTGCCGGTGTGGATTCCGCCTGACGACCTTCGCGGCGAAGCCCGCAAACGCCTCGAGGCGGAAGTCGCACGCGTCGTCGGCAAGCGCGTGCCGCGCGCCACCTGCCGGGTCGTCGTCGGGGATCCATATCGCTGCATTCTCGAGGCGGCACGCCGCGCCGACTCGATCGTGATGGCAACGCTCGGACGGACGGGCCTCGCTCACCTCGTCATCGGTAGCGTCGCGGAAAAGCTCGTCCGCCACTCGCCCGTTCCGGTGCTGACGCTACGGCCGGCCGCGAGTCGATCGGCGTTGCGCGGCCGGCGTCGGGCGCCGGCGCGCGCGGCGGCGCGCAAGGGCAAGGCGCGCGGCGGCGCGTCGAGGTGAAACGCGTCGCCGTCGGCTGAGTTCCCGCGCGTGCGCTTCGACGCCTCGACGGCCGAGTGTCTCGTCTTCACCACCGCCGCGGGCGTGTTTTCCGCATTCGCGCACGACCTGAAGCTGCGGGTGGAGACGTTCGCGCTCGCGGTCGATGAGACGACCGGAGCGATCGCGGCGGACTTCGACCCGACGTCGGTGCGCGTCGTGTGCGCCATGCACGGAGAGGACGAGGCAGAGGCCGCGCTCGGCGCAGGCGACGCGCGAACGATCGAGGCGACGATCGCCCGTGAAGTCCTCGAGGCCGCCCGCTATCCGGCAATTCGCTTCCGCGCACCGGGGTCGCCGCGGGCTGACCCGGGTGAGTCCGGGCTGCGGATCGTCGGCACCCTCCTGCTCCACGGGGCGGTCCGCGACGTCGCGCTTCATACGGCTCGGCACGGCAGCTGTTACGTCGGTGAAACCCGCCTCCATCAGCCGGACTTCGGAATCCGGCCGTACAGCGCTATGCTCGGAGCCCTGCGGGTGGCGCCGGACGTGCGTGTCCGGATCACGATCCCGCTCGAGCGGTGAGACGATGAGCGCGATCAACGACTTCCTCGACGTGCGGGCCCATGGGTTCGTGCGCGTCGCCGTGTGCGTGCCCGAGGTGCGCGTCGCCGACCCGGCGTTCAACGCCGACGCGCACGTCCACGTCCTGACGCGTGCGCACGCTGCCGGCGCTCAGTATGCGCTCTGTCCCGAGCTCGGCCTCACCGCGTACTCCTGCGGCGATCTCTTCTTCCAGGAGCCGCTGCTCGACGCGGCGCACGCCGCGCTCGAGACGATCGCGCGCGCGACCGCAGGGTGGAACTTGCTGGTCTCGGTCGGCATGCCGCTGGTCGCCGACGGGCTTCTCTTCAACGCCGCGGTGACCCTGTACGGCGGCCGGCCCCTCGCCGTCGCGCCCAAGGCGTATCCGCCGAACTACCGCGAGTTCTACGAGCTGCGCTGGTTTCATCCCGCGGCCGACGCGCAGAGCGACGCCGTCCTGCTCCTCGGGACGCGCGTCCCGTTCGGTACCGACATCCTGGTGCGCCCGGCGCACCTCCCGGGTTTCGTCCTGCACTGCGACGTGTGCGAGGACCTCTGGGTGCCGATTCCGCCGGGCACGCTCGCCGCGCTCGGCGGCGCGACCGTTCTCGCAAATCTCTCGGCGTCGAACGTCACGGTTGCGAAGAGCGAGTACCGCGAGGAGCTGGTGCGCAGCTCGTCGGCGAAGAACCTCGCCGTCCAGATGTACAGCGCCGCCGGCTTCGGCGAGTCGACCTCGGACCTGGCGTGGGACGGACAAGGGATCATCGCCGAGCGCGGCGAGATCCTCGCCGAGACCGAGCGCTTCGGCCTCGTCGGCACGCTCGCCGTCGTCGACGTCGACCCGCGCGCCCTGGTCGAAGACCGCATGCGGCAGACCTCGTTCGGGCAGAACGCCGCGCGCCACGGGACGGCGTTCCGTGTCGTCGCCGTCGACGGTCAGCCCGAACGGCGCGCGCCGGAGATGTTCCACCGGCTCGAGCGGCGTGTGGCGCCGCACCCCTTCGTCCCCGCGGACCCGGCACGACTCGATCAGCGTTGCGCCGAGGTCTTCCACATCATGGCGACCTCGCTGGCGCGGCGGATGACGGCGTTGCCGGAGAACGGGCGGCGGATCGTGCTCGGCGTTTCAGGCGGCCAGGACTCGACGCTGGCGCTCCTGGTGGCGGCGCACGCGCTCGATCTCCTGTCGCTGCCGCGGACGCACCTCCTCGGGGTCACCATGCCGGGCTTCGGTACCTCGGCGCGTACCTACGGCAACGCGTGCGCGCTGGTGCGCGCGCTCGGCGCGAGCTTTCGCGAGGTCGACGTGCGCGCGCTCGCGGGAGGCGTCTTCACGGCGATCGGCCACGATCCGACGCGCCACGACGTCACCTTCGAAAACGTGCAGGCGTGGACCCGGAAGTTCCTGCTCTTCTCCTTCGCCTCCGAGGGGCGCGGCATCGACCTCGGCACCGGCGATCTCTCGGAGCTGGCGCTCGGATGGTCCACCTATGGCGGCGACCACATGTCGCACTACGCGGTCAACGCCGGCGTGCCGAAGACGCTGGTCTCGGCCCTCATTGCTTGGGCCGCGCGCCACGTCTTCGCCGGCGAGCCGGCGGCGGCGACGACGCTCCAGGACGTGCTCGCGACGCCGATCAGTCCCGAGCTCCTGCCGCTCGGCGCCGACGGTGTCTCCGTGCATGAGACTGAAAGCGTGCTCGGCCCCTACGAGCTGCACGATTTCTTCCTCTACTACTTTCTCCGCTTCGGCTTCGGGCCGCGGCGGATCGCGCGGCTTGCCGCGCACGCGTTCGGCGGCCGTTACCCGCTCGGCACGATCCGCGAACGGCTCGTCCTCTTCCTCGAGCGCTTCTTCGCCAATCAGTTCAAGCGCGACTGCGTCCCCGACTCGCCCAAAGTCGGCTCCGGCGGCTCGCTATCGCCGCGCGGCGACTGGCGCATGCCGTCCGACGCCTCGGTCGCCGCATGGGTCGCCGAGGCACGCGCGATTCCCGGCTGACCCGGCCGAACCCGATCAGTCCGGCTGTGGTGCCGGCGGCGCCGCCGCGGTCGGCGCGCCCCCGCCGCGTCGGCGCCGGCGGCGCCGACGCCGGCGGCCGCGATGCGGTCCGTCCGGTCGTTGCCCGTCCGTGAGCTGCGCGCCGGTCGGCGCGTCGGTGCGCGGCGGCGCCGCTCCTTCACCGGAGGCCGTGGTGAACGATCCCACGGCCACGGGGGGGGTCGGCGGGACGCCGGAGGAACCCGGGGTCGCCGCGTTCGAAGCGGGCGCCGTCGGGATCGGGAGACGGCCGCCGTCGTCGCCGGCAGCGACGCCGCGGCGACGCCGCCCGCGCAGTGCGGCGGCGCGCGCCAATCCACGCGGCAGGCGCACGCGCCGGCGGCGCTGCAGGGGCTGAATGATCTGCGGCGCGCGCGCCGTGACGCCGCGGCAGACGTCGCAGATGCGACACGGCACGCCGCCGTCTTCGCCGAAATAGCGCCGGAGAAACACGGCCCGGCACTCGTTGCTGGCGGCGTATTCCGCGACGGTGTCGAGGCGGCGTGAGTCCTGCGTGCGCTGTGTCGCGAAGCGGCCCGCGAGGCTTCGTGCTTCCTCTTCGATGGCATCGCTCGGCACCAGGACCTCGACGTCGTCGTCCTCCATGCGGATGAGCCCGGCCTCGGCGAGAATCGCGAGGAGGGCCTGCGTGGCGCGTGGGCCGAGCGACGCGGAGAGTGCCAGCGCCGCGGCCGACGGCGCGCGCTCCTCACCTGCCCAGGCGGCGAGCGCGGCGCCCACCTTGTAGAGCTGATCGGGACGGACGCGGCTCTTCGCGAGCAGGGCCTCGTGGATGGCGCGGTCGTCCGCATCGTAGAGGAGGATGCAGTCGGCCCGACGGCCGTCGCGGCCGGCGCGGCCCGCCTCCTGGACGTACTGCTCGAGCGACGCCGGCACTTGATGGTGGATGATGTAGCGGATGTCGGGCTTGTCGATGCCGAGGCCGAAGGCGCTGGTCGCGACCATCACGGTGCGGCGGCCGGCCTTCATGTAGAGATCCTGCTCGGCGGTGCGCTCCGTACCCGTCATCTTCCCGTGGTAGTGGTGCGCCGGCACGCCGAGGGCGCAGAGTCCGGCGTACACGGTGTCGACCTCGCGGGTCGTCGCGCAGTAGATGATGCCAGGACGCTGGAGCCGATAAGCGAAGCGCGCGAGCGCGCGCGAGCGTTGATCGCCGGTGGCGGCGATCACCTGGAAAGCGAGGTTGGAGCGATGCGGCGAGCTCGCGACGATGTCGGGCTCGCGCAGCGCGAGGAAGCGTACGATGTCCTCGCGTACCTTGGTCGTGGCGGTTGCGGTGAGCGCGAGGACGGTCGGTGCTCCGAGCCGCTTCAGCTCCTCGCCGATGCGCAGGTAGGCGGGACGGAAGTCGTGGCCCCACTCCGAGACGCAATGTGCTTCATCGACGGCGGCGAGTGCGAGGCCGCTCCCGGCGAGCGCCTCGGCCAGCTCCGGTGATCCCAGAGTCTCGGGTGTGGTCATGACCAGGACCGGCCCGCCGACGGCGATGCGGGCGAGCGCCTCGCGTCGTGCCGGACCGCGGACGGTGCCGTCGAGACGGACGCTCGCGATGCCGCGGGAGACCAGCTTGGCATGCTGATCTTGCAGGAGCGCAAGCAGCGGCGACACCAGGATCGTCGGTCGCGCCAGCACCATCGACGGCACCTGGTAGCACGCCGACTTGCCGAAGCCGGTCGGCAGGACGCCGAGGACGTCACGTCCGCCGAGCGCATCGGCGATGATGCGCTCCTGTTCGGGACGAAGGCGCGCGATTCCCAGGCGGCGGGCGGCGGCGACGATGCGTCCGGTCGCCGGCGCCGCGCCGGCGATCAAATGGCGCCGGCCGCGGCGGCGGCCGCGCCGCCGCCGCCCCTTTCGCACGTCGGTACTCGACGGCGGGTGCTCCTCGGGCACTATGGGCATTCTATCACCCCAGACCTTCCCAAAATTGCAAACACCGGCACGCCGGATTCCCGAACGGTGACGTCGCGGCGGAGGCGCACGTCACGACCCGGGATCGAACGCGGCGCAATTCGAGCGCCTGCGGCCCCAGGGGCGCGGAACGGTGGTTGCTGCTTGCCATACACGTATGCAGGACTTCCGCGTCCGCCGCAATGACATGGTTTCGACCCAGATCGCCGCTCGGGGCGTCCGCGACCCCCGGGTTCTCGCCGCGGTCGCCGGCGTGCCGCGCGAGCGCTTCGTCGCCGACGAGATCGCGGAGTTCGCGTACGAGGACGCCCCGCTGCCGATCGAGGAGGGGCAGACCATCTCGCAGCCCTTCATCGTCGCCCTGATGGCGGCGGCGCTCACGCACCTCACCGCCGAGGTCTACAGCGTCGAGCGGCACGAGGCGTGTCGCCGCCGTCGCATTCGTGCCCGAGATTCAGTAGGAATCCCCGACCGGCATGCCGATCCACACCCTCCAGGTTCGCCGCCTCGGCATCGACACCCATCAGGAGGCGATCATCTACATGCGCGCCGACTGCGACGTCTGTCGCTCCGAGGGATTCGAGACCGAGGCGCGCGTCGAGGTGCGCCACGGTGACCGTACCATCACCGCGACGTTGAACGTCGTCACCTCGAATCTGCTCTCGGCCGGCGAGGCCGGGCTCTCAGAGGCGGCCTGGACGCGCCTCGGCGTCGCGGAGCACGACGTCGTCGCGCTCGCGCACCCGCGACCGCTCGAGTCGCTCGGCTCGGTGCGCGGCAAGGTGTACGGACGCCCGATCGACCCCGCGGCGATGAGCGCCATCGTCGCCGACGTGGCCGCCGGCCGCTACTCCGACATCGAGCTCGCCGCGTTCATCACCGCCTGCGCCGCGGGCCGGCTCGACCGCGACGAAATGCTGGCGCTGACGCGCGCGATGGTCGATGTCGGCGAACGGCTGCAATGGGACCAGGCTCCGGTCGTCGACAAACATTCGATCGGCGGGCTTCCCGGAAACCGCACGACCTTGCTGATCGTGCCGATCGTCGCTGCCTGTGGGCTCACGATGCCGAAGACGTCGTCGCGTGCGATCACCTCGGCAGCGGGGACGGCGGACACGATGGAGATGCTCGCGCCGGTGGCGCTCGACGTCGCAGGAGTGCGGCGGGTCGTCGAGCGTGAGGGCGGGTGCGTCGTCTGGGGTGGTGGTCTGCGCCTGAGCCCGGCGGACGACGTCATCATCCGCGTCGAGCGGCCACTCGATCTCGACGCCGAGGGGCAGCTGATCGCCTCGGTGCTGTCGAAGAAGGTCGCCGCCGGCTCGACACACGTCGTCATCGACGTGCCCGTCGGGCCGTCCGCCAAGGTGCGCACGGTGGCGGCGGCGGCGCAGCTCGCGCACGATCTCTGGGAGGTCGGGCACGCCGTCGGTCTCGAGGTCGAGGTGGTGCTGACCGACGGCCTCCAGCCGATCGGGCGGGGGATCGGGCCGGCGCTCGAGGCACGCGACGTCGTCGGCGTCTTGCGCGGCGAGGTGGACGCGCCGCAGGATCTCCGCGAGCGCGCGCTGTTCCTCGCCGGCCGCGTGCTCGAGCTCGGTGGATGCGCGCCCGCTGGTGCGGGTCGGGCGCTCGCGGTGGGCGTGCTCGCCGACGGTCGTGCCTGGCGGAAGTTCACGGCGATCTGCGAAGCGCAGGGCGGCATGCGCGAGCCCTCCCGGGCGGCGCACACGCGCCCGGTGCTCGCCGCCGCGGCGGGGTGGGTGCGGGCGATCGACAATCGCCTGCTCGCCCGGGTCGCGAAGTTCGCCGGCGCGCCGGCCGAGCCGACGGCGGGACTCGAAGTGCACGTGCGCATCGGGGCGCCGGTGGAACGCGGCGCGCCGCTGTTTACGGTGCACGCGGGCGCGTCCGGCGAGCTCGCGTATGCGCTGCGCTTCGCCGAGCGCCATCCGGCGATCGTCGAGGTGAGCCCGTCGTGAGCGCGGCGCGGCGCACGCGTGCGCGCGGCCCGATCGTGCTGGCGCTGCCCGAGAATGCGCGTCTCGCGAGCGCGCTCGCGCGACGCCTCGGCGTACCGCGCGGTGGCCGCGTCGTGCGGCGCTTCCCGGACGGCGAGACCTATGTGCGGGTGCGGACACCCGTTCGCGGCCGCGACGTCGTCCTGGTCTGCACGCTCGACCGTCCGGACGAGCGCACGCTCCCTGCACTCCTCCTCGCCGCGACCGTGCGCGATCTCGCCGCCCGCAGCGTCGGGCTGGTCGCGCCCTATCTGGCGTACCTGCGCCAGGACGCGCGCTTCGCGCCCGGTGAGGGCGTGACGTCGACCTACTTCGCGCGCCTGGTCTCGAGCGCGGTCGATTGGGTGGTGACCGTCGATCCACATCTGCACCGGCATCACACGCTCGACGCCGTGTACGCGATCCCGGCGCGGGCGCTCACGGCGGCGCCGCGGATCGCGGCATGGATCGCACGGCACGTCGAGCGGCCGCTCGTGCTCGGGCCCGACGCGGAGAGCGCGCAGTGGGCGGAGGCTGTCGCGTCCGCGCGTGGCCTGCCGCGGGTGATTCTCGAGAAGGTCCGCCGCGGCGACCGCGACGTCGGGATCTCGGCACCCGACCTGGCGCGCTGGCGCGGTCGTACGCCGGTCCTCGTCGACGACATCATCTCGACCGCGAGGACGATGATCGCGACCGTCCGGCAGCTACGCCGCGCGCGCCTGGCGCCGCCGGTCTGCATCGGCGTGCACGCGGTCTTCGCCGCGGGTGCCTACGACGAGCTGTGCGCCGCAGGTGTCGCGCGCGTCGTCACCTGCAATACGATCGCGCACGCCTCGAACGCGATCGACGTCGCCGACGTCCTCGCCACCGGCGTCCGCCAGCTCCTGCGCGCGCCGCGCCGGCGACGCGGCTGAGCGTCGCGCGCCGTCAGATGGTGAGCTCGAGCCGGCAGCCGGCGACGAGCTCCGTCGGACCGATCGCGATGCGGCGGACGGCCCCCGAGGCGCCGCGGTGGGCGAGGTGGTCGATCGTGATCGGCTCGCCGAAGGTGCGCACGATCTCGATCGCGATCGTGCCGGTCGCATGGTACTCGAGCGTCGCCCACAGCTGCGGGAAGAAGAACGGGCAGCGCAGCGTGCCGATGTCGCCGGCGGTGCGAGGCGCGATCTCGAGGGTCCGGCGTGGGACGTCGAGGGCGGCGCCGGTGAGCGCGTTCAGGACGCCCCAGATCACCGGATGCGTCATGTAGATGGACTCGCCGGTGGCGCGTAGGCCGGCGCTCCACGCGTTGCCGTCGTGCCAGATGCGGTCGTAGATCGCGTGCATCGTCTGCAGCGCCTCGTGGACCTGGCCGACGTAGATCTGCTCCATCGCTTGATATGCCAGCACCTGCCAGACGTAGGTCATTTCCTCGTCGGCCGGGAGGCCGGCGGCCAGCGGCGGCCGCACCGGAGTGCCGTCGGGGCGTGCCTCGGCACGCGGGAGCGCACGATAGCGATCGCCGGCGGCGCGCAGCGCGTCGCGGACGAGGAGGCGGTGGGCGTGACGCAGGTGGCTCGCGGCACGCGCCGGATCGAGGATCGGATCGAGTCCGGCGTAGCGCGCCGCCCAGTCGCCGGCGAGCGCGGCGGTGAAGATCGTGTCGCGAGCCGGGGTGGTGCGGTAGAAGCCGCGGTCGTCCCACAGCTCGCGCTCGACGACGTCGGTGCAGGCGACGTACCGCTCGCGATAGATCGCCGCGCGCTCGGGCTCGACGTGCGGGGCGACGTCCGCCATCAGCCGCAGGGCTGCGAGGTAGAGGGTCGCGGTGTACGCGAACGCGCCCGGGAAGTGCCACACGTCGAACGTGGTGCCGCCCTCGGGGACGCCGCGCGGCGCGCGGCCGTGCAGATACTCCATACCGCGCGTCAGCGCCGGCCAGAAGCGTTCGAGGAGATCGCGGTCGCCGGTCTGGCGCCATACCGTGCCGACCTGGAGGACGAGCGACATGGTGAGATCCGTCCATTCGCCGGCGGGAAGGAAGTCTTTGATCACCATCGGCCAGCCGTAGGGTACGTCGGTGGTGCCGAGGCCGAGATCGCAATTGCCGGTGCCGTGCGGTACGGCGCCGTTCGGCGCGGCGAGGCGGCGGAACTCGTCGAGCTCGCTCACGTCGAGCGCGGGAAAGAACGTCGACAGGTAGAGATGCGCCGCGAGACGTTGGTCGTTGGTCCCGGTGAGGCCGCCCATCGGCCACTGCCAGTCGACGCCCTCGAGCGTGTACAGCCGGCCGCTCGCGGGAACGACCGAGTTGCAGAGCACGGCATCGCGCGAATTCTCGAGCGCGCGCACGAGCCACGGCGGCAGCGACGACGCCTCGAGGAGGCGATTCACTTCGGTGGATGCCGCCTCGAGCGCATCGCGATGATCGAGGACGTGGGCGGCGACCGCGTCGATCGAGGCGAAGTAGGTCGCGTAGATGTGGCCGACCGGGGTGCCGTCGGGCGGCGCGCTCGTGTCGGCGCACGCGAGATCGGCTTCGGTCACGTGCTCGGGTGTCCACCACGCGAGCGTGAACACGACCTCGCCGCTCGCGTGCGGCGCGAGGCGCGTCGCGGCGGCGACCGCGGCGGCGGGACGGTAGCCGGCGTCATCACCACGCCGCCCGCTTTCGCGGGAGCGGACGCGTCCGTCGCGGGTGAAGTCGTCGAGCACAGACGCGCGCGCGGCGGCGGCGTTCCACCCGTCGCAGACGGTGATGTCGAGGTCGGGCGCGTGCTCGACGAGCAGCAGGTACTCGCCGGTCACGCCGGAGCGGTGCGAGCGCCGAGGATAGCGTTGCGTGGTTTGGAAGCGGACGCCCTGACGGCCGTGTACCGTGACCGCGCGCTGCTGGTTCCCGGCGACGCTGTCGTACACGCGCCGCTGGCGTACGGCGCGGAGCTCGTCGTCGGAGCCGAGGTCGACGCCGAGATGGCCGCTGCCGCCGCGTCCGAGGATGTTCTCGAACGAGAACAGCACCGCCGCCTCGAGCGCCTCGTCGCCGAGGTTCTCGAGCCGGACGCGGAAGATCGCCGCCGGCAGCGTCGACGCGCGCACGTCGTGGGGCACGTGTGGCGTAAAACCCGCGAGCGTGACTCCGAGCGGCCACGCATCCTCGTAGCGCAGGCGAAAGGAGGGGAGGGTGCCGACGAAGCTCGTCGAGCGGACGTTCCGCGCGCCCTCGTACTCGAGCCACGCTGGAGCGCCGGGTACGTCGGCGCCGGGCGCGCGCCGCAGGAGCACGGTCTCGGCCGAGCCGCCATCACGGCGGACGAACAGAGCGAAGAAGCTTCCACGCGCGCACCGCACCGGGCACATCCAGTTGTTGTTCAGGCGGAACTCGCCGAAGCTACCGTCGGTATTGAGGCCGAAGCCGCCGCTGCCGATGCCGCCGAGCGGAAACCCACGCGCGACGCGCATGTCGACGTACGCTCCGGTCTCGGCGTCGAAGGGCACGGGTTCCGCTTAGCTCACCGCCGGGAGGCCGCTCAATGGCCGAGCGTCGCGGCTGCAGCCGCGCAGCGTAAGATCGCGGCGGCGGAGCTCTCGACGTCGGCGTCGGTCGTCGACCAGTTCGACACCGAGATGCGCATCGCGGCGCGGCCTTGCCAGGTCGTGCCGCCGACCCAGCAGGTACCGTCGGCTTGGACGCGGGCGATGACGGCGCGAGTGTGCGCGTCGGGATCGACGCCGGCGGGCGGCGTGAACGCCACCAGCACCTGGTTGAGCACGACCTCGTTCAGCAGGCACGCGCCGGGCGCCGCCGCGAGGATCTCGGCTATGCGACGCGCCAAGCGGGTGCAGCGCTCGACGAGCTCGGCGACGCCATCGCGCCCGAGCGCGCGCAAGACGGCATAGATCGCGAACCCGCGCGCGCGCCGCGAGGATTCGGGTACCCAGTTGTACGGGTCGCGTTCACCGCCCCCCGTCTCGACGTAGTACGAGGCGCCGAGCGTCATCGCGGTGCGGTGTGCGCGCGTGTCACGTACGAAGACGAGTCCGGAGTCGTACGGCACGTTCAAGTATTTGTGCGCGTCGGTCGTCCAGGAATCGGCGAGCTCCAGGCCGTCGACGTGTCGCCGCAAAGACGGCGCGGCGGCCGCCCACATGCCGAAGGCGCCGTCCACGTGCAGCCAGCCGCCGTGCGCGCGTACGACGGCGGCGATCGGCGGCATCGGATCGAAGGCGCCGGTATTCACGTTGCCGGCTTGCGCGCAAACGATCGTCGGACCTGACACCGACGCCAGCACCGCCACGAGGGCGTCGGGAATGAGGCGCCCCTGCGCGTCGGCGGCGACGCGCCGGACGCGGCCGCGTCCGAGCCCGAGCATCTGCAGCGCCGCGAGGATCGTGACGTGGGCCTCGTCGCCGATCACGACGGTGACGGGCGGAGCGCCGCTGAGTCCGTTCTCCTCGACGTCCCAGCCGACGGCACGCAGGACCGCGTGGCGGGCGGCCGCGAGCGCCGTGAAGCTCGCCATCGTGGCGCCGGTCGTGAAGCCGACGCTGGTGCCGGCGGGCAGCCCGAAGAGCTCGACGAGCCACGCGGCCGCGACCTCCTCGACGACGGCGGCGGCCGGCGACATGACGTAGAGACACGCGTTCTGATCCCACGCACTCGCGAGCCAGTCGGCGGCGAGCGCCGCGGGATGGCTGCCGCCGATCACGAAACCGAAGTAGCGCGGACCGGCGGTGGTGACGATGCCGGGATCGGCGGCGTCGGCGAGGTGCGTGACGACGTCGGCGGCGTCCTCGCCGTGCGCCGGCAACGGGCCGCCGAGCGCACGACGGAGCGCGACGAGATCGACGGGAAGGCCGACTGGGCGTTCCGCGACCGACGCGAGAAACGCCGTCGCCGATTCCGCGGCACGGCGCAGCGGGTCGGTTGTGGGTGGAGGATGGTGACGGAGCGGTCGGTCCATGACCACTTCGCATAGCGGATCGTGACTCGGCGGGACAGTGCGCCGCGGTCTCGCGGGCGGGTGATCTCGTGCGGCGCAGGTCTCAGGCGAGCTGTTTCGCCTCGTCGGCGATGTCGGACAGCAGGCGCTCGGCGCGGGCCTGGAACCGCCGCAGTCCGAGCTCGCGGCAGTGACCGAGGGCGACGGCGAGGTGGCGACGCGCGGTTTCGCGATCGTCGCGGGCGATGGCGAGCTCGGCGAGGCCGAGGAGCGCCGCCACCTCGCTCGAGCGCGCGCCGATCGCTTGCCCGACGGCTAGCGCTTGCGCGTACCAGCGCTCGGTTTCGACCCAGTGCGCGGCGCCGAGGCGCAGCATGACGTCGCCGAGCGCCGCCGCGATCGCGACCTCGCGCAAGCGGCCGCCGCCGCGTCCGCTGGCGATCTCCGCGACGCGGCGCGCGCGCGCGACCTCGCCGACGGCGAGCAGCGCCTCGATCACGAGTCGGCTGTTGAGCGGCAGGGTACCGCCCTGGGCGAGCCCTTCCTCGATTGCGTCGGCGTATGCGGCGGCGTTCGCCGGCTCGCCGAGCTCGAGCCGCGCCGCGAGCGCGACGGCGGCGGCGGTGCGGATACCGGCGATGCTGCCGATCAACTGTGCGATCTCGAGACTGCGGTCGGCCCAGCGCACCGCCTCGGCGTAGTCGGTGCGCTCGAAATACACCTGCGCCAGGGTTGCGGCCGAGCCGCTCTGCGCGGTGCGGTTGCCGGCGGTGGGCGCGAGCTCATAGGTCTCGCGCGCGCTCTCGGCGGCACCGTCGAGATCGTCCGCACCGTAGCGCACGCCCTCGCGGACCCAGCGCGCGCCGAAGTAGACGTCGGTTTGGAGCTCGCGCTGGCCGCGTACCTCGAGGTCCTGCACCACCCAGTCGATCGTCCGGCGGGCGAGCTCGAACTGGCCGTCGAGGAGATAGCTCCACGCGAGCCCGCGCGAGATGCTGGTCGCCACCAGCTCGAGATGCGCACGCTGCGCGATCGCCAGCCCCTCCTCGGCGAGCGCGATGCCCTCGGCGAAGCGCTCGCGCGCCCCGCTCATCAACGCCATGCCGTGATACGCGCACAGGCCGGCGAGCGCCTCGACATTGCCGAGCTCGGCGGCGAGGGCGCGACCGCGCTCGGCGGCGCGCTCGACGTCATCATGGTGCGACGGGCCATAGAGGACGGCGATCCGGACCAACCCCAAGGTGGCGTCGAGGACCGCGTGCTTGAGATCGTCGTCGGCGCCGCCGCTCTCGGTGAGCGCCGGATCGGCGAGCTCCCAGGCCTGGCGGTAGAAGGCGACGGCGGCGCTGTAGGACGGCAGCGCCTCGGCGTTGTGCGCCGCGCGCAGCAACGCCGCGATCGCCTTGCGGCGGTCGTCGCCGCGCGAGAAATGATGCGCGAGCAGCGCGATGCGCGCGGGGTCCCGATCGGATCCGTCGCGCTCGAGGAGGACGCCGATGCGCTCATGCAGCTGCCGCCGCTCCTTGAGCAGCAGCGCCTCGTACGCAACTTCCTGCACCAAGCTTTCGCCGAAGCGGTACTCGTCGGGCGAGAGGACGTGCTTGCGATGCACGATCCCGCGCAGCTCGAGACGCTCGAGCTGGCGCGCGACATCGATGCCCTCGCCGGCGAGGAGCTCCGTCAACTGCACGCGATGGAACTGACGTCCGAACACGGCGGCGACTTGCGCGACGCGCTTCGTTTCCGGATCGAGGCGATCGAGGCGCGCGCCGATGAGCTCGTGAACGGTATCGGGAATGCCGACCTCGTCGACCGGACGGGTGAGGCGGATGTGGCCGTCGCCGCGCAGGAGGAAGCCGTCCTCGACGAGGGTGCGGGTGATCTCCTCCGTGAAGAACGGATTGCCCTCGGCTTTGGCGAGGATACGCGCCTCGAGCGCCGTCGGTAGGCGTCCACCGGCGACGGTACGCATGATCGCGCGTATGTCGTCGTCGGTGAGTGGACGCAGATTGAGGTGGGTGAGCGCGGCAGTCGACCGCCATGTCGGTTGGTAGTCCGGCCGATGGCTCACGATCAACGTCACCCGCGCGCTGTGCATCCGTGCCATGGCGAGCGCGATCATCTCGCGCGAGGCGTCGTCCATCCAATGGAGGTCTTCGAGGATCATCACCACCGGATGCCGTTGGCTGGTGAGGAACACGAGCTTGGCGACCGCCTCGAACGTCTCCTGCCGTTGCTCCTCGGGCGGCACGCCCGCTGGTCCGGCGTCGTGCACGGCGAGGAGCCTGCAAAGATGCGGGTGCAAGGTTTCCGACGCGCCGTCGAGCTCGGCGAGGCGCGCGACGATCCGGCCACAGGCGCTGTGCGCCGTCTCGCCGCTCGCGAGGCCGAAGTGCTGGCGCAGCATGTCGATCATCGGTGCGTAGGGAATGCTCTGGCCGAGCGCCGAGCAACGCGCCTCGAAATAGGCGACCGGCTCACCCGCGACACGCTGCTTGAACTCGTAGATGAGCCGCGACTTGCCGCTGCCGGCGTCGCCGACGACCGCCACCACCTGCGCCAGCCCTTCACGCGCGCGCTCGAAGCAGGTGGTGAGCTGGCTCAGCTCGACGCTGCGGCCGACCAGCGGCGTCATGCCGCGCGCCTCGGCGATCGCCATCGGCGACGTTGCCGCGCTCGCGCCGCGGATCTCGTAGGCGACGACGGGCTCGCGCTTCCCCTTCACCGTGAACGGGCCGGCGAGCTCGGCGAGAAAGGCGTCACGCACCAAGCGGTGCGTCGCATGGCTGATGAGGATCGTGCCCGGGCGCGCCGTCGCCTGCAGGCGGGCGGCGAGGTTCGTGGTGTCACCGACCGCGGTGTAGTCCATCTTGAGATCGTTGCCGACGGTGCCGACGATGACGGGGCCGGTGTGAATGCCGATCCGTACCTGCAGCTCGAGGCCGCCGGCGGCGGGCGTGGCGTTGAAGGCCGCGAGTGCGTCACGGATGGCGAGTGCGGCGCGGACCGCGCGGTGTGGGGCATCCTCGTGGGCGATGGGTGCGCCGAAGAGCGCCATCAGGCCGTCGCCGGCGAGCGTGTTGACGATGCCCTCGACGGCGTAGATCTCGCGGAATGCGAGCGCCATGTACTGCTCGAGGAGGTCGCGGTACTCCTCGGCGTCGAGGCGTTCGGCGATCGCGGTCGAGCCGACGAGGTCGCAGAAGAGCACGGTGACGAGCTTGCGCTCCTCGAGCGCCGGCCGCGGCGCGGCGCGGAGCTTCTGCGCGAGCTCGTCCGGAATGTGCTCTGCGAGACGGTTCGCGGGCGGCTCGCTGCCGTCGAGGCCCGCGCCGCAATCGGGACAGAAGCGGAAGCGCGCCTGCACAGTTGCGCCGCAGTTCGGGCAGCGGCGCGCGCTCTCGGCGCCGCACTGTGCGCAGAAGCGCTTCCCCGGGATCAACTCAGCGTTGCAGCTGACGCACTGCACGACGAGACCTTCGTCTCGTTGCGACGGTGAGTCAAGGTCGGCGAATCACGTCGCGATCTCGACGGAGCGCCCGCGGTAGCGGTGGTACATGTCGCTCGCCCACGCGAACGCGCGCCGTCCGGCGAGCGACGCGCGAAAGCTCGCCACCGGCTCCGGAATCGGACCGGGAAACGCGTAGGGATACTCGGATGGTGTGAGGAGCGGTGAGAGCAACGCGGCGGCGGTCAGGTCGGCGACGCTGAAGCGATCGCCGACGAGGAATCCCGACGGCTGCAGCTCGGTCTCGATGCGATCCAGCGCTGCGACCACCTTGGCGCGCCCGAGCGCGGCGCCGGGCTCGTCGATCCGCATGTCCATGCGCATCACGATGCGGATCGCGGGGAAGAGCGCACGATACGCGTGTCGGACGAGCGGCGGGAAGTCGGTGGCAGTGAGCGCCGCCGCATAGTCGGTGTGCGGCAGCAGGTCGTGGAAGAAGCTGCGCCGGATGTACGGCCCGAGCTCCTCGTCGAAGAACTCCTCGAGCGCGAGCGCGTGCCGCAGCGCGGCGGGATCGGCGGGATAGAGCGGCGGGTCGGGGCGGAGCGCCTCGAGCGCGGCGATGATGCGTGTCGAGTCCGCGATCACGCGACCGTCGAGCCGCAGCACCGGCAGCGATTTCTGACCGGTCATCCACAGCACGCGTGGGATGTGAAATCCCGGCAGCAGCGAGCGGCGGACGTGACGGATGCCCTTCCAATCGAGTGCCCAGCGCGCCTTCTCGTTGAAGTGCGAGTGTCGGAACTGCCAGAGGGTTGGCGTGGGGGCGGACATGGGCGCAGCCGTAGCGGCTCTTTCGCGACGACTCAAGCGCGCCGCACGTCACCGTGCTTCGGGGTGCTCAGCGGCCCGGCAGCAGGCAGGAGTGAATGCTGATCTCGCCCGGCACCTCGCCGGCGAGTGTCTGGATGGCGCGCTCGGCGTCCTCGAGCGCGAAGTCGTGGGTATGCATCTCGGCGAGCGGTACGCGCCCGGACTCGATCAGGCGGATCGCCGTCGCGTAGGCCGGGCTGGTGACGCCGAACGCGCCGAGGACCTGCGCTTCCTTCAGGACCAGGAGGTCGCTCACGAAGTCGGGCACGCTGCGGAATCCCTTGACGCCCGCGAGGACGATGCGGCCGCCGGGTGCGACGTAGTGCAGCGCCTCGGCGACGGGCTCCGGGGCGTTGGCGGTCACCTCGACGACGACGTCGGCACCGCGGCCGCCGGTCAGCTCCTTCACGCGCCGGCGCGCGTCCTCGCGTTCGATGTCGATGACGTGGTCGGCACCGAAGCGGCGAGCGAGCGCGAGCTTCGGGGCGTCACGCGTGAGACCGGTGACGACGACGGTGTCGGCGCCGGCGGCGCGCGCGGCGATCACGCACGCGAGCCCGCGTTGCCCGGGACCGAGCACGAGAACGGTGTCGCCGGGCCCGGTGTTCGGGATGTCGACGGCCCAGCGAAAGCCGGCGCCGAGCGGATTGAACATCACCGCGATCGCCGCCGGGACGTCGGCGCGCACGCGGTGCACGATCGAGCACGGGTCGAGGTAGAGGTAGTCGGCGTAGCCGCCCCACAAGCCCGGCGGCTGCGTCAGTGGGACGTAGCCATGGGCGAAGAATCCGCCGCGCGCGCGACACATGGTGTAGCGCCCCGTGAGACACACGCGGCAGCGCCCGCACGGAATCGGCGCCTCCACCGCCACCCGGTCGCCGACGTCGACGCCCCAGCGCTGCGCGGCACGATCGCCGATACGCGCGATCGTCCCGAGCGGCTCGTGTCCGGGGACGACGGGGAAGGTCACCGGCAACAGACCGGCGTACTGCTCGGCGTCGCTGCCGCAGATGCCGCAGGCCTCGACGCGCAGGAGCGCGCTGTCGGCGTCGATCTCCGGCAGCGGAAGCTCGCGCAGGACGAGGCGTCGCGGTCCTTCCTGGACGATCGCGCGGCTGATTTTCGGCAGCATGGAACGGATGTGGTGGTGCTCGCGGCGACGGTCGGCGGGCTCAGCCGACGACGACCTCGGGCTCGACCTCGACCGCGCACGAGACGGAGTTGGCGACGAAGCAGGCCTCATGCGCCGTCTCGACCAGCGACCGCGCCTTCGCTTCGTCGCTCCCCGGGGCGATCGTGATGCGCGGGCGCAGGCGCACCGCGGTGATGCGCATGCGCTTGTCGGCGATCGTCATCGTGCCCTGGCCGGTATCCTCGTAGGCGAGGACGTCGACGCCGGCGCGCGCGGCGAGCGCGAGGTAGGAGAGCATCTGACACGAGACCAGCGCCGCGACGAAGAGCTCCTCGGGGTTTACCTTGCCGGCGTCGCCCTTGAATTGCGGCGCACCCGAAGCCTCGATCGACGGACGGCTGTCGAACTCGAGGCGATGGTTCATCGGATTCACCGTCGCGTCACCGGCTTTGTGCCAGTGCGCCCGCACGTCGTAGTGATGGATCGCCGCCATATGCGTTTCTCTTCTGACGCTCTCGGATCACGAGCGCAAGCTGTCCCCGCGATGCGCGCGTGACCGCGAACGTAGTGCTCAACGGTGACGATCCTCACGCGCCTCCGGTGTCGGCGTGAAGGCGAGCGGCTGTCGCCTGCGGGCACAATTCTCGAGGGTTGACGGGCCCTTCCAGCCGGCATAGGCCGCAACCGGCGTGCAGCCGCTCGAGCCGACGTTTGGCGAATGACGCGGCGCGGGCTAGGATTCGGGCGTTGCGTCAAAAAGAGCGTCGGGTCGATCTCGGAAGCGACCGGAAGGATGGTAATGTTCGAAACGTCGGAAGTCGAACTATTGAACTCGGAAGGCAAATCGCCGAACGTGAATCACGAGACGCGGCTCCGTTGTCCGTGCTGCGGGTTCTCGTGGTGCCGGTGTCGCTTCTGTGGCGCGCGCTACACCATCGGCGGCGCCACCGCGTGCGCGACGCCGCACCGCTCCGAGTCGACGGCGCTCTACTGCCGATGCGGCGCGCGCGTCGGCAAACGCGAGGTGGAAACGCCCGCCGGGCAACGTCTCGCGCTGCTGCCGGAACCGGCGAACGCACGAGCCGGCCTGATCGGACGCCTGCGTGTACAGAGCGGCGCGCGGACACGATTCCGACGGCTGATGGGGGCGAGCTCGCGGCGTTCCGAGTCGGCGCGCGCCGCGGTAGCTGTCGAGTAGCGCGCTCGCGCGGGCACCGGCTCGGCCTCCTCGTCGCGGGCCGTATCCTCGTCGACGAGTGCCCGAGTAGATCGCGCGACGCGCTCAGGCGACGCGGTGGTTACTGATGCAGTGCGCTTTCAGCAGCCTCGCCAAGGTGTCGAGGTCGACCAACTTCGACACCGTACCGTCGGGGTGGAGGTCGCGCATCGCCTCCTTGGCGGCCGCGGCGACGGCGATCGTCGGGATCGCAGCGAGATGGGGATCGGCGCTCTGCTCGGCGCGGAACTCCCAGACGTTCTTCACCGGCATCGTCGGATCCACCAGGATGAGACAGGGCCTGAGGCCGTTTCGGAGGAGCCGCAGCGCCTCGGCGCCGTTCTCGACCGGTACCGCCCTGTGACCTTCGTTCTCGACGACCGCGATCATCATATCGCGAATGTCGGGGTCGTCTTCGACGACCAGCACCGGCTCCGGCATCTTTCCACGTGTCCTTGGCAGTACGTAGGCTAGCGGACGCCGCTCGCCCGTCCTAGGCCGACGAGACGTGAGCTGAGGCGGCGATAATAGGGGAGGTCCAGCGCGTCCGCGAGGAACGGACCTTTGTCTCGCGACGGCAATTCTATACGCTGGTCGCGAACATGCAGCGCGACTCCATCGACGCCGAGACCGAGACCACAGCGCGCGCCCCCGCGGCGAACGTGTGGACCGCTCTCCGGATCGAGCTCGATCGAGTGGCGACGGACGTGCGACGACGGATCGATCGGGCCACCTATCGAACGCAACAGCACGCCATCCGCTTCCCGTTGGCGACCGTGCGGCGTCTGTTGGCGGTGCTCACCGGCGGCGAGTCACCCGACCCCGCGTCCGTGGCGGCGCTCCGCGGTCGCTACGAGGACCTCCTCGCGCGTGACCTGGCCAACGTCGAAGCCGGCCTGTACCCGCGGGCGCTGCTCTTCCAAATTCCGTTCGGCAGCTATGCGCGCACGCTACCGAGCCTCCTCCTCGACGTTCCGCGGGTCATTCGGCGCGCCCTTGCGCGCGATCATCAAGATCTTCCGGCGGGCGTCGACGCGCAGCGCTACCCGTCGTACTTCCGGCGCAACTTCCATTGGCAGAGCGACGGATACCTCAGTCGGCGTTCCGCGGAGCTGTACGACCTCGCGGTCGAGCTGCTGTTCGCGGGGATGAGCGACGTCATGCGGCGCCAGGTGATCCCGCCGATCTCACGCTTCATGGCGACCGCCGGCGCTCGCGACATGCGGCTGCTCGACGTCGCGTGCGGCACCGGCCGGACGTTGTCGCAGATCGCGCTCGCGCAGCCGCGTCTGCGGCTCTACGGCTTGGATCTGAGCCCGTACTATCTTCAGATCGCGCGCAGTGTCCTCGCCGACGTTCCCGACGTGTCGCTCGTCGCCGAGAACGCCGAGCGGCTGCCGTTTCGTAGCAGGCACTTCGACGTCGTCACCTGCGTCCATCTCTTCCACGAGCTGCCGCATGCCGCCCGCCGTGCCGTGCTCGCCGAGATGCATCGCGTCCTCCGGCCCGGCGGCTTGCTCGTCGTCGAGGACTCGGCGCAACTCGCCGAGAGCGGCAGCCTCGCATTCTTCCTCGGCCGCTTCGCGGCCGACTTCCACGAGCCGTTCTATCGCGACTACATCGGCGACGATCTCGCGGTGCCGATCGTCGAGGCGGGGTTCCGCCTCGAGTCCGTCGAGCCGCACTTCGTGGCGAAGGTGTTCGTCGCGCGCAAGGTCGCGGGCGCGCGTGGACCGTTGACGATCCATCGCGGCGCGACCGCGAACGGCCGCGGTCGATCGCGTGCGTCGCGCCGGAACGGCTGACCGCCGGCGGTGGGAGGGTGGTCGCCGCCGGCGGGCGGCTCAGGCCGCCGCGCCGGCGTGCGCTTCTTCGAGGTTGTCGACGCGCGGGCCGTCGGCGAGCCAGCCGCGGGTCGCGCGCCGCCCGGCTTCGTACGCCGCCGCGATCGTCTCGCGCTCGAAGTAGAGATAGGACCCGGAGTTGAAGCACTCGCGGGCCGGCCGCACGGGCTCGTACAACGTGACGTCGCGGTAGTGATGGCCGTCCTCGAGGCGCGCCAGCCGGTTGCGCTCGAGCAGGAGCTTGCGGTCGACATTGTAGGCGTTCTCGAGGAAGCTATCGACGGTGCGCTCGACGGCGCGGCCGAAGTGCGGAAAGGGCTGCGAGACCGGATCGGGCGGTTCGGTGACGAGCACGGTCACGATCTCGTCGGCGCCGAGCGCGACCACCGGCGCGAGCGGCGTGTTCACCAGGAGGCCGCCGTCCCACAGGAGATGCGATCCGATCGCGACCGGCGGGAAGAGGAGCGGGATGCTCGCGCTCGCGAGCACCATATCGACGGTGATCGCGTTGACGATCGTGTAGTCGGGCGGGCGGGTGAGCGGCGTCGCGCGCGTCGCGAAACGGACGACCCGTCCGGTATGCGCGTCGACGGTGCTGATCGCGAGGTGCACGCCGACGTTCGGCAGGCGCTCGCCGCCGAAGGTATCGACGAGGAGTCGCCGCAGCGGTGCGGTGTCGGCGAGAAACGGCTCCTCGATGCCCTCGAGAAACTGGCTCACCAGCTCGAAGCGTGTGCTCAGGAGGAACTCGACGGCAAGGGCGAGCATGCTGCCGGGCCGTGGCGGCACGTGATTGCGGGCGCGTTGAACGAGCGCCTGCCAGCGACGTCCCGGGCGCATCCAGGCGAGTGACTCGCTGAGCGTGAGACGCACCAAGGTCCGCACCGCCGTGCGGAAGAAGCGATTGCTCGCGATCGCCGGGGGGTTGTCGGCAACGACGTTCCAGAACTGCATCATTTCGGATGGCGTCCTGCCGGCCGCGATCAGCGCGGCGTTGATCGCCCCCGCCGACGTGCCGGAGAGCGCCATCGGCCGCCCGGCGAAGCGCGGATCCTTCATGAGATCCTCGTACACGCCGACCTGGAAGACGCCGCGTGCGCCACCGCCAGACAGTACGAGACCGAGAGTTCGTCCGTGTGTGTTCCGCATGGGTGGGAGTCGCCGCGCGAGGTGCCGTGTCGTGGACCCCAGCAATAACGGAACGGGAGTGGGTTCGCAAAGCGGAAATCGCGGCCTGCGACGCCATGGCCCAGTCGATCGAGCTGGTGGTGAGCCCCCTGGGACGGGCATCGCGGCCGCCCCCCGGCAAGCAATTGCGCCGGGCCTCGTCCTTGCGGTCGCTGCATCGATCCCGTAGCTTTTCGGCGCATGCCTCGCGGCCGCGCACAGGCGTTGATGCAGGCGCACATCCGCACGGTGATGAGCGGCCACCTCGTCACCGCCGGACCGACGGACTCGTTGGTCGACGTCGCGCATGAGATCGCGGCGCTCGGAATCGGCGCGATGCCGGTCGTCGACAAGGATGCGCGGCTCCTCGGGATCATCAGCATCACCGACGTCGTCAACCTGCTCCATGACGAGAAGCGCCTCGACACCATGAGCGCGCGCGACGTCATGACGGTCGACCCGATCTCGATCGACGAGTTCGCGACCGCGGACGAAGCGATCGGCCTCATGCGGAACGCGTTGATCCGCCATCTGCCGGTGGTGCGTGAAGGGCGGCTGGTCGGCATGGTGACGGTGGCGGATCTCATCCGCCATCTGTTGAAGACCTACCCGGCGCCCGAAGTCGCCTGACGGACCGCCCGCGCGATGCCGTCGGCGTCGTAGCCGAAGTGGGCGTAGAGTTCGGGCGCGTAGCCGATCGGCGCGTAGACGTCCGGTACGCCCAGCCGCACGAGCCGCGTGCCGGCGCCCGCCTCCGCGAGCGTCTCCGCGACTGCGCCCCCGAGTCCACCGATCGTCGTGTGGTCCTCCACCGTCACGATCGCGCCCGTCTCGCGCGCGGCGGCGAGCACGGCGGCGGTGTCGAGCGGCTTCAGCGTGTGGCAGTAGAGGACGCGTACCGTGATGCCGTCCTCGGCGAGACGACGGGCGGCGCGGTTGGCGTCCGTGACCTGAGCGCCGCAGGCGATGACCGTGGCGTCAGAGCCGGTGTGGGTGACGGCCATGCTGCCGAGCACGAACGGATTGCCCTCGTTGCCGCTCGGGTCCATGGCATTGGCGATGCGGATGTAGACGGGACCCGGATAGTCGTAGGCGGCGCGGGTCGCGGCGGCGGTGTCCTCGGAGTTCGCGGGGGCGAGGACGGCCATGTTCGGGATGAGGCGCATCAGCGCCATGTCTTCGATCGCGTGGTGCGTTGCCCCGACGTAGCCGCCGGAGAGGCCGGACCAGATCGACATGAAGACGCCGCGGAGGCGCGGGTAGCCGAAGTCGCTGCGGATCTGCTCGAACGAGCGCATGGTTTGGAACGTCGCGATGTTGATGACGAAGGGCACGAGCCCGGACGCGGCGAGTCCCGCGGCGCAGCCGACCATGTTTTGTTCGGCGATGCCGAGGTTGAACGCGCGCTCCGGAAAGGCGGTGAAGAAGTCGGTGGCGCGCGTCGAGCGCGAGAGGTCGGCGGTGAGGACGACGACTTCGGGATGGGCGGTCCCGAGCTCGACGAGCGTGCGGCCGTAGGCCTCGTAGCTCGTCAGCAGCTCGAGCGTGTCGACGTTGTAGGTTGTTCCGTAGGGCATGATGGTCTCCGCGGACTCGCGCGCCGGCTCAGCGGCTGCCCGCGCCGCCGCGGATCTCGGCGATCGCCTTCGCCTCGTCCTCTTCGCTGAGCGCGCCGTAGTGCCAGGTGGCGCCCGCCTCCATGAAGGAGACGCCTTTGCCTTTCACGGTGTCGGCGATGATGGCGGTCGGTTTGGTGCGGTCATGGGTGGGGAGTGCGGCGAAGGCGTCGAGCAGGGCAGGGATGCTGTGACCGTCGAGCCGGCGCACCTCCCAGCCGAACGCGGCGTACTTTTCGTGCAGCGGTTCGATCGCGAGGATCTCCTCGGTGTCGCCCTCGGAGCTGTAACGGTTGCGGTCGACGATCGCGCATAGGCGTCCGAGCTTGAAGTGCCCCGCTGCTTGCGCCGCCTCCCAGATCGAGCCTTCGTTCTGCTCGGCGTCGCCCATCATGCAGAAGACGCGTCGGTCTTTCTTCTGGACGCGGTCCGCGAGCGCCATCCCGACGGCGACGGGCAATCCATGACCGAGTGAGCCCGTGCTCATGTCGACGCCGGGAATCTTCCGCATGTCGATATGCATGCCGAAGGCGCTGCCGAGATGGTTGATGTCGTCCATCATGCCCGCGGGGAAGAAGCCTGCCGTCGCGAGGACGGGACAGTAGCTGGTGGCGCCGTGGCCCTTCGAGAGGATGAAGCGATCGCGCTCCTCCCACTGCGGCCGCTGCGGATCGATGCGCAGCACGTAGAAGTAAAGGACGACGAGGACGTCGACCATGGAGAGCGAGCCGCCGAAGTGGGTCGAGCCGGACTTGACGCCAAGGCGGATCGTTTGTTCGCGAATCTCACGCGCCCGTGCCTCGAGGGCACGGACGAGATCGTCGGAACGCTGGGCGGGAGCGGTCATGTGAACATCCTTCCGATGGCGGACCATAGACGTCGCGATTTCCCGTCGTCAACCGCGGCGCGGACGGCGATCATCCGGCGACGACGACGTGGATGCGGGGCACGCGCTTGCGCTTCCTCCCGGTCTCCCCTACGCTTCGCTTCTTTCGCGTATGGCGACGATCCCGACGGGGCCCCCGGCGTCTCCTTCCACGACCGGTGGTCGCAAGACTGCTCCCGCGGTTCGTGGCCGCATCGCGCGGCGGATACTGGGGGATGCGAAAGATCCGCTCTCTCCCGGGGTCTTCCATCAGCTCTCGCTCGTCGCCTTCCTCGCCTGGGTCGGTCTCGGCGCCGACGGCCTCTCGTCCTCATGCTACGGGCCGGAAGAAGCCTTCCTGCACCTCGGCAGTGAGCGCTTCCTCGCGCTCTTCCTCGTCGGGGCGACGGCCCTCACCGTCTTCATCATCTCCGCCAGCTATTCGCAGATCATCGAGCTCTTCCCGACCGGCGGCGGCGGCTATCTCGTCGCCACCAAGCTCCTTGGGCCGCTCCCCGGTGTCGTCTCGGGCTGCGCGCTCGTCTTCGATTACGTGCTGACGATTGCGATCTCGATCGCGAGCGGTGCCGACGCCATCTTCAGCTTTTTGCCGCCGGGGCTCCAAGCGATCAAGCTCGAGACGGCGATCGCCGCCGTCGGCATGCTGATTCTCCTCAACCTGCGCGGCGTCAAAGAGTCGGTCGTCGTCCTAGTGCCGATCTTCATCGGATTCCTGCTCACGCACGCGCTCGTGATCCTGGTGGCGCTCGCTGGGCATGCGCACACGCTCCCGGCCGTGGTCGCGACGGCGGCCCACGACACGCGCATGGAGATCGGCAACGTCGGCTTTCTCGCGGTCGCGATCGCGTTCATGCGTGCCTACAGCTTGGGGGGTGGCACCTATACCGGAATCGAGGCGGTCTCGAATGGTCTGCAGATCCTGCGCGAGCCGCGCGTCCAGACCGGCAAGCGGACGATGCTCTACATGGCGAGCTCGCTCGCGTTCACCGCCGGCGGCATCCTGCTCTGCTATCTCCTGCTCGACATCCGACCGCAGGAGGGCCGTACCCTGAACGCCACCCTGATCGATCAGGTGGCCGGTAGGTGGCGGCTCGGCGGTCTGCAGCTCGGCCAGGGCTTCCTGCTGTTCGCCCTCGTCAGCGAGGGCGCGCTCCTCTTCGTGGCGGCGCAGGCGGGATTCCTCGACGGCCCGCGCGTCCTCGCCAACATGGCGATCGACTCCTGGGTGCCGCACCGCTTCTACCAGCTCAGCGACCGCTTGGTGACGAAAAACGGCATCATGCTTATGGGCGGCGCGGCGCTCGCGGTCCTCCTCTACACGGAGGGCGAGGTGAGCCTCCTCGTCGTCCTCTACAGCATCAACGTCTTTCTCACCTTCACACTCTCGCAGCTCGGGATGTGTGTGCATTGGTGGCAGGAGCGCACCGTCGATCCGCGGTGGCGACGGCACCTGCTGGTGAACGGCATCGGCTTGGCGCTCACCTCGAGCATCCTCGTCGCCACGACCGTCCTCAAGTTCGGCGCCGGCGGGTGGGTGACGGTGGTCGTGACCGCATTGTTCGTCGGCCTCTGCCTGTACATCCGGCGGCACTACGGGAAGGTGGAGCAGGCGCTGAAGCGCCTCGACGAGGAGCTCGTCGAGTTCCCGGTTCTCGAGATCGAGAGCGGCACGCCGGCACGCGACGTCACCAAACCGACGGCGGCGATCCTCGTCACCGGCTACAACGGACTCGGGCTCCACAGCGTCCTCGCGATTCCGAGTTTGTTCGGCAAGCACTTCCAGAATTTCGTCTTCATCTCCGTCGGTGTGATCGACTCGAACAAGTTCAAGGGAACGGCCGAGCTCGACAATCTCAAGCAGTCGACGGAAGAGATGCTGCAGAAGTACGTGAAGTTCGTTCGCCAGCACGGGCGCTATGCCGAGTACTGGTACGCGCTCGGCACCGACGCCGTCGACGAGATCGAGAAGCTGTGCATGCGCATCAACAAGACGTTCCGCCGCACCGTCTTCTTCGCCGGCAAGCTCGTCTTCTCCGAAGAAAACCTGCTCACCCGCCAGCTCCACAACCAAGCGGCCAACACCATTCAGCGACGCTTGCAGTTCAAGGGCGTGCAGATGGTCGTGCTGCCCGTGCGTGCGCTCTAGCGCACGCACGCGTCGCGCAGCCTCGAGAGGGAGCGGTCGGGATTCACTCTCGTTCCGCAATCGGTGAGAGGGAGCGGCCGGGATTCACTCCCGGCCGCGACGCCCATCGCGCGGCGCAGCCGCGCGGGGGCGTAATCAATAAGACCGCGGTAGTCCCAGCACGTGCTCGCCGACGAAGTTGAGGATCATCTCCTTCGAGATCGGCGCCGTGCGCATGAGACGCGTGCGCTCCCAATAGCCGATCACGCCCACGTCCTCGGAGAAGCCCGAGCCGCCGTGCGTCTGGATGGCGCGATCCGCGGCGTCGATCGCGAGATCGGTCGCCAGGTACTTTGCCATGTTCGCGTACGTACCGGCCTCGCTCGGGTCGACGCCGGCGTCGAAGGCGGCGGCCGCCTTCATGGTGACGGCGCGCGCCGCCTCGAGGCGGATGCGCAGATCGGCGAGCGGATGCTGCACCGCCTGATACGCGCCGATCGGACGCGACCCGAAGACGACGCGCTGGCTCGCATAGGCGATCGACATTTCGAGCAGGCGCTCGGTCTGTCCGCAGGCGCCGGCGGCGATCAGCACGCGCTCGGGATTCAAGGTGTTGAACATGGCGAGCGCGCCGGCGTGTTCCTCGCCGACGAGATTCTCGGCCGGCACCTCGGCGCCGTCGAAGTGGACCGTCCACTGCGCGGCGCCGTCGATCGCGCGCATCGGGAGCGGTGTCAGCGAGATCCCGGGGGTGTGGCAGTCGACGACGAACACCGAGAGGCAGCTCGTCTTCGGGAGACCGCCGCGCTCGATCTCCTCGCGCGAGCGGCTGCGCGCGACCAGCAGCACGTAGTCCGCCTGATCCATGCCGGTGATGAACGTCTTCTCGCCGTCGAGCACGTAGCTGTCGCCGCGACGGACGGCGCGGGTCGTCATGCGAAACGAATTCGTGCCGGCGTTCGCTTCGGTGATCGCGAAGCAGAGCTTGAGCGCGCCCGAGGCGATGCGGGGAAGAAAGCGGCGTTGCAGCGACGCGGAGCCGCTGCGAGCGATGCAGAGCGCGTCCATACCGGTGAGGAGGAAGAGCGGATGGCCGAAGCCGCGACTCGCCATCGCGTCGGCGGCGGTGGCGAGCGCGCTGAGTCCCATCGCGGTGCCGCCGAACTCCTCGGGCACGAAGGCGCCGAGGAGCCCGGCCTCGGCGAGCGCCGTCCAGAACTCTTCCGGCACGCGGCCGTGCTCGCGGAGCGCGCGCTCGAACTCCTGGCGCCGTGCTTCGAACGGTCGCAACATACGCGTCGTCGTTTCTTGGATCGTGCGTTGCTCGTCGGTGATACCGAAGGTGAGTGCCTGCATGTTGGCGGGCGTACCACGGTCCCCGGGAAGGCGTCCAGATCGCGGCGTCACCAGGACACGTGCGCGCTCGCCGGCGCGGGTCGCCGTTGCTTGGCGACTCGACGCCCGCTAGAGCAGCCGCACGTGAACATCCTCGCGCTCGATCAAGGCACGTCCGCGACCAAGGCGCTCGTCGTCTCGTCGGGGCGGGGAGTGCTCGCCGAAGCAGAGGTGCCCGTCCATCCGGCGGCGCTCCCCGATGGAAGCGGCGTCGAGCAGGATGCCGAGGAGCTGTGGTCGTCGCTGCTCGCCGCCGGCGGCGCGGCGCTCGCGCGCGCCGGGGTCCGTCCCGACGTGGTCGCGCTGGCGAATCAGGGTGAGACCGTGCTCGCATGGGAGCGCGCGAACGGGCGGCCGCTGGCCCCGGCCCTTTCGTGGCAGGATCGCCGCGCCGCCCCGTGGTGCGCGCGCCTCGCCGACCGGAGCGCACGTCTCACCGCGATCACCGGCTTACCCGTCGATCCGTACTTCGCGGCGCCCAAGATGGCGTGGCTCCGGGAGCACGTGACGCGCGCGGGTGTCGTCACCACGACCGACACCTGGCTCGTCCATCGCCTGACGGGCGCCTATGTGACCGACGCTGCGACGGCGTCGCGAACGCTCCTTCTCGACCTCGAGGACGGCACCTGGTCGGCGGAGGCGTGCGCCGCCTTCGATGTCGACCCCGCGACCCTACCGCGCATCGTCGACTGCGCGGAAGCGGTCGGCATGACGACGGCGTTCGGCGATGCCGTGCCCGTTGCCGGCCTCGCCGTCGATCAACAGGCGGCGCTCTTCGCCGAGGGATGCCTGAGGCCGGGCGCGGCGAAGTGCACCTACGGTACCGGCGCCTTCCTCATGGCGACCGTCGGTGCGCGTGCGCGGCGATCGCGCGCCGGGCTCTCAAGCTGCGTCGCCTGGCGCCTGGGGGACGTGACGACCTATTGCCTCGACGGACAGGTCTACACGGCCGGTGCCGCCCTCGAGTGGCTGCGCGCCGTCGGGATGCTGGCCGCCGCGGCGACGCTCGATGCCGCCGCTGCGGGCGCGTCGGACGCGGGCGGCGCGCTCTTCGTTCCCGCGCTTGCCGGCCTCGGCGCACCGTTCTGGCGGGCCGATGCGCGGGGTGCCTTCGTCGGACTGTCACTCGGAACCGGCCGCGCCGAGCTCGCGCGCGCCGTCGTCGACGGCATCGCCGCGCAGGTCGCCTGGGTGGCGCGCGCCGTCGAGACGGATCTCGGCGTCGCGCTCGCGCATCTGCGTGCCGACGGCGGACTCACGCGCTCTTCGACGCTCATGCAGGTGCAAGCGGACCTCGTACAGGCGCCGGTCGAGGTGTATCCGTCGCCGCACGCGACGGCGATCGGCGTCGCGGCGTTCGCGCGCCTGGCGCTCGGTGATGCGCACTCCCCCGAGGAGGCAAGCGGGGGATGGTCGCCGGCCGCGGTCTACGAGCCGCGGATCGGCGCCGGCGAGGCCGAGGAGCGCCTCGCACACTGGCGGCGCGCCGCCGACGCCGCGATGGCGCTCGCGTGAGCACGGCGCGCGCCAATGCGACGACGGACGTGCCCTTCGAGGTCGCCGTCGTCGGCGCCGGCGTCGTCGGCGCGGCGATCGCGCGCGAGCTCGCACGCCATCGCCTCCGCGTCCTGCTGCTCGAAACGGGAGCGGACGTGGGCGCCGGAACCAGCAAAGCGAATACGGCGATCCTCCACACCGGCTTCGACGCCAAGCCGGGCACGCTCGAGGCAGGCCTCGTGCGCCGAGGCCACGCGCTGCTGGTGCGCCACGCGGCGGAGGCGGGTATCCCCGTCGAGCGCCTCGGCGCGCTCCTCGTCGCATGGGACGACGAGCAACGCGCGACGCTGCCGGCGATCACGGAGCGCGCGCGGCGCAACGGATATACGGCGATCCGCGAGGTGGCGGCGGCCGAGCTCTATGCGCGCGAGCCGGCGCTCGCGCCGGGCGCGCTCGCGGCGCTCGAGATCCCCGACGAGAGCATCGTATGCCCGTTCACGACGCCGCTCGCGTTCGCCACCGAAGCGGTGGTGAACGGCGTGACGCTCATGCTCGAAGCGCCGCTGCAGGCGGTCACGCGAACGCCGCCTGCCGCGGACGCCGCCGGCGCGCGGGACGCCGACGCCGCGGGCGTGTACGTTCTCCTCACGGCGCGCGGGCACTTCCGCGCGCGCTACGTGGTGAACGCGGCCGGCCTCGGCGCGGACGACGTCGACCGCCTCTTCGGACACACGCGCTTCACGGTGACGGCGCGGCGCGGCGAGCTCGTCGTCTTCGACAAGCTCGCGCGCCCGCTGCTACGCCACGTCCTCCTTCCCGTACCGACGGCGCGGACGAAGGGCGTCCTCGTGAGCCCGACGGTGTTTGGTAACCTCGTGCTCGGGCCGACGGCCGACGACGTGTCGGACAAGGATGCAACGGACTCGACCGCCGGCGGCATCCACGGTTTGCTGGCGCAAGGCCGGCGCCTCGTCCCCGCGTTGGCGGACGAGGAAGTGACCGCGGTCTACGTCGGCCTGCGCGCCGCGACCGAGCACGCCGACTACCAGATCCGCTTCCATCCCGAAGAGCGCTACGTGTGCGTCGGCGGCATCCGCTCGACCGGTCTTTCCGCTTCGATGGCGATCGCGGAGCACGTGTGCGACGGGCTCCGCGACGCGGGCCTCCGCCTCGAGCCGCGTCTCGACTTCCGTGCGGTGCGCATGCCGAACATCGGCGAGGCGTTCGGACGGCCCTACGAGCGTTCAGAGCTGATCGCGGCGGACCCCGACTACGGCCGCATCGTCTGCCATTGCGAGCGCGTCACCCGCCGCGAGATCCTCGATGCCGCGGGTGCGGCCATTCCGGCGCGCAACCTCGACGCACTCCGGCGCCGCACGCGCGCCACCCTGGGGCGCTGCCAGGGCTTCTACTGCACCGCGGCGGTGACCCGGCTGCTGGCGAGCGCGAGCGGTCGTGAGATCGCCGAGCTTCTCGGCGTGCCGCCGTGAGCGACGACGCCGACGTCGTGATCGTCGGCGGCGGGCCGTCGGGTCTGGCGGCGGCGATCGAGCTCCGCCGGCGCGGCGTCGCGCGCGTCGTCGTGCTCGAGCGTGAGCCGCACGCGGGCGGCATCCCGCGCCACACGCGCCATCTCGGCTTCGGCCTTCGCGATCTCGGTCGCGTGCTTTCGGGACCGGCGTACGCGGCGCGCTATGCGCGGCAGGCGTACGTGGCGAGCGTCGACGTCCGCACCGAGACCAGCGTGACCGGATGGGACGGGCCGCGGACGCTCGCGGTCACGGCGCCGAGCGGGCGCGGCAGCATCCGCGGTACGGCGATCCTGCTCGCGACTGGATGCCGCGAGCGCCCGCGGGCGGCGCGTCTCGTTCCCGGCACGCGGCCGCTCGGCGTCCTCACCACCGGCGCGCTGCAGCAGCTCGTCTACCTCGAGCGGCAACGGGTCGCGCGCCGCGCCGTGGTCGTCGGTGCGGAACACGTCAGCTTCTCGGCGGTGCTGACGCTCGCGCATGGCGGCGCGACGACCGTGGCGATGGTCACGGAGCAGCCGCGGCACCAGAGCCATGGCGCGCTCGTGTGGGCGACGGCCGGCTGGCGCGGCGTGCCCATTCTGACCGATGCGGCCGTCACGCGTGTCCTCGGTCGGCGGCGCGTCGAGGCCGTCGAGGTAACCGACCTCACGAGCGGCGCGACCAACACGATCGCGTGCGACGCGGTTGTCTTCACCGGCGACTGGATCCCCGACCACGAGCTCGCGCGCACGGGCGGTCTCATGCTGGACGCGACGCGCGGCCCGCGTATCGATCTCGCGCTCCGGACCTCGGAGCGGGGCGTCTTCGCCGCCGGCAACCTCGTGCATGCGGCCGAGGCGGGTGACGTCGCGGCGCTCTCGGGGCGCCATGCGGCGCGCAGCGTGCAGGCGTTTCTGGGCGCGGACGTATGGCCCGCGGCACCGCCGGTCCCGATCGTCTGCCGGCCGCCGCTGCGTTGGATCTCGCCGGGCGCGATCGGCGTCGACGACAGGCCGCCGCGTGACCGCTTCGTCCTGCGCGTCGCCACGCTCGTCGAAGACGCGCGGCTCGAGGTACGGCAAGGCGAGAAGGTGCTGTGGCGCGCGCGCCGTCGGGCGCTCGTACCGGCGCGCTCGATCGGCCTCGACGCCGCGTGGGTGCGCACCGTCGACCGCGACGGCCCGGAGGTCACGGTCGCGATCGTCGACGCGTAAAAAAACGGCGGCGCGGGAGAGAATCCCGCACCGCCGTAAGGCTCAAAGAGCCGGCTCGTCTACGAACAGTTGACGACGCCGTCCGCCAGGAACGGATTCGGCGGATTCTGTCCTGGAGTCGGCCGGGCGTCGACCGGTGTGCAGACGCCCGGGCTGCATTCCGCATCGTGCTGACAGCTCACGCCCGGGCTCGGGCTGCTGCCGTCACACACACCGAGGAGGCTGCAATCCGAGCACAGGACGTTGTTCCAGTTCGCGGGCAGCGGCTGGTTGCGCATGTTGTCCAGCCAACTGACGAACGTCTGCGGGACGCCGTGCGTTTCGGTGTAGACGCGGTTGCTGCCGTAGATCGTGTGCCGTGACCCTGGACCGACGTAGGAGCGGTAGTTGGTCGGCGCTCCGGCGAACGCCGCGGCATCGTTGGCCAGCATCTGCGTGTTCCAGGCGCAGCTGCTGTGCCACCAGTTGGCGTTGTCGAGGAGGCCGTTCACCATGACGTTGTAGAAGAACGTCTGGCTTCCCGATCCGCCGTCCCACGCCGACGTGTACTGGCCGAACCGGCTGCCGCGTCCCAAGTAGTAGGTGGCGCCGCCGATGTAGAGGTCGGCGATGGTGAGACTGGTAATGGGAACGTTGAGGCTCGGGATGTAGGTCGGCATATGCTGCGCCACATGCCATGACGGCTCGAGGCTGGCCGAGATGAAGGTCGGCGTGACCACGCCGTTCCCGGCATCGCCGACGACGTTGAACTTCGCCGCGGGGTACACCTCGTGCAGGAGAATGCCACCGAGGGCCGCGCCGTAGGCACCCGCGCTCGAGCCGGTGACGAACACCTCGTCGGGTGCGACGAAATGCTCGCGCGCGAATTTCTCGACGAGCTTGGCGTTCTGGTAGCCCTTGTGTTGGATCGTGTACGGCTGGTTCCCGTTCAAGGGGTCGTGGTACAGCTTTTTGTTGTCGCCCCAGTGGATGTCGCCCGTGCAATAGGAGATGAAGACGGCGCTCCAGTCGCTGAACGGATTGAGGGGATTGGTGACGTCGCCGAAACCGGTCGTGGTGTTCGCGGGATTGTCGCTCAGGGTTGCGGTGTTCTTGAACGGGCTGCCGCCGCCGAGGCTCGGCGAGCAGGTAGTGTCATCCCAACACGCGCCGCCGCCCTGGTAGTAGACTAGGAGCTTGTTCTCGGTGCCGCGCTTGTACCAGTACATGTAGGGCGTGTCCCGCGAACAGGTGGGCTTGAGCGTGAGGTCTTGGTACTGGACGGTGGTCGGCGGAACGACCGAGGTCCACGTGGCGGACAGGTTGGGCGAGGTCGAGGTGTTGGTCACGGCGTCGGTGGCGACCAAGTCGACATCGGTTTCGACGCCGGCCTCGGTCGCCGTCGTCGGGCAGGTGGCAACGACGGCGTTGAAGCCGGTCATGAACTTCGCGCTCGCGTTCGCGCGGACGGCGTCGCGGGCGGTACCCTGCGGATCCCGATTCAGCAACTTGAAGTAGACGCTGTCGGCTTTGATCATTCCGGCGCACTTCTTCGCGGTGATACCCAGAAGCTTGGCGCCACAGTTCGCCTCGGCGGGAGTGCCGAGGTTGAGGCCGCCGTTGATGCTATCCTTGATGTCGGCAGCTGCAGCGTCGAGCGCGGCTGCCATCTGGGATGCGGTCAGGGACGTGTCCGTGCAGTCGACGCCTTTGCTCAGTATTTTGGTGTTGATCTTGTCGAAGCCGGCCGAGAGTTTCGTGGTGGCGGCGCCGAGCGCTGCATCGCGGACCGAGTCCTTCATGGGGTCCGTGCTCTTGTCCCACTTGGCCCAGATGGCCAGGTCGGATGCGCACTTCTTCGCAGCGACCTTGAGTTTTCCGCTGACGCAGAATTGCGTCGGATATGATGAGGCTGCAAACGTGGTTGGCGCAACGAGCACGAGTCCGACGACGGCACTGAGTGCGGCAGCAAGGGGGCACTTCAACGACATGGGCTTCTCCTCCATTTTGGCTCAACAACGATCCATTTTGGGTTAATAAAGATGTTGATGCTTAAGGAGAAGCTCTCATTTCCAGCGGTGACGAGTCAAGTACAATCGTACAGCAAGGCGCACGCATACACACCGAAGTCGCCGCCATCACGCCCGCGCTTGACGCGCCGCGCGGCTTTTGAGGTTGCAGGCGCCTCAGCGTCCAACGATCGAGACGAAGCTCACACAGCGGCCCGGCATTCCGCCGAGATTGTGGGTGAGCCCGAGGGTCGGCCGTTTGATCTGCCGCGCTCCCGCCTCGCCGCGGAGCTGCAGCCACATCTCGTACATCATGCGCAGTCCGGAAGCCCCGATCGGGTGGCCGAACGACTTGAGGCCACCGTCGGGATTGACCGGTAGTGTCCCCTCGAGGTCGAAGAAGCCGGCGAGTACGTCTTTCCACGCGGTGCCGCGTGGGCTGAAGCCGAGATCCTCGTAGAGGACGAGCTCGGTCGGGGTGAAGCAGTCGTGGACTTCGGCCATGCTGATCTGCTCGCGGGGTTTGGTGATGCCGGCCTGGTGGTAGGCGTCTGTCGCCGACGCGACGACCTCGCGGAATGTCGTGAAGTCGTAGCCCTGCGCCAGCGGCCCTTCACCCGGGCCGGCGACGAATGACAACGCTTTGATGAAGATCGGATCCTTGGTGAACTTGTGGGCATCCTCGGCGCGGACGACGATCGCGGCGGCCGAGCCGTCGGAGACGCCCGAGCAGTCCATGATCCCGAGCGGATCGGCGACCTTCGGCGAGTTCTTGATGGTCTCGAGCGGGACTTCCTTGCGGAACTGCGCCTTTGGGTTCTTGGCGCCATTGCGATGGTTCTTCCAGGCGATGCGCGAGAGCACGTCCTTCCCCTGATCGGGATCGAGCCCGTACTTCTTGAAGTATGCGGGCGCGAGCAGCGAGAAGGACGCGGGCGCGGTCATGTTGCCGAGCGTACCGTCGTTCGGCGGGTCGGAGACGACGAGCCCCGAGAAGCCGGAGTCCTTGAGCTTCTCGACGCCGATCGCCATCGCGATGTCGTAGGCGCCTGACGCCACCGCGTAGCACGCTTGGCGCAGTGACTCCGAGCCGGTCGCGCAGTAGTTCTCGACGTGGGTGACGGGCTTGTACGGAATCTTCAGCGGCACGGACAGGGCCAGACCCGAGAGCTGTCCCATGGTGCCGAGCCAATAGGCGTCGACGTCCTTGGGATCGACGCCCGCGGACTCGTAGGCCGCATAGGCGGCGTCGATCAGGAGATCGTCGGGACCCTTGTCCCAGTGCTCGCCGAACTGGGTGCATCCCATCCCGACGATCGCGACGCGGTCTTTGATCCCATTGCTCGCCATGGCGCATTCTCCTCGTGCGGCCGGGCTCGACTGCTCAGCGCTTCGGCCGCGCCTTCCAGAAATAGTTGTGCACGCCGCCGGCGGTGTACATGCGGCGGAACGTCATCTCCACCTCGTCGCCGATCGCCACCGTCTCGGGCTCGCAGTCTGTCATCTCGCAGAGGAAGCGACCGCCGCCGTCGTAGTCGACGACGACGTTCACCGTCGGCGGATTGAGCGAGTACGCGAGGCGGTCGAGCGTGAACGTCGCGATCTTGGCGCGACGATCGGCGAACGGGTAGGGCATCATGCGATCGCGCGCCTGACAGTGGACGCACACGTGCTGCGGCGGCAGCTGCGGCGTGCCGCAGGCGTCGCAGCGGCTGCCGACGAAGCCGAATTTCCAGGTCTCGGAGCGGAACATCGGCGGCCCCGCGGGCCGTTCGGGATCCGGTCGGCGCGGCGGCTCCGTCGGCAGGATCTCGCGCCACTTGAGATAGCTCGCGTAGGCGACGTCGCCCTTCGACTCGATCAAGCGACCCACCGAGCGCGGTTGGCGATAGTCGGCGGCGGCATCGGTGACGCGCAGAAGGACGGCGTCCGCCCCGTCGCTCGCGGTCGCGACGAGGATGCGGTCACCCGGCTTCGCGGCGGCGAGGACGTTGGCGAGAAGCAGGCCGGCGTGTGCCGCGCCGGTCTGGCCGACCGTCAGCGCGAGCGAGTCGCCGAGCTGTGCCGGCTCGAGCTTCATGCCGCGGACGATCTCGTCGGCGGCGCGCGGGTTCGGCGCGTCGAGGATCATCGTCGTGAGGGCGTCGGGCGTGACCGTCGCCTTGGCGAGAACGTCGTGGATCGCCTTCCCGAGCAGCGGCGCATAGACCTGCGTCAACGCGAAGCGCTCCTCCCAGCCGTGCGCGAAGCGCTCGCCGGGTGTGCGCCAGGTGTCGAGGAACTCGCGCGTGACGGACGCCGTCGCCTCGATCTCGGCGATCACACCCTCGGAGCCGACGACGAAGGCGGCGGCACCGTCGCCGCCGGCCTGTTCGCTCTTCCCTTCCGGCGCCGCGAGGCGGCAGTCGGCCATGGCGACGAGCGCCGGTGCGCCCCCGCGGGCGGCATCGGCGCCTTGTAGCAACGCCGGGAGGCCGGCGCGCACCGAGCCGGTGAGATCGGCGGCGCGGATCTCGAGCGGGAGTCGCGCGGCGGCGCCGACGATCGCGGCGTTCAGCTTCTCTGCGTAAGGCGGCGTGGTGGTGGCGAAGAGGAGCGTGCCGATGGTCGCGCTCGGCACGGTACGCAGCGCGTCGCGCGCCGCCTCGACCGCCATCGAGACGCTGTCCTCGTCGAAGCTCGCGACCGCGCGCTCGCCCTTGCCTGCCGGAGTCCCGAGTGCCTGCGCGATCGCGGCGCGCTTCAGGCGACGGTAGGGCACATAGGATCCGTAGGAGACGATCCCGACCATGACGGGCATCAATGGCGCAGCCGACGAAGGGCGTCAAATGATCGTCGATCTCGTGCCGTTTCATTTCATCGACACCCCCGATCGTCGGTGCTTGCGCGCCCCGCGAGGCGAGGGCTACGCTTCTCGCGAGGTGATGCCGATGAGCTACCGCAACATCCAGTGCGAGCGTGCCGGCACGATCACGACGATCACGATGCATCGTCCCGAGCGCCGCAACGCGCTCTCCGTCGAGCACATGCAGGAGCTGATCGACGCCCTGCGCGCGACCGCCGCGAGTGACGCGCGCGCCGTCGTGCTCGCCGCCAGCGGCCCGGTCTTCTGCGCCGGCCACGACTTCGGCGACATGGTCGAGCGCGACCTCGCGGGCATGCGGCGGCTCTTCGAGGTCTGCGCCGAGCTGATGGCGACCGTGCAGCAGGTCCCGCAGCCGGTCGTCGCGCGCGTGCACGGCCTCGCCACCGGTGCCGGCTGCCAACTCGTCGCCACCGCCGATCTCGCGGTCGCCGCCGAGGAGGCGCGCTTCGCGACGCCCGGCGGTCGCGGCGGGTGGTTCTGTACGACGCCGATGGTCGCGGTGAGCCGCGCTATCGGTCGTAAGCGCGCCCTCGAGATGCTGCTCACCGGCAACGAGATCGACGCCGCGACCGCCGCCGCGTGGGGCCTGGTGAACCGCGTCGTCCCGGCCGCCACGCTCGTTGCCGAGACGGAGGCCCTGGCGCGCGCCGCGAGCCGTGGCAGCGCGTACTCGAAGGGCGTCGGCAAGCAGGCGTTCTACGCCCAGATCGACCTCGACCAGGCGCACGCGTACACCTACGCCTCCGAGGTGATGGCGATGATGGCCCTCGGCCCCGACGGGCGTGAGACGATGGCGGCGTTCGTCGAGAAACGGAAGCCGCGCTTCTCCTGAGGCACCGCCGGCGAGAGTGTTGGCGTGTCGCGCTTCATAGCGGTGGCGACAGCCCGTCAATCGGGCGGCGACGACTTGCTTGCGACTCCCAATCTGCGCTGATAGAAGCGGCGCGCTTTCGCGTGTGCTCCCGACGTCGTCGCCTACGCACGAATCGAGACGCGCGCCTCCGCGACCCGCCGTCCCCGTCGTCTAGCTCGGCCCAGGACACCGGCCTTTCACGCCGGTAACACGGGTTCAAATCCCGTCGGGGACGCTCTCATCCCGGATAGTTGCACCGTTTCGCCGACATGGTGTCCAAAACGATGTCCAAGCGGTACCGGAAAACTCGTTGCTCCCCATGCGCCGTGTCTGTCTACCCACCGCTCCCGTCAGGATCGTGTAGCCTCGAAAGGATCTCGCGGGCCTCTGCCGCCCTAGGGTGTTCGGGGAAGCGTCTTAACGCCTCGGTCCATGTCGCCCGAGCCGCAGGGATGTCGCCGGCGTTGAAATGAATGCCGCCCAAATTGAACCACGCGAGATCGTACTCAGGGTCGAGTTCGAGTGCGCGTGCATACGCGGCAATGCATCCTGCGGTATCCCCGACACCCTCGCGTGCGATCGCCACCTGGAACCAGCTCAGGGCGTCAGGCTGGTGCGTCTCGGCCTGGGCGAGCAGCATCGGAAGCGATTCCTCGTAATGTCCGAGACGCGTGAGCGCCGTCCCGAGACAGTATCCGTAAAGATCGGGGTCGACGTCGAACGCCTTCCGGTAGGCCCCCGCCGCCTCCGGCCAGCGTTTGTCATCCTGCGCCCAGTGACCGACGCGGTCCCACAGGAGGGCCGACTCGGCGTCCCGCTGGTCTGCACGCTCTACCGCGTCCTTGAAACTCTTCCAGTCGGTCTCCGCAACGCCGCCTCGATGCAGCCGGTAGAGACAGAAGAGGCGCTGCAGTTCGGCCGCCGGATCGTCGGCATGCTGACGCAGGTAGCCCTCCCAGAAGCGAACCGCGCGGCGTGCTGCTACGACCGACCCGCGGCCGAACCTCGCCACTTGCTGTGCACACCACCCCGACGCCCAGGGAAGGCGGTCCCCTTCAGCAAGCAGCCGGTCGATCTCGTTGAAAGCGCCCTCGGCATCACCCGTCCTGAACAGGAGCTCCACACGCCACCCCTGGACGATGGACATTTGCAGCCGCGAGCCGGGACCCCGGCGCACGCGGTCCAGATGTTCTAGAGCCAACTTGAGCTCGGTCCCGCGCTTCCGATGCCACAAGGCGAGGGCGAAGTGCGCTTCATCCAAGTTCGGATCGAACGCGAGAGCGCGCTCGTAGCTGGCGCGCGCGGCGTCCTCGTCGCCCAATTTCGCGAGAACTGTGCCCAGGTTTTGCAGCACTGCGCGGCAGCGTGTGCCACCTTCGGGTCCTGAAGATCGGCTAGGGCCTTCTCGAATACCTCTCGGGCTTGGGCGTCGTCGCCAAGCGCCATCCATGCGTTTCCCTCGCAATAGAGGAGCGACCCCCTTTGCATCTCGCCGCGCGCGATCGCTTCCTGAAAACGTCGGGTCGCGTCGCGCACGCGCGGCTCGTCCACGGACGACCCGTTGATCGCCACATTGACCTTCGCCATGTAGGCGCGATCCATCGCACCAGGGCAGGGCTCCAGCACCGCCTCGAACTGATCGAAGGCGGCGCAGATCGCGGCGTCATCACCCTTGTCGTAGAGCTCGTCGAGTATCGCGCGCGCCTGGTCCTGATCGATCGGAACATCGGCAGCGGCGACAGCGCGCGAAGCCACGGAAGCGAGTTTCGCAGACGGCGTCACGTTCCAATCGATCCGCCGATCGCGCGTCGCACGGCCAGCGGCCACAACCAATCCATGCAGGCGTCGCTGGAACGCCTCGTCGAAGGCGTCGTTGAACCTGACGGTGATCTCTTCCTGCTCAGACCACTCTGTGCCGCGGTGCTCGTAGTCACGGTGCACGTCACTCGCTGCACGCACGAGCAGCCGTTTCGTCGGAAGGTGGTAGCAGACGAAACAAGAATGAGGCTGACCGAGGAGATAGTTCAGATTTGTCCGCTCGACGCTGACGGAAACGGAGCCGTCGGCGTTCGCGGCAGTCTCGGTGCCTTTCAGCTGCACGTGCGCGCGGAAATTCGTCATCGCGTCATCGCGGCGTGCCTCGATCTGCACGTCGGTGCCGTAGTCGCTGCGATCGCGTGACTGCCCCGCGAACAGCTTCTGCTCTTCGATCGCAGCTTCGAACGCGACCTCCGCTGCCTGACCGGTATCGTGCGTCTTGTGCCGTTTCGGTAGATCGTCGAGCGTTCCCATGGCGCAGGTCCCGTCGGGACTAGACCTCCATCTCAAGGACCGTCGTCAGCTTCGCGATCAGTGCGGAGCGTTTGACGCGGGCGAGCTTCGCCAGATTCTCGAGCCGCCACCGCACGGCCGGCAAGGCTTCGACGCCGGGTAAGCCAAGGAGCTCCCAGTCCGGCTTGCCATTCTTGAAGGACAGCAGGAATCGGCGGTGCTCGGGCGGCATCTTGCCCACGATGCCGGCGATCAGATCTTCGCGCGCTTCGAGCAGTTGCGCGACGGTGACCGGTCTCTCCGTCATGCCGGCGAAGCCCCTGTCAAACTCGGCCGCAACGTCCCGCGGCGTGGGGCGGAGGAGTTCCGCCATCGGGCGGTCGTGGCTGAGAAGATAGACGATGAACGCCTTGCGCAGCTCATCGCTGATCCCCTCGTGGGCGAGCAGGTCCTGGACGTCGAAGAGATCCCGTGGGTGCTGACGGTCCAAGGCCGCGACGAGCTTTCCCGCGTAGAGGTCGGCGAAGCTGACCACTTGCGTTTCAGCGAACCCGAATTGATCCTCCACGGGCGCCGAGACCCGCATCATGACGGGCTCGTAGACGCAACCGCGCAGCACCGGCGTCACCTCGATCTTGATCTGCACGCCGGCCGCCCGCACGAAGAGCTTCGTCACGCACTCTTCTCCGCGCGGCGTGCCGGGTATGACGCGCGCGCCGGGGATGCCGCGGCCGATCGTCTCCGCGATACGGCGCATGGCCGCGTCGATGTTCGCGAGGGACGCTCTCCGATCGGCGACAGGGACGTACGTCAGGTCAATGTCAACGGACAGGCGCGGCAAGTCCCGCAGGAACAGGTTGATCGCGGTTCCCCCCTTCAGCGCGAAGCAGGTTTCGGCCGCCACGAAGGGCAGGGTTCTGACGAGCAGCGCGGCCTGTTGCCGATAGACCTCAGCCGCCAGCATCGAGATTCTCCGGAACGGTGATGTTGAATTTTGGATCGAGCTTGCCCCCGCGGACAAGCATCCGTTTGCCGCGGCCGAGATCGATGCCGGTGCGATCGAGCGCTTTCAGCCAGGGGTGGTTGTGACGCTCCGCGAACCACAGGAACAACCGCTTGACCTTGACGTTCCGGCATCGGACGAGCAGCGTCCGGAGCCGTCGGGGGCTGAGCGTTCGCAGTCCTTCCATCAGCATGTCGGCTTGATGGAACGTCTCGTGTTGCGGCACTTCATCCAAGAGCTCAAGGACCGCACGCTCAGGCGAAGACATCGTGAGTGACCACCGAGACTGCTCCACCGGCTGCCGCACGTAGCTCGCCTGGCCGAGGTCGGTGCCATGCGCCGCGGCGGCGCTGCCTTGCCCGTGGATCTCCGGCCGGTCTGTGAAGAGCTTTTCGACATTGTGAAAGACAAGCGGACGATCCAGTTGCAGCCTCGCTAGCCAGCCCGGAGCGGTCTTGGGGCCGTAGAGGTGGATCTCGCGGGGACCGCCGGAAAGGTAGTGCGAGAACCCTTGCAGTTCGAGCGCCGTTCGGCCGCCGACCGTGTAGGGACGCTCCAGCAGGGTCTGGAGCGAAACGACCACATGCTGCCAGCGGAGACCCTCATCTGGGTTCTGCGTAGGCAGCTTCGCCGCCGGCCGCCGGTAGACGCCCCGGGACACCTGATCGAGCCAGCCATGGGCGACGTACTTACTCCGCAGGTTGCTGGGATAGCCGTGGCGCTGAAGCCAACCGGCGTCAACGAGCAGCCCCTCAGGCACGTTGGCCTGTAGCCAGTTTAGCTTTCCTGCTGTTCGCTCACCCATGGTGACTAAAATAGACTAAACGTAAACTAACGTCAAGTTTAAGAAATTCCGCAGACACACACCTACGGTGTCCCTATTCGATGATCTGTAAACCAAGCCTTCGGTCAAGCTCGACCGCATAACCTATTGTATTTACGTAGTAATACCTGCCACCCGTCCCTTCACATCTTGACATCCCTGCAGGCGTGGCTAGTTGCGACAAGCAGCCACTCGGGTGGGCTCGGTGCGGTGCAGTGGCGGATGGAAAACCCGAGACGGGGCGCACCCCCCTCTCCACACATTGAGGAGCCAAACCATGGGGGAAGCCGCTCGCGCTGCCCACCAGCATCGCCAGCCACGCCTACATCCGCGGATCTCGATCTCGAAACTTGGGGAGTACATGAGCACCTCGGCGAGCCGACGCCGGCGCATCATCCGCGACCAACGAGAGCCCGCCGAAGTGAAGACGCTTCACTGCATCACAGCCCGGACGGCGCTGACGTCGTACCTGGCAAGTTCTCCGCAGGACCCGCAGCGTTTGTTGCGCACGATTGAAGCATTGCGGCGGCAAACCCCGCAGACCCTCTGGAAGCAGCGCGAGATCCCGCTCAACATCACGGCGCTGCAGCGCGCCCTCAAACTGCCGCCGCTCAACCTGGAGGATCTTGCACCTGAACGCCCACCTGACGGTCGGGCGGCGATCGCGATCGGCGGGGTCCGGGTGGTCGTCCGCCCCGATCTCATCCTGCGAGATCGAGAGAGCGGCCACGTGGTCGGGGCGGTGAAGCTCTATCTCGTCAAGAGCGTTCCCCTCACGGATGAGGCGGCTGACTTCGTGACGACCGTCCTTCGCCAGTTCGTCGAGCTCGCCTACCAGGCACAACCTCATCGACAGCGGTGCATCTTCGTCGACGTCTTCGCGATGAAGATGCATACTGCCCCGGCGGCCTACAAGCGCCGCATGAAGGACCTCGAAGCGGCATGCGAGGAAATCGCGGCGCGGTGGCTGAGTGCATAGAGCCGCGCTCGCCGTCTCTACATCCACGTGCGTGCTCCCAGTAGAATGGAGAGGCTCGCCATGCTCGACCACGCCCCAAATCTTGCGCGCAACCGTCTCGGGACGGCGCCGGGAGTCTGGCGGTCCGTTGAGATCCGATGAGTGTCGGACCCATCGTGATATTCGACAAGTCGGCGTTGCAGGGCTTCAGTCTCGACGAGGCCGTGCTGTTCGACAACTTCTACCTCTCCAACATCACGCCGCTGTTTCTCGTCGAAACGCTCGCCGACTTAGACAAGCCGGACGCCAAGAAGCGTCCGCCCGAGCACATCGTCGGCAGCCTGGCGGCCAAGACGCCGGTTGGCGGGCGTCCGAATGTCCACCACGCGACGCTTTGTGCCGGCGAGCTGTTAGAAAGTCCGCTCGAACTCGGGCTCGGCCGTCCGGTGCTTGCCGGGGGGCGGACTGTCATGACGCCCTCCCAGACAGGGATCATGTTCGAGCCGGCCCCGGAAGCCGAAGCGTTGCAGCGGTGGCAAAGCGGGGAGTTCCTTGAAGCGGAACGGCTCTTCGCCCGGCAATGGCGACGCGCGCTCTCCGGCATAGATCTCCAAGCGATCTACGAGACCCATCGCCCGACATCTTCCGCGCGGCTTCCCGACCTTCCCGCCGTGAAGGAGGCGGCGGACAGACTGGTCCGGCGAGACGGCAACCGGTTCGCCATCCTGAAGGCAGCGCTCGATTCCATCAGAGCTCCCGTGGCGCTGCGACGCGCCGTCATTGCGCGCTGGAGCGATCTTGGTGGCCCGCCGCTGGCAGAATTCGCCCCGTACACCGCTCATGTGATGACGGTGGACCTGTTCTTCAATCTTGCCATCGGATCAGATCTCATTGGACGGCAGCGGCCGAGCAACCGCATCGATGTCGCGTACCTCTACTATCTTCCCTTCTGCATGGTCTTCATATCGAGTGATCGTCTGCATGAGCGATGTGCTCCCTGCTTTCTCACCGAACGCCAGGCATTCATCTCAGGCCCAGAGTTGAAGGCCGATCTGGCGAAGCTCGATGCCCATTACTCGGCCCTGCCGGAAGACGTCCGCGATCGGGGACTCATGTCGTTCGCGCAGAATCCTCCGGACGGCGACTTCTTGACGACGCGGCTCTGGGACCGGTTCCTTCCGAAGTGGCGGAGCAATCTCCTCAAGCCAGATTTGCCGCCGGAAGCGAAAGCGAAGGTGCTTGAGCTCGTCCGGCAGATGAAGAAGGCGAAGGAACTGAAGGGCGCAGCTGCAGCGGATGTGAATACGGATACGGCGGGCTTCGTCATGCTGTCGACGCGCATGCCCGCCAGCCGAGGCAAGTGGCACATCCTCCCGCCCGAAATACGGAACCGCCCGCCCACGGACGTCCCTCCTGACGACGAGGGCTGAGGTCACGAACGACGATTGGCGTCCCTCCGGTCCCGGAAGGCTTCTTCGCATAGACGTCGAGCGTCTCGCCGCCAGGTGAATCCGAAGACGACGATCCTCCACATCGGCCGCGACAATCTCGTTTTCGAGCTCGAGTAAGGCGAGGCTTCCTACGTCGATCGCTCCCGACGACTAGCGGGCGCTTCCCATCGCGCCGCGAGCCGCGCTAGAGATCATCGTGCGCTGCAATAGATGCGGGACGCTTGTTGCGCTCGCGGCGGTCGTAGCACTGGTCGAAGTGGCGGCGGCGCAAGAGATCGCCGGAATGTGGGTCCTGCAGGATGTGAATGCGGAAATCCTCGCGCGCCAGCCCCAGAACGTGCGCGTGTTGGCCATTCGAGAAGCGCGCGGTGGGCTGATCGGGAAGCTCATCGTTCCGAGGCTCGCAGGCGTTCCGGTGGCCGTGGAGCAACACGGCGACCGCGTACGGCTCGTCATCCAGATGGCGCGCGGTATGGAAACGCCGCTTGAGGGCACGCTCACGGCCGATCACCTGAGCCTCACGTTGCCGGGCAGTACCAACCCGCCGACGATGCTGCGGAGACCCTCCGCGGAGGAGCTCCAATTGCTTGAGCGCCTCGCGCCCGAGAAGCTCCCGGTCCCCTCCATGAAGGCCCTTCCCGCCAACGGTCTCGCCCGCACGCCGCCCATGGGGTTCAGCACTTGGAACCACTTCCAGACCGAGATCGACGATCGCACCATCCGGGACATCGCCGACGCCTTGGTGGCAACCGGCATGCGCGATGCCGGCTACGTCTACGTCAACATCGACGACGGCTGGCAGGGCGAGCGCGACGAGCACGGCAACCTTCGTTCCAATCGCAAGTTTCCAGACATGAACGGGCTTGCCGATTATTTGCACGGGCACGGCTTGAAGTTGGGGATGTACACCTCGCCCGGACCGAGGAGCTGCGCGGGATTCGAAGGCAGCTACGGCCACGAGGAGCAGGACGCGCGCACGTTTGCAGCATGGGGTGTCGACTACCTCAAGTACGATTGGTGCAGCGCCGGACTGATCTACGACGATGCCGAGATGCCGGCGGTGTATCTCAAGATGGCCGAGGCGATCCGCGCCACCGACAGGCCCATGGTGTTCAGCATCTGCCAGTATGGGCGCGCCGACGTCTGGAAATGGGGCGCTGATGCGGGCGGCAACCTCTGGCGCACGACCGGGGACATCGCCGATCAGTGGCAGGTCATGTCGACGATCGGCTTCGCGCAGGACGAGCTCGCACCGTTTGCCAAGCCCGGCCACTGGAACGATCCAGACATGCTCGAGGTGGGAAACAGGCATATGACCGCGGCCGAGTACCGAACTCACATGAGTCTATGGGCCCTGCTTGCGGCGCCGCTCATCGCCGGACACGACGTGAAGAGCTCCGCGCCGGAAACGGTCGCGCTGTTGACCAACCGCGAGGTGATCGCGATCGATCAGGATCCGCTCGGGCGGCCGGGAAGACGCGTCGTGCAGCGCGGGCCGCTCGAGGTCTGGACACGGCCCCTCGAAGGCAAGAGAACCGCAGTGGCGCTCTTCAACCGGGGCGCGGTGCCGGCCACAATCGAGGCGAGTTTCGCCGAGCTCGGGATCGATGGACGAGCCGGCGCGATCGATGTTTGGGCACAGCGTTCGCTCGACGTGTTTGAGGGAAGCGTCTCTGCGGACGTCGAACCACACGGGGTCCTGCTCCTGGTGCTCGAGCCGTCCTAAGGAAGACGAGCCGAGTAAGTCGCCTGGAAATAGGTAGAGAGGGCCGCAGGCGCTACGCGCGGTCATCGCGCTTCCGACCACCTGCACGCTCGCACGCCGCGACATCGACGAAAGCGGTGACATCACGATCGCCGATGGCACGGGGATACTGCGGCGGGCAGTGGATCTTTTCCAGCTATTGGAACATCAAGGCAGAATGACGTGGAAATCCCCTCGGGGACGTCTACGTCGTGATCGTCCCATAGCGTGGCGCCGCGCCGCATCCCCTCGCGATTTCGCGTGACAACCGCCTAGCGACTCCGCTAAGACGGCCCTCCCGACGCGGGGCGGTTCACTGTCCCCACCGGAGGAGACATCCGTATGAAGATCGTCGTCCTCGTCGTCCTGCTGGTGACCGCTAGCCCCGCTGCTGCGGCCACCTCGGCCGCGCAGCTTTGCCAGGCAGCAAAGAACCTTCTTGCCGGTCGGCTTGCCAACTGCCGTCAGAAAGCCGCGTCCACGCTCGCGAGGACGGGCAACGGGGCCAGATACGCCGCGTCACTCGCGAAGTGCGACGGCAGGTTCACTGCCAAATGGGCATTGGTCGAAACCGGGGCCGCCGGTAACTGTCCCACGAACGACGACGTGTCGCTGATCGACAGTCTCGTCACGACGAACGCCAACGAGATCGCCGCGCTGCTCTCGGGCAGTACCACTCAGGTGTGCGGTGACGGCATCCGGCAGTACGGCGAGGAGTGCGAGATCGGTACGCTCTATGGGGCCTCATGCACCTTTGGGGGCACGCTCGCGTGCGTGCCCGGCACCTGCACCCTCGACAAGGGCGGCTGCCGGACGTGGGCGCGCACGTTCGTCACCAGCACGCTCCAGCTCGGGACGTTCGGCGGGCTCGCCGGCGGCGACGCGATCTGCCAGGCGCGTGCGGACGCGGCGACCCTCGGTGGGACGTGGCGCGCGTGGCTCTCGACTTCGACGTTGGACACCCGGGACCGGATCGTCGGCGCGCAGTACCGATTGGTCGACGGGACCACCGTCATCGCCAGCAGCTTGAACGACCTCCTCGACGGTACACTCACCAACAACATCGATCACGACGAGAACGGCGCGCTCGCAATCCCGAACGTCTGGACGGGCACTCACGGTGACGGCACGGCCACGGCGAGCACGTGCAGCGACTGGACCACGGGGACGGCAACGGGGACGTACGGCGCGAACGATCTTCCGACGGCGTCGATGGTATGGTCCGAGCAGAGTACGAGTCTCTGTGGCAGCAACAGTCTCCGCCTCTATTGCATCGAGACGCTTCCCTACAAACGCGTCTTCGTGACCAGCACGGGGTACAACGGCAATGTCGGCGGGCTCGCAGGCGCCGATCAGAAGTGCCGGGACCGTGCCGTCGCCGCCGGCCTCGGCGGAACGTGGCGGGCGTGGCTCTCCACGAGCAGCGTGAACGCCAAGGATCGCGTTCTCGACACGACCTACCGCACCCTGGACGGGCGGCTCGTTGCCACCAACAAGGCCGACCTGACCGACGGCGCGATCACGTCGCTCATCGACGTCGACGAGTTCGGCGCCCCGGCGGGCGTCTACGTCTGGACCGGGACGCGGACCAACGGCACCGTCTATAGCAGCAACACGTGCCTCGACTGGACGAGTGCTTCCGAAGACACTTTCGGCGGCTTCGGATTGAGCGACTACGGAGTCACCAGCTGGACGCACTGGAATATCGACATCGACCCAGTCGCCGAGTGCGCCATCAGTACCCTGGGCCTCTACTGCTTCGAGCAGTAGGCAAGAGGACACCGGTCGCCCTACGGAATTGCCGTGGGGAACAGTGCTCACGTCCCATTGTTTGCGATAGGCGGCGGGCGAGGATAAGCGAAACGCGTGATGGGGCTCGAGCGCCGTGGATGACAAGGTTGCCCTCGTCATCGGCGCCGGCGACGGTACCGGCGGCGCCATCGCGGCACGCTTCGCGCGCGAAGGGTTCGTCGCGTGTGCGGTACGACGCAGCGGCGACAAGCTCGCTCCCTTGGTGCGCGAGATCGAGGCAGCCGGTGGTCGCGCGCGAGCGTTCGGTTGCGATGCGCGGCGCGAGGAGCAGATGGTCGCCCTCGTCGAGGAGATCGAGCGCGACATCGGCCCGATCGAGGCCGCCGTCTTCAACGTCGGCGCGAACGTGCCCGCGAGCATCCTCGAAGAGACAGCACGAAAGTACTTCAAGGTGTGGGAGATGGCCTGCTTCGGCGGATTTCTCATGGGGCGCGAGGTCGCGCGCCGCATGGTGTCCCGCGGCCGCGGCACGATCCTCTATACGGGCGCCACGGCCTCCGTGCGCGGGAGCGCGAACTTCGCGGCGTTTTCCGGCGCGAAGCACGCGCTCCGGGCGCTGGCACAGAGCATGGCGAGGGAGCTGGGGCCCGGGGGTATTCACGTCGCGCACGTCGTCATCGACGGCGCCATCGATACCGAGTTCATCCGCAGCGCGTTCCCGGAGACCTACGCGCTCAAGGAGCAGGCGGGGATCCTCGTCCCCGCGCACATCGCCGAGCATTTCTGGATGTTGCACATGCAGCCGCGTGACACGTGGACGTTCGAGCTGGATCTCCGCCCGTGGATGGAGCGTTGGTGACCACGATGACCAAGACCGTCGAGTTCCTGTTCGATTTCGGCAGCCCGAATGCCTATCTGAGCCACCGCGTCGTCCCCGCGATCGAAGCGCGCACGGGTGTCCGGTTCGTCTACGTGCCGGTGTTGCTCGGCGGACTCTTCAAGCTCACCAACAACCAGCCGCCGGCGGTGGCGTTCGGCAACATCAAGAACAAGCTGCCGTATGAAATGCTGGAGACGCGCCGGTTCATCGCGCGCCACAACCTGACGGCGTTCGTGTTCAACCCACACTTCCCCGTCAATACGTTGCAGCTGATGCGTGGGGCGGCTGCGGCCGTGGGCGACGGTGTCTCGTCGAAATACGTCGAAGCCATCTTCCAGTGCATGTGGGAGCGTTCCAAGAAGATGGACGACCCGGACGTTTTCCGCGCCGCCTTGCGCGAGTCCGGACTCGACGCGGACCACCTGATCGCGAGAGCTCAGGACCAGGACGTCAAGGACACGCTCCTCGCCAACACGCAACGCGCATTCGCGCGCGGCGCCTTCGGGATCCCGACGTTCTTCGTCGGCGACGAGATGTACTTCGGCAAGGATCGCCTTCGTGACGTCGAAGAGGAGATCGTGCGCCGCTAGAGCGCGATCCACCTCGCGCTCGCGCGCAGCGGTTCGAAGAACGCGATGAAGCGGTCGGGTGCCTCGAAGAGGTTGAGGTGCCCGATACCGTCGACGATCGCGAGTCGCTTGTTCGGCGCCCCGAGCACGGGCGTGCCAGTCTTCGATCAGCCCGCGCGCCGTTCAGCAGACTCACCCGGGATTGGTGAGCCGGAACAGCTCACGCGCGTCACCGAGGCCCTTGAACTCGTGAACCCCGGCGGATTCGAACGTGATGCCGGATCCGACGAGGAGGAGTCTTCGGAGGAGGGTTCCCCCGCTTGGCCCGACACGTCGAAACTTTCCGTGTTCCTCATAGCAATCCTCGTTCTCGATGCGCGGCATCGCAGATGCTGCCCCTCTCTCTCCGCACACGTGTTGGTCGCCACAACGACCAAAGTCGTTGCTGACGGCGAGTTGTCCTCACCCCCAACCGTACGTCGGCCAGAGCAGCATCTATGTGGGATTGGACCGAGGTACTGGTTCGAAACCGACCGAGTAGTACTCGTGATTGGGATCTGGAGTGTTTTCGGACTAGATCCGAGACGCGCGGCATTTACGCGGCCTCGGATCGGCGCAGAAGATCAAGCTCGCGTAGCCACTGAATAATTTGGTTCCAACTCGGAACCGTTAGGGACGCTTCGCTTGTATTTCTCGTCGCGAGCGCGTCCAGCATCGTGAATGCGAAGGACACCTCGGCAGTTTCAAATTCCGTGGACCCGTACGCGACGTCGACCGGAAGCAAGACTTGCTGTAGACGCTGCTCCCTGCTGAACGAAGCCTCCGCTCAAACGCGTGCGGCGTTGAGGAGCAGATGCTCGGCGAACGAGAGGACGCCCTCGATATCGAACTCGTCGATCCGCGCATCGAGCCGTACCGCACGGTCGTCAGCAGACTGGCACGTCGTTCCTCACCAGCGTGGACTGGTAGGCCACGTTACCGGCGCCCGGGGGGTTGCCATCGATTGTGAGCGATAGCGTCGACGACGAGCCCAGGTTGGCGAAACAGTGCGGCAGATAGGAGAAGGACGAGGCATTTCCCGAAGGATCAGTCGTCACTGTGCCAACCGACACCGGCGCCGATCCGAACGGCGTGATGAACATCGTCAACGTTCGGTTCGGCGTCGCGCCGTTCAGCGTGAATCGGAGTTCTGTCGGACCCGCACCCGTGTGGCACTGTCCCATGATCACCGTTCCTGATCCGGTCTCGTTCGGAACCGGCATAGCGAGTGGCGCGAGCGCCGAGTTGGCCGGGTTCGCCACGTACAACAGGGTGAGGCTGTCGTCCGGTCCGGGACCTGGGGGCACCAGTGGGTAATCGATGATCGGGCTGCCGCAGCCAGTCGTCTGATCGACCGCGTCCACGTTCACGAATGTTGTGGCGGGAACCGCGGTGAACGGTTGCCCGGTGATGGAAAAGCTCAAGGCCGTCGGATTCAAGAACAAGCTGAAATTGCCCGCTGCATCGGCCGTAATCGTCGTCCCGGGCACGATGACGATAGCGCGACAGATACCATACCACCCGCTGGGCTGGTCGATTTCCACGGTCCCGTTTGGTGTGTAGCCCGTCCCGCTCCAGAGGACGTTCCTGAACTGCACGGACGTAGAGGAGGTCGGTTGGAGAGTCAGTGAGCAAGTCGCGAGGTTGCACTCCGCCGGATACGGAGTGACGAACGCGGGCACCGCGAGCACGGCGGCACAGTCGGTCTTGAATTCCGTCACGCAGTCGACGCAAGCGATGAGGTCGCTGAGGGTGTCGACGGCGTGGCCACATGACGCACCGACCGGGATCGTCACGGTCGGGCAGGCACCGACAAAACCGATGTTGGTGGGCGTCAAATCGTCGGCCGTGCCGAAGACCTTGTCCGGGCCCTGGCAGGCCTTCTTGATCGCGATCTGTTTCTTCGATTCGGCGGCGGCGATCGCCGTCGCGGCCGCGCCGTCGGGACAGGAGCCGCTGCCGGCCTTGTTGACCGCCGTCCAGCACTTCGCGAGGCTCTTCGACTTGGCGACGAGGAACTTCGTCGCCGCTTTGCCGACCGTCACCTGGCACTTGTTGAGCGCCTTCTCGGCCTTGTCTTTCGACGTGGGATCGCTCGGCGCGAGCGCATCGTAGTACAGGCCGATCGCCTGATCGATCGCCGCCTCGCTGATGCATTCGATGCAGGTCGGGATGTCGCTGCAGCTGTCGATCGCGTTTGTGCAGTTTCCGTGCTCGAAGTTTGGGCACTGGCCGATGTTCCAGCCGATATCGCCGAGCGACGGCTCGCTTCCGTCGGCGTCCTGCGTGCTGCAAGTCTTGTCTTTCCCGGCGCAGGCCTTGACGATCCTACTTTCGAGCTTGGTGCTCGCCTTCCCGATTGCAGCGGCCGTCTTTCCGTTGGCGTGGCAATCGGTGCCCGCTGGCAGCTTGCCCTTAACGATCGACTCCCGGCATTTCTGCAGCGCCTTGGCTTTCGCCTGAACGAAGCCGCCGGCGCCCTTGATGATCGCTGCGCGGCATTTGCTCGCGGCCTTGACCAATTTCGAGGGAGAGATGGAAACTTGATACGTCAAGCCATTGAGGGACGCCGTGCCATTGGCGCCGCCGCTTCCGGAGAGGGTGATCACCTCGTTCATCGAGCTGACCCCGGGGAAGAAAGGATGACCCGTGAGCGCGTCGGGTCCGCCGGGGGTCAAACGGCCCAGTACCACGTCGTCACCAAGAGGCGTCGTAGTTTTCACGGTCCCGGTCGCGTCGCCGGTGAAGCTGGCACTGATCGATACGCTCAGATCCGTGATGGTCGGCAAGCCGCTCACGGTCTGAAGAGTGAACGACAAAGATCCCGTCGCAGTGTCGCCCGGGTCTGCGGTAATCGGGGAGCCCGCGATTGTGACCCCTGGGTTCAGTGGGTCGTTGATGAACGTAAGCGTGGCCCCGCCTCCGCCGCCACCGTGGCTCGTGTCGATCCTCGTAAGGAGAATGGTTCCCCCGATGGTACAAGGGACCCCTGATGTCTCCGAGCACACGGGCTCGGCCTTGGCCCATCCCGACGAAGACGGCACAAGGGCGAGGACGACACCGAGGACGGCGAACGTGGTGCGTGACATGATCAAGTCCTCCCTCGTGGATGCGCGCGAGCGCATGAGTGCGCTGCGGGCGCACGAATTGTCCGGCAACCTGGCCGTTGCGGTCAATTGGGGTTGTCAGATGATTCGCCTACCGTGGCCGAAACCAGGACGAGGAGGGCGGGTCCATCGACGCCCGTGAGCGCGTGCTCGCCACGATCTGTGAACGTCTGCTCACGATTGGGCAGGAGATCGGGCATCTGAGTCACTATTGAAGTGCCAAGCGGCACGTGGAAGCCCGTCGAATTTGGGGCTATGTCGACGATCCACACCCCGAAAGCGTGCAAGCACGCTGGGTACGGCACTCTGTGTGCGCCTTGCGGGACTCTATCCAGATGGATGTTGGTTCTTGCGATCAGGGAACGGCCTCGCGGCAATAGTGACACAGACGCGTCGTCGGCATCGCGACACCTCCTGCAGTCCTACTAGCGCGCGCGGTGGGGTGCCTTTGTGGCTTTAGTCTCGATGACGCGTCGGCGTTTGGCCCCCGTCTCATTTCGCCTGCGTGTCGAGCGCGGCCTTTATCTTTCGGGCGAGCTCGTCCGCCGGCCCCTTCGCCCAGAAGTGCAGGAAGAGGATACGAGGTTGCTCGTGGGTCATGTGATTGTGGATGGCGACGATGTTCACGTTCGCGTGCCGAAGCGACTTGAGCACGCCCTGAAGCTCGTCCTCGAGCATGGCGAAATCACCATCCACCACCGCTGCCTTGGGCGATCCCGCGAAGGCTGCCCACGTGTTCACGCCCATGCCCGCACCTGCCTCCGCGCCGTGCATCGACGTTGTTTTCCCAAAAACGAACTTCACCATGCCGTCCTTGGTCTGCCCCGGTTGGCCAAAGATCGCCTCGAGTGGTTGCGCGTCGATGGCGCTCGGGGCGGGAATAGCCGCGCCGCCAAACCCTTCAGCAGGGGAGCCGCTCGCGCCTTTGGCCGCAGCGAGTGCCTTGGCGACACCGGTCGCAAGCTGCTCGATCGTTCCCATGCCGCCGATGTGCATGAAGAAGACTCGCGGGCGGTCGTAGAAGAAGTGATTGTGGAGGGCGGTGACCTCAAGGCCGTTATCGAGCGCGGCGCTCATCGTCGGGTTCACCTGGTCCTCGGTCAGCGTCAGGTCGCCCATGACCATGGTCTTGTCGCCCGCTTGCTCGAAAGCTGCCCATGAGGTCAGACCCTGAAAGGGCGTCATCGTGACACCGTCTACAACCACCGAGATGTCGCTCCGTGGTACGCGCACCGTGGCAATGCCGTTTTTCACCTCAGGCTGAAGCCCGGTGATCTTTGCGATCACGTCGGCATTCGGTCCCTCGGCCACGGCGATGCTGGCACAGCCGGCTACCATAACTGCTACCGCTACTACTTGTCGCACGGCCTTCATAGAAACGTCCTCCTTGTTGGTACGTATTCTCAGTCTTTATACTATTCAGGTGCGTATTAACGCACTGTCGGTGTTATGCTATTAACGGCATGCAAGTTGGGGATGGCTTACACCAAGGCCGCCGCCGATGCCGTCAGAGCCTAATGATGCGAGATCGCTCCCCCGATCTGGGTTCCGGCAAACAGAATCCACACTCCCAGAAGCGCGAGCGCTGCGAAGACAAACCGCTGCCGACTGTCGAGGACGGCCTCTCCAGCCGCCGTGAGCCAGGCAAGCCGAGCAACGGCAAGCGATATGGTCGCGAAGCCGAAGAGGACGTGGAGCGAGACCGAGCTCTCTATGCGAAGGAAGTGCGCAGCGCGATCCTTCAAGCCGTTTAGAAAAGGCGAGCCTGGACCGAGATCAAGCCCGGCATCATGGATGCCGGTATATACGGCGGGAATCAGACTCAGAACCGCTGCCCAAAGAAGGGCGCGCGAGGCTCGGCTGAGGTCCGCGCGTGGGCTCACCACAAGCGCGCAGAGACAGAGTGCTTCGAGGACGAGGAGCGCAATGGGAAAATGGACCACGAGCGGATGCCACTGCTTCCAACCCGCAGGAAGAAACGCCGCGAAGGGGTGCCCCTCCCAGGGCGCGTGGCGCTCCGCAGCAGACTCGACCGAGCCAAGCCCCAACGCTGACGCGGCTGCCGCTCCTCGTCCGAAGTCGTCCGTTGCCTCCCGCAGCTCCGCCGCTGGGTGATAGCCAAAGAGCGTGGTGCTGAACGTTCCGTCCGCGTTGATAATGTAGGTCGCGGGAAAGCCCTCGTACTTGAACACGTCCCGCATTGCCGGGGTCATTAGGAGCACACGGAACGGGAGGGGATCGTGCTCAAGCATCCGCCTCGCCTCACCAACCGTGTCCGGTGTCTCGACGGGATCGACGAGGACGGTTACTACCGCAACGCCCCGCTGCGCGAGCTCAGGCCGCAGCGTTTGCAGCTCGGTGAGCTCCATGTTGCAGGCTGGGCACCAGCTGGCGAAACAATTGACGAGCGTCGATCGCCCGGCGAGATCCTCGGACGTGAATAGCTTGCCGTCGAGCGTCTCAGCCTGAAACGCGGACACAGCTCGTCCCCGCAGGTCGTTCGAGATTGATGGGACAAGCGCCGCGCTCGACCGGCCGGCGGTGAGCGCAAGGACCACGAGCACAACGGCGAGGCGCCTCGGCACGCCCCCTCTCCTCAGGCCCCCTCGTCCGCGTGTCGCTCCGCGAGCGAGGCGTAGAGGGCATCGTAGAGAAACATCACTTTCTCTACGGTCTCGTGATCGTCCCGCGCCACGAGCGGAAAGCCACGGGAGATGACCCGAAGACCCGTCGACTCCGGCGTCAGGGTTACTTCGTCGCCAAAGTCTGCTCCACGGACGATCCTCGCAAGCATCCGCAGCACCGGATCGTCCGGGCAGTGCTCGGCAACGAGCGCCTCAAACGAGCAGCGTCCCTGCGCATCCTTGTGCGGGTACGTCGCCGCGGGCGCATCGAAGCTGCGCGCCCCTTCGCGCCTCTCGACCTCAGCCACCTGCTCGGGGTCCACAAAGGCGAACGTCGCATCCCGATCAATGAAGCGCCTGATCAACCAGGCCGTTGCGGCTCGGTTCACCCGAATCGTTCGGCGTGTGACCCACTTCATGGGACGGAGTCCTCGCGCTTGAGTGCGACCTCTGCGCGTCGATTGACCTCCTCCCACTTGACGTTCTGCATGAAGGCATCGACGTAGCGGGCGGCGGCGGCGTCGTAATCCATGTGGTACGCGTGCTCGTACATGTCGAGGACGAGCAGCGGCCGGGCCAGCGGCGCGTTGTGCATGTGGTCCCACGCCCAGTAGTTGTGGATCTCTCCGTTGTACGGGTTGTAGGCAAGAATCACCCAGCCCGAGCCGCCAGCGAGGGCATTCGCGGTGCGGCGGAACTCCGTCTCCCAGCGCTCGTAGTTTCCGAGCCACTCCTTCAGGAGGTCGAGGATCGTGCCGCCGGTTCTCCCATCCCCGCCCAGGTCCGCGTAGACGAAGGGCGGCAGGTCCTTCTCGTCGAGGAGCGCGGCAAGGCGCTGCTCGACGGCGTTGAGTGCCTTCACCGCTCCGCCGTAGTTGTTCTTCCAATGGGAACGAATCAGCTTCTCCGAGAGCCCCACGAGCTTTCCGGGATCGCACGTGAGGCGTTTCGGTTCGTGCTGGCCACGTAGTGCGCGCACCGTATCCATGAGTCCTCCGTCAGAGCCCCATTGTGCTCTTGATCACAATGCCGATGACGCCCGAGGCGAGGATGATGACCGGTTCGGAGATGGCCTTAACGCGGACGAGGATAAGAAGGGTCGTCAGGCAGATGAGGAGTGTCGGTACGTCGATCACCGCCCGGCGACCGAGGATAAACGCCGCGCCCGCGATCGCACCTGTCGCCGCCGCGGTCACGCCGTTGACGAAGGCCTTCACGCTCGGGTTCGTGACCGAGCGGCGGAAGTACGTCGCCGGAATGATGACGAAGAGGTAGCAGGGCAGGAACACCCCGAGGGCGGCGAGGCTCGCGCCGAGCGGACCGGCAACCAGGTATCCGATGAACGCAACGGTGATCACCACTGGGCCTGGCGTGATCATCGCGACCGCAACCGCATCGAGGAACTGCCGCTCGCTAAGCCAGTGGAAATCCCCGACGACACCCCCATGCAGGAAGGGCACGATCGCGAGCCCACTCCCAAAGACGAATGCCCCCGCCTCCGCGAAGTAGAGAAATATCTTCCCAAGCGTTCCCTCGACGGCCGGACCGTGGAGGCCGCTCACGAGCCAAGGCCACGGGGCAAGGACACTCACGGTTCGCCCGGAGAAGCGCGGCGGGGCGTTCACGAAGAGGGCTATCACCCCACAGAGAAAGAAGACCCAGACGAGCTCGGACTCTGTCCAGGCCGTGACAATCGCACTCACCGCAAAAAGGGCCGTCAGGAGCCGGTCCTTTCCGACGGTCATCCGCACGAGCTTGTAGGCGCTCCGGGCGATGATCGCGATGACCGCGGCGCCGATCCCGTAGAACGCGCCCTGCATCCAGGCGAGCCCTCCGTAGCGGAGGTAGAGGGCCGAGAGCGCGAGGACCATGACGAACGACGGGAGGACGAACGCCAGCGCGACGAGTGTCGCACCGAGCGTGCCGGCGCGGATCCACCCGAGGTAAATTGCCAGCTGCGCGGCAAGCGGCCCCGGTGCAAGTTGCGCCAGCGCGAGCCCCTCGACGTAGTCCTGCTTCAATATCCAACCGCGCCGCTCGACCAGGTCGCGTTGCATGTAGCCGACAAGCGCGATCGGTCCGCCGAAGCCAAAGGTCCCAAGGCGAAGGAAGTACGCGAGGAGCGCCCGCAGCGAGTAGGGCTCAGCGTACTCTTGGACCGTGTTAGTGCCTTCTAGGAGCGTGCTCGCCCTTGCCATGGGCGCTCCTACGGTTCCGCGACCGGCGCGACGGTCAGGTCGTCAAACTCCGTGAAGGAATCCGCCTTGGTCCAGACACCGACCTTCCCTGGTTGCGAGAAGGTGTCATCGGTGGCCTCGATCACCTTCGTTGCGTCCCAGGAAACCACGAAGTGGTCGCCCGTCGCCTCGACGCTCAGCGCGTGCCAGACCTGACCTGCCACCTTGCCCGTCCACCCCGCAAACTGCTTTCGGCGGCCGTCCTTCACGGAGTAGAGGTTGACGTTGTCCTCGAGCGCATTGGCGCGCGTGAGGTAGTAGTTGTTCTCATCCTGGTAGCGAAAGACGAGGCCGCACGCCTGATCGACCCTACCTGCGACTGGCTTGCATTTGACCGAGAGTCGAAGGTCCCTGTGCGATGGGCTGTCGGCGACAGCCACAGGGAAGCGATAGTCGGTCGCGTCCGTGTCGACCTGTGCCAGCACCGCGGCGCCCGATGGCGCATCCTTCGCCGTGCGAACCACCCAATGTCCCAGACTACCTTCGCCCGTCCGCCCGAACGAGAATCCGGTGGGCGGCTTGTCCAGAGCGTCCGTGTCGAAAGTCCACGTCTTCGCTCCCGGGTTCTCGGCGTGCACGCTAACAGCTGCAACGCTCCAGACTACGGCCACACTCGTTGCAACGACACGTAGCGGTTTCATTGCTTCTTTCTCTTGTAGTATTCGTATAACCCGTCGAACACGGCCGAGCCTTGCGTCAGTCGGACCTCGTCGTCGTCCCTCGCCATGGCGATGCCGGCGATGAGTCGGTCGATGCCCGCCGTTTCCGGTCGGTCGAACTTCGAGTCCTTCAGGTCGATGTCGTGAACGATTTCAGCAATCGGCACGAGCGCACGATCGTCGAGGTCGAGACGAGCCATCAGCACCTCCAAGGTGCACCGGTCCCCTTCGTGCGTAAACTCCGCTTCGAACATGTCGAAACGGACCTCCTTGGGGCCGGGCTTGTAGCCTTTGGCAGTCACGAACTTGAAACGGGCATCCGGATCAACAAACCGGCGGATCAGCCATGCACTGGCGATTCGATCAACGTGGACGCCCTTGCGGGTCACCCATACACGTCCTTGCAAGTCCTGCAGACGCTCCGCCCCAGCCGTCGTCTTCCCGTCTGCACTTGCGGGCCGAAGACGAGATTCAACCCCGCTGACTAGTCCCTCGGCGGCTTCACGCCGAGGAGCATCGAAGAAGTCGATCTTGCTCACATCCGTGAGCCTGCGGCGCAACCGGGCAATGTCCACTTCGAGTTGCGAACGCCGCTCATCCGAAATGGCTCCCCGTGGAAGCCGGGAAGCGAGCGCACGGGCCGCAGTGGCGATCTTGGCGTAGTCCGTATCGCGCGCTGCCCGAAAGGAGGCTTGGACCTCTTCGTCTCGAAGGCCTTCAATGAGCCGCGCCTCACACAGCGTCGCCTCGCCACCGTCCTTGACGATCTCGCGACGTATCCACTCAAAGTCTTCCCGCGCTTCGTCGGTATTCGGGAGGACGTAGACCGAGTTCTTGATCGCGATGGCGCCGAGTACCTGAAGCCGCCGCCATACCTTCACCCGGAAGTAGCTGGGCTTCGGAGGAATTTGCGGCATGAGCAGTAACCAGGACTCCTCTTTCGCTGCGGTCACGATCGGCCTATAACACACGCATCCGGTCCGCAACAGACGTATCACAAAAGCTCGGAGCGGCCTCGCGCCCGGAAACTGCGAGCGGAAGAGATTCCCAGGGTGCAAACGGAAGGAGCCGACGTATGGTCACCATGACGAAGAGGATGTTCGGTGTTCGGCTGGTGCTAGTTGTGACGCTACTCGTGAGCGCCACGGCCTGGGCCGATGAGAGTGCGAAGAAGCAACACACCGAGCTGGCTAAGGCAATGACCGGTGCGAAGGTCTCTCTGGCAACGGCCCTCACAGCGAGTGCCAGTGAAGGAAAACCGATATCAGCGAAGTTCGAGGTCGAAGATGGCAAGCTGCAGCTGTCGGTGTACACGGAAAAGAATGGGCAGTTCAAAGAGGTCATCGTCGACCATCAGACGGGGAAGGTGACCAAGGCCGAGGCGATCACCGAGGGCGAAGATCTCGCGGCCGCCAAGTCTCAGAGCGCGACACTAGCCCGGGCCAAGCGCTCGCTCAGTGCCGCAGTGGCTAAGGCCGTCGCGAAGAATCCAGGTTATCACGCGGTGAGCGCGACGCCCACGCTCAAGGGTGGGGCGGTCGTGAAGGTGACATTGGTCAAAGGGGACACCTGGAAGACGGTCACGCAGAAGCTGGACTAGCAACGGCCGCGTGGCGCAGGGCTAAGTTCCGCCCCGATTGCTACCGGGAGGACCACCGGCGGGCTGACGTTCAGCGTTGACAGCGTTGAACTGCCGCCGCAGAGGGAGGCGCGCCAAACGACCGCCGGCGGCGCTGCGTGAGGTCGACCGCTGCCTTTGCTTTGGTCGCCCCAGCGCAGATTGAACGGAGAGCACCATGACGACAATCTTTTCTCGACGCAGATTTCTCGGATCCGCTGCTCTGCTCGCCGGCGGCCTAGTGGTCGAACGTGCGGCACACGCCGCAGCCCCTCCGAAGGAGTCGGGACTCTCGTCCGAAGGGCTCCTCGTCGGGCATCCGGGATTCCAGCCACGCTCCGTCATGCCGCTGCCTCACGAAGAACTCCCCGGCTTTCTCTCGCGAGAGCAGCTCGCGCGGCATCACGACGATTACGCGCGCGTAGTCGAGCAACTGAAGGCGACCGAAGCCGCGCTTCACGGGGACAACGCGAACGACGGCCACTACGCTGAGCTCCGACGGACTCAGGTCGCGGCGGCCAACAGCATGCTCCTACACGAACTTTACTTCGGTGGCCTGTCTTCGGAGAAAGTCTCGCCGCCTCGCCACATCGAAGGGAATATGACCGAGCACATGGGGTCGTTGGGAAGCTGGCGGGCCGATTTCACGAGATGCGCGCTTGCGGCGAAGGTCTGGGCGACCCTCGTTTACGACCCGTACGACGACCGCTGGCACAACGCTATCATGGACTCCGACAACGACGGCGTGTGGGTCGGTGCAAACCCCCTTGTGGTCTGTGACGTCGCGGAGCACGCGTTTTCGAAGGACTACCCGCGCCGCGAGGACTACGTCGCGAAGTTTCTCGACCACATCGATTGGGCAGAAATCTCGGGGCGCTACCGGGCTGTCGACCGCATGTGAGTTGGCCCTCAGGGTACGTGCGGGTGGGGGAGGCTGCTGCCGTACTCGCGCACGAAGACCTCGTATCGAGCGACTGCTTGCCTCTCGTGGGGCGCGTGTTCAAGCGCGGGCAGTTCTCGATCAGAAGGTGGACGGCCGTGCGCATCAGGCTGCCCTCTTCACCATCGTAACTAGTTAGAATGGTGGGAATAATGTGGTACAAATCCCGTCGGGGACGCTATCATTCCAGGTAGTTATCGCTCTGAGTGGCTCCGGTGTTCAAATCGGTGTTCAAACTGCACCGGATTTTCGATTTTCGACAGCTCGATATCGTCCGCCTGCGAGAGCCCGGCTTGCTTCACGATGGACGCAACGTGCCACGCTTGAGGTCGCGACCGTGGTACGGCACGACGACGAGACCGCGACGATCAGATAGCGGTAGTAGCGGTGCGAGCCTCTTGTGTGGTCGAGGAAGAAGCCGAGGCGAAGGAGAGCGCGGACAACGTCTGCCGGCTTGCAGGCGGGCAGACGGGTCATGCACGGGAGAAGGTGACGGCAACCCTTTCCGTGATCGCGCGGCCGAGTTCGATCGGGATCTCCTCGTTGTGCTTCTGGAGGCTCTCGAGGTAGCCAAGGATCGCCTCGCGGACCATCGCCCGCGCCTCCTTGAGGGTGTCACCCTCGGTGACGAGCCCAGGCAACGCGGGCACCGTGACGACGTAGCCGCCTTCGGCAGCCGGCTCGAAGACGGTGGTGTACGAGTACTCCACCGTCTCGACGGTCTCCTTTCTTGGCTTCAGATCGGCGTGCTTCATGAATCTAGTCCAGGGCTTCCGAGCCTTGATCAGGATTCCGCGAGATCGAGGCTGATCGCGAGGGCGCGATCGACACGGCGCATGGTATCCGGCCGGAGTGCGCCGATGCGACGGATGAGCCGCTGGCGATCGACCGACCGGAGCTGGTTGGTCAGCACGAGGGACGGCGCGGTCAGCCCGCCGTCGCCTTTTGCGATCGGCACGTTCGTCACGTAGACGCTCCGGGGCTCCGTCTGCGAGGTGATCGCGGCGACGATCGTGATCGGACTGGCGCGATTGGCGCTGTCGTTCTGCACCACGACGGCGGGACGCGTCTTTTGGATCTCGGCGCCGACCGTGGGGTCGAGGGAGACGAAGTACACGTCGCCGCGCCGCGGCGCGGCTAGTCGCGCTCGGTGCCTGGCCATCCTTCCGCATCCACCGCAAACCACTCCTCGACCAGGCGAAGGTCACTCGCGGCATTGGCCGCGGCTTCTTCGGCGATAAGCTTCCGGAGCCGGGCTCGCCCGCGGTCTTTCACCAGCTGTTGGATTGCCGCATCCACCAGCTGCGAACGGTTCACCTCGGGAGGGAGCCGATCGAGTAGGCGAGCCGTATCGGGGCGGAGGGTGAAGTTGCGGCGCTGGTAGCCGCTCGGCGTACGCCGCGTGTTAGATACTGATTGTTTCATGTTTTATATAATACTCACTCGGCGTGTGTAGCGTCAAGAACGCGGCTGTGGATGGGCCCGCCGCCTCTGACGCGTTTGGACACCGGTGTCCAAGATGCACCATTTTCAGGCACTTTTCAGCCACATCGCGAGGCATAAACATCAATTTTCGCGCGATGTTGGACCGGGTTCAAATCCCGTCGGGGGACGCTCCTCGTGTGGAGCAGCCTGGCCGCTCGGCAGAGGGTCAACAGGATCGCCTCTGGCGGCAGGTCGATCTGTACAACGGCGTCTCTACGCCCTTCAGCCGGCGGCTCCACTACGCGCCCGCAGCCAGCGCCCCCCGCGTATGCCGCGCTGCTCGAGCAGCTCTGCTTCCGCCGCCGAGGCGGGCACGACACGCACGAACTGGCGGCCGGCGAGGCTCACCAGGTGGACGGTGGCGACCGGACTGTAGCCCATGCGCTGCATTCCTGCGCGCCAGCGGCGATTGGAGCTGTTCACCAACCCGTAGAGGGAAATCACGCCCTCGCTCCCCAGGACGTGCCGCACGTGCGAGCTCGCCATCCGCGCCAGGCTGCGCCGCCTCGCTGCGGGCAACGTGATCGTGTCGACACCAAGGCGCTCATCGCGCCCGAGCGGAAGCGTGAAACTCGTTAATGCGAGCGGCCGCCGCGTGACCCACCGCAGGTGGCCAATCGCACCGTCGGCGTGGAATAGCCAGAGCTCGTCGCCGCAGGCAAAGCGTTCGGCGAGTTCGCCCTCGCTCATGTGCTGGATTTCGGGCTCACGGGTGCGCGCGAGCTCCGCAAACAGAGCGATCAGCGCCGGCTTCAACGAGCACAGGCGGGTCGGAGCGAGTTCGGGATGCGGCTCGCCGGCGCAGTGCGCGCGAACGACAAACGTTCGTCGGTACGACAGCGCGTTCGGCATCGTTCGGTCCGCGAGCAGCTCTGCCAATCCGAGCAGGCCGGTCCGCTCGAGCACGAGGCCCAAGTTCCGCGCGAGGCCAGCCGCCCGACTGGAGACCGGATCGGCCCCCGAGTGGTTCATCGTATTGACACTCACCGCCGCGCTTCCGAGCTGGTGCACCGTTACGAGACGGCTGCTGCGCTCGCCTCCTTCGGACGGTCGCCGATCAGGTGCCGATTCGACGCGATCGCGAGGGCGGCCCAGGTGAATCGCCGGGGCCACGGCAGATGCCGTTCGTACACCGCATCGAACTCATCCACCGGGCGAGCACCACGCAGCATCTTGTACTGATCGGCGCCCGCACTGATATTCAACAGGAGCCCGCGGGCGGCGGCCTCCGCGATCAAGATTGCGACGACCATGCGATAGAGACCGAGCGTGCGCGGCAATTGCCGATCGTGCCCGATGACGACACCGGTGAGAACGCCGCCCTCGATGAAGTACGATGTGAAGGCGTCGAGGCGGCCGTCGTTCGTGAGGGCGCGATAGGTGAAGACCTCGTCTCGGAGCGTGAGCGCGAAGAATCGCGTATTGAACTGGGGATTCAGGTCGGGATACTTGCGCACGTACAGGTCGCGGTACAGCGTCGTGATGCGAGCGACATGCGGCTCGAGGTCCTTGGAGCTGCCCACGACGTCGTACGAGGTGCGCCGCAAGAGCTCGAGATCCATGCGAACGTTCGTGCGGGCCAGGTGACGGCCGCTCGTGGGATCGAGCACGTAAACCCACCGACTGCGGACGAGCCGGTAGCCGTTTCGCTGCAGGGCAACGAAACCGGATGGGTCAAGGCGCGGGTTGACCGACCGGAACACGATCGCCGAGCGTGGATAGGTGGTCGCGAGCGTGGCGGTGAGTCGGGTGATCTGATCCGACGACAGCCCCGGGCTCGGGTTGGTGCCGAGGAGCCAGTTGTTTACGTAGACGACGCGCTCGATGCCCCCGAGCTTGAGCGTCAGACCGGCGGGCAGTCCGGCGGCGTCGAACAGAAACGGCGGGATCCGCGGATGGCGCATGGCGCGTTCGGCGGCGAGGTACCGCACATAGTGCGAATACGGCGAGCAAACATTCGAGTTCTCCCCGCCCGCCTTGGCGAGCACGAGTGGCAACACCTTTCCATCGACGACCAGCGCCTTCATCTCGACGTCGGCGTTGTCGACGTACGACCGCGCGCCGTCCTGAACGATCGCTCGCGTATAGCGGACGGACCGCTCCGCTCCCGATGTCACCTGCGGCAAACGCTGGAGCGTGTCGGCGCCCAGGATCTCGATCGCGCTCGTCATTGACGGCACTTGTCCCGCTCCCAGTCGGTGCCGTCGTATGCCGACGTGACCACCACCTCGAGGCGGACGGTCACGTCGCGGCCGAGCACCGCATCCGCGTGCCTGTCTGTCGGTCGTAAGCCCATCTGGACAATACTAAGCTGTCGCGCGTCGGAGTTGCATCGTGTGAGTCGGTGCGGCCGGGACCTGGCAGGGCCGTTCGGTCAGGCAGCAGCTGACGTTCAGCGCCGCCGGCGGTTGGCGAAAACAGGAAGGGCCCGCCCACGTCGCGTCGCATCGGTCGCGAGCGCGGACGCACCACCTGCACCGCCATCCGGTAGTACGCGAGGTCGCGGCGCCGTCGCACACGAGGCCGACCGACGATTCCCACCTCGTTTTCGATCTGCGCCAACAACCCGTAGCTCTTTTGGCAGAGGAAGAGCTCACCGTTTCGCACGCCGACGTCGATGCTGACGAGCTCGCCGTACTCGAGCGCATCGACTACCTCATCGACACGATGCGAATGCCCGAGGGCGCGCGCAAAGAGATTGCCGAAACCGTAGGGCACCGAGAGAAATGGCACCGACCGCCGGACGGCCGCGACCGCGGCAGTGTCCTGCGTCCCGTCGCCGCCCACGGAAACCAACAGGGAGAATTTCGCGTCGCCCTTTGTTGCCCAGCGGCGCAGGCATTCGCGGTCGGAAAACACTTCGAGCCCGGCCGGATGTCCGCGAGCCCGAAGCTCCTCGTCCAGCCGGCGCGCCGTATTCAGCGCACGACCATTGCCGGATCCCGGCGTGACGACGATCTGGATTGTGCGGGATCGCTTCTCGAGCGTTGCCCGTGTACGCGAAAGCGTTCGCATCCGAGACTATCAAGCAACTCGGATGCCATCAGAATGAATCATCAATGATCCTGGAGCGTTCCGAGAATCCGTGAACGTTCCTCACTGGAGCAAAACCGCACGCGAGCCGGGAAAATGGGAAACGTTGCGCGTAAGAATTACACAATCGTCGTTACGCCGTCGTGGCGACGGTGCGCTTTCGCTTGTTGAGTCCGGCGCTGCCTCGCGCTCTTCACTCGAGGGTTACGCGCTGCAGTCGGAGCGCGTTCGCGATAACAGACACGGAGCTCAGGCTCATCGCGACGCTCGCGAGCATCGGGCTCAGGACGACTCCGAACGTCGGGTAGAGGAGACCTGCCGCGATGGGAATCCCGAGCGCGTTGTAGATGAACGCGAAGAAGAGGTTCTGTCGAATATTTCGCATCGTCGCGCGGCTGAGCTTCCGTGCACGGACGATGCCGCGCAGGTCGCCTTTGATGAGCGTCACCCCGGCGCTCGCAATCGCCACATCCGTGCCGGTGCCCATCGCGATTCCGACATGGGCTTGTGCGAGCGCCGGCGCGTCGTTGATGCCGTCTCCAGCCATCGCCACCACGCGACCGCGCTCCTGCTCGCGGCGAACGACGGCCGCTTTCTGATCCGGAAGCACCTCGGCCTCGATGTCTTTGATGCCGACCTTGCGAGCTACCGCCAGAGCGGTCTTGCGGTTGTCGCCTGTAAGCATCACGACCGAGACTCCCTCGAGCTCGAGCGCCCGGACTGCTTCCGCGGTCGTCGGCTTGACCGGATCGGCGACGCCGAGGAGCGCGACGATCTTCCCATCTGCGACGAGGTACATCACGGTCTGGCCATCCTCTCGAAGGGCCAGAGCCCGGCTCTCCACAGCGGTGCTATCGAGCTCCAGTGTCTGAAGCAGTCGAGCGTTACCCAGGGCAACGTTCACACCTTGTACCGTGCCGCGCACTCCTTTCCCGGTCACCGACTCGAATCTCTCGACCGGCAAGAGTGCGAGCTTTCGTTCCGCTGCTCCGGAGACGATGGCCGCTGCGAGAGGATGCTCGCTTGCGCGCTCCAGACTTGCACCCAGGACAAGGAGCGTGCCCTCGTTGGTCGTTCCGTCGAGCGATACGACCTGGACGAGCTTGGGTTTCCCTTCGGTGAGCGTCCCCGTTTTGTCGACGACGAGGGTATCCACCCGCTCGAGCGTCTCGAGTGCCTCGGCGTTCTTCACGAGGACGCCTGCATGCGCGCCGCGCCCGACGCCGACCATGATGGACATCGGCGTCGCGAGTCCGAGAGCGCACGGGCAAGCGATGATGAGAACCGCCACGGCACTCACGAAGGCGTGGGCCAGGCGCGGCTCAGGCCCGAACACTATCCACGCAGCAGACGTGAGAAACGCGACCAACACGACGCCGGGAACGAAGTAGCCGGAGACGACATCCGCAAGACGCTGGATGGGAGCGCGACTCCGCTGAGCCTCGCTCACCATTGCGACGATTTGTGAGAGGAGGGTGTCTCGCCCAACTCGTCGGGCCTCCATGATGACGCTCCCGGTGCCGTTCACGGTGCCTCCCGTCACCGTGTCCCCGGGACCCTTCTCGACCGGGATCGATTCTCCAGTCACCATCGATTCGTCGACCGAGCTTCGACCGCCGAGAACGATGCCGTCGACCGGCACTTTCTCTCCCGGTCGGATGCGAAGGTGGTCCCCGATTTTGACCGATTCGAGCGGCACGTCTTGCTCCGCGCCGTCGGCGCGGACGAGCCGAGCAGTCTTTGGGGCTAGCCCCAAGAGACCCTTGATCGCGCCACTCGTTTGACGGCGCGCGCGGAGCTCGAGCACTTGGCCGAGAAGGACAAGGAGCGTAATCACCGCCGCCGCTTCGAAGTAGAGGGGTACTTCACCATTGTGGCCGCGAAACGACGCCGGGAACGCATCCGGGAAAAAGACGGCAACGGCGCTGCTGAAGTATGCGGCACCCGTGCCGAGGGCGATCAGCGTGAACATGTTCAGCCGCCTGGTCTTGAGAGACATCCACGCACGCTGGAAAAACGGTGCACCGCCCCAGAGGACCACCGGCGTCGCAAGGACAACCTCGAGCCACGTCCGCGTGCGGATCGAGAAGACGTGCGAGAACGAAGCGGCGCCGGGTAGCATCTCCGACATCGCCCCCACAAAGAGGAGGAGCGTCGGGACGAAGCTGACCCAGAGCCGGCGGGACATGTCCACGAGCTCGGGATCCGGTTCTTCGTCTTCGAGCGTCACCTCCGCAGGTTCGAGCGCCATGCCGCAGATGGGACAGGACCCGGGCCCGACCTGACGGACCTCGGGGTGCATGGGGCAGGTGTATACGCGCGTATCGGGGCTAGTTGTCACAACGTGATTCCGTCCGCTCGAAGCTCGTCCGCGGTTGCCAGGCTCGCCACCGTGTCGATTGGGTAGTCGTACCAGCCCGGGTTCGAGGCCCGCCAGCCGTCCCGAGGGATCCAAGTGCGACGGTGTACGTGATACGGAAGCATGGCGTCACTATCGATGAAGGGAGGCGAATATGGGAGACAAGTCACCGAAGTCGAAACAGCGGGACCAAAAGAAGAGGGACGCGGCGACCGCCAAGGAAGCGACGGCGGCGAAATCGAAACAGGATACGCAAAGCCAGTACCAGCGTCCCGCGGCAAAGGACAAAAGGTAGCGTGTACGATGACGACCACTGCGCAGGAGAACCATCCATGAAACTTCGCCATTGGACCCCGCTTCTCGGCTTCGTGCTGCCGACCCTCATCATCGGCTACGGCTTCGTCATCCCGCGAAGCTACATCGCCGGCGTGAACGAGCTCACCGTCGGCTTTGCCACCACGGTTGCGGCCGCGAGCCTCACGTACTGGATGGGGGTGCGCGCCGTCCTCCGTGAGGTCGGCGCCGCTCGGTAGCGCGAGCACTCGAGGCGCGCCGAAATCTTCGCCGCCTGGCGCGAGTTCGTCCGCAACGGTGAGCCGTTAGGGTCTGGGTCGTCGGAGCCGACGCAGGTAGCGCGTCAGGCTTTCGCGCGCGCCATGAAGCGGGCTTCCGCGGTGTCGACCTGCACGACGTCGCCGCTTTCGAGATATGCGGGGACCTGGATCACCAGGCCCGTCTCGAGCGTCGCGGGCTTTGTCTGGGCGTGCGCCGTCGCGCCCTTCACCGCCGGATCGGTTTCGCGAATCCTCAGCACGACGGATTGCGGCAGCTCGATGTTCATGACGCTCCCTTTGAACACCACCGAGCGCGTGCCGGCGAGGCCTTCGATGAGGTAACCGGCGTCGTCACCTAGCGCATCGGCGCTGAGCGCGAACTGCTCGTAGGAGGCGGTGTCCATGAAATGGTAGCCGTCGTCGTCGCGGTAGAGATACTGCACCGGACGCAACTCGAGCTGCGCCTCGATGACCTTGTCGCTGGCTTTGAAGGTGCGATCGAAGACGTTGCCGCTGCGCAGGTTGCGCACCTTCGCCTTCACCAGGGTGCTGGCGCCACGCGCCGAGGGGGATTGCACCTGCACGGCCATGACCAGATACGGATCGCCGTCGATCTCGATTCGCAGACCGCGTTTGAACTCGTTCGCCGTGATCATCACGCTTGTGTAGCGCGTGCGCGAGCAAAGGTCACGGTGCCCGTTGGTCGCGACTTGACGTCCACTGGCAGCAGCCTTTCATTCACCGCGTCGCAATGCGGATCTATCGCACGAGCGTATTGGCGGCATCGAGCGTCGCTACTCTGTAGCGCTCGGCGACGGTCGCGCTCGCGTCCCGCACCAACGCCTGGATCATGACGTCGACGTTGCCCTGCATCGTGCGCTCGAACTCCTCGGCGGTATACGCGCCACGGGCGATGTGGCTGATGATGTACACACGCGCGCCCGTCGACTCGCGAAGGACGTTCAGCAGCGGTTTCGGGAAGCCCTCCTCGCTGAACACGACGACGATCTTCTCGCGCTTCATCAGATCGACCATCCGCTCGAGCTCGGCGGCCGACGGTACGAGGCCGTGCGCCGGCTCGACGACGCCCGCGATCTCGATGCCGAACTCCTGCATGAGATACGTGTAGCCGTCGTGGACCGTCACGACGCGGGTGGTGCGCGCGTCCGCGAGCGCCCGTGCGGCGTTCGCTTTGATCGTGCGCAGACGGCGAGCGTAGTCGGCGGCGTTCTCTTGAAAGGTCGTGGCCAGCGCCGGTCGTAGGGTCGCGAGCGCGCGCGCGATCGCGTAGGTTTGTTGGATCGCGTTGCTGAAGGAGATGAACGTATGCGAGTTCACCCCCTCGCCGTTGGTGGCGCGCAACAGCGGGACGACGTCATTGGGACGGATGATGGTGATCCGGTCGTTTCCGGATGCCTTGATCATGTCGAAGATGAAGTCGTCGTGCCCGACGCCGTTCACCACGATCGCGTCGAGGTCCTTCAGCTTGACGATGTCGTCGGGTGAGGGCTGGTAGTTCCCGGCGTCGATCTCACCGGCGATCACCGGACGTACCTCGACACCGGTCGCGCCGACGATGTTTTTCGTCCACGAGTAGTAGGGGTGCAGGGTGACGCCGACCTTGAGCGGTGGCGGGGCGGCAGGATCACTCGACGCCGCGCCGGCCGCGGGCGCCATGGCCGCCGATCCGATCAGGTGGCACGTGAGGAACAGCACACGAAGCCGCCGGTTCATGCTGCCTTCGTGCTCGAGCGCAAGGAGAGTCCACTCCCGAGGGCTACGGGAGATACAGGTAGACTCCGCAGACGGCGATCACCGCTCCCGCAAAGCGGGCAGCTCTCACTTCGCCGATCTTGCGTGGAAGAAGCGCGATGCCGATGCCGACGGCATGAAGGAGCGCCGTGCCGGCGAGGAACCCGGCGCCGTAGGCTACGCCCAAGGCCGTCGTCGTCATCTCCGTGCCGTGGACGTGCCCATGACACACCGCAAACAGCATCACGATGACGACGTCGGCGACGAGCGGAAGTCGCACCGCCGCGGCGACGAGCACACCCAAGACGAGGACCGACATCACGACGCCTTGCTCGACGAAGGGAACGGAGACCGCCGTCATGCCGAGCAGCGCGCCGAACGCCATCGAGGTGAGGAACGTCAGCGGCACGACCCACACGGCGCGTTCGCCGCGCTCCGCCGCCAAGAGTCCGATCGCGACCATGGCACACACGTGATCGAGTCCGCTGATCGGATGCGCGAACCCGTGAGCCCAGCCGCTGGTAAGCCCGATCCCGACGTGGGCGTGCGCCAACGAAGGGAGGAGCACGATCAGAGCGAGGAGGGAGGACTGGAAAAATTGCAGACGACGCGCGTGACGGTTCATGTGTGTCGGTAGTACGTCTTCGCTGTCGGTGTCAACGCGTGCGCCCGGATGGCATGTCGCTACGGGCGTTGCCGACCGACGAGCACCTGCGTCCACCCCGTGGCGAACGGCCGCGCGATCACTTGATCGTCCGCAACGACGCTCTCGCGATGGAACCAAAAGGATACGTGGAGCAACGTACCGTCGGAGAGCCGATGGTGGAGCTCATCGGACGGCGCCGCCGGCATGACGGTCTCGACGTAGCCCAGCTCGGGTTCCTGGATGAGCGCGAGGAAGGCGGGGGCGTCAGGTCCGACCGCCGACGTGCCGACGTAGGTCACGTAAAGGCCGGATTGGACGAGGCGCCAGCGGTCCGAGGCATTCGTGAAGGGCGGGATTCCCTGCGCCGCGAGCGTCTCGACTGTCGGCCAGCGCTTGCTCGCGCTGCGCGCGTTCTCGGCTTCGGTCACTCCTTCCTGCAGCTCGCGCATCGTGCGTTGCACGGTCGGCGTGGCATCCCGGAAGAAGATCTGGAAGGGGGCGAGGTCACCCGCGCGGGGTCCGCCGTCGAGACCACCATCGCTCGCGTGAAACCCGATCACGAAGAACGATCCGAACACGATCGCTGCGATGGCCTGAAGGACGAGGCGCGTCTCGCCGCTCGCCGACGGCGGCAAGACCTCCACCGTTCTGATTGGGTTGCCGCCGGCCACGGAAGATGAACCTTGCGCGAAACTGAGCCGCTCGCTCCGCCAGGCGACCAGGCCGTTTCTAGTCGGACACGACCGCGTCCTCGGGATACGCGAGGAGTCCGAACTGCGGCACATCGAGTCCTTCGCGCTCGTTGTCCATCGTCGGACGCATGCTCCGGATCGCGTTCACGGTCTTGAAGACCACGAACGTCGCGCCGAACGCCCACAGCGCCGACGTACTGGCGCCGATCACCTGGCAAAGGAACTGACTCGTGTCCCCGTAGAGCAGACCGGTCACGCCCTGGCCCGCCGTTCCCAGATAGCTCGCGGCGCCGACGCCGTTCCAGCCGGCGCCATAAGTCCCATCGGCAAAGAGTCCGAGAGAGATGCCGCCGAGCAATCCGCCGTAGCCGTGCACTGAGATCGCGCCGCACGGGTCGTCGACCTTGAGGACGTTTTCGTTGAAGAGTACGCCCACGCACACGACGATTCCGGCCAAGATGCCAATGACGACCGCCGAGTTCGCACTGACGAAGGCGCAGGGAGCGGTGATCGCGACCAGGCCGGCGAGCATGCCGTTGCACGCCATGGTGATGTCCGGTTTCCCGAACCTCATGTACCAGAAGACCATGGCGGAGGCGGCGCCGGCGACCGCCGCGAGATTCGTGTTGACGGCGATGACGGAAATGCGGAGGTCGGTCGCGCCGAGGGTCGACCCCGGGTTGAAGCCCATCCACCCGAACAGCAAGATGAACGTCCCCGTGACCACGAACGGAATGTTGTGCGCCGGGAACGCCCGCGCCTTCCCGTCCGGCCCGTACTTGCCGAGCCGCGGTCCGAGGACGACCGCCAGCGCCATGGCGCAGAACCCGCCGACGGCGTGGACGACGGTCGACCCGGCGAAATCGACGTAGCCGTGGCCGAGGCCCATGCTCGTCCCGAGCTGGGACAGCCATCCGCCGCCCCAGACCCAGCAGCCGAAGATCGGATAGAGGATGGCGCCGACGAACATCTCGCAGAGCAGGAAAGCGCCGAAGGTGATGCGCTCGCAGATGGCCCCGACGATGATGTAGCCGGCGGTCTCCATGAAGACCACCTCGAACAGCGTCAACGCGTTGGCGCCCGCGTCATAGGCCGGACCGCTCAAGAAGAACCCCTTGCCGCCAAGCCACCCCCACGATCCGTTCCCGATCAGGAATGAGTTCAGGGTCGGTGTCCCGCCCAGGTTCAACGGCGCCGCGTTGACGGCGACCGCGCCGAACTGAAACGCGAAGCCCACGGCGTAGTACGCGAGGAAGGCGAAGACGTAGGCTGCGAAGTTCAGCATCATCAAGTGAGCGGCGTTCTTCTTGCGCATCAGTCCGCAGGTGAGGAGCGCGAACCCGGCCTGCATGAAGAGGACGAGATAGCCCGTATTCAGGGTCCAGCCGAAGTTGGTCGCGAGCCGTACGTGTCCGACGCCGTCGGCGAGCTTCATCGCCAGTGGCTCCTTGGCGGCCTGCCCTTGGAACTCGTCGTAGTCCTTCTGCTTCTGGGCGTAGTCTGGCACCGACTTATCCGTCGGCTCGGAGACGACGAAACTCGTCCCGCCGGCGTCGAAGACGCTCGTCCGGTCACCTGTGACGATGCCCGCGGGATCCGGCTTGGGTTCGTCGTCGGCCCGACAGACGGAGATGAACGTTGCGACAATCATCGTGCCCAAGACGAGACCCGCGACCATCGGCAGGACGCGGAATCGCGACGACTGGAGAGAAAGACGCGCGCTCATGGCTGCTCCTCCTTGGAAAGGCGTGGGAAAGCGTGTCGCAGGCAGGCGTCAGACGGCGTCGCTGCCGTGCTCGCTCGTGCGGATGCGAATCACATCATCGATCGGTAGGACGAGGATCTTTCCGTCGCCGATCCGTCCCGTACGGGCGGCGGTCGCGATCACCTCGACGACCTGCGGGACCTTGGCGTCGTCGAGCAGCACCTCGATCTTAACCTTGGGGAGGAAGTCGACCACGTATTCCGCGCCCCGATAGAGCTCCGTGTGTCCCTTCTGGCGCCCGAACCCCTTCACCTCGGTCACCGTCAGTCCCTGCACGCCGGCCTTCGCCAACGCCTCCTTGACCTCGTCGAGCTTGAACGGTTTTATGATCGCTTCGATCTTCTTCATCGATGCTCCTTCGGTCGTGGCATCGGGTTCGGAACGCGTGCAGGTACTGTCGTGCGGAGGTGTATGCCGTCACCGTCGCGAGGTTGTCAATGCAGAGGGCGTTGCGTGCTTCGAGGCGGGAGGTTCGCCGGTCGTGGGCTGGAAAAGCTACCGGCACCCCGGACGTATCCGAGGTGCCGGTCGACTCACTTAGGAAACTTTGACGACGTTCGCGGCCTGCAGGCCCTTCGGGCCCTTGACGATCTCGAACTCGACCTTCTGGCCTTCGTCGAGCGACTTGAAGCCGTCGCTCGCGATGGCTTTGAAGTGTACGAAAACGTCTTCGCCGCCGGTCTGTGTGATGAAGCCAAACCCCTTCTCGGGGTTGAACCATTTCACTGTGCCAATTGGCATGAGCGGTTCCCTCCTTTCGTTGGACTCGTCTTCGAGGGAAGGTGCTCTGCCATTGAAATCAGGACCGCGGCAGGAACCCGCAGCCCAAAACGGAATACTACCATCACCTCACGACTGCCCTGAGCTTCTACAGGGCTTGGCGCGCGAGGACAAGCACTTGCGTGCGCGGCTTGCCTTCCGAGCGCAAGCGCTTGAAAACGTGCGCCATACGCCGTGAGTTCTCCCAGGGAGCCGTACAACTTGACTACGGATTGATCGCGGGAGGAAACTTTCCCGCGACTCCAGCGTCAACCCCACCTCAACCTAGGAGGTGACCCATGCGTGTGACTCTGTGGTTCGTGATCGCGGCTATGCTTGCCATCCACGTTCCGGTTGCGAGCGGTCGGACGATCATCGTCGGCCCTCACGACTCGATCCAGGCGGCGGTCGACCAAGCCGCGCCGGGAGACACAGCGGCCGTTCGACCCGGGACCTATCACGAAGCGGGCCGGCCATGTCCGACCGAGCCCGGCAATAGCTGCGCCGTCGTGATCACGAAGGATCACATTTCGCTCGTCGCCCTTGCGGGTCCGAGGCCAGTGATCCTCGAGAATGCCGGCGGTCAGGAGCAAGGCATCGCCGTCGCCAAGGCCGGGGCGGCGGGACCGGACTGCCTGACCGATCAGAGCCAGCGGATCAACGGCGCTCTGGTTCGAGGATTCACCGTCGATGGCTTCGACGGCGACGGCATCTTTCTCTTTTGCGTCGACCATTGGCGTGTCGCGGGAAACTCGGTGCACGACAACGCCGAGTACGGCATTTTCCTTCCCACTGCGGGGCAGGGGAGGTCGTAGGCAACGTCGCGACGGGCTCGAACGACACCGGCATCTACGTCGGTCAGTCGCACGACGTCCGTGTGAAGCTGAATCTCGCCTCCGGGAACGTCAGCGGCTTCGAGCTCGAAAACACGAGCAACAGTCGGGTCGACCACAACGAGGCGAAGGGGAATACCGCGGGCCTCCTGACGTTCACGAACATCTTTCTCGACGTGAAGCAGAACGCGAACGATCGAATCGATCACAACTTCGTACATGACAACAACAAACCCAATACCTGTCTGGATCCGGCCGACGAGGTCTGCGCCGTGCCGCAGGGCGGGGGGCTCCTCGTCCTCGCCGCGGACAGCAACCTGGTCGACCACAACATCGTGCTCGGCAACGACTCGTTCGGCATCGCCGTGGCGAACTACTGCGTCGCGAACAACCTCACGCCGGATCAGTGCGCGTCTCTGGACATCGAGCCGAACTCGGACTTCGACCAGGTTCGTTTCAATGCGGCATTCGGGAACGGAACCGCTCCCTCGCCTTTGATCAATCCGGTATTCGCGGTCGATCTCGCGTGGGATACGACGGGTACGGGCAACTGCTGAAAGCACAATGCCGCTGGGACCCAGTTCCCCGGGCAATTGCCGGCCTGTCAGTAGCGATCCGGACAGAAGCCGTCGTCGAGGGCCGGCTGCGGAGCGCTGCGCCGCCGCCCGCCGTCGACGTGCGGCGCCCTCGAAGCGGGTTCCCCTTCGATGCGGCGGGACGCTATGGAAGGGTCGATGCCCGATCGGCCATCCATCCATCGGCCCGGAGTGCTGGAAGCCGTCCGCGCGACCACGGGTCTGCGTCGGGAGGATCTTCGGACCCTGCGGAACGCGATCTACAAGCGCGGGCTCACGCCGGAAGAAGCCGTCGCGCTGCTGTCCCCGGCGACGGGGTCCAAGCTCGCGGAGCACGTGGCGGTCGATGGTCTGCAGGAAGTGCTGCGCCGGGATTCCGCGCGCGACGGCGCCACGAAGTTGGTGCTGAAGACCAGAGCCGGCCTGGCGCTCGAAAGCGTGATTCTGCGAATCCTGAGCGGACGCAGCTCGGTCTGCGTCTCGTCCCAAGTCGGGTGCGCGGCGCATTGTCAGTTTTGCGCAACCGGTCACATGGGCATGGCGCGCAGCCTCGCCGTGGAAGAGATCGTGGAGCAAGTCGCCATGGCGGGGAGGATCTTGCAAACAGAGGGACGGCGGCTGCGGAACGTCGTGTTCATGGGGATGGGCGAGCCGATGCACAATCGCGCCGCCGTCGAGGAGGCGGTGGCGCGGCTGATCGATCCACAATGGTTCGCTCTCAGTCCGCGTCACGTCATGGTCTCGACGATCGGGATCATCGACGAGCTGCGGCGCTTCGTCGCGCGCTTTCCAGAGGTCAATCTCGCGCTCAGCCTCCACGCCGCACGACAAGAGGTGCGCGAGCGCCTCATGCCGCTCGCGAAACAGACTCCGCTCCGGGAGATGCACCGCGCCCTGCGCGAGATCCAAGCACTGCGCGCGCGGCCGCTCATGATCGAGTATCTTCTGCTCGACGGTATCAACGACACGGATGCCGACCTCGAGGCGCTGATCGACTACTGCCGAGAGCTGCGCGTGCATCTCAATCTGATCCCGTTCAACACCATCGACCAAGCACCGTGGCTGCGGCCGTCGACACAAGCGCGCCAGGCGACATTCTCCGCCACGCTCAAGGCGGCGGGGTTCGTCGTGACGACGCGCTTCTCGCTGGGGACGGACATCGCAGCCGCCTGTGGACAGCTGCTTCGGCCGCACGCGACGAGTTGATTCGGTTCGGGAGGGAACGATGGGCAGCGTACGCTACGGCACCGACGGCGGCATCGCCGTCATCACGATCGACAGGCCCGAAGCCCGGAACGCCGTCGACGGACCGACGGCTGCGGCGCTCGCGGATGCGTTCCGTCGCTTCGACGCCGACGATTCCTCGAGCGCGGCGGTGTTGACCGGCGCCGGCGGCACGTTCTGCGCGGGCGCCGACCTGAAGGGCATCACCGAGGGCCGCGGCAATCGCATCGCCGAAGACGGCGACGCGCCGATGGGTCCGACGCGACTACTGCTCTCGAAGCCGACGATCGCGGCCGTCGAAGGGTACGCCGTCGCGGGCGGGCTCGAGCTCGCGCTGTGGTGCGATCTGCGCGTCGCCGCCGAGGACGCGGTGTTCGGGGTGTTCTGCCGGCGATGGGGGGTGCCGCTCATGGACGGCGGCACGATTCGGCTGCCACGGCTCATCGGCCAGAGTCACGCGCTCGACATGATCCTGACCGGCAGGCCGGTTGCGGGCGCGGAAGCGCTGCGCATGGGACTGGCGAACCGTCTCGTCGCGCCGGGGACGGCGGTGGAGGCGGCGATCGCGCTTGCCAAGGAACTGGGGAAGTTTCCGCAGCAATGTCTGCGCAGCGACCGGCTCTCTGCCTACGAGCAGTGGCATCTCGGTTTGCCGGAGGCGTTGCGCGCGGAAACCCGCCGCGGGATGGAGGTGCTGCGATCGGGCGAGACGCTCGCCGGCGCCACGCGCTTCGCACGCGGCGCCGGGCGCCACGGCACGTTCGACTGACCGAGAAGCGACGAGCAGGTCGCGACGACGGCGGGACGGGGCGTATCGGAGGGACGCGTAGACCGCGGCGATGAGCGCCCGATTGCGCGGGTTCTGCCAGCGCGGACCGGGCTGATGATGCCTCGGCGATCGCGTGCGCGATCGTCTCCGTCCGCGCAAGACGTGGAAGCGGGCGGCCGATCGCGGGCAGGCCGGCACGATGTGAAAGGAGCATGCGGCCGGTGACGTCGGCCACGATCGCAATCTAGCGAAGGTGGATGAACAGAGGAACGGCAGACGCGGCGTTCCCGGCGTCGAGAATACGTCGCAGAATTTTCTCGAATATCGGAGGATCGCACGGCAAATCGCTCTTTCCGGGACGCGTCGAGATGGTACGGCCGGTGCTAGACGGGAGCCGGGCTTTCCTCGGTGACAACGCAGCGGACCGGAGGAGGGTTGGGGATGCGTATCCAACGTCGATACACGCTTGCCACGTTCCTGATTGCGTCTTTCATCATGATGCCCGCCCCGGTGCCGGCGGCAGGATCGCTGACTGACGTCGAGTCGGAGATCCAGGCACTTCGAAACGAGAACGAGCGGAACCAGCAGCGCATCAAAGAGCTCGAGGAGACGGTCGGACAGCTGAAGGCGCGGCAAGCGGAACAGCCGAAGGCGGAACAAGCGGCGACGAGCGGATTGCGGCCGGACATACTGCGACGGGCGCTCGACACGTACTACGGCGAACACCGCTTCCTGATCACCGGATATGGCTTCGCTCAGTACCACTGGGACGACAACGCCAATCACAACACCTTCAGCGGCGGTTTCAATCCGATCTTCTTGTTTCGGCTGAACGATCGTCTGCTGTTCTCGGGCGAGCTCGAGGTGAAACTACCGGAGGACGCGGAGACCGAGGTGAACCTCGAGTTCGCGCAGGCCGACTATCTGGTGAACGACTATCTGACGGTTACAGCGGGAAAGTTTCTCCTGCCCTTCGGCGAGTTCATCGAGCGGCTGCATCCGCCGTGGATCAACAAGCTGGTGACGCATCCGTTGCCGTTCCGCGAGGGCGACGAGGGCGGCATCATGCCGTTCACCGATCTCGGCGTGCAGCTTCACGGCGGCGCCGGGCTCGGATACGGCCTGGGTGCGGACGTCGACTACACCGCATACGTCGGCAACGGGCCACGCTTCGACACCGGTGACGGGGACGGCGCGATCGGCGACCCGCTGACGTTCAACAACGACGACTTGAACCGTAGCAAGGGATTCGGGGCGCGCGTCGGCTTCCGCCCGCTGCCGTTCGAATGGAATGCCGGTCGCCTGCGGATCGGGGCGTCGACGTACGACGGAGAGTGGGACGCGAAGGGCGGCAAGTGGTTCACGGCATGGGGCATCGATTCGGTCTATCAGTACGGCGACGCGGAGCTGCGTGGAGAGTACATCTCGACCCGGCGGGACCTCCCGGGAGCGGTGCGCGACGAGCGTGAAGGGTACTACATCCAGGGGAGCTACATGCTGAGCCAGATCGCGCCGTCTCCGTGGGATCGCGTCGAGCTCGTCGCGCGCTACTCCGGTCAGAATCAGCGACAAGCGCCGGAAGGGCAGTTGCCGCACCCGCGGCAGGTATCGCTCGGCGTCGACTACTGGATCACGCCGTCGGTCGTGTGGAAGCTCGAGTACGACCGCGACATCCCGCGTGACGCGCCGAACAACCACGAGTTCCTGTCCGAATTGGCGGTCGGGTTTTGAGGAGGGCTGACGATGAGCGCGAGACCGATTCGATGGCTGGTGGTTCTGCTGGGGGCGGCCCTTTTGCTGGGCGCCTCGGCGGCGCGTGCGGACGACCGGGGAGATGACAAGGCGCTTTTTCGTCGCGGCGCCGAGCTCTGGCCGCAATACTGCGGCGGCTGCCACAAGGCGCGGCCGGGTGGGGAGCGTAGCGCCGCCGAGTGGGACACGATCATGCTCCATATGCGCACGATCGCGAACCTGCCGGCGGACAACGCGAGCGCGATTCACGCGTTCCTGCGGTCGCACTGAGCGGATCGGGGGCGACGCATGCGCATGCACGTACTCGGCGTCTTGCTTGCCGGCCTCTCGGTTGCCGTCGCGACCGCTCCCGCCGGCGCCGCCGACCTTGCCGCCGCCAAGAAGAGCTTCGGGATATTCTGCGCGAAGTGTCACGGCGCGGATGGCAAGGGGAACGGCGCGTCGGCGGCGACCTTGTCCACCAAGCCGCGTGATCTGACCGACTGCAAACGGATGAAGGACGTCAAGGAGGAAACCCTCTTTCGCGCAATCAAGGAAGGCGGGGAGTCAGTCAATCTGAGCAAGGACATGCCGGCATGGAAAGACGGGATGGAGGACGACGAGATCCACGCTCTCGTGTCGTACGTGCGCAGTCTCTGCAAGCAATAGGCGCGCGAGCATGCTGACGAGCGGGCTATGGCTCCGGCGCGAGCGAGCGCTCGATCGTCGCGTGGAAGTGATGGAGCGCGCTCTCGAGCCGCCCGAACGTGACGCTCTGGTTCGCTCCCGATCGCAGCCCCGTCTGAATGCCCTCGGCGGCGAAGAGGTCCTCGCGTTGGAAGACGGTCTCCTCGATGAGCGCGAGCGTTCGGTCCCAGTGCGGGCGCCTGTCCTCGGTTGCGACCGCGGACGGGACGAGCATCGCGTGCACCCAGCGCACGTGATCCGCGTCGACCGGAAAGACCGTGATGTGGCTCACGTAGTCGGGATGAAAGATGAAGACCGAATTCGGGAACACGAAGTGGGTGAAGGTGAAATGCTCGCGCAGATCCCATGCCGACGGCGGCGTTCCCACCAGCGCCTTCGCCGCGCGTCGGGCCGCGAGCGAGCGCACGTGGGGTCCGACGAAGTCGGACACGGCGCGCGCATCGAGGAAGAAACGGTAGATCGTGTCGCGGTGCAACACGCGGATGTGGTAGGCCTCGAGGAAGGCATCGATCACGAGCTTCCAGTTGGCGCGCCGGACGGTGTCGATGCGTCGATAGACGACGTGCGTCGACAGCGCGAACGACTCGAGGTCGTCGGCGATGGGACCGAGAAACGTGTCCAAGTCCAGCGCCGGGCCCGGTGTCGGGCGCACCCAGAGCAGGCCGTGACGGCTCTCGAGCGCCACCGACACGAGCCCGCGCGTCTCCGGCCGTAGCTCGGGAAACGCCTCGGCATGGGGGACGTGCAGGAGCGTGCCGTCGAGTCCGTACGTCCATCCGTGGTACGGACAGACGAGCGCCTTCCGCCGGCATGCGCCGTCCTCGCTCACCAGCCGCATGCCGCGGTGCCGGCACACGTTGAGGAAGCAGCGGACCCGGCTGTCTTCGCCGCGCACGAGGAGGAGAGGAACCCCGAGCGCGTCATGGCGAAGACAGCTCCCGGGTGCGTCGAGCTCGGAGGCGTGCGCGACCACGATCGGATAGCGCCGGAAGAGCGTCTCCCGCTCGCGCGCCAGCCGCTCGTCGGAGCAGTAGTGGCTCACCGGCAACGTCCACTGATCCGGCGCCATCTCGAGCGTGTCCGCCTTGATGTGAGCGAGCAGACGCTCCGCGAGACGCAAGAGGTTCGGATGGCGGCCCATCGCAGTCTCCACTTAGCCCGCGACGCGCGCCCGCAACCCGTGGATCGCGAGCGTGGCGAAGAAGAGCGCGGCGAGCGCCAGGACGATGGCACCGCCGCTCGGCACCAGGAGACGGGTGGAGAGGGCAAGACCTCCGAGACCCGCCGCCAACGCCGTGAGCACGCTCCACACCAGATAGCTAACCGTGCTGCGGGCGAGGTTTCGACCGGACGCCGCGGGAACGATGACCAGCGCCTCGACCAACAACGCGCCGATCACTTTGAGCGAAATGACGATCGCCACGGTGAGAAGCACGACGAAGAGGTATTCGAGCGCCGCCGCGGAGACGCCCGATACCCGCGCGAGGGGCGGGCTCACGCTGTCGAGGAGCAGCGCGTTGTAGTGCCACGCGAGCACGCCGGCGACGACGATCCCGGCGGCGAGGAGCAAGCCCAGATCCGCGTCGGTCACGGTGAGGATGCTCCCGAACATGACGGCCTCGATCTGATGAATGTTGAACCGCTTGGTCACGGCCACGAGAAGGCAGATCCCGAGGCCGAGCGTCATCGAGAGGAAGACGCCGATGAGCGTGTCCGACGGCAATGACGCGCGACGCTTCACCTACACCATGCCGATCGCGGACAGCAGACAGAATCCGAAGATGCCGCCGTACGGTGCGTTCAAGGGCTCGCCGAGCACGAGGCCGATCGTCAACCCGGTGAGCGCCGCTTGTCCGAGCGCCGTGCTCAAGAACGCCAGGCGGCGCGCGACGACGAGGTGGCTGATGCCGCCGAGCAGCGGCGCGAGGAGCAGCACGGCGATCGCGCCGCGTACGACGAAGGCGTAGCCAAGGCTCGCGGGAATGCGGCCGTCCTGCGCCAGTCCAGCCAACCATTCGTAGAGCACGCTCATACCGGCGGTGCGACGAGTGCCGCGAGTGTCGGTTCGATGGCGGTCGCGAGCGTTTCCGCCGGCCGGCCGCTGCGCGCCACGCGGTGGTCGAGGATGACCGCGAGATCGGCGAGACGGCGCGCCTGCGCGAGATCGTGGGAGACCATGAGCACCGTCACGCCGGACTGCGCGCGCGCCGCGAGCAGTCGCGCCTCGAACTGCCGGACCGCGCCGTCGTCGAGGCCGGTCGCGGGCTCATCGAGCACCAACAGCTCCGGGATCGGATCCATGGCGTTCGCGAGCAGCAGCCGCTGAATTTCACCACCCGACAGCGAGCCGAGTGGTCGTGATGCAGCCGCGGAAAGGCCGGCTCCGGCGAGCAACGCGTCGACGCGTGCGCGCGTGGCTCTGGAGATCCCGAGGCAGACCGGGCGGCGCTGGCGCGACAGAGCGAGAAACTCGCCGGCGGTGAGTGGCAGCGTCGCGTCGACCGCGAAGCGTTGCGGCACGAGGCCGATCCGTCCGCTCCCGCGCCAGTGAAGGAGGATACGCCCGCTGAACTCGATCTGTCCGAGGATCGCGGCGATGAGCGTGCTCTTGCCGGCGCCGTTGGCACCGACGAGCACGGTGATCGATCCCGGCGCGAGGGCGAGCGAGACCGCATCCAACAGCAGCTCGCGCTCGCGCCGGACGGTGACGTCGCACACCTCGACGAGGGGCAGGGCGTCCGCGCTCACGGAATCGGTCGTCCCGTGCTCAGCGCTCAGGCTCGCGCCCGCCGTTGCGAGCCCCGCATCGAGCGCACCAACGAGAGCACGAACAGCAGGGACACGCCGCCCGACGCGTAGGCGAAGCCTTTGAGCAGCCGGGATACCGCCGTCGACTGTCCCGAAGGGGTGTCGCCCCGTGTCGCTTTGGCGCTCTCGTCGCGCGCGGCATTCGCGCTCTGCTGCCAATAGGGATCCGCTTCGCCGAGCGTATCGGGGTGGGCGAGCGCGGCGCGACCGCTCAGAGAAAGGAGGACGAGCAACAGCAGTGACGTCGCGCGCGGCTTCACGTGGCGCGATTCGTACACCCCAATATCGCGTGCGGTCAACGTGCGCCCCGCACCGGCGCGGTGCGTCTCAGAGGAACGTCGGCGTACAGATCAGCGTCAGCTTCTCGCTCACCTTACTGGTCGCGGTTCGCGTCGCCACCTGTAGCGTACGCTTTCCCGGTGTGATGCGCCCGTTGCGCGACTTCACCGGGACGACGACGTCGACATAGCTGCTGCACGCGTCGCTGGTGGCGGCGGCCGGGGTGTACGTGACGACGCTCCCCGTCGCGGCGCCGGCGCTGCCGGGGTCGGCATTCTCGAGCGCCGGGAGGAGCGCGGCGGCATTCGCGTTATCGGTCGGGTCCGAGCTGCGGGCGAGCTTGCCGCGCAGCTGCACGGAATCGACGGCGCTCGCGGTGCAGGCGAAGCGCGGGTCGGTGCTATTCAGGCAGACCGCGACGTGGAACGTGCACCGGCCGTCCGCCGTGGCATCGACGTCGCAGAACGGCTGGCCGTCGGCGCAAGAGACCACCCCGCCGGCGAAGCCATTGCGGTCGCGGGTGAGGTTCGGCTCGACGTGCCACTCGAGGTCGCAGGCCTGCGGACTGCGGGTGTTGGTGACGCAGGCGCCCGGCGCGGGATCGGTGCACGCGGCCGGTGGCACCGCGCAGGGAGCGCTGGCGACACAGTCGCCGCCGAGGTTCGACCACAGCGAGTTGACGGTGAACGCGTCCACGCCCACGGGGAGGTCGACGAGGCAAGTGTCGCTCGCACAAATGTCGGCGTCCTCGTCGCCGCTGTGGTCGTCGAACCAGCCGCTCCCACCGACCGGGGGCTGATCGGGATCGGTCACCGTCTCCGAGAGCTCGTGCGAGCCGACGGCCTGGAAGGAGGGTACGACACTCTCTTGGAAATCGACGAAGCAAGTCGCGCCGCCCGAGCTGCACGGGTACGGCAGGACCGTGTAGCGGAGGCGCTTCCCGCCGCTCGCGAAGCTGTCGTGATAGCCGCAGAAGGTGAAGTTCGTCCCGCCGCAGCCCGTCTCGCCACCGGCGATCACCGGCACGCCTTTGGGCGGCACGACGACATAGAACGTGTCGTCGGTCGCGTCCGGCGCGCGGTGGGCCTGTACCTCCGTCAGGATCCGCGCCTGGATGTCGGCGTCGTCGAGCTGCTGGCCCGGGGAGACGGGCGGCGTCGGGATGATCTCGTCGCCGGCATACGATCCGCCGCCGATCGGACTGCCCGGCAACGCGAATTCCTGCCACGAGCAGCCGTACTCACTGCCGCCGAGTTGGTGGTACATCGTGCGCAGGGAGGCGGCGGCCGCCTGATGCTCGGCATCGGTTTGCCACTCGGGACCCCAAAACAGGATGAACACGGCGACGTTCTGGACGAGGTCGCCGCCGTGATACGTCAGCGTGTGACGACCGAGGTGACATTGCGGCCCCGGTTGCACGCTGAGACCGAGGGCGACGTCGCGCGGGTGGCGCTTGCCACGCGGCGCGGCGTGCGCGGACGGAGCGACCGGCGCCACGATCAGCAGCGCCGCGAGCAGCGCACTGCAGCGTGCGCGCGTCAGGTTGGAAGGCTCGGGGTTCATCGGTGCGCGCGTCGTCCTTCGCATGCGGTACCTCATGAGATGGAACGGATCGTCTGCTGCCGAACTGTGAGACATCGCGATCGCGCGGTCAACTAGGAATGATGCGGAAGAACGCGACGGATGGCGCGACGGTTTGGCCGCTCGTTGACGGCCGGGCAGTCGTCCGCACAATGCTCGCCATGCCACCCGAGTCGCCCGCGACGAGGACGATGGGAGCGCTCGCTCTCGTGCTGTACGCGACCCTCGCCGCTGCCGAGCCGGCACTGCAAGGGCTGGCGCGATCGACCGTCGGCGAGGGACAGGGGGTGTATGCCGTCGCCGGCGACGGTACGATCCTCGTCGCGCAAGCCGCCGATCACGCCGTGCATCCCGCATCGGTCACCAAGATCGCGACGTCGCTCGCGTTGCTCGCGCGTCTCGGTCCGACGCATCGCTTCGAGACGCGCCTGCGCGGCGCCGGTCCGCTACGCGCGGGACGTCTCGCGGGAGACCTCGTCGTCGAGGGCGGAGGCGACCCGTTCCTGGTCGACGAGAGCGCGTTGCTGCTGCTCCGACGGCTACACACGCGCGGGCTGCGGGTCGTCGAGGGGCGACTCGTCGTGCGCGGGCCGCTGCTGTTCGACTGGCAGCCGGACCCGGGTGGGCGGCGATTCGGCGCCGTGCTCGCAGGCAAGGCCGGGGGCGAGGCGCGCGCGCTGGTCACCGACCTCGACGGGACGTCGGAGGGTTTGCGCGAGACCGCGCTCGTCTTTCTCGGCCGGCGATCGAAGTCGGGCCCCGGGCGAGCGCTCGCCGCGCTCCACTCGCCGCCGCTCCTCCACGTCGTCAAGGCGCTCAACTGCTACTCGAACAACGTCTTCCACTTTGCGGCCGACGCGGTCGGCGGTGCGGCCGCCGTTCAAGAGAACGCCCGCGCGCACGTACCCGAAGCGATGCGGGACGAGATCGTGATCGACAACGGCGCCGGCGCGGGCGAGACCAACAGGATGAGCCCACGCGCTGCGGTCGCGCTCCTCGGCGCGCTCATGGACGAGCTCGCGCGTCACGGCAACGACCTCACCGCGGCGCTCCCGGTGTCGGGCATCGATCACGGGACACTCGAGGATCGGGTGACCGAACGTCCCGGGATCGTCGTCGGCAAGACCGGCACCTTCGGCTCGGTCGGTGCCTCCGCCCTCGCCGGCGCGCTCCGCACCCGGCGCTTCGGGGTCGTGCGCTTCGCGGTCCTGCACCACGGGGTTCCCGTGCCAGACGCGCGCGCGCGCCAGGACGCCTTCGTGCGCGCGCTGATCGCCGTGACGGACGCGGAGCCGTGGCCGTATTCGGCGGCGACGCGGCCGGTGTATTCCGAGGCGACCGCGGACTGAGATGTCGGCCCCATCCCCGTCGTCGCGGTTTCGTGAGAGACTCGCTGTCGATGTCCGACGTCGCTGACGAGGGCCGTCGCATGGCGACGCCCGCGGGTGTCGTTCCGTCACCCGGACACTGTTGGAGCTGCGGCCTCGCCATCGACGCCGACGATCGTTACTGCCGGCGATGCGGGCAAGGGCAGGGCGCGTTCATCGCCTGGTACTACCGGCCGCTGTGGATCGTGCTGCTCGCGCTCACGATGCTCGGACCGTTCGCGTTGCCGCTCGTGTGGCGGACGCCGCACCTCGATCGGAAGGGCAAGTGGCTCGCGTCCATCGCCGTCGTCGCCGTGTGCGGCTACGTTGCATGGGAACTCGTGGTCGCCGTGCGCGAGATCGGCCGCCTCCTCGGCGACGTGTGACCCGCGGCGCTCACGCTCCCGTGGCGCGACGTCGCTAGCGCTTGAACTTCAGCAGCAAGGCGAAGAGCCGCGAGTGCAGCTTGGTGTACGGCGGATAGAAGAGGTGCATCGCCGAGAACTTCGGGTTGGTGAACACCGGCCGCATCTTGCTGAATTCCACGAAGCCCTCGTGCCCGTGGTAGTGGCCCATGCCGCTCGCGCCGACGCCGCCGAAGGGCAGGTCGTGCTGCGCCACGTGGAAGACGCAGTTGTTGATCGTCACGCCGCCGGAGATCGTGCGGTAGAGGAGCGTGCGCTCGAGCTCCTTGTCGTTGGTGAAGAAGTACAGGCCGAGCGGGCGGTCTTTGCTGTTCACGTAGGTGATGACCTCGTCGATGTGGCGGAAGGTCTTCACCGGGAGGAGCGGCCCGAAGATCTCCTCGCGCATGATCGTCATGTCGTCGGTCGGGTCGAGGACGATGTGCTGCGGGATCTTCCGCATTGCGTCGTTGAAGGTCGCGCCGGGGACGAGCGACACGACTTGCGCGCCCTTCTTTTCCGCGTCCTCGAGCGTCGCGCGCAGCCGGCGGTACGACTTCTCGTCGATGATCGACGTGTAGCCGCCGGCGTTCGGATCGGGGTAACGCTCGGTGAGGATGCGGCGCGCCGCGGCGACGAACTGCTCGCGCTTGGCCTCGGGTACGAAGACGTAGTCGGGTGCGAGACAGGTCTGGCCGGCGTTGACGAACTTGCCGTAGAGGATACGCGCGGCCGCGGCGTCGACGTCGAAGTCGTCGCAGACGATCGTCGGCGACTTGCCGCCGAGCTCGAGCGTCACCGGGGTGAGGTTCTCGGACGCCGAGCGCATCACGGTGCGGCCGGCGTCGGCCGAGCCGGTGAAGATGATGTGGTCGAAGGGGAGGGTGGAGAAGTCCTGGGCGCGAACGCCGGGAAGGATCGTGACGGTTTCCTCGGGAAACTGCTCCGTGAACTTCTCGGCGAGCAGCCGGCAGAGCGTGCTCGAGTTGGTCGCCATCTTGATCATGCAACGGTTGCCCGCGGCGAGCGCGCTGGTGAGTGGGCTGACGGTGAGGAAGAGCGGGTAGTTCCACGGCGAGACGATGCCGACGACGCCCTTCGGCTGCGGGATGACGCGGTTCGATCCGGTCGCGAACAGCATCGAGACGTGCCGACGCTGCGGCTTCATCCACGCGCGGAGCTTCCGCCGTGTGTGCCGGATGCCGTCGACGGAGGTGAAGATCTCGAGGAGCTTGGACTCTTCCGCGCACCGGCAGCCGAAGTCGGCGTTGATCGCCTCGGCGATCGCGTCGACGTTGTCGACGAGGATGCGCTCGAGCTTGGTGAGGTTCTGGGTGCGCTCCTCGATGCTGGGGTAGGGCTCGCGCAGGTATGCCGCGCGCTGCGCCGCGAACACCCGCTGCGCCTCGTTCTCGACGACGTCGAACTGCCGAAGCTGCGCTGTCTGGGCCATGGGGTCCTCCGTGCGTGACGATCGCGCCTTCAGGGGCGCAGGCGCGGATTGTGGATCAGTCGGTCGTCGAAATGCAACCAGGACGGGAGAGCCGTGCGCGCCTGCCCGCGTCCGCGCGACGGGACTTGCCAAAAACGCCGCGCATCGTCAGAGATGGCGCGTCATGGAACGACAGACGACCGTGCGCGTCGGATGAGCGCCCTCGCCCTCACGCGGCTCGTCCTCTTTGCGGGCTTCCTCGCGTCCGCGCTCTACGTGCACTACCGCGGTCGGGTACGCCTGAGTTTCCGACGCCAGCTCACCGATCACTCGACGTTCCTCGCGCCTTACAACGTGCTCGTCTACCTCTTCTCGCGCGTCCCGACGACGCCGATGCTCGACGTCGAGCGGTTCCCCGAGGTCGCGTCGTTGCGTGCCAACTGGCGGACGATCCGCGAGGAGGCGCTGCGTCTCTGCGAGGCGGGTCACATCCGCGCCTCCGAGCGCCACGACGACCTCGGGTTCAATACCTTCTTTCGCAAGGGATGGAAGCGGTTCTACCTGAAGTGGTACGGCGCGCCGCTGCCCTCGGCGCGGGCGCTCTGCCCGCGGACGGTCGCGCTCGTGGAGTCGATTCCGACCGTCCACGGGGCGATGTTCGCGCTCCTCGGACCGCAGGCCGCGGTCGGCGAGCACCGCGATCCGTTCGCGGGTTCGATCCGCTACCATCTCGGATTGATCACGCCCAACCGCGACGAGTGCCGGATTTTCGTCGACGGTCAATCCTACTCCTGGCGAGACGGTCAGGACCTGGTCTTCGACGAGACCTACGTGCATCGCTTCGAGAACCGCACCGATCAGACGCGCATCATCCTCTTCTGCGACGTCGAACGGCCGTTGCGTACCGCCGTCATGCGCGCCCTCAACGGCTTCGTGATCCGCCACATCGTCGGCCTCACCGCGTCGAAGAACGTCGATGGCGAGGAAGTCGGTCTCGCGAATCGCGTCTTCGAGCATGTCTATCGGACGCGGGCACCGCTGAAGCGCTTCAAGAAGGCGAATCGGCAGGTGTACTATGCCCTCAAGTACGCGCTGATCGTCGCCGTCCTCTGGGTTGCGGTGTTCGGCGGCTATCGCGTTCTACGCTGATCGCGGGCCATGCCGCGGACGTCTCCACTCGGTCGGCGTTGGTCGCAGGTCGCGGTCGGGCTCACGGCCCTCCTCGGGATCGTCTTCACGCTGCGGCCGATCGACGACTACGACGTCTGGTACCACCTCGCGGCCGGCCGCTTGATGATGACGACCTGGCGCTGGCCGGTCAGCAACACCTTCGCGTACACGACGCCGGACCACCCGTGGATCGACTTGCACTGGGTGTTTCAGCTCGTGCTCTACGCCGCGTACGCGCTCGGCGGCGCCGACGGCTGCATCATTCTCGCCGTCGTCCTGGTGCTCGCGACCGTGACGATTCTCCATGCGTCGGCGCGACGGTTCGCGCCCGACGTGCTCGTCGCGCTACTGATCGCGATCGCGCTCGTCGTCGCCAGTCCGCGGTTCGTGCCGCGGCCCGAGCTGCTGTCGTTCGTGCTCCTCGCGACGTATCTGTGGCTCCTCGACGGTTTTCCACGCAACGGTCGCGCGCTCTACTGGCTCGTCCCGCTACAGGTCGTGTGGACGAACTCGCAAGGAATCTTCGCCGTCGGCCTGGTCGTGATCGGATGCTACTGGGCGGGCGCGACGCTCGCGTTCCTCCCCCTGCCGCGGGGGTGGCGCGCGGCGAGCGGCGCGAGCCCGGGCGAATGGCGCCGGCTGACGCTGGTCCTGGTGCTGGCGACCGCCGCCTGCTTCCTCAATCCCTACGGCCTACGCGGCGTGCTCTTTCCGCTCGAGCTCTTGCCGAGAGTGACCGGCAGCTCGCTCCTCTCGGCACGGATCGGCGAGTTCCGGCCGCCGTTCCAATCGGGATACGGCGTACCGCTCGCGTACACGTGGGTGGCGACGATCATCTTCGTGGCGGTGTCGTTCATCGTGAGCATCAGGCGCTGGCACCTCGGCCGTCTCTTCGTCACCGCGCTGCTGGCGGCGCTGTCGACGCAGGCCCTCCGCAACGTGGCGCTCTTCGCCTGGGTCGCCGTGCCCGCGATCGCCGCCAACCTCGGCCCGCTCTGCACCCGCTCGGCGGACCCGTCGCCCACGGCGCGCGGCGAAAAGCGGCGCGACGCGCGCGCGCGCGCGCCGGCGGCATCCGGCCGTCTCGCGGCGGCGCTCGCGCCCGTGGCGACCGGCGGTGTCATCGTCGTGCTCGCGCTCCTCGTCGCGAGCGTCGTCACCAATCGGTTCTCGCGCTCTCTCGACATCGAACGCGAGTTCGGCCTCGGGGTGTCGTCGCTCCACTTCCCGATCGCGGCGGAGGAGTTCGCGCGCGACGTCGGGATCGGCGGCCGTCCGTTCAACTGCCTCGCGACCGGCGGCTACCTCGCGTGGCGCCGCTTCCCCGCGGAGCGTGTCTTCGTCGACGGACGGCTCGAGGTGTACCCGGAGGAGTTCTTCCGATTCTACTTCGCCGCCCTCGACGATCCGAGAACCTGGCCGACTGTCGTGACGCGCTATGCACCCGACTACGCGCTCCTCTATCACGTGTGGTCGAATCGCTTTCCGCTGGTGCGCTACCTGCTCGCGGGGCACGGGTGGGAGCTCGTCTACTACGACGAGACGGCATCGCTGTATCTCCCGACCGACGACGCCCACCGCGCGGTGCGCGAGCGGGCGGAGCGGGAGTTCGCGGCGCGCCACGCTCGCAACAGTCCGTCACCGCCGACGAGCGGCCTCTGGCGCGCGCTCAGCGTGCCCGTCGCCGCGCTCCGGCGCGACACCGCCTACGGCGATTTCCTGATGACGATCGGTGCCGCTGACGAAGCGGCCGAGGCGTACGCGCGCGCGCTCGCGATCGACCCGGACGTCTCGCAGACGCGCTTCACGCTCGGCGTGGCACAGTGGTCGGCGGGTCGTCCCGCGCAGGCGACGATCGAGTGGCGCGATCTGCTCCGCCGCGATCCCACCTTCGAGCGCGCCCGTGCGGCGCTTGCGGAGGCCGAGCAACGTTTGCCTGCGCGCTGACGCGTGCGCTCAACGCGCGAGCTGAATCTGGATCGCGGTGAACGCCGCGATCGCGACCGCGCAGACGAGGTGGGCGTGGTAGATGCGGCGAGCGAGGTCCGCCTGGACCGCGGCTGCGTCGGTGGCGGCGCCGAGGCGCATCGCGTCCGGGACGATGCGCGCGAATGCGAGCGCGATCGGTGCGACCCCGAGGACGAGGACCGCAAGCGCACGCGCGCCGGCGACCGTCCGCGTCAGCAGCTCGTGCGCGATGCCGAAGAGCTGCACCAGCATGACGGCGCCGATCAGGCGATTCATCGGAAACGCTTCGATCGTCGCCCGCCGATAGTACGCCACGATCGACGCCAGGGCCGCGGTCGACGCGGCGGCATCCGCACCCGCCAGGCGGCGCACCTGTACGTCGAACAGCAGATCCATCCACAGGACGGCGAGCAGGAATCCGCCGCAACCGATCAGGACCGCAGCCATCCATCCTCCCCGACGGCCGACGTCACGACCGGGCGTCGCGGCGGAACGTCGCGCGGAAGCGCCGCACCGGCGGCTGCTCGCGATCGACGAAGTCGTCGCAGGTGGCGAGGCGGAGAGTGTCGTCCGCGATCGCCTCGATCTCGCTGCGCGTGAGCGGCCAGGGCATCTGTCCTTCCGGCTCGTTCGACTCGCGGGCGCGCGCGACGACGAGAAGCGTGCCGCCCGGTGTGACGGCGCGGCGCAGCGCCGCGCCGTCATCGGCGCGCGCGTCCGGCGGCAGCACCTGCAGGGTGTAGCACTCGACGACGAGATCGAAGGCGCCGGCGAGCTCCACGGGGAGCCGCAGGAGATCGAGCACGCGATAGTCGACGCGGCTCGACGGAAAGCGCGCCCGCGCCTGCGCGACCGCGGTCGGCGAGACGTCGACGGCGACGACCGTGAGGCCGCGGCGCGCCAGCTCCTCGGCGGTGTCGCCGAGCCCGCAGCCGACGTCGAGCACGCGACCGCGCGTCGGACGGGCGCGATCGAGCCATGCGACGACGCGGGGATTCGGCGCCAGGTCGGCCCAGGGTACGAGCGCCTCGCCGCGCGCCGCCTCGGAGTAGAGCCGTTCGAACCACCCGACCGCGTCACCGGCGTCGAGCGACTGCCGGGCGAGCGTCCGCGCGCGTGTGCGATCGGTCATGGCGGCGTCACGCGGGCGGGCGCGGGGCGCCGACGCGGCGGGTCCAATCGACGAGCGCGTCGAGGAGCCGCCGGATGAGCTCGCGCGTCGTCGCGTCGGTGACACGCCCCGCGGCATCGATCTTCTCGTGGGCGCGCGCGATCAGGACCTCCGGGCGGAGGAGCGCGCACGTATCGGTGAAGACGAAGCTCTGGCGAAGCGCGAGCTGGGCGCGTGCGGTGCCCGTCCCGCCCGGCGTCGCGCCCATGAGCGCCGCGGGCTTGCCGTTCAGGACGCACTTGCCCGGCGGCCGCGACGCCCAGTCGATCGCGTTCTTCAGCACGCCGGGAACGCCATAGTTGTACTCGGGCGTCGCGATCAGCAGCGCGTCGGCGTCGCCGATCGCCGTCTTCAGCGCGACGACGGCCGCGGGGTCGCCTTGCGCCTCGACGTCGGCGTTGTAGGGAGGGATCGCGCCGAGGCCGTCGAAGATGTCGATCGCGACACCTTCCGGAGCGACCTCGATCGCGGCGTGCAGGAGAGCGCGATTGAACGAGGCGGCGCGCAGGCTGCCCGCAATACCGAGGATGCGGAGGGTCATCAGGATCGCATCATGCTGCGGGGCGCGGGGTGGAGCAAGCTCCCAAGGCGAGCGACGACCCGCCTTGACTTGGCGCGGGTGCCGTCCATTTAATGACCGATCAGTCCGTTAATGCGACGTCGCGATGATGCCAACCCCGCCCCCCTTGATTCCCCCGTCCGTCGCCGCCGCGGCGCCGGACGCGCCACGGGCGCGCCGCTGGTGGCTGGGCCTCGCCGTGCTCGCGGTCGTCGCGACCGGCGGCTATTGGTCGCTCGGCGCGCGTAGGCCCGATGCCGGTCCCGCCGCGGCGGTGACGACGGCGGCGGCGAGCGTCCCCGTCGTCGGCGCGCCGGCGCGGCAGGGTGACGTGCCGGTCTACCTGACCGGACTCGGCTCGGTGACGGCGTTCAACACCGTCACGGTGAAGAGCCGCGTCGATGGCCGGCTCGTCAACGTCGCGTTTCGGGAAGGGCAGTTCGTGCACGAAGGCGACCTGCTCGCCGAAATCGATCCGCGTCCGTTCGCGGTGCAGCTGACGCAGGCGGAAGGGCAGATGGCGCGCGATCTCGCGCAGCTGCGGGACGCCCGCGCCACGCTGGCGCGGTTTCACGACCTCCTCGCGCAGGGGATCGTCGCCAAGCAGGACTACGACGACAGGCTCGCCGCGGCCGGGCAGTTCGAGGGTGCGATCAAGCTCGACCAGGGCCTGATCGACAATGCCAGGCTGCAGCTCACGTATTGCCGCATCACCGCGCCGATCAGCGGTCACGTCGGCCTGCGGCTCGTCGACGTCGGCAACATCGTCCATGCCACGGACGACACCGGGCTGGTCGTCATCACGCAAGTGCAACCGATCGCCGTCGTGTTCACGCTGCCGGAGGACGACCTGCCCGCCGTGCTCGCGAAGCTGCGCGGCGGCGCGCGCCTCCCGGTCGAGGCGTACGACCGCGCCGGCACGATGCAGATCGCGACCGGCGCGCTGCTCACCGTCGACAATCAGATCGATCGGAACACCGGCACGACGCGCTTGAAAGCCGAGTTCTCGAACGACGACGACGTACTCTTCCCGAAGCAGTTCGTGAACGTGCGCCTGCTTCTCGACGTCCGCAAAGAAGCGATCATCGTGCCGACGGCGGCGATCCAGCGCGGCCCGCAGGGCACCTTCGTCTACGCGGTGCGGGCGGACCGCACCGTCGAGGTGCGTCCGGTGACCGTCGGGCCGACGGTGGGCGCCGACGCCGCGATCGACAGCGGCATCGCGGCCGGCGAGACGGTCGTCGTCGACGGCGTCGACAAGCTGCGTGCGGGCAGCGCGGTGAACGTCACGATGCCGGGCGGCGCGCCGTCGCCCGGCGCGCCGCGCGCATGAATCCCTCGCGCACGTTCATCCTGCGGCCGGTCGCGACCTCGCTGCTGATGGCGGCGATCCTCCTCGCCGGCGCCATCGCCTATCGCCAACTGCCGGTGTCGGCGTTGCCGCAGGTCGACTACCCGACGATCGAGGTGCTGACCTTCTACCCCGGGGCGAGCCCCGACGTGATGGCCTCCTCGGTGACGGCGCCGCTCGAGCGACAGTTCGGGCAGGTCCCCGGCCTGAACCAGATGATGTCGACGAGCTCCTTCGGCAGCTCGGTGATCACGCTCCAGTTCGCGCTCGACCTCGACATCGACGTCGCCGAGCAGGAGGTGCAGGCGGCGATCAACGCCGGCTCCACCTACCTGCCGCGCGATCTTCCCAACCCGCCGATCTACAGCAAGACCAATCCCGCCGACGCTCCAGTGCTGACGTTGGCGCTCACCTCGGCGACGTTGCCGCTCTGGAAGGTCCAGGACCTCGCCGACACGCGGCTGGCACAGAAGATCTCGCAGCTCCCCGGCGTCGGGCTGGTCAGCATCAGTGGTGGGCAGAAGCCCGCGGTCCGCATCCGCGCCAACCCGACGGCGCTCGCGGGCTACGGCCTCGGCCTCGAGGACCTGCGCGCGGCGGTGGCGCAGGCGAGCGTCAACCAAGCCAAGGGAAACTTCGATGGCGCGCACCACGTGTACACGATCGGGGCCAACGATCAGCTGCTCACGAGCGCCGACTACCGTCCCGTCGTCGTCGGCTACCGGAACGACGCGCCGGTGCGCGTCGACGACGTCGCCGAGGTGATCGACGACGTCGAAAACGTGAAGCAGGCAGCGTGGGCGAACGACACCCCGGCCGTCATCCTCAACGTACAGCGGCAGCCGGGCGCGAACATCATCGGCGTCGTCGACCGCATCCATCGCCTCCTGCCGCAGCTCACGAGCGCGCTGCCCGCCGCCGTCCAGGTCTCGATCCTCACCGACCGCACGACGACCATCCGCGCCTCGGTCAAAGACGTGCAGTTCGAGCTCATGCTCACCGTCGCGCTGGTGGTGCTGGTGATCTTCCTCTTTCTCCGCACCTTCGCGGCGACGATCATCCCGAGTGTCGCGGTGCCGCTGTCGCTCGTCGGCACCTTCGGCGTGATGTACCTGCTCGGGTACAGCCTCGACAACCTCTCGCTCATGGCGCTCACCATCTCGACGGGCTTCGTCGTCGACGATGCGATCGTCATGATCGAGAACATCGCGCGCTACATCGAGGCGGGCGAGACGCCGCTACGCGCCGCCCTCAAGGGATCGGAGCAGATCGGCTTCACGATCGTGTCGCTCACCGTATCACTGATCGCGGTGCTGATCCCACTTCTCTTCATGGGCGACATCGTCGGGCGGCTCTTCCGCGAGTTCGCGGTCACGCTCAGCGTCACCATCTTGATCTCGGCCGTGGTGTCGCTGACGCTCACCCCGATGATGTGCGCGCGCCTCCTGCAGCATACGCCGGCGGCGGCGCAGGGCCGGCTCTACCGTGCCTCGGAGCGCTTCTTCGCCGCGGTGATCGCGCGCTATGCGCGCTCGCTGCGGGTCGTGCTGCGACACCAGACGGCGACGCTCGTGGTCGCGATCGCCACCTTGATCGCGACCCTGGTTCTCTACGTCGTGGTGCCGAAGGGCTTCTTCCCGGTGCAGGATACCGGCGTCATCCTCGGCATCTCGGAGGCGCCGCAGACGGTCTCGTTCGCGGCCATGGCGACGCGTCAGCAGGCGCTGGCGGGAGTGATCCTCGAGGATCCCGCGGTGGAGAGTCTGTCGTCGTTCATCGGCATCGACGGCACCAACACGACGATGAACAGCGGCCGCATCCAGATCAATCTGCAGCCGCTCGCGGCGCGACAGGTGAGCGCGACCGACGTCATCCGGCGCTTGCAGTCGCGGCTCACCAGCGTCGACAGCATCACGCTGTTCATGCAGCCCGTCCAGGACCTGACGGTCGAGGACCGCGTCAGCCGTACGCAGTACCAGTACACACTCGAGTCGCCGAACGCGGACGAGCTGCACGCGTGGTCGGCGCGCCTCGTCGACCGGCTGCGCGCGCTGCCGGAGTTGCGCGACGTCGCGAGCGACGCGCAAAACGGCGGTCTCGAGGCGTCGGTGGTGATCGACCGCGACACGGCGGCGCGGCTCGGGATCACGCCACAGCAGATCGACGACGCGCTCTATGACGCCTTCGGGCAGCGGCAGGTGTCGACCATGTACACCCAGCTCAATCAGTACCACGTCGTAATGGAGGTGGCGCCGCAGTACGGGCAGAGTCCCGCGGCGCTGCGCGACGTGTACGTCCGACCGGCGAATGGCACGCCGGTACCGCTCGGCTCCTTCACGCACGTGGCGTCGGCGACGACGGCGTTGGCGGTGAATCACCAGGGGCAGTTCCCGGCGGTGACGTTGTCGTTCGATCTGGCGCCGGGGGTGGCCCTCGGCGAGGCCGTCACGGCGATCACGGCGGCAGCGCGGGAGATCGAGTTGCCGGCGAGCATCCGCGCGAGCTTTCAGGGGACGGCGCAGGCGTTTCAGGCGTCGCTGGCAAACGAGCCGTGGTTGATCGCGGCGGCGCTGGTGACCGTCTACATCGTGCTCGGCGTGCTCTACGAGAGCTACATCCATCCGCTCACGATCTTGTCGACGCTGCCGTCGGCGGGAGTGGGGGCGCTGGTGGCATTGCTGCTCTGTCGGACGGATCTGAGCGTGATCGCGCTGATCGGGATCATCTTGCTGATCGGGATCGTGAAGAAGAACGCGATCATGATGATCGACTTCGCGCTCGAGGCGGAGCGGGGCGAGGGGAAGACGCCGGAGGCGGCGATCTACGAGGCGTGTCTCCTGCGGTTTCGGCCGATCATGATGACGACGATGGCGGCGCTGCTCGCGGGATTGCCGCTGGCGCTCGGCGGCGGAACGGGAGCCGAGCTGCGCCAGCCGCTCGGGATCACCATCGTCGGCGGCCTGCTGGTGAGCCAGCTGCTCACGCTCTACACCACCCCCGTCGTCTACCTGTACCTCGACCGCTTCCGGCTGTGGTGCGTGCACGTCCGGCGACGACTGCGCGGACCGGTCGCGGCGGCCGCGGGGTCGCGCGCATGACGCCGCGCCCCGCCATCCAGGCGCGACGCCTGCCGCGGCGGCGCGGACGCCCGCCGATCCCTCGCCTGCGCGAGACCATCCTCCAGGCCGCCGAGGCCATCTTCACGCGCCGCCAATACCACGAAGTGCAGATGGACGAGGTCGCGGCGGCGTGCGGTGTCGGCAAGGGGACGCTCTACCGCCACTTTCGCAGCAAGCGCGAGCTCTACCTGGCGATCATGTTCGACGGCATCGCGCGCCTCCGGGCCGAGCTCGAGACGGCGCTCGCGGCCGGCGACGCGCCGGCGCGACAGGTCGAGCGCATCGTGCGCGGCACGCTGGCGTTCTTCTGGGACCGGCGATTCTTCTTCGCGCTCATCCACGGCCACGAGTCCAAGTCCGACGGTGACGCGCGCGAATGGTTGCGGCAACGAGCCCAGCTCTCGTCTCTCGTCCAGGAGGCGCTCGAGCAGGCGACGGCCGCCGGTCACGTGCGCGCGATCGACTGCCGGATCGCCGCCGAGATGCTCCTCGGGATGATGCGCGGCGTGAACCGCTATCGGACCCGTGAAGACGGTCTCGAGCGTCTCGTCGCGACCGTCGTCGACGTCTTCATGCGCGGCGTCGGCACGCGCGCCGGCCGGCGCGTGCTCGCCGGTCGGCCACGGCTCGGCGGTCGCGGGCGGCTCGCCGCCGGGTGAAGCGATGGCGGTGGACGCGCCGCGTGCGCGTCCACCGCGAGGCCCTCAGCTCGTTTGCGTGAGTTGCCCGCTCGATAGATCGAGGGTGTAGGTGTGGACCGAGGTGTCGTCGAACGTCACGGTGAAGTCGGCCGTCGCTCCGCCCTGGGCGACGGTCATCGCGATCGTATCGATGGTAGAGTTGTCATCATCGTCGCTCGCGGTTCCCGATCCCGACACCAGCTTGTGGTTGGAATTGATCGTGATGCTGTGGAGATTCAGTGTAAAATTGCCTTCAGGGTCGCGACCACCACCTGCCCGTCGAGGACGAAACCAGACAGCTGCGGCGGGCCGGTGAGGGATCCCGAGAAGTGGACGGTGTGATCGTTGTTGAGTAGATCCTTCGAGGTGAAGTCGAAGTCGATGCTGCAGCCCTGGAGGCTGATCGTGATCGTGATGGTGCCGTCGAACTCGAACGAGCCGAGCTGCGGATCGGAGACTCTGCACGTTGTGAGGGTGATCGTCCGAACCGGAAGCCCCTCGTCGTCGACGCGGCTGCCACCGTCCGGGCAGGGGTCGTTCTTCAGCGCCTCCACCGATGTGATGATCGCGGCCGAGCCCGCCGTGAGCGCGCTGGCGCTTCCGCCCGAGAGGAGGGTCGGACCGGTTGTCAGGAACGGGAGAAGGTCGGAGACGACCGCCTGCACGTCGGCATCCACGCTGCTGCCGGGGGTCGCGGTCGGCGTCGGGTTGCTGCCGGTGGTCGCCGTCGCGACGGTACCCGGCGTCGCGGTGGCGACGGGGGTCGCGGTGCGCCCGACAACCGGCGTCGCGGTGCGGGCGGTCGCGGGCGTCGGCGTCGGTTCGTCTCCGAGCGTGATGTCCGTGTTGGTGGAATCGCCACAGCCGGCGACGAAGCTGAGCGCGACCAGTGCGACCGCGATGACAGACGTGGTGGCGTGAACTCGCATTGCGAACGACCTCCTTGTGCCCTGGGACCTCTGCCGATGAGGTGGCGACCACTCCGATCGCCGTTGGTGTTCCTGGGCGTTAGTCAAACGAGTTCGGAAACGGTCAAGCGACGCCGCCGGGCATGCGGTTCTCCATGTCGGTTCGCAGGCGCACCGCGACGGAAACCGGTCCCGTGCGTCAGTGGATCGACGCGGGAAGCAAAATCCGTGCGCTCGCGGCACTCCTGAGCTACCGGAGCATACCGCTCGGGCGAGAACTTATGCCGGCGCCGCAATGTCGCGCGGGTGGACCGCGCATTGCACCGCCCGCCGGGCGGCACCCCATGGAGGAGGCGTGACTATGATGATCGCATGGATACTCGCAACGTTCGTGAGCGTGGTCGTGCCGCGGAGCGCAGCGGCGGGCGAGCGGTTTCTCGCCCAGCCGAAGCTCGCAACCGACTGCCAATCGGCGCTCATCGCCGCCACCACGCCGTTCGCGCAAAAGAAGCTCAAGCAGCTCGACAAGTGCGCGGGCGCGGTCTTCAAGTGCCTCCAGACCGTCGCGCACGACTTCGAGGCCGACGTGGATCCGGTCGATGCTTGTCTGGAGAAAGCGTCGCTCCGCTGCGTGAAGGCGACCGACGTCATCACGGCCGAGGAGCAGCGGCTCACCGACGCCATCACCAAGGGCTGCGCGGCGCTCGACCCCGCGGATCTGCTGCGCGCCGACGGCGTCGGCTACGAGCTGATCGCGCCCGACTGTCTCGATTTCGGGGTGACGCTCGGAGACACGGCGAGCGTCGCCGAGTGCATCGTGCAGCAGCACGAGTGCGCGATCGAGCAGATCTATCTCGCCGAGCACCCGCGTTCCGGTGAGCTCTTCGACCTCACCAACGCGGATCTCGGCCCGGACTCGTGTCTCGACGACCTGGGCGGCCCGGGGGAGGGGGTGGACGACGTCAAGCTCGGGCGGCAAGTCGCGCAGTGCCAGCAGGGCGTGACGAATGCGGGCGGGGCGTTCGTCGGCACCAAGCTGAAGAGCGTCGGGCGCTGTCTCGGCGCCGTCTTCACGTGTGTGCAGCTCGCGGCGCACGATGACGGCACGTGTCTCGCGAAGGCGCAGAAGACCTGCGACCAGGCGTTCGCGGCGGTCGAGAAGAGTGCGCGCACGGTCGAGCCGGCGATCGGGAAGAGCTGCGGAGCAATTCCGTTCGATCAGCTCGCCGCCGATACCGGCGTCGACTACCAGGCGCTGATCGACGACGAGACGTGCGTCGACTTCGGAGTGTCGAACATCGCCACCGTGCCGCACTACGCGATCTGCACCTATCGCCGCGCGGAGTGCGTCAGCGACGACATCATGCGCTTCACGGCGCCGCGCGCCGAGGAGCTCTTGGCGCTGGTGAATCGCACGCTCCCCGGGAGCTTCTTCTGCGTGCCGCCGGACGACTTCTGACGCGCGAACGGCATCCTGAATGAACACGGCCGCGGAGCGCCGGAGCGACCGGTGCCCCGCGGCCGTTGGCATCACGCGGCGCCCGTGCGGGCGCCGCCGGCATCACTGCCCGACGATGTGCAGCTCGACGCGGCGATTCTGCGCGCGGCCGTCCTCGGTGGCGTTGGTCGCGACCGGCTTCGACTCGCCGACGCCCTCGATCCGCATGCGACCTCGCCGGATGCCGCCCGCGGCGAGATAGTCCGCGACCGCATGGGCGCGGCGCTCCGAGAGGCCTTGGTTGTAGGCGTCGCTGCCGATCGCGTCGGTGTGTCCCTCGACCGAGAGATCGACCTCACGCTCCTCGTGGAGGGCGTGGATCGCCTCGTCGAGGATCGGCCGCGCGTCGGCGCGGATGTTCGATTTGTTGAAGTCGAAGTTCACGCCGCGCAGCACGATTTTGCGGGTGACGCGCGGCGCGGGAGGCGCCGGGGGAGGCGGCGCTTGGACCACCTGCGGCGGGGGCGGTGGCGGCTCGAAGACGTGCTGGAGGGTGAGGCCGGCGAGGACCATCTGCCGGGCGACGTCGGAATGCGGCTCGGCGACGAGGTTCATGTAGTCGTAGCGGCCGAAGAATCCGAGGTGGGTGTTGTCCGCGATCTCAAGATTGACGCCGCCGCCGCTGTTGAATCCGACGCCGTCGTCACTGATCGGACCGCTCATGTCGCGGTAGTAGCCGCCCTGCGCGCCGATGTAGGTTTCGACGATGCCCGTGAGCAACGAGAACTTCGGCCCGCCGGTGATGCTGAAAAGGCTCGACGTTTCGTGATCGTTCTTGCCTCGGCAACAACCAGGGTCGGTGGGGAAGAAGGTGAACTGTGGCTGGCCGATGAGCGACAACGCGAGATTGTCGGTGAGATCGAAGCGGTAGCCGCTCCAGAACCCGAAGGTTCCGCCGACGCCGCCGTCGACTACGTGGCGGTATTTGTCGAGCGGGATCGCCGCACCGACGTCGACGCCCACCTCCGGACCGTCGGCGCGCGCGGGCACACCGCGCATCAGACACATGCCGATGGCGAGGGCAGAAAGCCCCCACAGCATTCCTCTACGCATATCTTCCTCCTTCGTCTTTGGGAGGCGTCTTGGGACGCCGTTCCGATCGACCTCGCGTCGCCGCGGTCGACCGAACATGCGGCTCGACATAGTATAGAATGACTTCGATGTCGCAAGATCCCCCGGGGCGACGAATACACGCGTCTAGCATTGGGGGTCGACTCGCGCTGAGCGGCGGCGTATCCCAAAAGAGTCGATCGGAGAAGAGAGATATGCCGGCAATCAAGCTCTGGAAGCGAGTAGGCGTTGTTTTGGTGGTGGCAAGTGCGGTCGGAACGGCGGGGCCGAGCGCGGTCGGTGCGCACGGCCGCTCCCGCGACCCGTTCGTGCAAGCGGAGACTCAGCGCAAACGCAACGAGGAGCACAGAGCCAAACGGCGCGAGCAGAACGACGTGCAGGGAGCGGAGGCGCGGGACGCGAAGAAGTCCGCCGCGGATAGCCGTCAGAACCAGATGCAGACCGAACTCGGCACTCCCAATCAGCAGAACGATCGTTGGAATATGTTCTGAGCGGGCTAGTCGAACGGAGTGTGCTGGCCGACCTGGACGCGGTGACGCCCGCCGGTGCGATCGACGAGCGTGACGGCGTTGTTGTCGATCGCGACGACACGCTGACCGCCGAGCCATTCGCCCGGGGTCACCGTCACCGCGTCGTTCGCGGTCCGAAACGTCGCTCGGCCGGCGCCGCCGATCGCCATCACGCTTTCGAGGCGCGCCGCCGTCGGCTCTTCACGTGGTGCCGCTTCATGCGTCGTTGCGGCGACGGACGCGGCCACGGACGATGCCGTCGCGACGGTGGTGCGTGGTGCCGCCGGCACCGACTCGGCCGACGGAGCGGAGACGATCAGCGCCGACTCGGCCGACGGAGCTGAGACGATCGACGCCGACTCGGTCGGCGGAGCAGCGACGGTCGACGCCTCTCGCGGCGGCGTCGCGCCGTGCAACAATCGCTGCACCGGCTCGCGTAGTCCGATCGCGGCGCAGAACCCGAGCGCGACGATCGCGACCTCGATCAGTCGGCGTGCGAGCGTACTCGATCGGTCGTGGCGCGCGCCGAGGGTCAGCCGAAAGTTCGCCTCCGCGTGCCAGCGCGGCGTCTCGGTGAGGCGTGGGCGCGACTCGGCTCCGCGCGCGCTCGTCCAGCGAGCGGCAACGTCCGGCACAGCATGCTCAGGAGGCGCGGGTTCGACGCCACGTGCCGCCCGCGAGGACTCCGAGCGATCGGGATAGAGGAGGGGACGAAGCGCAGCGCGCGCTCCGGGCGGCGTGACCGCGACGACGCCCTCGCTCACGGCCGGTCGCGCCAGCGGGACCAAGGCCGTCGTCGCGGCGCGCGGCCGGTAGTGGACGCCGCGCTCCTCGGCGAACGCGAGAATCGTCTTGAACGCGAGACGGCTCGGTTTCGCCCGTCCGCGCTCCCAGCTCGAGATCGTCGACGGCGACCAGCCCGCCGCGCGCGCAAACTCCGCCTGGTTCATCTCGAGCGCCAGCCGGAGCGAGCGGATGATCTGTCCCGGGTCAGCGTCCATGTGGAGGCGAGCAGCAACCCACATGCCAGCGCCCGCACCGCGCATTTCCGCAGCGGTTCAGTGGGCAAGCGACAAAGAGGTGACACCCCGGGCGAGGAATGAACGCGCGCTCGGGTCAGCCCTCGACGCGGACGCCGCGCCAGAACGCCACGTAACCCGTGATCTGCCGCGCCGCTTCCTTCGGCTCCGGATAGTACCAGGCGGCGTCGGCGTTCGTCGTGCCGTCGACGACGACGTCGAAGTAGCTCGCCGTCCCTTTCCACGGGCAGATGGTGTGGGTCGCGCTCTCTCGGAAGTATTGGCGCGCGAGCGCGTCCGGTGGGAAGTATTGGTTCCCTTCCACCACCTCGCAGCGATCGCTCTCCGCGAGCACCGCGCCGTTCCACGTCGCTTTCGGCATTGGCATCTCCTCCGAGGGCGCGATCCTACGCCGCAGGCGGGTCTGGAGGAAGGTCATCGTTTGTGTCGGTCTCGGAGCCACCGTAAGGTGCGCGGCCGTGAAGCTCGTCGCGCTCGTGCTCGTCGGCCTCTGCGCGTGCGCCGCGCAGCCACGATCGGGCGCGGGCGGCGCGCCCGCCGCCGAGCCGTCACGCGCGCGCGCGATCGATTACGACCAAGCCGCGGGCGAGACGCGCGCGCTGCTCGCGGCGCTGATCGCGGCGGACACCTCGAATCCTCCCGGCAACGAGGCGCGTGCCGTCGCGCTCGGTGGCGCGCTCCTGCGTGCGGCGGGAATCCCCTACGAGGTGACGGACTTCGCCCCCGGCCGGCAGAACCTCGTGGCGCGGCTCGCGGGCGACGGTCGCGAGCCGCCGCTCCTCCTGCTCGCGCATACCGACGTCGTCAGCGCCACCGGCCAGACGTGGGCGACGGATCCGCACGTGATGACCGAGCGCGACGGCTATCTGATCGGGCGCGGCGTCGACGACGATCTCGGCATGGCGACGGTGGCGCTTGAGGTCGTGCTCCTCCTCGCGCGTGAGGGGACACCGCTGCGGCGCGACGTGATCCTCGCCTGGACCGGCGACGAGGAGTCGGGCGGCGCCGGCATCCGCTGGCTCCTCGCCAATCGCCCGCAGACGATCCGCGCCGCGCTGGCGTTGAACGAGGGCGGCGGTCTCGTCCTCGACGACGGCGGTCGGGTGAAGTTCGCGAGCCTGCAGACCGCCGAGAAGACGTATCAAGATTTCGAGGTGACGGCGCGCGGGCCGACCGGGCACTCGTCGGTGCCGCTCGCCGCGAACGCCATCTACGAGCTCGCCGGCGGTCTCGACCGCCTCGGTCGGCATCGCTTTCCGGTGCGGCTGCAGCCGGTGACCCGCGCCTACTTCGGCGCGCGTGCCGCCGTCGAGGAGCCGGCGCTGGCGCGCGCCATGCGTGCCGTCGCATCGCCGGGCGCGCCGCCGCGCGCCGCCCTCGCGGTGCTCGACCGCGATCCGATTCTCGCGGCGTCGTTGCGGACCACGTGCGTCGCGACCACGCTCGGCGGCGGTACGCGACGGAACGCGCTGCCGGCGGAGGCGACGGCGAACGTCAACTGCCGGATCCTGCCCGACGAGTCCGTCGCCGACGTGCAGCGCACGCTCGCGGACGTGCTCGCCGACCCGCACCTCGAGGTGCGCGCGACCGACGAGTTCGGACACGCCGAGCCGTCGCCGCTCGATGGACCGGGGCCGGCGGCACTGCGGCGTGTGCTCGACGCGATGTGGCCGGAGGTGCCGATCGTTCCCTTCATGTCACGCGAGGCGACCGACTCGCGCTTTCTGCGCGCTGCCGGCGTTGCCGCCTACGGGCTCAGTCCGATCACGACGACGGAGGCGGACGGGCGCCGCGCGCACGGCGTCGACGAGCGCATCCCGGTCGCGAGCCTGCGGACGGGCGTGGAGTTCCTGCATCGCCTCGTGCTCGATCTCGCCGCCGACATGCGCTAGCGTCACGAGCCACCCGAGAGGAGACGTGATGAACTTCGACTACAGCGACAAGGTCAAGGAGCTGCAGCGTCGCGTGCACGCGTTCATGGACGAGCACGTCCATCCGAACGAGGCGACGTTCGTCCGTCAGATCGCGACGGGCGACCGCTGGCAGCCGACGCAGATCGTCGAGGAGCTGAAAGCCGAGGCGCGTGTCCAGGGGCTCTGGAACCTTTTCCTCCCCGAGAGCGAGCACGGCGCCGGCCTCACCAACCTCGAGTACGCGCCGCTCGCCGAGATCATGGGGCGCTCGCCGATGGGCTCCGAGGTGTTCAACTGCTCGGCGCCCGACACCGGTAACATGGAGGTGCTGGTCCGCTACGGCTCGGCCGAGCACAAGAAGCAGTGGCTGGCGCCGCTCCTCGACGGCAAGATCCGCTCGGCGTTCGCCATGACCGAGCCGGCGGTCGCGTCGTCGGACGCGACCAACATCCAGGCGAGCATCCGCCGCGACGGCGACACCTACGTGCTGAACGGCCGCAAGTGGTGGACGTCGGGCGCCGGCGACCCGCGCTGTCGCGTCATGATCTTCATGGGGAAGTCGGCGCCCGACAATCCCGACCGCTACCGCCAGCAGTCGATGATCTTGGTGCCGATGGACGCGCCCGGAGTGAAGGTCGAGCGCCTGCTCAACGTCTTCGGCTACGACGACGCGCCGCACGGCCACGCCGAGGTGAGCTTCGACAACGTGCGCGTGCCGGCGTCGAACATTCTGCTCGGTGAGGGACGCGGCTTCGAGATCGCGCAAGGCCGGCTCGGACCGGGGCGCATCCACCACTGCATGCGCACGATCGGCATCGCCGAGCGCTCGCTCGAGGCGATGTGCAAGCGTCTCATGAGCCGCGAGGCGTTCGGCAAGCAGATCGCGCGCCACAACGTCTGGCAGCAGCGCGTCGCGCAGGCACGCATCGAGATCGAGCAGTGCCGGCTGCTGACGCTCAAGGCCGCCTACATGATGGACACCGTCGGCAACAAGGCGGCGCGCGCCGAGATCGCGATGATCAAGGTCGCGGCGCCGAACATGGCGCTGCGGATCATCGACGACGCCATCCAGGCCTTCGGCGCCGCCGGCGTCTGTCAGGACTTCCCGCTCGCCGGCGCGTGGGCGGGCATCCGCACGCTCCGCCTCGCCGACGGCCCCGACGAGGTGCACCGCAACCAGATCGCGAAGTTCGAGTTTCAGAAGTACATGTAGGCCGCGTCGCCGCGGTCGAGTTGGACGGGGTGCTTGCCTGTCAGTGCGCGGACAGTTGTGTTGCGGCAATCAACGTGCTGTTCGCGAGCGTGAAGCATGCGTCGGCGGTGCCGTCGGCGAGCGTCGGGTCGTGAGTCACGACGACCTGCGCGACGCCCGTTGCGCGCACCCGGCGCAGGGTCTCGACGAACTCGCCCCGCAGCGACGGATCGAGGGCGCTCGTCGGCTCGTCGTAGAGGATGACGCGTGGCTCCATCGCGAGCGCGCGCGCGATCGCGACGCGCTGGCGCTGCCCGCCGGAGAGGTGTGCCGGGAACGCGTCCGCCTTGTCGGCGAGGCCGAGCGTTGCGAGGAGATCACGTCCGCTCCGCTCGGCGTCGACGCGGGCGACGCGGCGCACACGCAGCGGTGCGAGGACGCAGTTCTCGAGCGCGGTGAGATGCGGGAACAGCTCGAGCGCCTGGAACACGAGCCCAACGTGTCCGCGCAGGCGTGCGCCGCCGCCGCGGCCGTTCCGCGCGTCGACGACGACCCGCATGCCTGGCAGCTCGACGCTCCCATGATGAAATGGTTCGAGGCCGGCGAGGCAGCGTAGCAAGGTCGTCTTCCCGGCACCGCTGGCGCCGGTGATGGTCGCGAGTGCGCCCGCCTCGACGTCGAACGAGACGGCGCGAAACGTCGACATCGCGGCACCGGGATACGTGTGCTCGAGGTCGCGGACGCGCAGCATCAGGTGGTGCGCAGATGGCGGCCGAGGCGCCGCTCGGCGTAGCGGGCGAGGCGCGCGAACGGCAGCCCGATCGCGAGGTACCACAGCGCGACGACGAGGCCGAGGCCGAGGTGGTCGCGCGTCGCGTTCGCGAGGTTGACGTAGGTCTTCGTCAGCTCCGTCAACGTGACGAGCGAGACCAACGAGCTGTCCTTGAGGAGCGCGATGAAGTCGTTCGTCGCCGGCGGGATGGCGACGCGCACGGGGCCTGCGGGCCGACGACGTAGCGCAACGCCTGCGCCGTCGAGAGCCGCAGCGCCCATGCGGCCTCGAGCTGCGCGGCGGGGACGCTCTCGAGGCCGGCGCGGTAGTTCTCGGCCTCGGCCGCGGCGTAGTTGAGGCCGAGGGCGAGCGCGCCGGCGACGAACGGATCGAGCGTCACGCCGAGCTCGGGAAGGCCGAAGTAGAGCATCACGAGCTGCACCAAGAGCGGCGTGCCGCGCATGAACTCGATGTATCCGGTCGCGAGTCAGCGCAGCGGCGTAGGACCGTACGTGCGCGCCAGCGCCAGCAACACGCCGAGGGGAATCGCGAGGCCCATGGCGACGAACGAGAGCGCGAGCGTCAGGAGCGCGGCGCGCGCGAACAGCGCCTGGCTGCGCGGGTACCATTCACGCACGCGGGTGAGAAACGGCGGCAGCGCCCCGACGGCGGCGCGCCAGGTCTCGAACGCCTCGGCGACGGCGTGCGACGCCGGCACGGGGTCGCCGAGGAGCGCCGCCGTCTCCGCGTTCCACAGGCCCCAGCGCTCGTAGATGTGCCGTAACGTCCCGGCGCGGGCGAGGGCGCCGAGGGCGTCGTCGATCGCGGCGGCGAGCGCGGCGTCGTCGCGCCGCACGGCGAGCGCGTAGCGCACCTCGCCGAAGGCGCCGTCGACGACGCGCAGCTTCGGGTCGATCTCGGCGTAGTAGCGCGTGATCGGCGCGTCGAGGAGGACGGCGTCGGTGCGTCCGAGGGCGAGGTCGGCGTAGATCTCGTTCTGCCCGCCTTCGTAGCTCCGCACGGCGGCATCGGCGCGGGCGAGGATGCGCTCGGCGAGCGAGCCGGGGAGGGTTCCGACCGGACGGTCACGCAGCTCGGCGAGGGTGCGCGGCGCGTGCGCGTCGTCGCGCCGGACGGTGAGCCGCTCGGCGGCGGCGTAGTAGGGACGCGAGAGGCGGCAGACGCGCTCCTTCTCGGGCGCGACCTCGATGCCGTTCAGCGCGACGTCGAAGTCGCCGCGCGCGAGGAGCTCGAGGAGCGTCTCCCACTGACCCTGGACGGGCCGGGCACGGACGCCGAGCTCGTGTGCAAGCGCGTCGACGAGGTCGACCTCGAAGCCGATCAGGTGATTCGGATCTGTCGGGTCCTGGAAGACGTAGGGTGCGCCGCCCTGGGCGTCGGCGCCCCAGCGGAGCTCGCCCGCCGCGCGCACGTGCGCCAGGGTGTCGCCGGCGCCGACGTCGGGGAGCGGGCCGATCGTCGCGAGGGTGAGGGCGACGATCCACGCGGCGTGTGAGCGCAGGCGGGCGCGGAGCGCGCGCGCACACACGCACGCAGGCGCGCATTGAAAGGGACGAGTCCTCGTGCGATAGCCGCCCACGTTCGGGAGGGACACGCAGGCACAATCATCCGCAGCCGAGAAGAGATCGACCCTGCGTCCGCGCGCGCTCGTCACCGGGGGGTCGTCGGGGATCGGCGCCGCCTTCGCGGCGCGCCTCGCCCGCGACGGCTACGACCTCACCGTCGTTGCACGCACGCGCGGCCGACTCGAGGAGCTGGCGACGCGTCTGCGCGCGCCCGGCGGCAAGGTCGACGTGCTGGTGGCCGACCTGAGCGACCCGCGCGGCGTCGACGCCACGGTCGCGGCGGTCACCGCCGCGCCCCTCGACCTGCTCGTCAACAATGCCGGCTTCGGCACCGTCGGCGCCTTCGCCGAGCTCGACCCGACGCGTGAGGAAGAGGAGATCCGCCTGAACGTGATCGCGCTCATGCGCCTCACGCGCGCAACGCTGCCCGGCATGTTGGCGCGCCACGCGGGCGCGATCGTCAACGTTTCCTCGGTCGGCGCCTTTCAGCCGGGGGCCTTCAACGCGACGTACAGCGCCACCAAAGCGTGGGTGAACAGCTTCACGGAGGCGCTCTCCGAGGAGCTGCGCGGCAGCGGCGTGCGCGTGCAGGCACTCTGTCCGGGGTTCACGCGCACCGAGTTCCAGGAACGCGCGGGCATCGACGTCGCGAACATTCCGGCCTTCTTCTGGATGTCGGCGGAGGCCGTCGTCGATGCCGCGCTCAACGGATTGCGGCGCGGCGACGTCGTGTGCGTGCCCGGCGCCGGCAACCGGGTGGCGACGAGCCTCACGGGTCTCGTACCGCGCGCTCTCGTGCGGCGCGTCTCGGGGGTCATCGGGCGGCGGTTCAAGCCCGAGCCCGCGCGCTCCTGACTGGACCGCGGCGTGACCGACGGCGCGCCCGACGTGCGCCATGCGAACTGCCGTGCGCTCAAGTTCGGCGCCTCACGGTTCGATATTCGGGGCGTGTCCGTCGCCGAGCACATGTCGGAGCAGGTGTGGCACGTGTCGGTCGACGCGTCGCTTGGCGACGTCGCCGGGCTGCTCGCGACGCACACGATCAGCTGCGCGGTCGTCATGGACGGCGACCGGCCGGTCGGGGTCGTATCCGAGCGCGACGTGGTGCGCGAATGCGCGCACGACCCGAGCGGCTGGGCGGCGCGCACGGTCCGGGAGACGACGCACCGCCCGCTCGTCGTCGTCGAGCCCGAGGCCAGCGTCGCCGACGCCATCGCCGAGATCGGTCGTCACGGTATCCGCCGGTTGCCGGTGGTGTCGCGGACGGGACAGCTCCGCGGCATCGTGACGCAGACCGATCTCCTGCGGGCGGCGCACGCGCGCCTGCGGGAGTACGCGCGCGACCTCGAACGCATCGTCGGCGAGCGCACGGCGCAGCTCCACGAGAGCGAGCGCCAGCGGAACGACCTCCTCGACCTCACCGTGCACGACATCAAGAACTGGATCCACGCCGCCACGTCGGCGGTCGAGATGCTCGAGCTGGATGCGACGTCGCTCGACAGGATGATCCCGATCCTGCGCCACTCGACGCGCAGCATTACGACGCTCGTCGGCACCATCCTCGACGTCAACCGGCTGGAGAGCGGATGGATGCCGCTACGCTTGAACGACGTGCCGTGGTCGTCGATCTGCGAGCCGATGGTGGAAGACGCGGCGGCGATGGCGCGCGCCAAGGAGCTGACGATCGTCGCCAGCGGGGAGATGCAGGTGATCGTGCGCTGCGATCAGCAGCTCGTCGAACGCGTGCTTCTGAACCTCCTCGACAACGCCGTCAGCGCGGCGCCGCGCGGCACGCGCATCGACCTGCACACCGAGCGGCGGAACGACGGGACCTTGGTCGTGCGCATCGGAAACCGCGGCCCAGTGATCCCGCCGGCACTGCTGTCGAACTTGTTCCGCAAGCACCAGCAGGGTGCCGATCGCCTCCACGGCTGGGGCCTCGGGCTGACGTTCTGCCGGCTCGCCATCGAGCACCACGGCGGCGCCATCCGCGCCATCTCGCCGTATATCGACGAGGAGGGCGCAGCCTTCGAGTTCACGCTGCCGCGCGAGCCGATGCCGCGCGCCGCGCCCACGCCGGCGCCGCCGGTACGTGTGCAAGTCGCTTCCGAGATCGCGCTCGCGTCCTGAGCGCCGCTCCCCGTTGACGGGTCGTGGCGCGGCCGCTACCGGGGTGCATGGCGTCCGATTCTTCACTCTTCGCGCTCCTCGACGAGTTTCGCCCCGAGGAGTTCCACGTAGTCCACCGCCGCGACCTCGGCCTCACTGCGTTCATCGCCATCGATGATACCCGCCTCGGTCCCGCGACCGGCGGCATCCGTTGGCGCGCCTACGCGACGCCCGAGGAGGGCGCACGCGACGTCCTCAGGCTGGGGCGGGCGATGACCTACAAGAACGCGTTCGCTGAGCTCGATCTCGGCGGCGGGAAGGCCGTGGTGCTGCGCCACCCGGCGATGCGGCGCGAGGCGGCCTTTCACGCGCTCGGCGAGGTGATCGAGGCCCTCGGCGGCCGCTACGTGACGGCGTGCGACTACGGCACGACGGCCGCCGAGCTCGCCCTGGTCACGTCGCGGACGCGCTTCGCACTCGCCGAGGACGCGGCCGGCGGCCTCGACCTCGGTACCGCGACCGGCGTGCTGGTCGCCGTCCGCGCGGTGTGGCGGCGCATCACCGGGCGCGAATCGCTCGACGGTGCGCGCGTGCTGGTGCAAGGCGTGGGCGACGTCGGCGTCGTGCTCACCCGCCTGCTCGTCGAGGTCGGGGCGCGCGTGAGCTTCAGCGAGGTGGACGAGGTACGCGCCGCACGCTGTGCGAGCGAGCTCGGCATCCCGCGCGTGCCGGCGGCGGCGATCTTCGACGCCGACGTCGACGTGCTCGCGCCCTGCGCCGTCGGTGAGGTGATCACCGAGGAGGTGGCGCGACGCCTGCGGGCGCGCGGCGTCGCCGGCGCGGCGAACAACCAGCTCGCGAGCGACGCCGCGGGACGCATACTGCAGGAACGCGGCGTCTGGTACGCGCCTGATTTTGCCGCCAACGCCGGCGCCGTGATCGTCGGCTTCGAGACCTTCGCCGGGCGCGGCGCGCGCGCGCTGGATGTGGTGCAGCGGATCGAGGCCCGTCTCGACGCCGTGTTCGAGGACGCCGCCCGTGAGGGCGTGACGACCGGCGAGGCGGCGCTGCGGCGCGCGCGCGCCCGGCTCGCGGCGGCGCGTCCGGACGTGCGCTGACGCGGCAGTGTCGCGCCGCGCGGCGGTCTCAAGCTGCGGCGAGGCTCGCCCGGCGCGCGCGGCCCGGGCGGTAGACGAGACGCAGGACGAGCGCGGCGATCACGCCGGCGGCGAGCGGCGCGTATGCCGGCGATCCCACGAGCGCGCGCGGCACGTAGCTGAGCGCGAAGATCATCCAGAGATAGTACACGCCGAGCGTGTGCAGACGCCGCCAGCGACGCGGGCCAAGCCAGGCCGCGGTGCGATCGAACGAGGTGACGGTCATCGCCAGGACGAAGAGATAGCCGGTGCCGCCGAACACGCTCGCGGCGACGCCGGTCTCGACGAAGAAGCGCCGTATGGACCAGTCGTAGAGCGCGAGGATCGCGAGCAGGTGCAGCAGGTGCGAGACCGCGAAGGAGACCCCGAGGTAGCGGCGATTGGCGAGGATCCACGCGCTCGCGCGCCCGCGCCATGCGCGGCGGAGCGCGCCGGCGACGAACGCCAGCAGGAAGAGCGTGAACGACGTGCGCGCGGTGGCGCGGATGAGACGCGGATCCCCGCCTCGGCGGCGCCGAAGCGCGCGAGTAGGAGGGCGACCATGACGACGAGGGCGAGCGCCAGCCAGCCGACGAGCGGCCAGCCGCTCGGCGCGACCGCGCTCTGCGTTTCCCGCCGCACGCGCGGACTCTGAATCGGTCGCGCGGCGAATGCAAACATCAAGCTTGGCCGAGAGGCGGCCCGCTGCTACGAACGCGGCATGGAGACCCGCGACAAGACGTTTCTCTTGCGCTTCACCCTCGAGGCGGAGATTCCAGACGCGCTCTGGGAGCAGGAGGACTTCGAGGAGGACGCGTGGCTCGACGAGTGGGAGATCGGCGTCAAGCCCGGGCTCATTCGCGCCGTGTTCACCCACCTCCGCTCGGTGCCGGCCTGGAGCGCGCGCATCCGCAATCGCGGCGTCTCGCCACTCGACGAGATCGAGATCGTCGTCAGCCGGCGACTCGGGGACGGGATGGAGGGCGACGATGAAGCGGAGTGACGAGCGCATACTGACGACGCACGCCGGAAGCTTGCCGCGGACGCCGGCGCTGGTGGAGATGCTGGTGCGCGTCAGCCGACGCGAGCCGGTCGACGCCGATGCGTTCGTGCGCGAGGTCGAGGCGTCGACGCGGCACGTGATCGCGCGCCAGCTCGCCGCCGGCGTCGACGTCGGCAACGACGGCGAACAGCCGCGCGAGAGCTTCTTCACCTACGTGCAACACCGCATGAGCGGCTTCGGCGGCGCGAGCGCGCGACCGATCATGCGCGACATCGTACAGTTCCAGAGCTTCCTCGCCCTCAAGCTGCCGGAGTTGTCACGCACCATGGTGAGCCTGATGGACGCGCCGCAAGCGATCGAGGCGGTGCGCTACACCGATCCGAGCCACGTCGAGCGCGAGTGCGCCGATCTCGCCCGCATCCTGCGGGAGTCGTCCGGACGCTTCGTGGAGACATTCATGACCGCGGCGTCGCCGGGGATCGTCGCCGCCGCGATGGCGAACGCCCACTACGCGACGCTCGACGAGTACGTGCTCGCGCTCGCCGCGGCGCTGCGGGTCGAGTATCGCGCGATCGTCGATCACGGCCTCGTCCTCCAGCTCGACTGTCCCGATCTCGCGATGGAGCGCCACACGCTCTTCGCCGATCGGCCGCTGACGGAATTCCTGCGCTGGGTCGAGCTGAACATCGGCGCGATCAATCGCGCGCTCGACGGCATCGCGCCGGAGCGGGTACGGATGCACGTGTGTTGGGGCAACTACGAGGCCCCGCATACGCTCGACGTGCCGCTCGAAGAGCTCCTGCCGTGGCTCTACGAGGCGCGGGTCGGCGCGCTGGTGATCTCGATGGCGAACCCGCGCCACGCCCACGAGCACCGCTGCTTCGCCCGCCACCCGCTACCACCGGGCATGCTGCTGGTCGCCGGGGTGATCGACACGACGACGAACTACGTCGAGCACCCCGAGGTGGTGGCCGACCGCATCGAGCTCGCCGCGCGTGCCGTCGGCGATCCGCGCCGCGTCCTCGCGGGCACCGATTGCGGCTTCGCGACCGCCGCGGGACTCGGCGAGGTGGCGGAGGAGATCGTGTGGGAGAAGCTCGCGGCGTTGCGCGCCGGCGCCGATCTCGCGACGCGGCGGCTGCTCGGCTGAGCGAGGGGCGTCCGACGGCGCCTAGTGATGCCCGCGGCGCGGCGCTGCCGCGGCCGCCGCGGCTGGGAGACACCGCAGCGACAGCCCATCGGTGTCGACGACGCCGGCCCCGGTCGCCGCGCGCGTGCGCAGCGTCCGCGCGCCGATCGGAACGCGGATGTTCTGGAAGGGCGTGCAGGTGTTCGCGATCGACTCCGCCGGCACGAACGAGACCAGCCCGCCCGCGACGGTGCCGCCGGAGAGTGCGAGCGCCGCGATCGCGTTGCGAAGCGCCGCGCCGTTGGCGACGTCGGCGGCGTCTTTCGGTCGCGTCGCGCTCGGCTTCTTGACGAGGTAGCTCGCGATCGACGTCGGCACACAGCCGGCCGCCGCGGCGCGCGGATCGTCGTTGTTCACGCACACCGCTACGTGGAAGGTGCAGCCGCCGTCCTTGATGCCGCCGTCGAAGTCGCAGCTCGGATCGCCGTCGTGGCAGGCGAGACGTGCCGCCGGGACGTTACGGCGCGGCACCTTCGCGCGGTCGATCGGCGGCACTGGCTCGAGCAGCCACTCGGTCACGCAATCGCTGTTCGGCTTGCCCTTTCCGGGGATGCACGCTCCCGGCGCGGGGATATTACAGCCCGCCGCGGCTCCCGCGGTGAACGTGGCCGCGATCTGCAGCGCGCCACCGCCGGGCGCGCCGTACTGCGTGACCTCGACGAGGTAGCTGGTGCCGCCCGACACCGCGAACCCGATCGCCGACTGCAAGTTGGTAGCGGTCATGTCGTCGTCGCAGGCGACGGTGGCGAGCGTGCCACACGCGCCGGTGTGGGCGGAGAGCACGGTGTCGTAGTCGCTCCCGGTCGTGGAGACGGTCACGGTGCCGTCCGCCGGTGCCGTGAAGCGGTACCAGACGCTGTTGGCGTTCGCGGTCGTCGTGCCCGGGCTGCAGTTCTGGATCGGATCGCCCGATGCGCTGGTCGCGCCTGCGGTACTCTCGCCGTCGCCATATGGGAAGGCGGCGATGCTGGTGGCGTCGGCGCAGGCGTCGTTCGGCGGCGGCACGAGGGCGTTCAAGACGATGTCGACGCCGCTGGTCGTCGCAGCCGCGACGGCCATGATCGGCGTGCCCGGCGCGTTGGGGTCGTCGGGCGGGTCAGCGGCGGCCTCGTTCGCTCCGCTCCAGAACTCGGCCGGCCCCGGCAAGACGACGGGTGTGCTGAACGGGCCGACACTCGAACCGCCGGTGAAGCCGGCATAGATCTGCTCGATCTCGACGGTGTAGCTCGCCCCCGGCGTGAGGCCCGGGAACTCGTAGAATCCTTGCAGCGCGGGAGCCGGCGGACCACCGGCCGCGCTCGGGACGTAGCGCTCGCCCGAGGCGTAGCCGATGGCGTCGTGACGGGGATCGGCGACGTTGCGGGCGATCACGTACGCACCCTGGAACGGCGTCACCCCGTCACTACGGAGCACGGAGCCGGTGATGCGTCCGAACGCGGTGCTGAACGCCGCCGTCGGATAGAGCGTCGAGATCGCGACCTCGTCATCGCGAGACAGGATCGACTCCTCGGTGCCGTTCACCAGAAACGGGAACATCGTCGCGATGGTGTCGTCATTGGCGGCGTTGTGATCGAACGCCTCGAGGAGATTGATCTGCGAGTGCTCGAGGTTGAGGTAGTGACCGAATTCATGCAGCAGGACCGGGGCGAAGCTCGTGATGCTGATCTCCGGATTGCCCGCGGTCGCAATGCCGTCGATGAACTTGCCGTTCAGGACCGCGGAGGCCTCGGTGATCACCGGCGGCACCAGCGAGCCGCACTCCGGACCGGCGAAACCGAGAATGGAATTGGAGGCGCCGACGCCGAACAGCGAATCAGTGATCGAACCGTCGGTGTCGAAAACGATCGGGCTGAGACCGTCGCCGCAGATACCGATGAACGCGTTCACGTTGGCGGTGGTGACGTCGACGGGAAGCGCCCCGGTGTTGGAGATCGCGAGCGCCGCGGTCGGCACCGCCTGCCACTTCGCGAAGTTGTCGCTAGCGAGGCTCACGGTCTCGGCGTTCGAGAGGGTGCCGAGCGTGCCGCGATCGGGATTCCACGAGACGACGCCGCCGCTCCACACCAGCGGCGTCCCGGCGCCGTTCACGATCAGCGGGCCGGCGGCGTCGGCGTGACCTGTGACCAGCGCGGTGAGCGCCAACAGCGGCGCGGCGAGGGCGCGCACGCCGCGGAGACGGCGGTCAGCGCGACGCATCGGCCGCTGCTCGAATGCGCGTCAGGAGCTCGTCGACGGCGATCGGCGCCGGCGCCCGGAGGACGGCTGCCGCGGACGGCGGGCCGGCGGCGAGCGTCTCGGCGCGCATCGCCGCAGAGCCGACGGGCACGCTACCGGCGCTCGCGGCCGTGAGGTTGGAGTTGCCGACGTCGTTCTCGGCGACCGGGGTGCCGCCGTCACGGCGGATGCGGAACCGACCCTGGCCGAAGCCGACGGGGCTGGTGAAGCCTTCGCGGCTCTCGGGATGCAGAAAGAGGATGACCTCGTCGCCGACGCGATAGCTCGGCAGTGCGGGGATGTGGAAGATGCCGCCGTCGGGCAACGGCGCGTCGACGCCGAGCTGCTTGATCTCGATCGTCTTCGGCGGTGCTCCCTTGAGTGCCGCGTCGACGGCGAAGGTCGTCCACGTGACCGGCAGGCCCTTCGAATCGCGACCACTGCGGACGGTGAGGACGCGGCCCATGAAGACGCGATCGGCGGCGGCGGTGAGCGCGTCGAGGTCGAGCAGCAGCAGCGTGGTCGCGGCCGCGGGTCGCGCGTGCGCGAGCAGGACGAGGATGCTCGCAAGGGCGAGCAGCCGACGAATCGCGGAGCACGAAGGGGCGTGATCGATCATGGGACCGCAACCGGCGACGACCCGAGACGACGCCGGCATTTCGGAAGGGTACGCGTGCCGTGCGTAGCGTGTCAACGCGAAAGAGGGGTGGCGGTGGGTCGCAGAGCGCGGCGCGGGGCGCTCACATGCGAAGTGCGGTGCGCTACAGCACCAGGCCCTTCGGGACCACCACGACGCCGCTTTCGCTGACGGTGAAGCGCCGGCGATCCTCGACGTCGTCGTAGCCGATCGTCGTGCCCGGCGGTACGACGACGCCCTTGTCGATGATCGCGCGCTTGATGCGGGCGTGGCGGCCGACCTCGACGCCGTCGAAGAGGATCGACTCGCTCACCAGCGAGAAGCTGTTGACGCGCACGCGCGGGCCGAGGATCGAGCGATCGACGTGGCCGCCGCTGATGATGCAGCCTTCCGAGACCATCGAGTTGGTCGCGAGCCCGACGCGGTTGTGCTCCGGATCGGCGAAGATGAACTTCGCGGGAGGGTTGGGGTAGAAGGCGGAGATCATCGGCCACGCCGGATTGTAGAGGTTGAGGATCGGCGTCACCGAGATCAGATCCTCGGACGTCTGCCAGTACGCGTCGATCGTTCCGACGTCGCGCCAGTAACCACGCTGCTGCTGGTGCATGTGCGGGATCTCGTTGGTCGAGAAGTCGTAGGCGAAGACGCGCGACCCTTCGACGAGGCGTGGCAGAATGTCGCGGCCGAAGTCGTGGCTCGAGTCGACGCGCTCGGCATCGTCGGTGACGGCGCGCACCAGGACGTCGGCGCTGAAGATGTAGAGGCCCATCGAGGCCGGGGCGGTACCGGTTGCGCCCGGCTCGGGCGTGGGCTTCTCGCGGAACGCGGTCACGCGACGCTCGACGTCGCACTCGAGGATCCCGAACTCGTCCGTCTGCTCGGCCGGGACGGGGATCGTCGCGACCGTCGCGTCGGCGCCGCGTTCGGCGTGGAAGTCGAGCATCTGGCAGATGTCCATCTGGTAGATGTGATCGGCACCGAAGACGCAGACGTAGGCGGGACGCTCGTTCGCGACCACGTCGAGGTTCTGATAGACGGCGTCGGCGCTGCCACGGAACCACTCGCGGCCGACGTTCATCGTTGCCGGTACCGGCGTGACGTAGTGGCCCATCTGCGGCGCGAGCTGCCAACCGCGCGCCAGGTGCTGCACCAGCGATCCCGATTTGTACTGCGTGAGCACGCTGATCTTGAAGATGCCGGAGTTGACGAAGTTGGAGAGCACGAAGTCGATGATGCGATAGCGGCCGCCGAAGGGCACCGCCGGCTTGGCGCGGTCGCGGGTGAGCGGGTAGAGCCGTTTGCCCTCGCCGCCGGCGAGGACCATGGCGACGACGTCGCTGCGTTGCGGTCTAGCCATCGCCAGGCTCGCGGTCCGTCGCGGTCACGCGTCGTAGTGTATCAGATCGCGGCCGCGCGGGTGAGCGGAGATCGCGCCCTGTGGCGGGCGCGGCGCCGAGAGGCTAAAAGGAACGCATGCGCAGCCTGGATCTGGTGACCCGCGCCAACGCGTCGTACGTGGACGAGCAGTATCGTCGTTATCGGCAAGACCCGAGCTCGGTCGACGACAATTGGGCGCTCTTTTTCGCCGGATTCGAACTCGCCGCCGACGGCAACGGTGCCGACGCGCCGGCGACTCCTCATCCGAACGGTCGTGAGGCGAGCGCCGCGGCCGCATCGACGGCGAGACCGGACGCGGCGCCGGTCATCGGTGTCTTCGATCTCGTCCATTCGTATCGTGAGCTCGGTCACCTCGTCGCCCACCTGAATCCGCTCGCGCCGAAGCCCGCGGGACATCCGCTTCTCGAGCCTTCCGAGTTCGGCTTCGGCGAGGCCGACATGGATCGGGTGATCGAGTGCGGTAGCTTCCAAGGGTGCGCGACGGCGACCCTGCGCGAGCTGATCCAGCGCCTGCAGGCGACCTACTGCCAGACGCTCGGAGTCGAGTACCTGCACATCCAAGACCGTGCGCAGCGTGTCTGGCTGCAGGACCGCATGGAGCCCAGCTCCAACCACCCCGATCTCGGCCGCGACGAGCGCACGCGGATCTTCGATCGCATGATGGTCGCGGAGCATTTCGAGCAGTTCCTACAGACCCGCTACCCAACCGCGAAGCGCTTCTCGCTCGAGGGCGCCGAGTCGCTGATCCCGCTTCTCGACACGCTGGTGGAGGACGCCGGCACGCAGGGCGTCGAAGAAATGGTCATCGGCATGCCGCATCGCGGGCGTCTGAACGTCCTCGGCAACGTCCTCAGCAAGCCATACGAGATGATTCTCGCCGAGTTCGAGGGCAGCTTTCTCGTCAGGGAGTCGATGGGGGACGGCGACGTCAAGTACCACCTCGGCTACTCGCGCGACCATACGACACGGGCCGGGCGCAAGGTGCACCTGTCGCTGAGCCCGAACCCGAGCCACCTCGAGGCGGTCGATCCGGTGATCGAGGGCATGGTGCGGGCGAAGCAGAGCCGGCTCGGCGACACCGAACGCGAGCGCGTGGTGCCGATCCTCATGCACGGCGACGCGGCGTTCACCGGACAGGGCATGGTCGCCGAGACGTTGTGGCTCTCCGAGCTCGAGGGCTATCGGACGGGCGGCACGATCCACATCATCGTGAACAACCAGATCGGTTTCACGACGCCGCCCGAGGCGTTCCGCTTCACGCCCTATCCGAGCGACGTCGCCAAGATCATCCAGGCGCCGGTCTTCCACGTGAACGGTGACGACCCCGAAGCGGCGGTGCAGGCGGCGCGGCTCGCGATCGGGTTCCGGCAACACTTCAAGAAGGACGTCATCATCGACCTCGTCTGCTACCGCAAGCACGGGCACAACGAGCTCGACGACCCCACCTTCACCCAGCCGGTCATGTACCAACAGATCGCCCAGCATCCGTCGCCGCTCGAGCAGTACCGCGCCCGCCTCCTCGCCGAGGGGCTGCTGACGCGCGAGGACGCCGACCGCCGCACGGCCGAGTTCCGCGAGCTCCTCGACGACGCGCAAGGATACGCCCGCGACTTCATGCCGCGGCTGCCGGTGTTCGCGTTCGGTGGCCTGTGGAAGGGGCTCGGGTGGGCCGGCAACGACTGGGGCGCCGACACGGCCGTCGACCCGGCGGTTCTCGACGAAATCGCCGCGGCGTTCACGCGCGTGCCGGACGGCTTCACGCCGCATCCGCGGGTGGCGCGCCTCATGGAGACGCGCGCTGCGATGGTACGCGAGGGCGGCAAGATCGATTGGGGATGCGGTGAGGCGCTGGCGATCGGATCCCTCGTGATCGAAGGCACGACGGTGCGGGTGAGCGGGCAGGACAGCGGCCGCGGCACCTTCAGCCACCGGCACGCCGTCCTGCACGACAACAAAAACGGCGCGCGCTACATCCCCCTCGACAACGTCCGTGAGGGCCAGGCGCGGTTTGTCATCCTCGACAGCATGCTTTCGGAGAACGCGGTCCTCGGGTTCGAGTTCGGCTTCAGCTCGGCGGATCCGTGGAAGCTCGTCGTCTGGGAGGCGCAGTTCGGGGATTTCGCCAACGGCGCGCAGGTGATCATCGACCAGTTCATCGCGTGCTCGGAGTCGAAGTGGCAGCGTATGAGCGGCCTGGTGCTGCTGCTGCCGCACGGCTACGAGGGGCAGGGGCCCGAGCACTCGAGCGCACGGCTCGAGCGCTATCTCCAGCTCTGCGCCGACGACAACCTGCAGGTCTGCAACCTGACGACGCCGGCGCAATACTTCCACGCGCTGCGACGTCAGATGCATCGGTCGTTCCGCAAGCCGCTCATTATCATGAGCCCGAAGAGCCTGCTGCGGCACAAGCTCGCGGTCTCGAGCGCGCGCGAACTGACGCACGACGTCTTCCACCCGGTGCTCGACGACGTCGCCGTCGCGGGAGCGCCGGAAGCCGGCGTGCGGATCGATCCGGCGCGGGCGACACGCATCGTCCTCTGCAGCGGCAAGGTGTACTACACGCTCCTCGACGGACGGCGTGAACGCGAGCTCGACACCACCGCGATCGTGCGCGTCGAGCAGCTGTATCCGTTTCCGCAGCGCGAGCTCGAGGCGGTCTTCACCGCGTACCCGCAGGCGCGACAGATCTATTGGGTTCAGGAGGAGCCCTGGAACATGGGCGCCTGGCATTTCATGTACCATCGCCTGCGGCGCATCGTGCCCGCTTCGCGGGCGCTCAGCTACGTCGGCCGGCCGGAGGCGGCGAGTCCGGCAACGGGCTCGTACAAGCTCCATCAGGCCGAGGAGGCCGATCTGATCAATCGGGCGTTCGCCCGCGAGCGCGCGAGCGAGGGCACGGCGGCGGTCGCGGCGGCGCGCTGAGCGGCGCCCGGCGTGTTCTGGGCGCCGCCGAGAGGGTGAGGCGGCATGGCAGTCGAGGTCCGAATTCCCACGCTTGGCGAGTCGGTGACCGAGGGCGTGATCGTCCGTTGGGTGAAGCGTGACGGTGACATCGTCGCCAAGGACGACATCCTCCTCGAGCTCGAGACCGACAAAGCGAGCATGGAGATCCCCGCCGAGGCGGCGGGGACATTGCGCATCGTGCGGCAGGAGAGCGAGACGGTGCGCGTCGGCGACGTCGTCGCGCGTATCGACGAGGCCGGCGGCGGCGCGTCCCGCTCGGCGCCGGCACCCGTGCCCGCGGCGTTGCTCGCGGTACCGGGATCGGGGTCCGTCGCGAGTCCGAGTCTCGCGGCGGCGTCGGCGCGGGAGATGGTCGGCGGACTCTCGGGACGCGGCGTCGGACCACTCAGTCCGGCCGTGCGCCGTCTGATCGAGGAGCACGCGGTCGATCCCGCCGTGATCCCGGCGTCGGGGAAGGGCGGACGCCTGTTGAAGGAGGACGTGCTGGCGTACCTCGAGCGCGCGTCGGCGGCGGCGCCTGCGGACGTCGCGCCACGCGCTGACGATGCCGCGAGCGCGACCGCCGCCGCCCCCGCCATGAGCGCACCCGCGCCGATGAGCGCAGCTGCGGCGATGAGCGCACCCGCTGCGATGAGCGCAGCTAGCGAAGGCGAGGAACCGGTGCCGATGACGCGGCTCCGCAAACGCATCGCCGAGCGCCTCGTCCAGGCGCAACACACCGCCGCGATTCTCACCACCTTCAACGAGATCGACATGAGCGCCGTCATGGCGCTGCGCGCGACGCAGAAAGAACGCTTCCAGAAGGCGTACGGCGTTCCGCTCGGGTTCATGTCGTTCTTCGCGCGCGCGTGCATCGCGGCTTTGCGGGAGATCCGCGAGATCAATGCCGAGATCCGTGGCGACGCCGTCGTCTACAAGCGCTTCGTCCATCTCGGCATCGCCGTCGGCACCGAGCGTGGCCTCGTAGTGCCGATCGTGCACCACGCCGAGCGCATGTCGTTCGCCGATCTCGAGCGCGAGATCGCGCGCCTGGCGCAGCTGGCGCGCGACAACAAGCTCGCCATCGACGACCTCGCCGGCGGCACGTTCACAATCTCCAACGGCGGCGTCTACGACTCGCTGCTGTCGACGCCGATCCTCAACCCGCCGCAGAGCGGCATCCTCGGCATGCACAAGATCGAGAAGCGCCCGGTCGCCGTCGACGATCAGGTGGTCGTCCGGCCGATGATGTACGTGGCCCTCTCGTACGATCACCGCCTCGTCGACGGCGCGCAGGCGGTGACCTTCCTGGTGCACGTGAAGGAGCGCCTCGAGGATCCGGCGCGTCTCCTCCTCGACGTCTGATGGCCGACGACCGCTTCGACCTCGTCGTCATCGGCTCCGGACCGGGCGGCTACACGGCGGCGATCCGCGCCGCGCAGCTCGGGATGCGTGTCGCGTGCGTCGAGAGGTACGACCGGCTCGGCGGCACCTGCCTCAACGTCGGCTGCATCCCGAGCAAGGCGCTGCTCGATTCGAGCGAACGCTACGAGGAGACGCGGCACGGGCTCGGCGTGCACGGCATCGCCGTCGAGAAGGTCGCGCTCGACCTCGGGGCGATGATGGCGCGCAAGGACAAGGTGGTGCGCGGTCTCACGCAGGGTGTCGCTTCGCTCTTCAAGAAGAACAAGATCGAGCGGGTCGTGGGCAGCGCGCGGCTCGCCTCCGCGCAGCGTGTGGTGGTGAGCGGAGCGGCCGAACGGACGCTCGAGACCGCGCGCGTGCTGATCGCGACCGGGAGCAAGCCGAGCTCGCTCCCGACGTTGCCGTTCGACGGCGAGCGTATCGTCAGCTCGACCGAGGCGCTGGCGCTGCCGGCCGTTCCGGAGCGGCTCCTCGTCGTCGGTGCCGGCGCGGTCGGGCTCGAGATCGGCTCGGTGTGGGCGCGCCTCGGCGCGCAGGTGACCGTCGTCGAGTTCCTCGACCGCATCGTGCCGCTCATGGATCGCGGCATGGGGCGGCAACTGCAGGCGGCGCTCAAAAAGCAAGGGATGACCTTCCGCCTCGAGACGTCGGCGGCCAGGGCCGAGCGAACCGAGCACGGCGTGCGGGTGACGCTCGAGTCGAAAGGAGAGTCGTTCACCGAAGATGCCGCCGTCGTCCTGGTCGCGATCGGCCGCTGTCCGTACGCCGAGGGCCTCGGCGCCCGTGAGCTCGGCGTCGCCTTCGACGACCGCGGTCGGATCCTGGTGGGCGAGCACTTCGAGACCAGCGTCGCGGGTGTGTTCGCGATCGGCGACGTCGTGCCCGGGCCGATGCTGGCGCACAAGGCGGAAGAGGAAGGTGTCGTGGCCGTCGAGCGCATGGCGGGGCAGGCAAGCCACGTGAACTACGATGCCATCCCCAACGTCGTGTACACCTGGCCCGAGCTCGCCAGCGTCGGCCTCTCGGAGGAGGACGCCGCGCAGCGCGGCCTCGCGATCAACGTCGGCAGCTTTCCGTTCATGGCGAACGCGCGCGCCAAGTGCCTGGGCGCGACCGAGGGCGGAGTGAAGATGCTCGCCGATGCGCGCACCGACCGCATCCTCGGCGTGCACGTCCTCGGACCGCGCGCCTCCGATCTCATTGCCGAGGCCGCGCTCGCGATCGAGTACGGCGCCAGCGCCGAGGACGTCGCACGCACGCCGCACGCCCATCCGACGCTCCCCGAGGCGTTGAAGGAGGCGGCGCTGGCGGTCGCCAAGCGGTCGATCAACATTTGATCTAAGCCCCCGATTTCACGGGCTCGGGCGAATTCCTATTGAAAATGATTTTCAAAGTCGGTAGTGAAGTGCCCATGATCATCTGCATCTGCGCCAACGTCTCCGACCGGAAACTGCGCGCCGTCGTTGCCGACGGCGCGGCCACGATGCGAGCGGTCGAGCGTCGTTGCGGTGCCGGGGCAGGGTGCGGCGCATGCCGCGCGCTGGTTCGCGAATGCCTGCGCGAGAGCCGGGAGACACGCGCGCAGGTGACGCAGGTGATGATGGAGCTCGCGGTTTCCGAGACGCCGGTGCTGGCGCCCGCCTGACGCCGGCGCGCCGGGGCGCGCGCCGAACGTGTCACGAACGCAGCCGTAGGCGGCTTCAATTCAAACAGCAGGTGACCTCGAGCACGGCCGGCCACAGCGAATCGCCGTTGGTGCACCTCACGCTGCCCCCGGTGCTCCCCGCCGCCGGGTGGACGATGCCGGGATTGCAGGTTCCGCGGAAGAGTTGCGAGGTGTTGAATGGGTTCAGCAGCCGATAGGTGACGACGCTGTTCCGGACGGCGCGCAGTCCGACGTCCTGCGGGCACGTGATCGTCACCGTGGCCCGCGGTCCCACCGTGTCGTGCATCGTGCCGCAACCGGCGATGCCGGGCGCGGGCGACGCGGGAACGCTGAGGAGCGGCCACAGCGGCGGCGGGTCGACGCCGTCGCCGCGGTCGAAGCCGTTCAGGGTAATGAGATTGTCGGAGCCTTGATCGACGACGTCGCTCGGGCGCTGCCCGAGGATGAGGTTGCGCTCGACCTCGTTTGCTTGCGACTCGACGTCGAGGCGGATGCCGGCGCCGTGGTTGGCGACGACGCGGTTGCCGCCGATGCGACAGTTCTCGCAGCTGCGGAGGTCGATCGCCGCTCCGTTCGCGCCAGCGTCGTTCAGGAGCACGTCGCTGTCGACGAGCGCGAAGCGTCGCGCGTGCTCGACGCGAATCGCGCCGGCGCTGTCGCCGCCGTCGCCGTTACGATCGAGGACGAGGTCGCGGGCGCGGGTGGCGGTCGTGCTGCGGACGGCGATGCCGAAGGCGCAGCTGTCGGTGACGCGGAGATCGCGGAGCTGCACCTGCGGCGCCCAGTCGATCGTGATGCCGGTCGCAAAGCCGCGCACGATGCCGGGCCCGAGGATGTTGGCGCGGTCCGCGGTCGGCTCGACGACGATGCCGACGGTCGACCCCGCGTCGTGACAGGGACGCGACGACTCGAGGACGTGACCGTTCAGCTGCACGACGGTGCGAGGGTTGCGGATAACGAGCGCCGGGCCCGCACAGCGAAGATCGCGGTCGAGCACGATCTGATCCTCGACGACCATGCCGCAAGTGACGGTTGCGCTCGCGGCGATCCGCGGCGTCACCAGCGTTGTCGATACGAGGAGCGCCGCAGCGCCGCGACCGAGCGTGCGCATGGCCAACCGAGACCGGCGGGAAGCGCGATCGACGTGCACCACGCGCGTATCTTCGCGCGCACGGCGGATCCCGGCAAGCGCCCCCGCGCGCGTGCATCGTGCGACGGGGCGACCCGGGCGCGTCGTCTACAGCTCGGGGCTCGACGGCAGGTAGGTGTGGCCCATGAGGAACGCGTCGACGCCACGCGCCGCTTCACGCCCCTCCCAGATCGCCCAGACGACGAGGGACTGTCCGCGCCGCATGTCGCCGCAGGCGAAGACGCCGGGTACGCTCGCCTGATAGTCGGGGCCGACGGCGACGTTGCCGCGTTGGTCGAGGCGCACCGCGAGCTCCTCGAGCATGCCGGTGCGTTCGGGGCCGAGGAATCCCATCGCCAGGAGCACGAGCTCGCAGTCGATCTCGAAGTCGCTCCCCGGCACTTCCGTCATCTGCGGCCGCTCGCTCGCGTCCTTGGTCCACTCCAGGCGGACGCCGTGCAGCTTGCGGACGTTCCCGTCGGCATCTCCGGAGAATGCCTTGGTGTTGACGCTCCAGTCGCGCTGCACGCCTTCCTCGTGCGAGCTCGAGCTGCGGAGGATCATCGGCCAGTACGGCCACGGTGCGACCTCCTCCGTCCGTGACTCGGGCGGCTTCGGCAGCAGCTCGAACTGGTGGACGCGCTTTGCACCCTGGCGGTTCGACGTGCCGAGGCAGTCGGAGCCGGTGTCGCCGCCGCCGAGGATGACGACGTTCTTGCCGGTCGCGACGAGCTGCTCGTGCACGGCGTCGCCGGCGACCTTGCGGTTTTGCTGCGGCAGGAAATCCATCGCGAAGTGGATGCCCTTGAGCTCACGGCCGGGAATCGGCAGGTCGCGTGCCCAGGTCGCGCCGCCGGCGAGGACGATCGCGTCGTAGTTGGCGCGCAGCTCGCTGACGGGCACGTTCACGCTGACGTTCGCGTTGACGCGAAAGACGACGCCTTCCGCACGCATCTGCTGCAGGCGCCGCTCGACGATCGACTTCTCGAGCTTGAAGTCGGGGATGCCGTAGGTGAGAAGCCCGCCGATCCGATCGGCGCGCTCGAACACCTCGACGGTGTGGCCGGCGCGGTTCAGCTGCGCGGCGGCGGCGAGACCCGCGGGACCCGAACCGACGATCGCGACCCGCTTACCGCTGCGTTGCGACGGCGGCACCGGCGCGATCCAGCCCTCCTTGAACGCGTGATCGATGATTTGCTTCTCGATCTGCTTGATCGTGACCGCGTCGTCGTTGATGGCGAGAACGCAGGCCTCCTCGCACGGCGCCGGGCAAATGCGCCCGGTGAATTCCGGGAAGTTGTTCGTCGAGTGAAGGCGGTCGATCGCGTCCTTCCAGCGGCCGCGATACACCAAATCGTTCCAATCGGGGATGATGTTTCCGAGCGGGCAGCCCTTGTGACAGAAGGGGATGCCGCAATCCATGCAGCGCGCGCCCTGCGCCTGGAGCTTGTCCTCGGGGAGCTTCCCTTCGAGCTCGCGCCAGTCACGCAAGCGCTCCGCGACCGGCCGGCGCGCCGGCAACTCTCTCCCGATCTCGAGGAACCCGGTGATCTTTCCCATCGTCGCCCCGGTCTAGACCGCGGCGACGCGGGCGGCGTCGGTGTCGAGGTGCGCCGCCGCCAGCACTTTGCGGTACTCGACCGGCATCACCTTCACGAATTGGCGCGCGAACTCCTGCCAGCCCGACAAGATGCGCCACGCCACCGTGCTCGCGGTGTACTCGTAGTGGCGACGGAGCAGGTCTTTGACGGTCGCGAGGTCGTGCTCCTCGAGCGGGTCGAGTTCGACCATGCTCAGGTTGCAGTGGCCCTTGAAGTCGCCGTCGACGTCGAGGACGTAGGCGACGCCACCGCTCATGCCGGCGGCGAAGTTGCGGCCGGTCTTCCCGAGCACGAGGACGAGGCCCTTCGTCATGTATTCGCAGCCGTGATCGCCGACGCCCTCGACGACGGCGGTGACGCCGCTGTTGCGCACCGCGAAGCGTTCGCCGGCCATGCCGCGATAGAAGACCTCGCCGCCGGTGGCGCCGTAGAGAGAGACGTTGCCGACGATGATGTTGTCCTCGGGGACGAAGGTCGCCGCGCGCGGCGGGTAAACGACCATGCGGCCGCCGGAGAGGCCTTTCCCGCAGTAGTCGTTGGCATCGCCTTCGAGCGTGATCGCGATGCCGGGCGCGAGGAAGGCGCCGAAGCTTTGTCCGGCGGAGCCGTTGAAGCGCAGCGTGATCGTCTCCGGGGGCAGCCCGTCGGCTCCGTAGCGCCGTGAGATCTCGGCGGAGAGCAGCGTGCCGACGGTGCGGTTGACGTTACGGATCGGCAGCGACACCTCGACGGGCTCGCGACGCTCGAGCGCCGGACGACAGCGCTCGATCAGCACCCGGTCGAGCGCCTTCTCGAGACCGTGGTCCTGCGGCTGCGTGCAGCGGATCGGAATCCGCTCCGGCACCTCGGGTCGGTGTAGGATCTCGGTGAGATCGAGGCCGCGCGCCTTCCAGTGCGAGATCGCCTCGCGTGCCTCGAGCTTGTCGACGCGCCCGACCATCTCGTCGACCGTGCGGAAGCCGAGCTCGGCCATGATCTCGCGCAGCTCCTCGGCGACGAATCTCATGAAGCTGATGACGTGCTCGGGCGTGCCCGCGAACTTCTTCCGGAGAACCGGATCCTGGGTGGCGATGCCGACCGGGCAGGTGTTGAGGTGGCAGACGCGCATCATGATGCAGCCCGAGGCGACCAACGCCGCCGAGGCGAAACCGTACTCCTCGGCGCCGAGCAGCGCCGCGATCGCGACGTCGCGGCCGGTCTTCAGCTGGCCGTCGGTTTCGACGCGGATGCGACTGCGCAGATCGTTCATCACCAACACCTGCTGGGTCTCGGCGAGACCGAGCTCCCAGGGAATGCCGGCGTGCTTGATCGAGGTGAGGGGCGACGCGCCGGTGCCGCCGTCGTGACCGCTGATGAGCACCACGTCCGCCTTCGCCTTGGCGACGCCCGCGGCGACCGTGCCGACGCCGACCTCGGCGACGAGCTTCACGCTCACGCGCGCGCGATCGTTGGCGTTCTTCAAGTCGTGGATGAGCTGCGCGAGATCCTCGATCGAGTAGATGTCGTGATGCGGCGGCGGCGAGATCAGGCCGACGCCGGGCGTCGAGTAGCGGATCTTGGCGATGAAGGCGTCGACCTTGTGGCCGGGAAGCTGGCCGCCCTCGCCGGGCTTCGCGCCCTGCGCCATCTTGATCTGCAACTCGTCGGCGTTGACGAGGTAGTAGCTGGTGACGCCGAAGCGACCCGAGGCGACCTGCTTGATCGCGCTCCGCCGCGAGTCGCCGTTCGGCAGCGGTACGTAGCGCTCCGGATCCTCGCCGCCCTCGCCGGTGTTCGACTTGCCGCCGATGCGGTTCATCGCGATCGCGAGGTTCTCGTGCGCTTCCTTCGAGATCGAGCCGAAGGACATGGCGCCGGTCTTGAAGCGCTTTACAATCGCGTCCACGGGCTCGACCTCGTCGATCGGGATCGCCCGCGACGCTTTGAACTTGAGAAGCCCGCGCAGGGTCGCGAGCCGCGCGTTGTCGTCGTTGATGATCGCGCTGTACTCCTTGAACATGCGGTAGTTACCCGCCCGCACCGCGTGCTGCAGCTTGGCGATCGAGTTCGGGTTGTACATGTGGAACTCGCCGCGCCGCCGCCATTGATACTGGCCGCCGACGTCGAGGTCGCCGTCGAGCTCGGGCACGACGTCGAAGGCGTGCGCGTGGTGTGCGGCGGTCTCGCTCGCGATCGCGTCGAGCCCGATGCCCTCGATGCGCGACGCCGTCCAGGTGAAGTACTTGTCGATGATCTCGCGGTTCAGTCCGATCGCCTCGAAGATCTGCGCGCCGCGATAGCTTTGTAACGTCGAGATCCCCATTTTGGTCATGACCTTGAGGATCCCTTTGTTGGCCGCCTTGAGGTAGAGCTCGACCGCCTCGGTGGGCTCGAAGTTCTTCAGCTGCCCGGTCGCGACCATGTCGGCGATCGTTTCGATCGCGAGGTACGGGTTCACGGCGGCGGCGCCGTAGCCGACGAGGAGCGCGAAGTGCATGACCTCGCGCGGCTCGCCCGACTCGACGACGATACCGCAGCGGGTGCGCGTGCCCTCGCGGATCAGATGATGGTGTACCGCGGCGGTCGCGAGCAGGCTCGGGATGCCGGCCTGCTCGTCGTCGATGCCGCGGTCGGAGAGGACGAGAATGGTGGCGCCGTTCGCCACCGCCGCCGAGGCCTCCCAGCAGAGCACCGCGAGCGCTTTGTCGAGCCCGGCGGCGCCGTCGTGCACGCGATAGAGCATCGGCAGCGTGACGGTGCGCAGGTCGCCCTGCTTGAGCGCGATGATCTTCGCCAGATCCGCATTGCCGATCACCGGCGCCTCGAGCTCGAGCTGATGGCAGTGCCGCGGCGTCTCCTCGAAGAGGTTTTGTTCCGAGCCGATCGTCGCCTTGAGCGACATCACGAGCTCCTCGCGAATCGGGTCGATCGGCGGGTTGGTGACCTGCGCGAAGAGCTGCTTGAAGTAGTTGAAGAGGAGCTGCGGCTGGTCGGAGAGGACGGCGAGCGGCGTGTCGGTCCCCATCGAGCCGACGGCCTCCTGGCCGTTGATCGCCATCGGCGCCATCAGGATGCGGAGATCCTCGATCGTGTAGCCGAACGCCTGCTGGCGGGTGAGGAGGGTGTCGGGCTCCGGCCCCGCGACCTCGGACGCCGGCCGCGGCGGCAGCGCGTCGAGGCGGACGAGCTGCTCGTCGAGCCAGCGCCGGTACGGCTGGCGACCCGCCATCGACGCCTTGAGCTCGTCGTCGTCGACGATGCGGCCCGCGGCGGTGTCGACGAGGAACATGCGGCCCGGCTGGAGGCGTCCCTTCGCGAGGACGTTCTCGGCGGCGATGTCGAGCACGCCCACCTCGGACGCCATGACGACGAGGCCGTCTTTGGTGACGACGTAGCGTGAGGGGCGAAGGCCGTTGCGGTCGAGGACGGCACCGATCACGGTGCCGTCGCTGAAGGCGATCGATGCCGGGCCGTCCCACGCCTCCATGAGGCACGCGTGGTACTCGTAGAAGGCGCGCTTCTCGGCGCTCATGCTCTCGTGCTTCTGCCACGCCTCCGGGATCATCATCATGACCGCGTGGGGCAGCGAGCGGCCGGTGTGCACCAGGAGCTCGAGGGCGTTGTCGAACATCGCCGAGTCGCTGCCGCCGGGCGTGACGATCGGAAAGAGCTTCTGCACGTCCTCGCCGAAGTGCGGTGACGCGAACATCGACTCGCGCGCGTGCATCCAATTGATGTTGCCACGCAAGGTGTTGATCTCGCCGTTGTGCGCCAAGAAGCGGTAGGGATGGGCGCGGTCCCACGACGGGAAGGTGTTGGTGCTGAAGCGCTGGTGGACGAGCGCGAGCGCGCTCGTGAACGAGGGATCGACGAGGTCGCGGTAGAACTGCGGGATCTGGTCGGGCAGGAGGAGGCCCTTGTAGACGAGGGTCTTCGTCGACAAGCTCGAGACGTAGAAGGATTCCGAGTCGCGCAGGCCGGACTCGCGCACCAGGCGCTCGACGCGCTTGCGGATCACGTACAGCGTGCGCTCCAGGGCCGCTGCGTCGGCGGTGTCGCGGCCGCGTCCGATGAAGATCTGGCGGATCTCGGGCATCACGCGCCGCGCGACGTCACCGCACTTCGTCGCGTCGACCGGCACGCGCCGCCAACCGAGCAGCCGCTGGCCCTCTTCGCGCACGACCTTCTCGAAGAGCTCGAGGCATTCGTTGCGCTCGTCGATCTGCTCGGGGAGGAAGACCATGCCGACGCCGTACTCGCCGCGCGCCGGGAGCATGATGTCGAGCGGCTCGCAGACCTTCCGCAGAAACGCGTCGGGCACCTGTACGAGGATGCCGGCGCCGTCCCCCGTCAGCGGATCGCAGCCGCAGGCGCCGCGATGGGTGAGGTTCTGCAGGATCTGGAGGCCCTGCTCGACGATCGTGTGCGAGACGATGCCCTTGACGTTGGCGACGAACCCGACACCGCACGCGTCGTGCTCGTGGCTCGGATCGTAGAGGCCTTGTCGCCCCGGCAGTCGCGCCTGTCTCATGATCATGTCCTCTCGCTTACACGCCCTTCAGTGCACGGCGGCCTTGTCCGCGCCGTTCCGTCGCACGCGCTTCCCGCTCGATCCCTGGTCGTCGAGCACCAACTGCAGGCGCTCGGTGTGGGTCGAGAGCACGACCATCGTCTCCGTCTGCACGACGCCGTCGATCGAGCGCACGTGCCGGATTAGACCCTCCAGGGAGGACGTGTCGTGCGTTTTCACCTTGAGGAGCAGCGTGTGCGCGCCGGTGACGTGATGACACTCGAGTACGCCGTCGAGGGTGTCGATCGCGTGCTCGAAGCTGGCGATCGCCTTCGGGTGACCGATCGACACGCCGATGAAGGCGGTGATGTCCATGCCGAGCAGGCGAGCGTTCAGCACAGCGTGGTACCCGGTGATCACGCCCGAGTCCTCGAGTTTCTTCACGCGCTCGGTAACGGCGGGTGCTGAGAGCCCCACGTGCTCGCCGATCTTGGCAAGCGGCAACCGACAGTTCTCCTGCAAAAGACTCAGGATGTGGCGGTCGATCGCATCGAGATCCAGCTGCTCGTCGCCTAATTTCATTAGGTGAATCCCTTCCCTGGCAGAATGGAAGTACTGGTTCAGCAGATATTTGTCAAGTTTTGTTAAGCCAATCGCCCATTCGACAGATTCCGCCCGCATCGGCCCGCATGCCCGGCACCGCGCTTGTCGCCGCAGTCGACAGTTCCGTAGAATCAGCCCCCTGGCTGCGACGAGGGAGGGGACGACATGGGTGCAGTGCGCGAGGTGGTGAGCGGGGTCCTCACCTGGCCGTGGCTCTCCGAGCCGCACGGCTACGACTTCAACGGCTACCTGGTACGCGACCCCGGCGGGAACGTCTGCATCGATCCCGTGCAGGTGGACGACGAGGTCCTGGCGACGCTCGGCCGCGAGGGGGTCGCCGTCGTCGCGCTCACCAACCGCAACCACGTCCGTGCCGCCGCCGCGGTGCGCGCGCGGACGGGCGCCCGCGTCCTCATCCACCCCGCGGACGCACCCTACGCGCGCCAGCAGGGCGCCGTCATCGACGGCGAGCTCGTACCCGGCGAACGCGTCGGCCCGCTCACGGTCGTCGCCGTCCCGGGAAAATCGCCCGGCGAGGTGGCGTTCCACTGGCCGGAGCGGCGCCTCCTGATCGTCGGCGACGCGATCATCGGCAACCCACCCGGCGCATGCGCCTTTCTGCGCGAGAAGGTGATGGACGATCCGCCGCGACTGCGCGCGAGTGTGCGCGCGCTCCTCGCGCTCGATTTCGACGTCCTCCTCGTCGGCGACGGAACGCCGATCCTCGGCGGCGCCAAGGAGCGGGTCGCCGCCCTCTGCGAAAGCGTGTCCGCGTGATCCTCACCCACGACGTCATCCTACGCGAGATTGCCGCGGGGCGCATCGCGATCGATCCCTTCACGCCCGACCAGGTCGGTCCGGCGTCGATCGACCTTCATCTCGGCGACGAGATCCGCGTCATGTTGAACGGCGCGCCCGTCCTCGAGCTCGACGAGAACGCTGACTACCGGGCGTTCACCGAGGTGCGTCCGCTCGACGGTCGCTACGTCCTTGCTCCCGGCGAGACCATCCACGGCATCACCCGCGAGCGCATCCGCCTCCCACCCGACGTCGGTGGCTGGCTCGAAGGCCGCAGCCGCTTCGCCCGCCTCGGGCTCATGATCCACGTCACCGCTGGCTTCGTCGCCCCCGGGATCGACAACCGTCAGGTGCTCGAGATGTCGAACGTCGCCGGCCGTCCGCTTGCCATCCATGCCGGCATTCGCCTCTGCCAGATCGTCCTCCAGCGCGCCGAGGGCGAAGCCACCTACCGCGGCCGCTTCGCCGACCAAATGAAGCTGTAGCGCTCCGTAGGCACGAGGCGGGCGAGCGCGGGGTGCGCGGGG
>JACQEO010000083.1 GCA_016200545.1 Deltaproteobacteria bacterium | reverse complement strand
TCTGTCTGCAACGCGCGGGCGTCCTGGCGGCCCCGCAGGGCGTGGCCACGCTCGATGTCGGGCGCATCCCCGGCGTCATCGGACGCTTCAAGCGCCTCGATCGCCTCTTGGCGGCGTGAATTTCTGTCACATCAAGGTTAGATGATCGTCGAGGTGGGATCGATGGATCTGCGCGCGTTACTAGTCGAAGATTCGGTGACCGATGCGCTGTTGCTGGAGCGAGAGCTCCGCGCGAGCGGCTACGAGCCCGTGGTGGAGCGCGTGGACACGCCCGCCGCGCTCGCCGCCGCCCTGGCACATGCGCCCTGGGACATCGTCATCTCGGATTACGCGCTGCCGGGGTGGAGCGGCACCGACGCGCTGGCCATGGTCCAAGAAGCCGGCGTGGATCTCCCGTTCATCCTGGTATCCGGGGCGATCGGCGAAGAGATCGCCGTGCAGGCGATCAAAGCCGGCGCGCACGATTATCTGCTCAAAGATCGCCTCGCCCGCCTGCCTGCCGCGGTGGCGCACGCGCTGGAAGAGGTCGCGCTTCGGCGCGAGCGCCGGCGCTCGCGAGCAGCGCTCGCGTTTCTCGTGCAGGCGAGCACGCGGTTGGCGCAATCGCTCGATCAAGCCGCGATCGCCGACACCCTGATAACCCTCGCCGTTCCGCTGCTCGCGGACGTGGCGTTGTTGGATCTGGTCGTGGCTCCGGAACGGCTGCACAGGGTGGCGGCGAGCGAGTCGGCGGCTCGCATGAATGCGGCGAGCGCCGCGCCGATCGTCACCGTCGATGCGGTGACGGAGCCGGTAGCCACGGAAGCCATGCGTGCTCGCGTCACGGTGCTGCGCGAAGCCGGGGGCGCGTGCGGCGTTCCGTGCCTGTCCGTGCTCTCGGTACCGCTTGCGGCGCGCGGCGAAATCGTCGGGGTCATCACACTGGCCGTCGGTTCGCCGCAACGATCGTTCGCGACCGCCGATGTCGCGCTCGCCGAAGAGCTGGCGAGGCGTGCGAGTCTCGCCTTGGAGAACGCACGGCTCTATCGGCAGGCTCGGGAGGCCGTCGCCGCACGCGACGAGTTTCTCCTCATCGCCGCGCACGAGCTCAAGACACCCCTCACCCCGCTGCTGCTGCAGGTGCAAACGCTCGTGCGCGCCGCACCGGCTGCCATGGCTGGACCGCGGGCGGTCGACTTCCGCTCAGATCTCGACGCCACGTTTCACCACGTCCAGCGCTTGACACGACTGGTCGACCAATTGCTCGACGTCTCGGGCCTCGGTGCCGATCGCCTGCAGCTCGTGCGCGAGCGCCTGGACTTGGCGGCATTCGTCGCCGAGATCGCGGAGGCGTTCAGGCCACAGGCGGTCGAAGCCGGCTGCGCGTTCGACGTGCGGGCGCCGGGTTCCGTATGGGGATGCTGGGATCGGACCCGCCTGGCGCAAGTGCTGGCCAATCTGTTCTCGAACGCGTTCAAGTTCGGTGCCGGCAAGCCGGTGGACGTGAGGGTCGAGCACAAGGGCGCGCGGGCGCGGCTTCAGATCCGCGACCGCGGACACGGGATTGCGCCCGCCGATCGGGGGCGCATCTTCGGGCGCTTCGAGCGCGCGGTGTCGGTGCGGCGGTATGGAGGCTTCGGACTCGGTTTGTGGGTCGCGCGGCTGGTCGTCGAAGCCCACGGCGGTACGATCTCGGAATCGAGCGCGACCGGCGAAGAAGGTGCGACCTTCACGGTCGAGCTTCCCATCGAAGAGATGGGCGACCAGGCGCCGCACTCGTAGCGCGACGGTCGAGGCGTCGGCGGAGAAGCATGCGCGCTCCTCCGAACGCGTGTATCAAGCGCTGAATGACGTCCGCTCCGCGCTCGCGCCGGCCGTACGTGTACATCCTGCGCTGCGGCGACGGCTCGCTCTACACCGGCGCGGCCACGGACTTGGCGCGGCGACTCGCCCAGCATGCCGCCGGACGCGCCTCGCGCTATACGCGGGCGCGTCTGCCCGTAAAGCTCGTGTGGTCACGGCGCGCGCGCACCTGGAGCGACGCGCTCCGCATCGAGTGCCAAATCAAGGCGCTGCGTCGACCGCAGAAGGACGCGCTCGTGCGCGGCGTCGGACGACTCCCGCGGCTTCCCCGCGTCGGCGTCCCGCGAGGCTGAGCCCCCGACGATCGGGAGCGTGCGCGCGCCTAGACGGTGCGATCGATCCTAGACGGATCCGTCGTGTTTCGGCCTTGTGTCGACGGTCTTCCCGGCCAGCTCGCTCCCCGGATCGAGGCACAGCAAGCGGACGCGGCCGGTCGAGACGATCTGGCCGGCCGCGTTCCGTGCTGTCGCTTCCCAAACCTGTGAACGCCGACCGCGCGTGAGCGGCGTCGCCGTGACGCGGATCCGACCGGTGCGCACGGCGCGGATGAAGCTGGTGTGATTTTCGACGCCGACGACGCCCTGCCCGCGGGGCAGGGCGTCGACCGCGGCGCCGGTCGAGCACGCAGTCTCGACCGCCGCGCAATGCACGCCGCCGTGGACGATGCCGTACGGCTGGAGGTGGGTACCGTCGATGTCGTACTCGAGAACGACCTCGTCACGCGAGACGGTGACGAGACGAAATCCCAGCGTGGTGTCGAGCCCAGCCGTGTACTGCTTCACCAGGGACGAAGTCGCGTCCTGCACGTCGTTCGCCATCCGACGACCCTAGCCGTGGCGAGTGCTTCAGGGAAGGCCGACGTGTGCTTCGTCGCGCTTGCCGGGCGGGGCTCGGTCCACTATGGCGGCGGCATGCCGATGTTGATCGAGAGGCCGTCCGTCATCGAGGCGGCGGGAAACCTGCCGAAGCGTATCGAAGAGTACGTCGGGCGGGTGAACTCCGCCTGCGAGCACGTGAGTGTCGCGCGCATGGTCTCGCCGGCTGGATGGCTCGAGCCCGGACAGCGTCCGGACTTCGAGGAGATCACGGTCGTGCTGCGCGGGCTGTTGCGCGTCGAGCACGAGACCGGCGTGCTCGAGGTGCGCGCCGGCCAGGCGGTGATCACCCGCCGCGGCGAGTGGGTGCGCTACAGCAGCCCGGAGGCCGCCGGCGCGGAATACGTCGCGATCTGCATCCCGGCGTTTTCGCCGGCGACGGTGCATCGCGACGCGTAGCGGCTCCATGAGACTCGTCGGCGGGTGGGTACCGGCCTCGGCGGTGCGCTACGGTGCCGCGAAGGGGGCGACGTAGGCGAAGATCGCGGCGTAGTGCAAACCGCTCGCCGCCACCACGAGCACGTGAAAGACCTCGTGGTACGAAAATACGCGCGGCCAGAGGCGCGGTCGGCGCGTCACGAAGAGCACCATGCCGGCCGTGTACACGATGCCGCCGAGCGCGATCAGCGCGAGCGGCTTCCACGAGAGATGCCGCGCCAGCGGCACGGCGACGAACGGACCGAGCCAGCCCTGCGCGGTCTGCAGGGCGATCGAGACCCATGCGGCGAGCTGCGGCAGAAGCGCCTTCTGGACGACGCCGACGAGGGCGATGCCCCAGACCGCACCGAGGATCGCCGAGCGATGCCGACCGCTCAGCACGATGGCCGCGATCGGCGTGTAGGTGCCGGCGACGAGAATGTAGATCATCGCGTGGTCGAGCCGCTGCATACGGTCTTTCCACACGTCGCGCCACGGAACGGAGTGGTAGAGGCTGCTGACCGTGTAGAGCGCGAGCAAGCTCATGCCGAAGACGAGGAGCGCGAGCTGACGTGAGAGATCACCGGCGCCGCGCGTCCAGAGGAGCGCGGTGCCGACGAGCGACGCCGCCGCGGCGGCGCCGTGCAGGCAGCCGCGGACGGGGTTCTGCATGCGGCCGAGCGTGAGACGTTCCTCGGGTGGGTTCATCGGCACGAGCGGCTTTCGACGACGAGGAGCGGAGCGGGTACGCGCGTCATGGTCGTATCCAAGAGCTCGATGAAGTGTAGCACGTCACGTTCTCCTTTTCAGCCGACGATTGGAAACTCGGAGCCGAGCGGCTAGGAGAGATGTCCCATGGCCCGAGTCTTCGAGAGGGTCCTCGTCGCCAACCGCGGCGAGATCGCCCGCCGCATCTTCCGGACGTTGCGCGCGATGGGGATCGCGAGCGTCGCCGTCTACTCGGACGCCGACGCGGACGCGCCGCACGTCGCCGAGGCCGACGAGGCGGTGCGAGTCGGCGCGGCGCCGAGTCGCGAGTCGTACCTCGCGATCGCGCGCATTCTCGCCGCCGCCGAACAGGTCGGCGCCGACGCGGTCCACCCCGGGTACGGTTTTCTCTCCGAGAACGCCGAGTTCGCGGCGCGCTGCGGCGAGAAGGGAATCGCCTTCATCGGGCCCACCGTCGACGCCATTCGGCGCATGAGCAGCAAGATCGAGGCGAAGGCGATCATGGCGGCGGCCGGCGTGCCGGTGGTGCCGGGCACGTCGGGCGCGGGGCTTGCCGACGAGGCGCTCGTCGCCGCGGCGGGCGCACTCGGGCTCCCACTCCTGATCAAGGCGTCCGCCGGCGGCGGCGGCAAGGGCATGCGCATCGTCCGCGACCTCGCCGTTCTCCCCGATGCGCTTGCCGCCGCACGCCGCGAGGCGGCGAGCGCGTTCGGCAACGACACGTTGCTGCTCGAACGCTACTTCGAGGCGCCGCGCCACGTCGAGATCCAGATCTTCGGCGATACACAGGGGACGGTGGTCCACTGCTTCGAGCGCGAGTGTTCGATCCAGCGACGCTATCAGAAGATCATCGAGGAGGCGCCGTCGCCGGCGCTCGACGCGCACCTGCGCGCACGTATGGCCGCCGCGGCGGTCGCGGCGGGTAAGGCGATCGGCTACGTCGGCGCCGGCACCGTGGAGTTCATCCTCGATGCCGCCGGCGCGTTCTACTTCCTCGAGGTCAACACGCGTCTTCAGGTCGAGCACCCGGTCACCGAGGCGATCACCAGCCTCGATCTCGTCCGCTGGCAGATCCTGATCGCGCAGGGCGAGCCGATCCCGGTCGTGCAGGACGCGCTCGCGATCACCGGCCACGCGATCGAGGCGCGTCTCTACGCCGAGGATCCGGCCAACGACTTCCTGCCGGCGCATGGGCGCATCGCCATCTGGGATCCGCCCGAGCTGCCCGGCCTGCGCTACGATAGCGGCGTCGCTCGAGATACGACGGTCGGGATCCACTACGATCCGCTGCTCGCGAAGATCATCGCGCACGGCGCGACGCGCGCGCAGGCGATCGCCCGTCTCGTGCACGCGCTCCGCTGCCTCGGCGTCGCCGGCGTCACGACCAACCGCGATCTGCTGCTCGCCGTGCTCACCCATCCTGCGTTCGGCGCCGGCGCGCTCGACACGCACTTCATCGATCGTCATCTGCCGCCGACGGCGCGCGTCGCGTCCCGCGACGCCGTCGCCGACCGCACGCACGCGATTGTCGCGGCGCTTGCCGCCCACGAACGTCGCCGTCGCGCCGGCGGTCCGCTGCCGGCGAGCATCCCATCGGGGTGGCGGAACAATCGCTGGCGACCGCAGGAGCAGACGTTTCGGGTCGGTGACGAGACGATCGCGGTGCGCTACGTGCCGACGCGTCCCGGCGAGTTCGACGTCGAGGCGACGAGCGCCACCACGCAGGCACGCGTGGTCGTCGCCGACGAGCGTGAAATCGTCGTCGAGCTCGACGGCGTCCGCCGCCGCTTCACGGTCGCGATCGACGACGGCACGACGTTCGTGCACGGCCCGCTCGGCACGGCGGCGCTCGTCGCGGTGCCGCGCTTTCCGCCGGCGCGACGCGAGGAGATCGCCGGCGGCTGCTTGGCGCCGATGCCCGGCGTCATCCGCCAGGTGCGCGTCGCCGCCGGCGACCGCGTCGAGAAGGGCACGATCATGCTCGTCCTCGAGGCGATGAAGATGGAGCATCAGATGATCGCCGCCGATGCCGGCACGGTGAAGGAAGTGCGTGTCGAGGTCGGCGAGATGGTCGATCCCGACACAGTGATGATCGTCGTCGACGCCGACGTTTGAGCGGCCGGGATAGAGACGCCACGGAGGAGAGCACACATGTCGACCGTCAGCCGTTACGAGGTCCGCGAGCGCGCGGCCTGGATCACGCTCGACTCGCCCGCGAACCGTAACGCGCTCTCCGGGCCGCTCGTCGCCGAGCTCGGCGCGCACCTTCGTGCCGCCCTCGCCGACGACGCCGTGCGCGCAATCGTTCTGACCGGTACCGGGCCGGCATTTTGCGCCGGCGCCGATCTGAAGAATCGCGGCGACGCCGTCGCGCCCGGCGGCGGCCCGAACCCCTTCGTCGAAATTCTGCGCCTCATGTGGGACGGGCCGAAGCCCGTGATCGTCGCCGCGAACGGGCACGCCTTCGGCGGTGGCGTCGGCCTGGTCGCGGCGGCCGACGTCGCCCTCGCCGTCGAGGGCGCAACCTTCAGCTTCAGCGAGGTGCGAATCGGTGTCATCCCGGCGATGATCTCGGTCGTCGTCCTGCCGAAGATCGGCGCCAATCAGGCGATGCGCCTCTTCCTCACCGGCGCGCGCTTCGACGCCCGCGAGGCGGCGGGATACGGGCTCGTCCACCACGTCGTCGCGCCCGAGGGGCTGGTTGCCGCCGCCGAGGAGCAGGTGCGGGCGATCGCCCTCGGCGGCCCGATCGCGGTCGCCGAGGCGAAACGCCTGATCCGTACGGTCTCGCGTGTATCGATGGAGGAGGGATTCGCCTACGCGGAGCGGAAGATCGCCGCGCTCTTCGCGTCGCTCGAAGCCGCCGAGGGCATGCTCGCGTTCGCGCAGAAGCGGAAACCGAGCTGGGCCAACGCATGAGCTGAGACATTGGACTAGCATCGCGCGCTGTGCTCCCATCGATCGCGGGGGGGAACCAGCCATGCGGTCGCGTTCACAAGCGCTCGGATTGCTCGGATTGGCGTGCATCTTCGTTGCCGCGTGTGGCGACGGGGGCGGGAACGACAATCACAGCCCGGGTCCCACGGCAACGCCCACCTCGCCGAGCGCGGGACCCACGGCGACGGCGCCGCCGTGCCCGACGCGGCTCACGTACATCGTGAACGGCCCCAACGCCGACCTCGACGCGGGTTGGAGCGGCATCTACGCCGATCAGCGGGATCCGCTCGGCGGGTCGCTCAGCCTTGCGCTCGACTGTCCGGGCGAGTTCCTCGGCGGCTGCGGCTCCTGCGCGATCAGCGGGCCGATGACGAGCACGACCAGCATCGACAACCGGCGGTGCGTAAACGCGTCGAACGTCGAATGCACGAGCGACGCCGACTGCCCGGGCAGCACCTGCGCGTTCTTCTTCGGGACCTCGATCCCGGTGTCGTCCGGCGGCTTCCCGGTGTGCTTCATCAATCGCGTCGCGGGACCGGTGACCGGCACGCTCAGCCCGGAGCTCGGGGCGGGCACCTCCAATTTGCCGATCGTGGCTTCGATCTACAGCGGCATCGCCGTCGACATGCCATGCCCCGTCTGCACGGGCGCGACACTCGGGTCGACCGGCACCTGCGTCGGCGGTGACCGCAATGGAATGTCGTGCACCGTGCACGGCACGACGACCGATCTCGGCAACGTGAGCTTCGACTGCCCCGCCGCGGCGGCCGCGAACATCGCCAACCTCGACGTGCCGTTCGATCTCACGACCGGCACCCGCGAGCTCCCGCCGACCGCGACGTGCACCGGCTCGGGCGGGACGTGCTGGTGCGCGGGTCAGCAGGCGCCGAATGGGTGCGACGACGGCGTCTGCACGGTCGACGCGGACGGCGAGGGCGCGTGTGCGGGCGGTCCGGCGGATCTGGTGTGCACCAGCGAGCGTTTCCGATCCTGCACGACGAACGTCGACTGTCCGTCGGCCGGCGACAGTTGCCAGGCGCAGACGCGCGAGTGCCTCGGCGCGACCGACGCGGGCGGCTCGCCCACGGCGCCGATCGGCCGCACGGGTACGCCCAGTCAGACGATGCCGACGCTCGTGTCCGCGTTTTGCCTGGGCGCGACGTCGAGTCCGGCGATCAATACCGCGGCCGGCTTCCCGGGACCGGGGACGCTGCGTCTCCCCACGGTGATCTGCATCTCCGAACACTGCCCCACGACACCCCCCACCGCCCCATGACTCGGGGAGGTAGGGCGACTGCCGGGGGCAATCCAATGCACTTGCTGCTATAAGCCCCCACTATGTCCGAATGTCTCCGCATCGCGAACTGTAGCGGCTTCTACGGCGACCGACTGAGCGCGGCGCGCGAGATGGTCGAGGGCGGTCCGATCGATGTCCTCACCGGCGACTATCTCGCCGAGCTGACGCTCATGATCCTCCTGAAGGATCGGCTGAAGGACGCGAGCCTCGGTTATGCGCGGACGTTCCTCCGCCAGCTCGAGGAGATCGCGGCGACGTGCGCGGCGCGCGGCATCAAGATCGTGGTGAACGCCGGCGGTCTCAATCCCGCTGGCCTCGCGGACGCGGCGCGCGCGCTCTATCGCAAGCTCGGCGTACAGGCCGTCGTCGCCCACATCGAAGGCGACGACCTGATGCCGAAGCTCGCTGAGCTGCAGGCGCGCGGCGAGCCGCTCGCGCACCTCGACAAGGGTGTGCCGCTCAGCACGCTCGCGGCGCCGGTGTTGAGCGCGAACGCCTATCTCGGTGCGTGGGGCATCGTCGCCGCGCTGGAGCGCGGCGCCGACGTCGTCATCTGTCCGCGCGTCACCGACGCGGCGCTGACGCTCGGCCCGGCGGCGTGGAAGTTCGGCTGGAAGCGCGACGATTGGGATCGTCTCGCAGCCGGCGTCGTCGCCGGTCACATCATCGAGTGCGGCGCGCAATGCACCGGTGGGAACTACGCCTTCTTCAAAGAAGTGAAGGACCTCCGGCGCCCCGGCTTTCCGATCGCCGAGATGAGGCCCGACGGCAGCTTCGTGATCACCAAGCACGCTGGCACGGGCGGATTGGTGTCGGTCGGCACGGTGACGGCGCAGCTTCTCTATGAGATCGGCGGGCCCGAGTATCCGAACCCCGACGTGACGGCGCGCTTCGACACCATTCAGCTCGCCGACGACGGTCCCGATCGCGTCCTGGTGCACGGTGTCAGGGGCGAACCGCCGCCGCCGACGACGAAGGTCTGCATCAACTACTTCGGTGGCTACAAGAACAGCATGACGTTCGTCCTCTGCGGCCTCGATATCGAGGAGAAGGCGCGTCTCGCGGAGGAGGTGCTCTGGGAGCTCGTCGGTGGGCGCGAGCGTTTCGCTGAGACACGGGTGTCGCTGCGGCGCGCCGATCACCCGAACCCCGAGCGCAACGAGGAGGCGTTCGCGTACCTCACCATCACCGTGAAGGATCCCGACGCGCAGAAAGTCGGCCGCGCCTTCGCGAACAAGATCGTCGAAATGGCGCTCGCCAACTACCCGGGGTTCTTCATGACCAGCCCGCCGTCGAGTGAGTCGCAGTTCGGCGTCTACTGGCCGGCGCTGGTGCCGGCGTCCGCGGTCGACCAGCGCGTCGTCATCGGCGAGGAGACGATCCCCATCCCGCCGACCGAGCCGCCGGCGCGCTTCACGCCGCCGCCGGCGCCCGTTCGCGCCAGCGCGGCGGCTCTCGGTGGACCGACGCGCGCGACCCCGCTCGGTGCCGTCTGCGGCGCGCGCTCGGGCGACAAGGGCGGCAACGCCAACGTCGGTCTGTGGACACGCACCGACTCCGCGTACCGCTGGCTCGCTGCCTGGCTCACCGCCGAGCGTCTGCGAACGCTCATGCCAGAAGCTGCGGCGCTCGCGATCGATCGGTTCGAGTTTCCGCACTTGCGGGCGCTGAACTTCGTCGTGAAGGGCCTCCTCGGCGACGGCGTCGCGGCCTCCTTGCGAAGTGATCCGCAGGCGAAGAGCCTCGGGGAGTACCTGCGCGCCAAGCACGTTCCAATCCCGGAGACGATGCTCCGCGACGATCGCTGAGCACGCGCGCGCCGCATGCTTCGCAGCCGGCGCGGGGCGAAAAGACGTTGACAGAGGCGGATTGCGAGGCCTACAACCATCACGCCGGCCCCCGGGACGATGCAGCGGAGAGATCTATCCATACGCACGGTCGCCGTGGCCGCTCTGCTATTGGTCGTGTCCACGCTCGGTCTCGCGACGTCGGTGGGCGCCGCGGGGGCGGCGCCGCTGCTTCCGGCGCGTGACATCGGCGGCCTCGGGCCGCGCATCGTGAACGGCACGCTCACCTCCCAGTACCCTTCGGTGGGGGCACTGCTGACGCCGGCCAACGCGAACGTCGCGAGCCTCCTCTGTAGTGGCACACTCATCGGCTGCCACACCTTCCTCACCGCCGCGCATTGCGTGTGCGATCTCGACGGCGCCGCGTGCCAGAGCGGGCCGAACGCCCCGAACCCCGGCGACTACCTCGTATTCCTCCAGCATGCCGGCTTCTTCGCCGTGAGCAGCATCGCCGTCCGTCCCGACTTCGAATTTCCCGTCGGCGACGTCGCGATCCTCACGTTGGCGTCTTCGGTGACCGGTGTGGCGCCGACGCCGATCGACGTCTCGGGTGTCCCCGCGCCCGGCACCGGCGCTACGATCGTCGGCTTCGGAAGGGACGCCGGCGCTCAAGACTATGGGCTGAAGCGGGCGGGGGCGGTCACGATGGCGCCGTGCACCAGCGGCATCTCGAACACCACGTCGGTGTGCTGGGACTTCGCCGCGCCCCTTGGGCCTGCGGGGAGCGACTCCAACACCTGCAACGGGGACTCCGGCGGGCCGCTCTTCGCCGACTTCCAGTGCGGCGACACGGTCGCCGGTACCACCTCGGGCGGTACCAGCGGCGGCTGTGCGCCGACCGATCACAGCTACGACGCCAACATCTTCCAATATCGCGCCTACATTCAGGCGCAGGCCGGCGCCGACCTCGACAACGCCGCCTGCGGCGCGATGCCGCAAGCGGGTGATCCGAACACCACGATCCTCGCCGCTTCCGGCGCGTTGAGCGTCGGCACGCCGCAGGAGACGCACACGGTCGACGTGCCGGTCGGGACGACGCTCTTGCGCGTCGCGCTGAACGCTTCCGAGGACTTCGGCGCCGATTTCGACCTCTACGTCAAAGCGGGAAGCCCGCCGACGATCTCCGACTTCGATTGCAAGGCGGACGGGCCGAACCAATACGGGTTCTGCGAGTTCGCTACGCCCGCCCCCGGCACCTGGTATGTGCTCGTGCAGCGCGCGCAGGGATCGGGGAGCTATCAGGTGACGGCGACGACGTTTGCGAGCGGCGCGCCGGGTTCCGGCAGCAACGGACAGACGTGCGACGACGCCAATGCCTGCACGCAGAGCGATGTGTGTCACGGCGGCGCGTGCGGCGGCGCAGCGGTCGTGAACGGCAGCGCGTGCGACGACGGCAGCGCATGCACCGGCCCCGATCTTTGCCAAGCGGGGGTGTGCACCACTGTGGCGACGCCGGCCACGGGTTGCATCGAGCCCAGCATCAGCGGCAAGGCGTCGTTGGCGCTCAAGAGGGGCATTCCCCTCTCTCGCAATCGCCTCACGTGGAAATGGACGAAGGGCGGCGCGACCAGCCTCGCCGACTTCGGCGATCCCATCACCGGCTCCGGCTACGAGCTCTGCCTCTTCGACGAGAACGCCGGCGTTCCCGAGCTCGTCGTCGATACGTCCATCCCCGCGGGTAGCAATTGGGTGGCGACGAGCCGCGGTTACAAGTACCGCGATGTCACCTCGCAGCACGGCGGGGTTCGCGCGATCAAGCTCCGGGACGGCCCGACGGCTTACCCCGCCATTGGCATCAGCGCCGCGGGCGAGCATGTCGTGGCGCCGACGCTGCCGTTCGATCAGGACTCGACGGTCACCGTGCAGCTCATCGGTGCAAACGCATGCTTCGAGGCGCGATACAGTACCAATCGCAGGAACGACGCGGCGCAGTTCAAGGCTCGCTCCGACTGAGACGCCCCCGCCTGCGCCGTGCACGTCTGGCGTGGTCCCGTCAGCCTCGCAGCAGCACGTCGCAGACGAGGCGCACCTGCTTCACCATACGTCCGAACGCGTTCTGGTGGATGTTACGCCGTAACGTGACGAGCAGCTTGCGTTGCAAGCGGTAGCGATCGAAGTGTGGCGGCGCCGGCGGTGGCTGCGCACCGGCACGCGCCGCCGCCTCGACGGGCGCGAAAAACGTCGCGCGTGGAAACCCCCAGGTCTCGAGGTCGGCATCGTCGATGCGCCCCACCATGTCGCGGACGATCGCGAGCTTCGTCGGATCGGCGGCGAGTTCGTGCGCCCAGGTCTCGAGCGAGTCCGTCACCGGACGGGAGTGCCGCTTCACGCCGAGCGGATCGCCGAGGCCCTTCGATTCGTGCTCGTGCTCGCCGTAGTCGATGACACCGGGCTCGAACGGCAGCTCGAGGAACGCGAACACGCGGCGCATCTCCTCCTCGGGCCGCTGCACCAGGTCCTCGTAGGCGACATGCGTCAGCGCGACCGGGCGCTCGCGTAGGAAGCGTGCCATCGCCGGCACGTAGCGATTCACGATGGGGTTGAATCTGCGCGCGGCGAGGTAGTCGCCGTCGAAGAACGAGTTGGCGTACGAGCTCCAAATCGCCGCCGGATGCCGCGTCAGGACGACGTAGCGGGCGCGCGGGTAGAGGCTGGCGATGAACGGCAAGATGAGCGCGTTCGCGGGCGTCTTGTCGAGGAAGATCGGCTTCCCCTCGCCGCGCGCTGCGAGCATCCGTCCGTAGAGGACGTCGGTGTAGGCGCGGCAGGCGTCGAGGTAGTCATTCGCACCGCACGGTAGATCGGCGACGAACTCGCGGATCGACTGCTGCGCCTGCAGGTGATCGAAGGGTGCTCGTTCGACGGTGTCGTAGAAGCCGAGGTGGGCGAGCGGGGTCAGCAGGTGCGGCTCGGCGCGGCTGTAGATCGCCGAATGCGAGCTCAAGATTCGCATCAGTAGCGTCGATCCGGACCGCGGCGGTCCGATCACGAAGAGCAGGTTGGTCTCCACCTCGAAGCTCCTTCCCGGAAGTCCCGCAGCGCGCGATTCTAGCCGGGCAGTGCCCGACGTTCGAGACCGCATCGAGGAGGCCTCGTGATCTCGATCGCCCGCAGCGACCGCTTCACGCTTCCGTGACGGCCGCCCCCGCCCGCGCCGGAGCCGCCGCCCGCGGGGGAACGCGAGCGGTCGTGACGAGGACGACGGCGACGACGATGATTGCACTCCCGAGCGCGACGGCGAGCGACATGCGCTCGTCGAGGACCCACCACCCGAGGGCCAAGGCGATCACCGGGTTCACGTAGGCGTAGGTGGCGACCTTGGCGGCGGGGATGTGCGCCAAGAGCCACACATAGGCGGTAAACCCGATCCAGGAGCCGAACACGACGAGGTAGAGCAAGGCGGCGGCGCCGATCGCCGTCGGTCGCGTCGCCGCGGCGCTGCCGGCGCCGGCCGCGATGACGAGGAAGAGCCCACCGCCGATCAGCATCTCCCAACCAGTCGCGACCAGCGGATCGATGGCGGCGGTGGCGCGGCGCGCGTAGAGGGAGCCGCACGACCACGAGAGCGCCGCCACGAGGAGTGCCGCCTCGCCGCGCAGGGGAGCGGCGGCGGCGAGGCCGGGCGCGACGAGCACGGCCACGCCCGCGAAGCCGAGCGCGAGACCGACGACCGCGCGCGCCGGCAGCCGCTCGCGCGCCGGCGGCAGCGCGGCGAGTCCCGCCATCCACAGCGGCACCGTCGCGACGATGAGCGCGGCGAGGCCGGAGGGGACCGACTGCTCGGCCCACACCACCAAGCCGTTGCCGCAGACGAGGAGGAGCGTGCCGACGATGGCTAGGGCGCCGAGGTCGCGCGCCCCCGGCACGACGGCCCATCCGCCGAGGCGCAGCGCGACGAGCAACCCGGCACCCGCGATCGTGAAGCGAACGCCGGCGAGCACCGGCGGCGGGAAGCTCGCGACCGCGATGCGGATCGCGAGATACGTCGATCCCCACGCGAGGTACACCGATGCGAACGCCAGCACCACGAGGGCGCGTGGCGCTGGCGGACGCACCGCCGCGGCGCGGCGCGCGCGCGCAACCGACGTCGTCACGGGGTGACGACGATCTTGCCGATCTGGCGGTTGGATTCGAGGCGCTGGTGCGCCCCCGCGATCGCGTCGAGCGCAAAGTACGAGTCGACGACGGGCACGAAGTCACGCCGCTCGAGATGGCGGGTGACGGCGTCGACGGCACGCCCGCGCCGCGTCGGGTCGGCGAGCATCGGCCCGAGCGTGTACCCCTGAAGGCGAATTTGCTTCCGCAGCATGCCGCCGGCGTTGAGCGTGAGCGGTGTGAAGTCGAGGACGCCGTAGACGAAGACGATGCCCTCGCGACACGCCACCTTGATGTGATCGTTGACGATCGGGCCGTACACGGGATCGAAGATGACACGCGCGCCGGCGCCGCCGGTGATCGTCTGGACGCGCTCGACGTAGGGCTCGGTGCGGGTGTCGACGATCGCGTCGGGGGCGAAGCAGCGCAACGCCGCGACCTTCTCCGCCGACGTCGTCGTCGCGATCACCTTGGCGCCGAGCGCGCGGCAGAGCTGGATCGACGCGATACCGACCGAGCTCGACGCCGCCGGCACCACGACCCAATCGCCGGGACCGACCGCTGCGATCTCCGCGAGCGCGCCCCAGGCGGTGAGGTACTGCATCCAGATCGCGCCGGCGTCGCGATCACGCACCGTGCTCGGCGTGCGCACCACGACTGTGGCGGGCACCGTCATCGACTCCGCCGCCGCGCCCTCGGTCACGACGTCGAAGGAGGAGGGGAGGACGCCGACGCGGTCGCCGATCGCGAACGGCGACCCCGCGCCGACGGCGTCGACGATTCCCGCGCCCTCGAAGCCGCTGCGACTCTCACCCGGCGTCCGGATGAGGTACTTACCGGCGCGATAGTTCGCGTCGGCGCGATTCAGTCCGGCCGAGGTGACGCGGATGCGGACTTCACCCGGACCCGGCGCCCGCGCCGGTACGTCGACGATACGCAGAATCGAAGTATCGCCCGTTCCCGTGAACATCACCGCCCGCATGTGCGCCCTCCGTTGGCGTCGTGTGATCTACGGGGAGCGCCGACGTCGTGCAACCGCGCGCGTTGCATCCGCGGCGGCGCTGGGGCACGGATGAGACGATGAGCCCGGAGGGCACCACCGATGAGCGTTGGATGGCGGCGGCCGTTGCCGAGGCAACGCGCGTCGAGGCGGCGGGCGAGGTGCCGGTCGGCGCCGTCGTCGTGCGCGACGCGCGCCTGATCGCCGCCGCCGGCAACGCACCGATCACGCGTTGCGATCCGACCGCGCACGCGGAGATCCTAGCGCTGCGTGCCGCGGCGCGCACCCTCGGGAACTATCGGCTTGCCGGCTGCGATCTCTACGTCACCATCGAGCCGTGCCCGATGTGCGTCGGCGCCGCGTTGCACGCGCGCATCCGAACGCTCGTCTTCGGCTGCGCCGATCCCAAGGCCGGCGCCGTCGGCTCACGCTACGCGCTGGCGCGCGACGGCTGGAATCATCGGCTCGAGGTGCGCGGCGGCGTCCTCGCGGAGGAGTGCGGCCGGGTGCTGCAGGCGTTCTTCGCGCGCCGGCGTTGAACCCGCCGAGCCCCGCGGAGACCGGTGGGCTCGCAGAGGAAGCCGCACGACACGCGCCGCGTACCGGAGCGCGTGTCGTGCGGTTCGGACGGGGTGGGGGAGTGGCCCGTCGTCGTGGGCAAAGTGCTTGGGCCCCGAAAGCGCCAGTGCAAGAATCCTGCCCTGAGCGCTGCGCTGCGAGAGGGCGAGCAGTAGCGAAATGTCAGGTCTTCCGCCGCGGCGGTCGTTCGTTGCCATGTTGCAGAACTGCGAGAAGCGGCACCGCATCCAGCAAACGTGCGCGGCATTTGGCATCGGCCGCCATCCACGCTAGAGAAACGGCGTCATCCGCGCGGCGCCGGCACCACGGAGAGGTGCGTGAGCCCGGTTGAAACGGCACGACTCGAAATCGTGTGAGGCTTCGGCTTCCGGGGGTTCGAATCCCCCCCTCTCCGCTTCTTACGATCCCGCGGACGCCGTGATCTGGTCGGTGTCGGAGGCGCTTTCTTTGCAGATCCGATCGCCGACGTACGAGCGCAGCGGCGGAATACCGGGGCGGACGCCCAGCTGCCAGTAGACGCCACGTGGCGCCGTGCCCCACGTGCGGATCGCCCCGCGGTGGACACCGTGGAGATGGTGGGACGCGCAGATGGTGACGCGGTTCTCGCGCTCGTTGCCGCCGCCACGGGACCGATAGCGGATGTGGTGATCATGCAGGTTGCGGCGCGAGTTGCACGCGGGCACGGCGCATCGCCAGCCGTCGCGCGCGAACACCGGATCGCGATGGCGCGGGCTGCCATCCCAGTAGACGAGCACGTGCCGCAGGACGCGCTCGAGCCCGGTCCATCGCGGCTCGCCGGGAGGCGCGAACGCATCGAGCGTGTCCCGAAGCAGCGCCACGACGGAGGCTGGAGCCGTAAACTGGATCTCGACGTTGCACACCTCGGACAGGGCGCGGCGATCTCTATCCGCCGCGGTCGCCGCGTGCGCACCGATTTGCAGTGCCGCGGCGGGTGACGTCTTCCGGCACTCGCGAGCCAGCATGTGCGCGACCGCCGACGAGAGATCGCTGTCGAGCGGTGGAGGATCGAGCGGGACGTGCACGCCGAGCGCATCACGCGCCTCGAGAACCCAGTCGACCTCGTCCGTCAGGCGTCGCGCCGTGACGGTGGCGGCGCGTGTGATCCACGCCTCCGCGTTGTCATGATCGACGACCGGCAAGAGCATCAACGCGCGCGCCCACGGAAGTAAGCCCTCCTCGTAGCTGCGGGCGAACGCGACGGCGCCGGTGCGCGCCCTCTCGACCTCGAGAAGCGCCCAGGCCTTCCGAATCAAGATGCCGAGCCGCTCGTGCACGTACGCCTCGACGTTCGGGAACCCGAGTGTCCGATAGAGCCGGTGGTCGACGAGCACGCGGAGGAAGCGACCGATGCGCGGCTCGCACGTCCGGATCGCTCGCATCGCGTCGGAAAGCTGCGCGTCGAGGGCGAACGGATCACGCGGTACGAGGGCTGATGATGCTGGGGCAGACAGCGTTGGGGTCGACGGCGCTCGTGCGGACGACGCCGGCGTGGATGATGCCAATGCGGACGGTGCTGCCGGTGTGCCGATTGCGCGGTCGCGCCTCCCGCAGCCCGGCGCGCTCGCCGCGCGAGCCGCAACGCGACCATTAACGCACGGTCACCGAACGAGGCGCCGGCCGGACGCCCCGCGAACGCTTCCGTGGCGATGATCTCGGCTGCGCGCCATGGGACGAGCGACTCGCCCGCGACGCGACTCGCGAGCTCGAGCGCGTGACGCCACAGGGCGCGTACGCGCGCCGGGCAGGCAATCCGGAAACGAACCGCGGGCTCGTCGTCGATCGAGCCATCCTCGCCGTCCGGGTCCGCATGAGGCGCGCCGTCACGACGGATGAGCTTCGCGAGAGCCTCGAGCTCTTCGGCACTGCAGTGCTGCGCACGCTCCAGCCACTCCGCCTCGTCATCGCTGCGGGCAACGGCGCATATCGCGCGCGCTTGCGCCCAGGAAAGCTCACTGCGGTCGAATGCCGATCCGACGCTCGGCAACGCGTCGAGTCTCGCCGCGATCCATGCCGCCAGCGTGCGCCCCGAAACGCCGAGACGCTCGCGCGCGTAGTCGCTCAGCCGCACGAAGCCGAGACGATGATACCCGCGACACGCGAGCAGCTCGTGCGCAGCCCACCCGACCTCGCGCCGAGCCGCGGCTTCGCTGCGACACGCGACACGTAGCTCGAGATCGATCGTCTCCGCGAGACGCGCTCGTTCGCTTTGGCGGACCCGCTCGAAGTCGGGATCGACGGATTCGCCGGCTGACGGCCGCCGGCGCGCGTACCCAAGGCGCTCACGAGGTCCGGCAGAGCGGGCATTGAAACGATGGCGAAAAGAGCGTCTCATCAGTTGATCCAGAGCTCGCGCCCACTGGCGCGTCGATGCGACAAGGCGAACAATAGGCGAAACCGGTGGGCGCCGTCAAGCAAAAACGTAACGCAATAGGTAACAGTATCGATGCCGTCGTCCGCGCCGCTGTGGCACCGCTACTGGGCGTGGGCGGATCTCCTGCGGCGCATCTTCGCCATCGACGTGCTCGCGTGCGGACAGTGCGGCGGCCGGCTCCGCCTGATCGCGACCATCGAGGGCCCCGCGATCGTCGACCGCATCCTCCGCCACATTGGTCTACCGACCGATCTCCCCGATCTTCTTCCCGCACGCCGGCGCCAGCGGTGGACGCAACCCTCAGGCTCGACTTCCCCGACTGATTCGAGATGCCGGGGGCGGCGGCCCGCGAACCCCGGCCTCCCGTTCCCATCACCGCAGCGCGCTGGCGGGTGGCCGCGTCGCGTTTTGACGGCCGAGATTTCGCCCCGTAGGCGTCCCCCGGCCTTGGGAGACTCACGCTCCGCGCGCTCACACCTGCGGGCGCGACCCGTGCGGAGGCGTTTGTCTGCGTTTGCTTGGGAGAAAACCGCTGTGCCGGGCTGCCGCGAAGGCTTCGTCCAACGCGCGTTTACGCGAATGCGTGCTCCCCGCGACGGCTCGCTGCGCTCGCTGTCGCGCTCGCACGACTCCCGTAAACGGCTACTCTTTCTGTCAACCCAAAAGGCCCCTCGTGTTTCCTATCTCCCCCCGAAAACGGAAGCGGACCTGTTGTCCGAAGAGGGTCGCTGACGTACGACGTCAGCTCGAGCGCGGCGAGGCGATGATCGTCGTCGACGTCGAGGCCGGAACGACGAACATCGTGCCGAAGCCGCGACAGGTCGGGTAGCCTCCGGCACTTCGAGGACGGCGCCCGTCGCGGTCCAAAAAAGAAACCGCGTTCGACAGCTGCGTCGGCAGTTGCCCGCCGCAGTGAGGCCGAGGTCAGTGGACGCAAGGGAACGCGAGGGATATTTCCCCTTTCACCCGATACTGGACGCCGGCGTCGTAGGCGAGTGGCTCGTGGGATCTTTTCCCAGTCGCCAACGCCTGCGCGGGGAATGGTCCTGCGCGCTGGAGGTTCGGCGTGGGCGACGCGGTGAGAACCGGGCCCGGGGC
>JACQEO010000085.1 GCA_016200545.1 Deltaproteobacteria bacterium | reverse complement strand
TTTCTTCGTCGCATTGGGAATGGCCTTTCGTTGTTGGTGGATGTCGGTTGCTCGCAACACCCGCTCTACCACAACGAAGGGCCTTCTCAGTGCCCGGCGCCGCGCGGCCCGTCAGTTTTTCTGTCTCATCGAGGCTAGGACGATCATGAACGTGGTGCCGTAGGGCGAGCCCTCATACACGCACAGTGCAACCAGTACCCCGGCCAAGTACGCGTACGCCCAGGATCGCCGCGCCCGTTCAAGGCAGAGCATGATCCACGGTGTCCATGCGAATGCGAGAAACGAGATGTGTCCAGCGGACCGCGCCGCGAAAAATCCCCCCATGGCAAAAGGAACCCCGGCGGCAACGGCCCAACGGTCTGGGACACCACGCGAACGTGCCCATTCCCACATTCCCCAGAACGCGATCACGAAGTGGCTGATGATGAACACACGCAGGCCAACGTCCGCACCAAACAGGAGTGCAGGAATGAATAGTGGAGACAGCGCCATCGAGTGAGGATTTGCGAGCTCGACCATTCCGCCACAGTGGTACGGATTCCATAGCGGGATCTGGTGAAACTCTACCCACGTCATTCGCGCGGCATTCCACAGAAAATGGAAATACAGAATGTCGCCACCGCCGCCTTGGTAGGCGAGATGCGAAAGCAGCGGTCTCACGAAAAAGAGCGCCGCGAGCGCAGAGACGAGTAGCCGGACGCGAATCGACATTTCAGCCTGTCAGCGGGGAGGGCTCACGCGACGCAAGAACAGATCGACTTCTGTAGGGGCGTCGCGCGACTCTCCGGCACGCTCCGCGCCCTTCAGGGTCTCCCACACGACGTACGCGACTCCACCAGACGCCGCTACTTGAAGGTGACGGACGGTCCCGTCCTCGATCGGCTGATCGTAGATGGTGATCGGGCGCTCGAAGGTCGCTCCTTCGTCTGTTGAGCGTGCAAGCAGGACGACGCGTCCATCCTGCTCGTATGTCACGTACACGGTGCCGTCCTGTTCGCGCGCAAGTCGCGGATGCGCGGGTTTCCCGCCACGTGTCCCGACCGCTCTCATGCCCTCGTGTTCAGCGCTCCATACACCATCCTGGTTGAGGGCTACGTGGTAAATCCCGGGCAATCGGCCTCCGGGCTCCGCATCGAATGCGATATGGGCGACATCGCGGCTGCCCAGGAGGTCGAAGTTGGGCATGTCGTCGAGGTCATTGTCCTCCAGGAGCGTATCGACTCCCCACGTGTCACCGCCATCGGCTGACGAATCCGCCCAGAGCTGGCCGCCCCCCGACCATACGGCGACCGCGCGCTTTCCGGCGAATGCGACACGGGCAATCGCAGGAACACCGAGTTCGCCGCGATCATCGAGCCGTACGGGGTCGCTCCACTTCAAGCCGCCATCGCGTGAGAAGATTGCATTGATCGCACAGGTGGCGTCCTCTTGCCACACAACGGCGATGCGGTCGGCACCGTCACTCGCTACGCTGAGCTTGAGGGTATAACTGTCGTCGCCAGGGTCGTGAATGAAACGTGATTCAGAGGGAAGCCACTGCTGGCTCCCCTCGATCAAGCGAGCGAAGAGGATTCGATGTCGCTGCACACGTTGATCGAGCCATGTCACGAAGGGTGTGCCGGAGACGTCGGCGACGACTAGCGAGGTAGGGGCTGTTAGTCCGAGGCTGCGTTCAATACCCGTTGACCACGACCGGCCATTGTCCTCTGACGTGCGAGAGACGACGAATGCCTCCTCCTGTGGGGGGCGTGTCGTCTGCCAAATGAGCGAGACCTCCTCGGGGTTTACGCCACCGACGATCGTCGGCCTGGAAACAGGACGGTCTCCGAGGTGTGATGGTATGAGCGGCGTTCCAGCCGCCGACATCGCGAGCGTCTCGCTGATGTGCCGCACCACGACAGACCGACCGTCACCATCCTCCTGCAGCCAGGCGACCAGCACTCCATCGTGGGATCCGTAGAGCGAGACCGACGGCGATTGGATCGTCGCAACGACCGCCGCCGGACCTGCATTCAAGTGCTCGACGGGGCCAAGATTGACCACGTCGCGTCGTTGACAGGCACCTAGGGTGATCGCGAGAAGAATCGCCGTGAGTGGCACGCGGGATCGCGACTGAATAAACATCAGGTCGATGTCGGGGTATCCGACTGCGGCGTCACGCTTCTCCGCTTCGGGCTCGGGGCGCGCGGGGACTCACATATACAGGCCGCCGTTCGGCGCCAGCACCTGCCCCACGAAGAAGCTCGAGTCGTCCGACGCCAAGAAGAGCGCCGTCGCGGCAACCTCGGCGGCGGTGCCGAGGCGTCCCATCGGCGTCTGCGCGGCAATCATCTGCTTCATGAGATCCGACACCTCGACGAGCAGCGGCGTATCGATATAGCCGGGGGCGATCGCGTTCACGCGGATGCCGCGACCGATCACCTCGCGCGCGACCGACTTGGTGAAACCGACGATGCCGGCCTTCGCGGCGGAGTAGTCGGGCACACCCATGATGCCGGTCTGCGACGCCAGCGAGCCCATGTTGATGATGTTGCCCCAGCCGTTGAACTCCATGATCTTCAACGCCTCGCGCGTGCAGTAGAAAGTGCCGTCGAGGTGGATGGCGAGGGTGCGCCGCCAGTGGCCGTCCTCCATGAGCTTCGTCGCCTCGGCGGAGCGTGTCGTGCGGCCGGTGGTGATCACCTCCTGCAGCATCGCTTCGGCATTCTTCCGTACGTGCTCCTCCATGTGCGCGATGCCGGCGTTGTTCACGAGAATGTCGAGCGACTGGAAGTCGCCCATGTGCTTCGCGAACATCTTGTGAACGGCGCGACTGTCGGCGACGTCGCAGGGGAGCGGTGACGCCTCGGCGCCGAGCGCGCGCAGCTCGGCGACGACCGCGTCGGCGGTCTCGGGGCGGATGTCATTGACGCCGATCGCGCAGCCTTCGCGCGCGAACGTGAGCGCGATCTCGCGACCGAGACCGGAACCGGCGCCGGTGATGAGTGCGACCTTGCTCTTGAGTTTCATGGTGTGTCTCCGAGAGGCTGTGAGTTGTGCGGCGCGCGCGGCCGATGCTAGGGTCGCGCCATCGACAGCGCGATCGCACATCCACCCTCGCTTGTCCACATCGTCAGCCATGGTCCGCATTGTCTCGACGGCGTGACGTCGGCCGTCGCCGTCGCGCGCTTTCACGCCGGCGCCGAGGTGCGGGCGCACTTCGCCAACAATCCCGAGATCAACGAGGTGCTGCTCGCGGTGCCGCCGCCGCCGGCGGGAACGACGCAAGACCTCTGGGTCACCGACATCAGCTGGACGCGGCCGGAGACCGACGCACACCTGCGTGCGCTCGCCGCCGCCGGCACGCGTATCGTCTGGATCGATCATCACCGCACCGCGATCGAGCGGCTGCGGCGCGGCGCGATCGACGTGCCGTTCAGCGACATGGTCGTGGAGGATACGTACGCCGCGTCGCGGCTCGTGTTCGAGCACCTACGGCGCAAGCTCGACCGCGCCGCGCCCGGCGCCGCGGCGTTTCTCGCCCTCGAGCGTCTGGTGATGCTGGCGGACGACAACGACCGCTGGATTCACGCCCTCGACGGCTCGCGTGAGTTGGCACTGACGGTGGGAGCGATGCGCGAGGCCGAGGCGTACCAGGAGCTCCTCGGCGTCGACGCCGCGGTGACGTACACGCCGCGCATGCGCGCGGCGTACGAGCGCGTCGCCGCCGAGCTCGCCGCGACGCACGCCCTCGCCGCGCGCACGCGCAGCGAGCGCGCCGTCGGCTCGGTCACCGTCGTCGCCGCCTGGTGCGCCGGCTATCCGAGCGAGATCGGCGACGCGTGGGGCAAACACACCCGCAACGCCGTCTTCGCGCTCTACGACACCAAGAGCGAGGGTGTGAGCTTCCGTCGCTCCCCCGATTGTCAGGTCGACCTCTCCAAGGTCGCCGAGACCTTCGGCGGCGGCGGTCACGCCGCCGCCGCCGGCTGCCAGATCCCCGGCATCGGAGAACGCGACGCCGCCGCCCTCGCCGAGCTGGTAGCGAACGCCGTCGCGCGTGTAGGGGCGTAGCGAGTGGATCGAAATCTAAGTGCGCTGCGCAAGCGCTACGGTAAGGTGCCGCTCATCCAACCGGCGCTCACGTCGGTCGATTTCCCGCCGCTCCGCGGCGGCCGGCGCAGCGAGGTCGCGATGGCGATTCAGCGGCCGAGCGGCGGGATCCTCTTGCAGACGAAGGCCTTCTATCCGCCGGCGACGTTTCGGCTGCCGACCGGCGGCATCAAGGACGGCGAGGACGTCGAACACGCGCTGCTGCGCGAGGTGTACGAGGAGAGCAACCTCTCCGTCGACGTCGATCGGGTGGTGGCAGTGGTCGAGTACACCGGATCCGACGGCCGTGCCGTGTTCCGCTCGTATCTCTTCCTCGTCCGCGAGACCGGCGGCGAGCTCAAGGTGAATGACCCCGACGAGCAGATCAGTGGGTGGGAGGAGCGGGACCTCGCCGGGCTGCGCGCGGCGGGCGCGCAGCTCCGACGCCTCGAGGGCACGTGGCAGCGCTGGGGGCAGTTCCGGGCGATGACCTTGGACGTGCTCGTGCACGCGCTCGTTTGAGTGCGTCACGCCGCGCGCTCTACGCTTGGGCGCTGTACGATCTCGCCAATACGACGTTCTCGCTGAACGTGGTCTCGCGCTATCTGCCGCTCATCGTCGTGCAGGACCTCGGTGGGCGCGACCTCGACGTGAGCATCGCGTACAGCGCCTCGATGCTGCTGGTCGCCTTCTCGTCGCCGCTGCTGGGAGCGGTCTCCGATCTCTCGGGGAGGCGCATACCCTACCTCGTGGTCACGACCACGGGCGCGGTCGTCGCCACGGCCCTCATGGGACTTCGAGCCGGCGCGTCGACGTTGCTCATCCTCTTCGCGGTCGCCAACTACTGTTACCAGGCGGCGCTCGTGTTCTACGACGCGCTCCTCGCGAACGTGTCCGACGAATCGACGCGCGGCCGCGCCTCCGGCCTCGGCATCGGCTTCGGCTACGGCGGTGCGATCCTGAGCCTCTACAGCGTCGCGCCGATCGCCGAGCGCTTTGGAAAGGCCGCCGCCTTTCCCGCGACCGCGGTGTTCTTCTTCGTATTCGCCCTCCCGTGTCTCATGCTCGTGCCGGAGAACGGGCACGGCCCGATGTGGCGGCGCGGCGCCGCGCGCCGCGCGTTCGGGCGGGTACGGGCGACGCTCGCGTGGCTGCCACGGCATCCGCCGTTGGCGCGCTTCCTGATCGCACACTTCCTCTACACCGACGCGGTGAACACCGTGATCCTCTTCATGGCCGTCTACGTCACCATGGTGGGCGGCTTCACGAGTACGGAGGTGACGCGGCTGCTCGCGCTGTCGACGTTGTTCGCGATCGGAGGCGCATTTGCCCAAGGCCGCGTCGTCGACCGCATCGGTTCGAAGCGCGCCCTCCAGCTGGCGCTCGCGCTCTGGACGCTCGGCCTCGGGCTCGCGCTGGTGGCGGCGAAGGCGGCGCTCTGGCTCGTCGGGCCGATCACGGGAAGCGCGCTCGGCGCCACCTGGGCGGCGGACCGCGTGCTCATGCTGCGCCTCTCGCCGCCGGAGGCGCTCGGTGAGCTCTACGGCATCTACGGGATGGTCGGCCGCTTTTCCGCCATCACGGGTCCCCTCATCTGGGGAGCGATCGTCTACCTCCTCGAGGGGACGGGAGCGCTCGCGTATCGCGCCGCGATCGCGTCGTTGCTGGTGATGCTCCTCGCCGGCGCGGCGGTCCTGGCGCGCGTCGAGGAACCTGTACGGGCGATTGACAGCGAAAAAACAGCGTCGGTATAAGACCTCCTTGCCCTCCTCGTGCTGATCACCTGACGTCGAAAGGAGCTGAGGATGTTCCAAGAACATCGCAATACGACCGTTCGCTGGGTGGCGCTGGCGCTCACGGTCTTCGGCCTCTTCCGGCCGATCGTCGGCTGGGCCGAGGTGAAACCCGGCGACCTGATCTCCCGTGCCAACGCCGACAAAGTGAAGGGAATCGTCCCCGACGGCGTCCAGTGGTGCGTCAATCGCGGCATGGGCATGACGATCGTGCCGTACAAGAAGATCGAGTTGCCGCCGCTCTATCAGGCGGCGACCGAAAAATTCGCGTCGCAGGTGAAGCTGAAGGACGACCAGACGCTCGAGGGCTACGTCGCCGGCCGGCCGTTCCCGCTCGTCGACATGAGCGACCCGCAAGCGGCCACCAAGCTCATGTACAACTTCGAGCGCGGCCACTACTACAGCGACGACCTCGCGCTCCATCTCTTCGACGCCGACACCGGACAGCTCTCCGTCGACGGCAGCGGCAACCAGCACTACAACGTCGAGCGCCACTTCGTCCTCGATTGGCTCCGCATTTTGAGCTTCGCGGGGAGGCTCTACAACGACCCGAGGCCGACGATCGAGCCCAACAAGGACCAGACCTTCCGCAAGGCTGGCCTCTATCCGGTCATCGAGCCCTTCGACTTGAAGGGCATCGGCGGCCTCAACTACCGCTACCTCGACCCGCTGCGCCAGGATGACCTCTGGCTCTACCTGCCGAGCCTGCGCCGCGTACGCCGCCTCTCGACCGCGCAGCGCTCCGAGGCGCTCTTCGGTCAGGACATCGACGTCGACAGCTACGGTGGCTACGCCGGGCAGATCCCGTGGTTCAACTGGAAGTTCCTCGGCTCGAAGCCGATGCTGGCGTCGCTGCACGGCGAGAATCTCCCGCCGGTCCCCTGCAAGGACGACGGCGGCATGACGTTCTGCGAGAGCTGGGAGATGCGTCCCGACATGCTGATCGTCGAGGGGACGCCGAAGGCCGAGGCCTACGCCTATTCGAAGCGCATCATCTTCATCGATCACGAGACGTTCTTCATCGCGTACACCGACCTCTACGACCGCAGTGGCGAGCTCTGGAAAACCGTCATGCAGAGCCTCCGCACGTCGACCAAGCCGAACCCGAGGGCGGCGTACTCGTACCCGATCGAGCGCATGTTCATTTATGCTTTCACCACCGTCGACATGCAGCTCGAGCACGGCACGCGCGTCGCCATCCCCGGCATGGGGTTCCCGGACGAGCCCGGCTGGTACGTCGACGTCGGCGACAAATACGGCGGCGAAGAGAGCTGGTACACGATCGCAGCGCTCATCAGCTCGGGACACTAGCTCGCGACATTAGGAGGTCGGTGGAGGGAAGCAGGCGTGCGAGGTCGGAAGAGAAGTCTACGACCTCGCACGCCTGCTTCCCTCCACCGACATTCATCATAGTCCGGCTGAGCGGATGATCCTCTCGCCCCCGTGCGCGCGGCGCTGCGCGCCGTGCTCCGATGGGCGTCGGTGCGCGGAGTGAATCCGCGCGCCTCCACCACGACTCCACATCATCGAGCGTTCACCGTATAGTCGGGCGAATGCAGCCGCGGTTTACGCATGTGGCGTTGCGGGTGAAGGATCTCGCACGTTCGGTGGCGTTCTATGGGAAGTATGCCGGGCTCGTCGTGTGTCACGAACGAGTCGACGACGGGACGCGCGTGGTGTGGTTGGCGGAGCGAGCGGAGGACCCGGCGTTCGTGTTCGTGCTGATTCCGATGCCGCATACCGAGGTCGAGCGGCCGGGGGTTCATCACTTTGGGTTCACGCTCGAGAGCCGCGCCGAGGTGGACGCGGTGGCGGCGACGGCACGGCATGACAGGATCCTGCGCGAAGGGCCGCGCGACGCCGGACCGGTGGTCGGCTACTTCTGCGTCGTCGGGGATCCCGATGGCAACTGGGTGGAGTTCTCCTTCGGTCAGCCGATCAATCCGCGCGAGCTGCCGGCTCAGCCGTCGTAGTGACGGCGTTCGATCCCGGCGTCGTCGCAGGCGGCGCGCACGCGCGGGCTGACGATCGCGGCGAGCTCACCGTCGTCGCCGGCGGCGGCACCAGGATGGCAGTAGAGCTCGCTCACGCCTTCGGGGAGGTTGCGGACGACCTCCAACAGATAGCGCTCGTCGACGGCTCCGGTCTGATGGTGGCCGTAGACGCGATCGGCGATGCGCAAGCCGTGCGCCCGGGCGATCGCGACCGCGCGGCGGCATAGCACGGCGAAGATCGCCGCCTCGGCGAGCTTGCGTGCGGCGTGGCGGCGATCGAACACCAGCGCCGGACGGAGCGGATCACGCGGAACACGGACGGCGGCGATGCGGTACTCGCGGGCGAGTGCCGCCACGATCGGGAACACCGCCGGGTGCACCTGAAAGTCGAGGTGGGCGTCGAGGTGACGCGGGGTATGCCCGGCCGCGAGGCAGCGCTCGATCTGCGCCCTCAGCTCGACGCGCAGCTGGTCGCGGCCGGCGCGCGAGGCGGCGAGGCGCACGCCCTGACGTACGGGGCTCCGTGGGAAATACCCCTCGGCGTCGACCAACGCCGGAACGAGGCGCGGCGGCAGAACCGCGCGCCCCATCACGAGCGTGAGGTGCACGCCGATCGCGAGCTGTGGAAGCTCGTGCGCGACCGTCAACGCATCGTCGGCGGCGGGCGCACCGGCCATCCAGCTCGTGCCCGTGAGCATGCCGTCGCGCGCGGCCTGCATCACCGCGGCGTTGACGCGTGCCGAGATGCCGAAGTCGTCGGCCGTGAGGGCCAGCTGTCGCACGCGCCCGTCACGCCACGTTCGCGCCCCGGCGTCAACGTCGACGGCTGCCCCGGCCCGTCGCGCCGTGCCGGCAAACTTTGTCAATCCGGTTGACGATGGATTCGCCCGAGCGTAGATGTCCCCGCGGAGGCCTCATGAAACGTACGCTATTCCTCAACCCGCCCTCGTACGAAGATTTCGACGGAGGCGCGGGCTCGCGTTATCAGGCGACGCGTGAAGTCTGGTCGTTCTGGTACCCGACCTGGCTCTGCTACCCGGCGGCGCTGATTCCCGATAGTCGCGTGCTCGACGCGCCGCCGCTCGGTCTCGGTGTGCCGGAGACCGTGGCGATCGCGCGCGAGTACGAGATGGTCGTGCTGCACACCAGCACACCGTCATTCCGGCTGGACGCCCAGACCGCCGCGAGCATCAAGGCGGCGCGCCCTGACGTGACGATCGTCTTCGTCGGCGGACATCCCACTGCCGAGCCGGAACGCTCGCTGCGTGAGGCGCCGGCAGCCGATGTCGTCGTCCGCAAGGAGTTCGATCACGCGGTCGTCGATCTGGCGGCGGGCAGGCCGATCGCCGAGATCGCGGGCGTCAGCTACCGGGACGGAGCGCGCGTCGTCCACAATCCCGACGTCGTCCCGCTCCACTCCGCGGCGCTCGACGCGTTGCCGTTCGTGACCGACGTCTACGCACGCGACCTCGACTACAAGCGCTACAACAGCCCCTACTGCCACTACCCGTACGTCTCCCTGTACACCGGTCGCGGTTGCCCGGCGCACTGCACGTTTTGCCTGTGGCCGCAGGTGACCACCGGACACAGCTACCGCACGCGCTCGCCGGAGAACGTCTACGAGGAGGTGCGGCGGATGCCGCGTCTCTTCCCCGAGATGCGCGAGGTCTTCTTCGACGACGACACCTTCACCGCCGACCCGGCGCGCGCGCGCGCGATCGCGGAGCGCATCGGTCCCCTCGGCATCACCTGGTCGACCAACTCGCGTGCCAACGTCGACTGCGAGACCCTGAAAGTGCTCAAGGACAACGGCCTGCGGCTGTTCGTCATCGGATACGAGAGCGGCAATGAAAGCATCCTGCGCAACATCAAGAAGGGCGTCGGTATCGAGCGCGCGCGCCGCTTCACGCGCGACTGCCACGACCTCGGCATCCTGATCCACGGCACGTTCATCCTCGGCCTTCCCGGTGAGACCCGCGAGACGATCGCCGAGACGATGCGCTTCGCGCGCGAGATGAATCCCTCGACCATCCAGGTGTCGCTCGCGTCGCCCTACCCCGGAACGCACTTCTACGACTGGGTTCGCGAGCATGGATATCTCGCCGTCGATCAGATGGTGGACACCAGTGGGTACCAGAAGTGTGCCGTCAGCTATCCGTCGCTCTCGGGAGAGGAGATCTACGACGCCGTCGAGCGCTTCTACCGCAGCTACTACTTCCGGCCGACGTACATCGTCGCGAGCGTACGGAAGATGATGCGCGATCCCCGGGAGCGGCGCCGGATGCTGAGCGAGGGACGCGACTTCCTGCGCACCATGTGGAAGCGCCGGCGTGCCGCGACGGCGGGGCCGACTCCCACGCCCGTGGCGCCGTCGACCGCGACCCCCGCGGCCTAGAGCGGTCGAGGGATGACACTGACCGCCGCCGCGGGTGACGTACTGGACGTCCTGCTCGCGACCTCCGCGGCATACAGCATCGCGGTCGCGTGGGTCGCGGCGGGGTTCCGGCGCCGTGCCTCCGCGTTCGCGAGCGAGATGGTCGACGCGCCGGGCGTGTCCATCCTGGTGCCGCTCGCGGGCCCCGAGCCGACCCTCGCCGCCAATCTCACCGCTTACTGTCGTCTCGAGTATTCCGGACCCGTTCAGCTGGTCGTCGGGAGCCTCGACGAGAACGATCCCGCGCTGGCGGTGGCGCGTCGCGTGAGGAGCGACAATCCCACGGTCGACATCCGCGTCGTCGCTGCTGTGCCCGACGGCGGCCCCAATCGCAAGGCGGTGCTGCTGGAGGCGCTGATGCGCGTTGCGCGTCACCCGATCGTCGTCGCCGTCGACAGCGACATACGGGTCATGCCCGACTACTTGCGCCGCCTCGTGGCGGTTCTGCAGCGTCCCTCCGTCGGGCTCGTCACCTGCTACTACCGCGCGCCGCGCGGGCGCTCGCTCGCACAGGCGTTCGAGGCGCTCTGCATCAACGCCGACTTCACGCCGTCCGTGATGCTCGCCACCGCGCTCGGCCGCGCCGATCTCGCCTTCGGCGCGAGCCTCATGCTCCGGCGCGACACCCTCGAGGCGATCGGCGGCTTCGCCGCTCTCGCCGACTATCTTGCCGACGATCACCGGCTCGCCGAGCTCGTGCTCGATCAGGGCAAGCGCGTGGTGGTCGCTCCGTACGTGGTCGAGACCGATCCGAATCCCGCCGACGTCGGCGCTGCCATCCGCCATCAACTCCGCTGGGCTCGGACCACGCGCGCCTGCGCCCCCGTCGGCTATGCCGCCAACATCGTCACCCACGGGACGACGTTCGCGCTCATCGGCGCGCTGCCGGTCGGGCACGCGTCCGCGCTGCAGCTCGGCGCCGCGGGTGCCGTCATGCTCTTGCGGCTCGGCGCCGCCGCCCTCGGCGGGCGCGCGATCAATGCGCGGCTCGGCTGGACGCTCTGGTTCGTACCGCTGCGCGACGTCGTCTCCACCGCGCTCTGGATTGCGAGCTTCGCGGGCGATCGCGTGGAGTGGCGTGGCCGCATCTACCGCATTGCGCGCGACGGTCGGCTGGTGGAGGTCGAAGGCGTCGTCGCGCTCAGTCCGCCGGCTGTCGAGCCGGCGGTGCGGCTGCCGGCTCAGTCCTGACGCCTTCCGGAAGCTGGAAGCGCGCTAAGATCAAGAGCCCGGCGAGGGCCCACGCGAGCTCGCGAATCCGCCGCAGCACGCCGACGGAGAGCCCCTGTACGGCGTCGAGGCCGAGGGCGGTGAAGATCAGGACCTTGCCACCCTCCTGCGTGCCGAGCTTACCGGGCACGAAGAAGAGCGTGGCGTCGATCGCGACCGACAGTACCTCGATCGCGAGCACCCGCTCGAAACTCACGCGCATGCCGAGCAGCCAGAGCATGAGCGCGATCTCGACCGTGCCGAGGGTCCAACCGAGAAAAAACCAGGTGCACGACGTGAGAAACGGGCGTCGGTCCGCCAGGTGCACGCGCGCGATCTCCACGTCCAATCGCTGCATGCGCTCGCCGACGTCGACGAGTCGGCCGCGCCGATCGAGGCTCGTGAGCAGGCGCGCGAGCGGGACGAACATGCCGCGGCGCTGTGCGACGACCACAGCGAAGACGAGCGCCGAGAGCATCGCCGTGCCCGTCACCAGCCCGAGGCGGACGGCCCCGGAGAGCGGCACCGTGGTCAGGACGAACACCAGGCCGGTGCCGATGAAGACCGCCTGCGCGACCGTCTGGCTAACTTTCGCCACCGCGATCGAGGTGGCGAGGTCGACACGTGAGGCGCGACCTTGCAGGACGCGCGCGCGCGCGAACTCGCCGCCGAGGGTCGCGGTCGGCGTGACGTAGTTGACGGCGTCGCCGGCGATGCGCGCCGCAAGCAGCTGGCCGAACGGCGGCGGAGGACGCTCGGACGGGAACGCCGCCCGCCATCCGAGGGTGTTCGCCAGGACGGCGAGGATCTCCTGCCCGACGATCAGCGCGATGCCCCACCCGACGAGTCGTAGGTTCGCGACCAGCGCAGCGCCTCCGAGGCGGCGTACGAGGCCGGCGAGGAGGACGAGACCGGCCGCGAGCAGCACGCGCTCGACGATGCGCCACACACGCGCGCGCGCCGCGGCGGGCGGCGCGTTCCCGATCGCGTCAGCCGGCGACTGCATAGCCGGCCGGGCTCCCCGCGCGATAGAGCACTACGAAGAGTGCGGCGAACGCGAAGCTACCGATCGCCGCCCCCCACAAGAACCAATGGAGCCGGTCGGCGATCGCCAGCGGTACGAGCAGGTAGGCGAAGTCGCGATTCATGAGCGCCTCGAGGCCGTTTAGCGTGCGCTGGCGGAGCCGGCCTCGCAGTGACGGGGCGGCGTCGCTCGACGCCCGCCATTCGGTGCGCACGACCAAGAAGTAGTAGGAGAGAGCGCCGTCGAGCGCGAAGCCCCCGAGGAGGAGCGCCGCCAGCGCCCCGACGTGCGCGTCCGGCGCGCGGCGATGGAGACCGACGGCGAGGCCGATGAAGATCGCGAGATGGACGACGTTGTCGGTGGTGACGTCGAGCTTTTGACCGAACGTGGATTCGCGAAAGGTGAGGCGTGCGACTTCGCCGTCACAACCATCGACGATCGCCGCGGCGAGGAAGAGGAGCGTTCCGAGGACGCCGGTCGCGTAGGTGCCGCGCGCGAGGAAGACGGCGCCGGCAAGGCCGATCGCGGTACCGATCAGGGTGACGTGGTTCGGGCGCAGGGTGGTGTAGCGTACGATCCAGCGGCTCAGGCGGCAGGAGATGCGACGATCGATCCAGCGCGCCAGCACTCCGTCGTTCGCGGCGCTAGCGGAGCGCAACTGCGCGCATAGCGCCGCCTCGGCCGCCGCCGCGGTGCGCGGGTTCGCGATGTGCATGCAGAGTGCGTCGGCGGGCATCGCCTGCTCGGCGGCCGCGCGGCGTACTGCCGTGAACGCGGCGACCTCGTCGCGCACGCCGAGCGTCGCCGTAGGGTTTCGATCGTGGCCGTGCCGGGCCGGCGACAGGAGGTCACGGCCATGGCAGTGGGCGAGCGCCGGACGTCCGTCGACGCAGACGATCGTCGGGCGGCCGCTCGGTGCCGTTGCCGCTCGGCGCAACGTCGCGGGGGTGACGAGCACGTCGGCGGCGACGACCGTCAGCTCCACGTCCGCGTCGAGCTCGATTCGATCGCGCACCTCCACGCCCGCGGCGGACGCGCGCGGATCGCCGGCAATGAGCGTCCGCATCCGCTCGCGCTCGGTATCGGCGAGCACGACGACTCGATCGAAAGCGGCACGCAACGCGGAGAGCACGGCGCGCTGCGTGAGCGGCACGCCGGCGACCTTCGCGAAGCACGACGCCCGCGGCGCCAGGATCGCGATCGTGCGCCGCGGGGTTGCGGGCGGGGCGGCGAGCCCGCGATTGAGCGCGTTCAGCGCCACGAAGTCGTGCGCGGCGGACGCATGGCGTCACACGGGTGTCGACCGAGGCTGCGAATGCCGATGAGTGCGACCATGGTGGAGGGCCTTGAACCCGTACGCTTCCCGATCCCATAACGGTCGTCAAGGGGAAACGAATCATGCCGTCCGTCCGCGACGCCGCATATTGGATCGAGCGCCTCCGCCTGGAGCCGCATCCCGAGGGCGGCTACTTTCGCGAGACGTATCGCGCCGCCGAGGTCGTTGCGCGCGCCGCGCTCCCGGAGCGTTTTTCCGGACCGCGCGCCTTGTCGACGGCGATCTACTTCCTTCTTCCGAGCGACCAGGTGTCGCGGTTGCACCGACTGCGGTCCGACGAAATCTGGCACTTCCACGCCGGCGCCCCGCTCATGATCGCGATGCTCGAGCCCGATGGGCGCGCGCGTGAAATCGTGCTCGGTCCCGACCTCGAGCATGACGAGCGCTTCCAGGTGGTCGTGCCGGCCGGATGTTGGTTCGGTGCCAGCGTGGGCGCGCCGCGCTCGTTCACGCTCGCCGGTTGCACGGTGGCGCCCGGTTTCGACTTCGGCGATTTCGAGCTCGGCGAGCGGGCCGCGCTGCTGCGCATGTTCCCGCGCGAGGAGGAATTGATCGCGCGCCTGACCTCGGTCATGCCATGACGCCGCGGCGGCGCCCGTTTCCGCACGAGTACGTGCACCTCGACGCGGCGATCCGTCGCGAGCTCGTCGCCCACGCCGCGGCCGACGGCTTCCCGCTGACCGGTATTCTCTATCGGCCGGCGCGCGTCGATCCGCCGGTCGCCGTCCTCGCGATGCACCCGCGCGGCGACTTCAGCCGCCACTATCTCGCGCCGGCGCTCGTCGGCGGCGGCTACGCGTTCTTCGGCGCGACGACGCGCTACCTGCATCACGACGCCGACGCGCTGCACGAGCGCCTGCTGCTCGACGTCGCGGGCGCGATCGCGTTCCTCCGCGAGGCGGGCTTCACGTCCGTCGTGCTGCTCGGCAACTCCGGCGGCGGCTCGCTCTTCGCCCTCTATCTCGAGCAGGCGGCGAGAACCCCGGCCGGACGGCTGGCGCGTGCGCCGTCCGGCGATCCGAGCGGCCTCGCCGAAGTCGAGCTGCCGGCGGCGGACGGCTTCGTCCTCGTCGCCGCGCATCTCGGCGAGGGACGTTTCCTGCTCGATCGCCTCGACCCGTCGGTCGTCGACGAGGACGACCCGACCGCGGTGAATCCGCGCCTCGACATGTACGACCAGGCGAACGGCTATCGGCCGATGCACGAGGGCGACTCGCGCTATGCGCCGGAGTTCGTCGCGGCGTTTCGCGAGGGTCAGCGCGCGCGCTGCAAGCGCCTCGATCGCCGCGCGCTCGCGTGGTGCGAGGAGGCTGCCAATTTCCGGCGCCGGCTGGGAATCGCCGACGAGATGGCACGTCTGACCGCGGCCGAACGCGGCATCGTCTTTCGCCGCGCGCTGCAACGACGCTATTTCCTCGTCTACCGGACGCTCGCCGATCCGCGCTACCTCGACCGCTCGCTCGATCCCTCCGAGCGCGCGCTCGGATCGATCTTCTCCTTCGGCCGCGACCCGTTCGTTGCCAACTACGGTGAGGGACTGGCGCGGACGATGAGCGCGCGCGGCTGGCTCTCCACCTGGTCGGGATTGGCGTCGAACGCGGCGCTCGAGCGCACGCTGCCCGGCGTCACCGTCCCGATGCAGATGATCGTCGCGCGCGCCGACACCGACATCTATCCTGAGGAAGGGCGGCGTGCCTTCACCGCCGCGGCGGCCGCCGACAAGAGCTACCACGAGATCTCCGCGGCCGATCACTACTTGCGTCCCGTCGCGGGGACGCCGGCGCCGGATGGTACGGCGGTGCCGCGCGATCCGCGCGCCTACGCAGCCGAGGCGTTGATCCTGCCGTGGTTGCGTGCGCGCTGGCCGGTGTAGCGGGCGGGCGCGCTCAGCGACGCGCGGCACTTCATTACGGCCGCGTCGGCGTGGCGCGTGGCGACGTCACGGCCTCGAGTGCGAGTCGCAGGCGTGCCGGTCCGGGGAGGCCGGCGGTCGCGTTGATCGCGGGGGCTTGCGTCGCGGGCGCGCAGAAGATCGCGACGTAGATCGGCCGGGCGCGGTCGCAGGAGCCGGTGGCGGTGATCGCGTCGCCGAAACACGGACGGGTGCGATTCACGCACGTGCCGGCGCCGGGAAAGACGGCCTCGCACTCGGCCGCGCGGCTTCCCGGGGTACAACCGCGGAACGGCGCGCCCGCGCAGACGCCGTCCACCGGACCGTCGCAGAGCTCGTCCGCGCCGCACGATCCCGAGTCGCACTCGTTCGGTTGCCGCTGTTCGGTACAGAAGCAGTGATCGACGAGGCCGGGACGCCCGAGTTGGCACTCGCGCTCGGCGGCGACACGGACGTCGCCGGTGGTGAGTGGCACGAGGTCGATCGCCAACGTGCCGACGGCGCTCGCCGGCGCCGGGAAGCAGTCGTTCGACGTGGCTCCGAAGAGCGCGCTCGCGGCGTTCGCGTCGCAGGCGCCGCCGGCGCTCGGACCGCCGTCGCAGCGTCCGTCCTTGTGGCCGTCGTTCGGCACGTGATCGCCGCTGCAGCGCGGGCAGGGTTGCGCCACCGCGCCGCCGACGTACACCGTCGTCGTCAATGCCAGGCGGAGGTCCCCGCATCCGGTCGTCGGATCGGCGGTGCCGGCGAGCGCTGATCGCAAGCGGCTCACGGCGCACGCGGGAACGCCGCCGGTGGAGAGCGGAATCGGCGCTCCGAACACGGCGCCCGCGGCCCCGCCGTCGACGACGCACGCGCCACCCCGTCGACAATCGAGGGTGAACTCGATCCGCTGCTCGCTCGGCCACGGCTGGTGGTGCGCTATGCCCGTCCATCCGAGATCGATCGTCGAGCCGTCGCGCACTCGATAGCGGACGAGCGCCGGCGTCGCCGCGGCCTTCGCGGCGCGAATGTGCGCCGGCCGGGGCGCGTCCGCCGCCGCCGCGACGACGCCGACTCGCGCAGCGAGAGATGTCGCGGCGACAATCAAGAGCGGCGCGACCCGCGCGGCGTGAAGCACGATACGACGTCGCATCGGGTCAGGCCTTCGCCAGACGCTCGACCTCTTTCCATTCGGCGGCGCTGACCGGCATCACCGAAAGGCGCGGCAGGCGGACGAGGGGAAACGCGGCGAGCCCGGGACGCGCTTTCAGCGCGGCGAGCGTCACCGGGCGCGGCAGGCGCCGCGTCGGCTCGAGGTCGACGACGACCGCGCGCACGTCGGCGCGCGCCTTCGGGTCCGGGTAGGCGTCCGAAACGGCCTCCGCGATGCCGACGACGGCCTTCTCGTCCCCCGTATGGTAGACGAGGACGCGATCGCCGCGTGCGACCGCGCGCAGGTGCTTGCGCGCCAGCGCGTTCGCGACGCCGTCCCACGTGGTGCGTCCGTCGCGCTCGAGCTGCGCGAACGAGTAGCAGCTCGGCTCCGTTTTGAACAACCAGCAGGATCCCATGCGCGTCGCCTCCTGGAGGATGGTGCGCGACCCTAGTCCGGGCCGCGTTCGGCCGTCAATGCGCGGGCGGCGCGACCGAGGCCGTCGCGGCGGGAAGCGCGACGGGGTTCGGCGGCCGGCGGCCGGCGAGCACCGCCGCGAGATTGCGCGCGGCGACGACGGCCATGCGCGTACGCGTCGCCGTCGTCGCGCTCGCGACGTGCGGCGTGAGGACGACGTTGGCGCGGGCGCGCAGCGCGCGCGGGACGTGCGGCTCGCGCGCGAAGACGTCGAGACCCGCGGCCGCGAGCCTGCCGCTCGCGAGCGCGCGCGCCAGCGCCGCCTCGTCGACGATCGCACCGCGGCTGGTGTTGACGAGGATCGCGCCCCGTCGCATGCGGGCGAGCTCGCGGGCGCCGATCAGGTGGCGCGTCGCCGCGGTCAGCGGCACGTGCAGCGTGACGATGTCGGCGGCGGCGAGCAGGCGGCCGAGGGCGACCTTGGTGGCGCCGGCCGGCAGGTGCGGCACCGGCCGGCGCTGGTGGTAGAGGACGCGCATCCCGAACCCCTGGGCGCGGCGCGCGACCGCGGCACCAATCCGTCCGAGGCCGACGATGCCGAGCGTCGCCCCGTGGACGTCTTGGCCGAGCAACAGATCGGGCGACCAGCCGCGCCAGCGGCCGGCGCGCACCAGGCGGTCACCCTCGCAGACGCGGCGGGCGGCGGCGAGAATGAGCGCGAACGCGAGGTCGGCGGAGGTCTCGGTGAGGACGTCGGGTGTGTTGGTGACGACGATGCCGCGCGCCGCCGCCGCGTGCAGATCGACGTTGTCGTAGCCGACGGCGCGGTTGGCGATCGCTCGCAGCCGCGGCGCCCGCGCCAGGATGTCGGCGTCGATGCGGTCGGTGAGCAGGCAGAGGAGCCCGTCAACGTCGCGCAGCCGGCGCGCCAGCGCCGCCCGCAGTATCGGCTGTCGTCCGCGATAGGTCGTGAGCCGGACGTCGCCGAGCGCGGCGCGCGCCTCTGGAGGCAGCGCGTAGGTGGTGAGGACGCGCGCTCGAAGGCGCGCCCGATTCGTGGCGATTGCTCGTGGCATTGTTCGCACGGCGGGAACGATCTACACGAGGGCGGTGTCCGTCGCTCGCGCGCTCATCGTCGGCGCCGCGCTCGCTCTCCTAGCACCGGTTGCGTTCGTGGTCACCGACCACACGGTGTACCACTTCGAGCGCGACAACCCCTTCTGCGTGAGCTGTCATCTCCACGAGCATCTGCTCGCGACGTTCGAGGCGGGCGCGACGCAAGCGACCGACCTCTCGGCCATGCACTTCACGGCGATGAACGAGCCGCGCTGCATCGCATGCCACAAGGGAGAGGGTCCGATCGAGCGCGCCAAGGTCCTCGCCGTCGCCGGCCGCGACGCGCTCAAGTACCTGGTGGGTGTCCACCGGGAACCCGATCACAGCGACGTGCCGATCGCCGACGCCGGCTGCACCCGCTGCCACCGGCGATTGGGGGAGGCGACGAGCGCTCCCGACTTCCACCAACGCACCGAGCATCGGACGCTGCCGATGTCGTGCGTCACCTGCCACCGGGCGCATCACGGCGGCGACCCGGCGCGAAACTTCTTGGAGGAGACGCACGTCGTCCCCGTCTGCCGGACCTGTCATCCGTCGCTCTGAAGCGCGCCGAGCCGGACTCCTCGATTGCGTCGGGCGCGGCGCTTTTCTATCGTGCGCGCAGCGGCGGGTGCCGCGAGGAGGTGCGAGATGCGAGGAGCGACACGAGACGGAGCGCTGATCCTCCTGACGTTGGTGGTGGCGCTGCCGCGCCTCGCCGCGGCCTACCCGAACGGCACCGGCGAGTACGTGACCGACGCCGGTCCGTTTTGCGCCGGCTGTCACAGCTCGCGGCAGGAGTCGCAGCTGCGCGAGATGCCGAAGGAGCACGCCGCCCAGCAGCTCGTCGACGGCAAGCACGTGGCGACGATCACCAAGGGCTCGGCGCCGTACGACAAGCTCTCCGAGCCTGATCGCGCGACCCTGATCGCGCAGATCCGCGCCGTCGACACGGCGACGACGATCACCCTCGACGCGCCGAAGACGGTGAAGGCGGGCGCGGCGCTCACCGTCACCGCCAAGGCGCACGGCGGCGCCGGACCGGTCGTCGGCGTCATGCTCCTCGACGCCGATCTCCGCTATCAGGCGCGCACCCCCGCCGCCGCCGGCTGGATGATCAGCGGCGCGCCCGCCGTCACCGGCCCCGACGGCAAGCCGCAGACGACGTGGACGGACAAGCGAGCCGCCGGCCTCGCGAAGAACCTCAACTACGTCATGGTCTACGGCATGAAGGGCGACGCCGTCGCCGGGACCTACGGCGACGCGACCGTCGCCTACGCACTGCAGGCGCCGAGCAAGCCCGGCGACTACACGCTCGCGGCCGCGCTCCTCTACGGCACCGAGAAGGCGTGCCCGCTCGCGACTGTGAAACGCATCGGCTTCGACCTGCCGCTCGGTGGCTTCGCCGGCGCCTCGGGACGCGTCCTCTTCACCGCGCCTCGCACGGTGACGGTCATGCCGTGAGCGCCCGTCGGAGACCGTAGCAGCTGCCGGTGATCGAGGACGGCGACGTCACCATCTGCGAGTCGGGCGCGATCTCGCGCAGCTCGAGTCCCGGCCGGCGGTCCACGCGGCGGCGGAGATCTGATCTGGCCGGACGCTGATTGCATTCGACCCGCGACTGCGCGAGAGTCGCCGCAATTCACGCCGTTCCCCGCCTCCCCGGCGGGCGCAGAAGGAGACGAGCCATGCAGGAGTACAAACTTTACATCGACGGGAAGTTTTGCGACGCGGAGGGCGGGAAGACCGCCGACTCGATCAATCCCGCGACCGAGGAGCCGTGGGCGAAGATCGCACGCGCCGGCCGCGTGGACACGCAGCGCGCCATCGCCGCCGCGCGCAAGGCCTTCGACGAAGGCCCATGGCGGCGCATGAGCCAGGCCGACCGTGCCAAGATCCTGAACCAGATCGCCGCCGGTCTCGAGGCGAAGAGCCAGGAAATCGCCGCCATCGAGACCCAGGACTCCGGCGGCACCATTCGCAAGACCGCCGGCGACATGATGTTCGGCGCCGCGCAGCTCAAGTACTTCGCCGAGATGGCGGAGAAGCTGCCGCTCATGGAAGAGATCCAGGTGCCGCAGTTCCCCGCGCAGTCGAAGAACTATCTGCAGCGCGAGGCGATCGGTGTCTGCGGGCAGATCATTCCCTGGAACTTCCCGCTCATGATGGCGGTATGGAAGCTCGGTCCGGCGCTCGCTACCGGCAACACGGTCGTGCTGAAGCCGGCGACCGACACCCCGTGCTCCGCGCTCGAGCTCGCGAAGATCATCGACGCGAGCGATCTGCCGAAGGGCGTCGTCAACGTCATCCACGGCAGCGGCGCCGAGTGCGGTGAGGAGATCTGTACCAGCCCGCTGATCGACAAGGTCGCCTTCACCGGCTCGACCGAGGTCGGCCGGCGCATTCAGCAGCTCGCCGCCGGGACGATCAAGAAGGTGACGCTCGAGCTCGGCGGCAAATCTGCCAACATCATCCTCGACGACGCCGACCTCGACATGGCGATCGACGGCTCGCTCTTCGGCTGCTTCTTCCATCAGGGCCAGGCCTGCGAGTCCGGCACGCGCCTCTTCGTCTCCGAGGCGAAGCACGACGAGATCGTCGCCCGTCTCGTCGAGCGCACCAAGACGCTCACCATCGGCGACCCGCTCGACTTCAACAGCGCGCAGGGCCCGCTCATCTCCGCCCGCCAACGCGAGACCGTCCTCGGCTACATCAAGAGCGGCGTCGACGAGGGCGCCAAGGTGGCCGTCGGCGGCAAGCGCCCCGAGGGCCTCCCCAAGGGTTACTACGTCGAGCCGACGATTCTCACCGACGTCAAGAACAGCATGAAGGTCGCGCAGGAGGAGATCTTCGGCCCGGTCCTCGTCGTCATCAAGTACAAGAACATCGACGACGCGATCCGTATGGCCAACGACTCCATCTACGGCCTCGGCGGCGCCGTGTGGTCGAAGGACAAGGAGAAGGCGACGGTCGTCGCCAAACAGATGCGTACCGGCACGGTGTGGATCAACGACTACCACCTGCTGTCGGTCGCGGCACCGTTCGGTGGCTACAAGCAGAGCGGCATCGGCCGCGAGTTCGGCATGGAAGGTATCCTTGAGTACACCGAGGTGAAGCACATCCACGTCGACCAGGTCGACAACCGCGCGGCGAAGTTCTGGTACGGGGCGCTGTTCGGGGCGTGAAGCCGGCGGAACGTCGCTTTCATGGGTTCGGCAGAGGTGGCGCCGAGTAGGTGTTGACCGTGCGCGATCGTTCGTGGCCATATGTAGCCATGAAGCAGGTGAAGATCGCGGATTTGAAGGATCGTCTTTGCGAGCACCTGCGTGCGGTGGAGCGGGGTGAGCAGATCGAGGTGACGGATCGCCGGCGCCCGATCGCGCGCATCGTCCCGATTGCCGGCACGGGACCGCGGATCATCCCCGCGGAGATCGCGGTCACGGCGCTCCGTCGGAAGCGCCATCGACCAGCGCGCTGGCCGGTAGAGTCGTTGCGGCTTCTGCTGCACGACCGAAAGAAGCGGTGATCCTCTACGTCGACAGCTCCGTCTTGCTGCGAGTGGTGCTGCACGAGCGGGGCCGTCTACGCGAGTGGGCACGCAGCCGCCGATGGATATCGAGTCAATTGGTTCGGACCGAGTGTCTGCGTACCATTGACCGAGCGCGGCTGCGGTTCGGCTTGACCGACGACCAGGTCGCGATACGTCGGGGCGCGATTCTCGAGTATCTGCGCGCATTCGATCTCATCGCACTCGATAGCGGGGTCCTCGAGCGCGCGGCGGATCCGTTCCCGACGAGCATCGGCACCCTCGATGCGGTGCATCTCGCGAGTGCGATGCTGGCGCGAGCGATCGAACCGGCGCTGGCTTTTGCGACGCACGATCGCGAGCTCGGGCTGGCCGCGCGGGCGGCCGGCTTCCGTGTCTTCGGTGTTGCCGGCCTCGGCTGACGGCGGGCGGTCGCTAAGCTAGCTTCTCCAGACCGGAGCGCGCGCGCATCAGTGGACGAGGAGCGTCGCGAGGCCCAAGAAGATTCCCATGCTCGCGCAGTCGGTCGCGGTCGTGAGGAGAATGCTCGAGGCGGCGACGGGATCGGCTCCCAGCCTGCGGAGAACGACCGGAACCACGACCCCCGAGATGCCGCTCGCGACGCAGGCCACGGTCATCGAGATCGCCACGACCACGCCGAGAGTCCCAGCCGAGGGAAGCTTCTGCGACGTCGCATAGAGGAGCATCGCGACGCCGGCAGTCACGCCGACGAGCGCGCCGTTCAGAAACCCGAGCCACGCCTCTTTCAAGATCAGCCTCCGCGCCTTGCCGCTCTGGAGCTCGCCGAGCGTCATGCCGCGCAACGTGATGGCCATGGCCTGGCAGCCGGTGTTGCCCGATTGGCTGGCGACAACGGGCAGGAAGACCACGAGGGTCACGACGCGATCGATCGTTCCTTGGAAGAACCCGACGACGGACGCCGCGAGAAAAGCCGTCAGGAGGTTGAACTGTAGCCACGGATGGCGGAAGCGCAGGCTCCGCAACCACGGCGTCGCGAGCCGCTCCTCCTTCTGCACTCCGACCATCGAACCGGGCTGCGCGCTGAGCTCGAAGGCCTGCTGCTCGAAGAGGGTTTGGCCGCGGATGACCCCGATGAGCCGGCCCGCGTCGTCGCATACCGGATACGACGGGTGATGCCACTTCAGCACCTCGCGCATCGCGTCCACGACCGGCGTCGCCGCCTCGAGATGAAATGGGTTGGGGATCATCACCTCGGAGAGCGCCTGGCTGGGTGCCGCGAACATCACCTCACGGAATACGAGGACGCCGATGAGCTTGCGCTCTCCGTCGATCACGTACGCGTACGAGACGAACACACGCTTCACGATCTCCCGGAGCTGCTCGGTCGCCTCGCCCACCGTCATCTCGGGCGGAAACGCGGCGAACGGTGGCGCCATGAGACGGCCGATCGCGTCTTCGGGAAACGCGTGATTCGCGGTCCACTGGCAAGCCCATTCCGGCGACGCCTTCTCGACGATGCGCGCTCATCTCTCGTCGTCGACTTCCCAGAGGATGCTCACCGCATCGGACGGGTTCATGCCCTCGAGCACCTGCGCGATCGTCTCGTCGCCCTCACCGTCGAGCGCCGCGATCGCTTCGTGCGGGGCGCGACCCGCGATCTTCGCAGCGAGCGCGCTACGATCATCGTCGTTCTCGATCTGGAGACTCGTGCCGGTCGGCGTAGCCATCACCCCATTCTCCTATCGTCGCCCGTAGGTGCGTGACTGGCCTCGCGTCCTACGGGGCGCCGGCACGCACGAGTGGCGCGGCGTGAATTTCGTGGCGCCCGGTGGGCGCCGCGAGCTGCGCGGGCGCTGAATCCGCTGGGCTCCGCCGCGCCGCGCTGCGCGGCATGCTTCGTGCTGTCACAACGCCTCAGAAGGAGTACGCGACCGCATGCGATCTCATAAAGCGCTTTGGTTCTTCCTCCTGACCCTCGTCGCCATCCCGCCATCGGCGCACGCTCAGTCTGACGGTGCCTTGTTGGTGCATTGTCAGGGCACGGTGACGCCCGTGGCGGCGCGATTCGAGCGCGCCCGTCGCGCGGCTCTCGGCCAATGCGTACGAAAATCGCTCCGCTGTCCCGACGTACTCACCAGCGGTGCGACGGCGGGGTCGGACCTCTGTCTTGGCGACGTCGCGACGAAGTGCCAGGCGCGCATCGCCGCCCTGGCGCAGGCGGGCACGGCGCTCCTCGGAGCGCTCACGCAGTGCATGCAGCCGAGCGACGGCACGCCCGGACTCTCGGTCGACGAGATCACCGGCGACCTCGAATACGACCTCCTGAGCGCGCTCTGCCCGCAGGCCGATCTCACTCCCGACCAACTCTCGCAATGCCAGGCGCACGTGCTGACGTGCAACGCGGACCTGGCGTTCACGACCGCGATACCACGGGGCGCGGAGCTGCTCGCGCGGCTCGGGCTGCCGCTCGACGACTCCGCCTGCATCGGCAACACTCCCTGTGGCAACGGCACCCTCGACCCCGGCGAAGCGTGCGACGACGGTGCCGACAACTCCGACACCGCCCCCGACGCCTGCCGCACCACCTGCGTCGACGCGCACTGCGGTGACGGCGTCGTCGACTCGGACGAGGAGTGCGACGACGGCAACGCCACCGGCGGCGACGGTTGCGAGGTCGACTGTACGCTGAGCCCGGGCGCGACCTGCGGCGACGGTACCCTCGACGCCGGCGAGGAGTGCGACGACGGACCCGCCAACTCCAACGTCACGCCCGACGCCTGCCGCGTCAACTGCCGCGACGCATATTGCGGCGACGGCGTCGTCGACTCCGGTGAGGACTGCGATGACGGCAACAGCGTCGACGGTGACGGCTGCGAGTCCGACTGCACGGTCACCGCGGGGAGCTTCTGCGGCGATGGCATCGTCGACGCCGGCGAGGAGTGCGACGACGGACCCGCCAACTCCGACGTCACCCCCGATGCCTGCCGGAGCGATTGTACCGACCCGCGGTGCGGCGACGGCGTCGTCGATGTCGACAGCGGCGAGTCGTGCGAGCCGCCGGGTACGATCCTCTGCACGTCGGAGTGCGATGTCCGCCTGCCGGCCCTCCGCTCGGCGACGGTGGAGACGACGCGACGAGCGGCGGCGCCGGACTCGACGCCGTCGGCCGACGAACTGGTGCGCTGTCAGACCACGATTCTCAGCGGGACGCAGTCGCTCTACGAGCGCACCGTCGGCCTCGAAGGGCGCTGTGCCGCGAAGGTCCTGCAGTGCACGTTCGGCATCTCGGAGGATTCCGACCCGGACGGGATCAAATCCGACGCCTGCTTCGCGCACGCCAACAACCTCTGCCTCAAGGCTTCGCAAAAGCGCGACGTGTTGCTCGCGAAGCAAATCGCGAAGGCCGCCAAGCGCTGCACGACCGGAAAGCCCGCCACCGCGATCACGCTCGCCGACCTCGTCGACGAAACCTCCGGTCTCGGCTTTCAGACGGCCGCCGAGGCCTGCCCCGCGGCCGACGGCGAGAGCGTCGACGACACGACGCTCTTCACTTGTGTCTATCGCGCGACGGCGTGCACCGCGGAGGGCACAGTTGCGCGCTCCATGCCGAGCGCCGCCGACCTCCTCGGCCAACTCGATCTCGACGCGACGACCGTCTTCCCGTGCGTGACCGACCTCCAGGGGGACTGAGCGTTCAGGACATCCCGTAGGTCCGCCGCAGATACGCCACGATGTCGGCCGACTCGAACATCGCGACGTCGCGATTCGAGTCGACAAGGTAGGGGACCATCATCTTGCCGGTGCGGGCGATGAACGCCTCGCGGCGGCGACTTCCCCGCGCGACGTTGTGCAAGCGGTAGGGGAGTTCGAGCTCGCAGAGCGCCTCGCGTACCAGGCGGCAAAACGGTGAGCCCTCGTAGCTGTAGAGCTCGAGGGGCTGCTCGGGCGGACGGGCCGGACGGTAGTGCTCGCCGCGTCCGAAGCGCATGCCTGAGGCTGCCGCGGAGCCTGCGAGCGTGAGCGGCCCGAGCGACAGCATGAGCGGCACCCCGCCGCTTCCGTAGCGTGCGAAGAGGTAGCGGTTGATATCGTCCGACTCGTACATTTCTATGCCGCTGTTCGGATCGACGAGGTAGGGAAATTGTTCCTTGCCGCCGCGTTCGCGGACGACGCCGCGAAATCGCGCGCCGCCTTTGGGGCACGGATAGATCATGGCCTCGAGGTCGAGAACGGTGAGCGCCTCGCGCACCTTGCGGCAGTACGGACAGGCTTCGAACTCGTAGAGCTCGAGAAGCTTGGCGGGAGCCTGACCAACCTGGCTGACACGCTCCGCGAAGCCGAAACGCGCCACGGTGGCGAGAACCGACGTCGTGACGTCCATCAGGCGCGCGAGAGCCATGGTCAACCTCTCGCAATCACGTGCGGCCGTGACAGTCAAAGGGCGCGCGGGGACGGGTCACCTCGGCGCGGTGCCGTGCTCACGGACAGCACTCCTCGGCGCTGAGCCCCTTGACCACGCGGCGGCGCGCGGGCGATGAGAGCGCATGCGCATCGAGGCGACGTCGCGCGCGCTGCAGGTCGTGGGTGAGGTACGCGTCGGCCGCCCGGCCGAGGCGTTCTCGTTCGTCTTCGGTTCGGGGTGTTGCGAGGGGACGGCACCGCACCTCTTCGCCGACTACACACTGACGCCGGAGCACGAGCAGGTCGGCGAGATCGGCGGCGTCGGCGTCCTCGCCGACGCGCACGTGCGGCGCCTCTACGGCGCGCGCACGATCGTGATCGACGCCGAGGCCGATCCCCTCGCCGACGGGTTCTCGGCCGAAATCCCGCTCGGCTGGCGCTTCACGCTGCGGATCGGAGAGAGGAGCGAGGCGTGTCCCTGATCACCATGACACCCAAGGAATGGGGCGTGGGAGCCTGAGCGGATGCGCCTTCGCCAAGTTGCATTGGTCGCACGCGAGCTCGACCCGGTCGTCGAGGATTGCTGTGCCGTGCTCGGCGTCGAGGTGGCGTTCCGTGATCCCGGCGTCGAGATGTTCGGCCTCAGAAACGCCGTGATGCCGATCGGCGACACGTTCCTCGAGGTGGTCTCGCCGATCATCGATGACACGACCGCGGGACGCTTCCTCGAACGCCGTGGCGGCGACGGCGGCTACATGGTGATCGTCCAGACCGAGGATCTCGACGTCGATCGCCGTCGGCTCGCCGCCCTCGGTGTGCGCACGATCTTCGCGGTGGCCTTCGAGGACATCGCCACTATGCATTTGCACCCGCGCGACGTCGGCGGCGCCATCCTCTCGCTCGACGTCGCGCACCCGCCGGAGAGCTGGCGATGGGCCGGGCCGACGTGGCGCGCCGCCGCGCGCCGCGACGTGAGCGTCGCGCTCGCGGCCGTCGAGATCCAGGCCGGCGACGCGGCGGCGATGGCGGAGCGCTGGGGCGTCGTGCTCGGACGGGAATCGCGCCGCGTCGCCGACGGTACGTTCGCGATCGCGCTGGATGCGGGTGCCATCCGCTTCGCGCCGCCCCGCGACGCGCGCGGCGACGGGGTGGCGGCGCTCGAGGTGCGCATGCACGACCGCGCGCGGGCGCTCGCCGCGGCGCGCGCCCGCGGCCTCGCGACCGGCGACGACGAGGTCACCCTCGGCGGCGTGCGGTTCCGTCTCTGCTGATGACGATGCCCGGTGTGCTCGACGGCGTCCGCGTCCTCGACTTCGGGCGCTACATCGCCGGGCCGTTCTGCGCCGCGCTCCTCGCCGACCTCGGTGCCGAGGTGATTCGCGTCGAAAGAATCGGCGGCGGCGAGGATCGCGGCGTGATTCCGGTCGGTGCCGAGGGTGACGGCAGCCTCTACCTGCAAACCAATCGCAATAAGCTCGGGATGACGCTCGATCCGGCCGCGCCCGAGGGACGCGGGGTAGTGCGCCGCCTCGTCGCGTGGGCGGACGTAGTGGTGGCGAACCTGCCGCCGGCGACGCTGCGTGCGCTCGGCCTCGACTACGCGAGCCTCGCCGCGATCAAGCCCGACGTCATCCTCACCTCGATCTCGGCGTTCGGTTGCGGCGGCCCCTACGAGGAGAAGCTCGGCTTCGACGGCATCGGGCAGGCGATGTCGGGCGCGATGTATCTCTCGGGCTCACCCGACGAGCCGATGAAGGCGTTCGTGCCCTACGTCGACTACGCGACGGCGCTGACTGCAGCGTTCGGCACCCTCGCTGCGCTCCTCCATCGTCGCGCCAGCGGCCGCGGCCAGGAGGTACAGGCGTCGCTGCTCGCGACCGCGCTCACCATCACCAACGCCTACGTCGTCGAGCAGGCGCTGCTCGCCCCGAACCGCGTCGCGAGCGGCAACCGCAGCCAGATCGCCGCGCCCTCCGACGCCTTCCCCGTGCGCGACGGCTGGATCATCGTGCAGGTGGTCGGCGGCCCGCTCTTCCGGCGCTGGGCGGCACTCATGGGCGAGGACCACTGGCTCACCGATCCGCGCTTCGCCGACGATCGTGCCCGCGGCGAGCACGGTGCGATCGTGAGCGCCCGCATGCGCGAATGGTGCGCGACGCGCACGACGGCCGAGGCGCTCGCCGCGCTCGCGGCGGCGCGCATTCCCGCCGGCCCCGTCTACTCGCCACAGCAGGTGCTCGACGATCCGCACGTCCGCGCCAGCGCGTTGCTCGAGGGGGTCGCGTATCCGGGGACGCCGCGTCCGGTGCCGCTCAGCGCCACCCCCGTCCGCCTGTCGGCGACACCCGGGAGCATTCGTCGCCGCGCTCCGCGTCTCGGCGAGCACACCGACGAGATCCTCGCGCGCCTCGGCTACGTGCCGGCGGAGATCGCCGCCCTGCGCGCGACGCGCGTCGTCTGAGTACCGGTGACCTGGAGCGCGCGGGTGCCGAAGCGGTCGCGCAGACGGCGCGCGGCGAGCTCGACCGCGAGCCGGCTCACGTCGATGCCGATCCACGCGCGGCCGAGACGCTCGGCGACGACGAGCGTCGTTCCGGAGCCGCAACACGGGTCGAGGACGACGTCACCCTCCCGGCTGCTCGCCTGCACGATGCGCTCGAGGAGCGCTTCCGGCTTCTGCGTCGGATAGTCGAGCCGCTCGGCGGCGTTGGGATTGATGATCGACAGGTCCCACCAGTCCGGCATCGGCGAGCGCGACGTGCTCCCGGCGACGCTGCGTGCCTTGCGGACGCCGTCCTCGAAATGGGCATGCTGCCGCCTGCCCTTCCAACGTTTTCGCGTGCCGGCGGAGACCGGCACGTGCAGCGGATCGAAGACGTGAGTACCGTCGTGCGCCTTGCTGTAGAAGTGGATGACGTCGTGGTTGCGCGCGAACTGTCGCGCCGCGACGGACCATTTGCGATAACACCAGACGATCTCGTTCCGGAAGCCGGCACGGCCGAAGACGGCGTCCATGACGATTTTGAGATAATGGCTCGCCGTCGGATCGCAGTGCAGATAGAGGCTCCCGGTGGGCTTGAGGACGCGGCGGAGGTCGACCAGCCGCGGTGCCATCATCGCCAGATACGCCAGCATGTCGGTCGGTCCGAGGAGATCGCGAAGCGTGACGAGCGCTCGCGCGACGCCGCCGCCTACCGCAATGACCTTCTCGTAGGTGGCCGTCGTCGCCGCGTCCCAGGTCCATGTGTCAGCGAACGCCGGAACCGGCGCGGTCCTCGTGTTCGGCGCTCCGACGTGGACGGCGTAGTCTTGATTGCTCTTGAAGGGCGGGTCGAGGTAGACGAGGTCGATCGATTCGTCCGCGATGTGCCGCCGCAGAACGTCGAGGTTGTCGCCGCAATGGAGCGTACCAGGCATCGGCCGCGCGCGTACCATGACACCTCGGAGCTGAGCAAGGCCGGCCGAACGACGACGAGGAGCGACCATGGCGCTTGCACTCGACGAGGATGCCGTCCGCGAGCGGCTGCGTCCGCTCACCGAGGTCCCGACCTTCTCGCAGGCGGTGGCGCGTCTCGTCGACGAGCCAGTCCTGCTCTCGATCTTTCTCATGGGCGTGAGTCTCGGCGAAGGCCTCGGCGAGGCAGGTGTCGCCGCGATCGGTGAGGAGGAGATCGCCACCCTCATGCACGACCTCCGCCGCCAGGAGCTCGAGGAGCACGGCCACATGGAGGGCACCCGCCTCGTCGTCCGCGAGCTCTTTCCCGAGCACTTCGACGGCGACCGGTATCGGTACGCCGACCGTCTGATCGGAACCGACTACTACTATGCGATCTGCGAGGCGAATCGTACGCGGCTGCGCGCGCGCGACCGCTACTCGCGCCTCAACCTCTTCCTCACGACGAGCTTCGGCTATGAGATCATGGTCGGCCTCCTCTACGGCGCGGTGATCGACGCTCTCGGGCGCTCGCGTCTGCCGCGGGCGCTCACCGAGCGCGTCGCCTTCGTCCTCACCGTGATCCTCCGCCAGGAGGAAACCCACCTCGGCATCATCGCGCAGCACGATGCGCTCGTTGCCGCCGATCGCCGCGCGCTCTCGCCGGGGACGGTCGCGACGCTCGCGCGCCTCGCACTGCTGACGGTCGAGGATTACACGTGGGTCGCGGAGCTGGCGGTGCGCGAGATCGTGCGCACGACGGCGATCTACGGCGAGCCCGAGCGCCTGCGGGCGCACCTTGCCGGTGCTGGCGCGTAGCCGCGGTGCTCGACTTCAGCTTCACACCCGCCGAGGAGGAGTTCCGCGCCGGTCTGCGCGCGCTCGCCTTGCGCGAGCTCCTGCCACGCTACCGCGAGGGCGACGCGAGCGGGACCTATCCCGCGGCGCAGATCCGCTGCGTGATCGCCTTCGCCGACGACTTCTGGCGCGGACGCGAGGCCGAGCGCACGCTCGTCGTCTCCGGCATCACCGCGGAAGAGGTGGCGCGCGGCGACTTCAGCTGCGTGCTGCCGAGCCTCGGCCCGGCGCTGAACCGTGAGTTCCTCGACGCTGCCTCGCCGGAGCTGCGCGCGCGCTGGGTGCCGGGGCTCCTGGCCGGCGACCTGGTGCTCGGCCTCTGCCTCACCGAGGCCGGCGCCGGCTCCGACATGGGCGCGATCCAGACCCGTGCCGAGCGGCGCGGCGACGTCTACGTCTTGAACGGCGAGAAGACGTCGGTGAGCTTCCTCAACGCCGACGTGTTTTACGTCTTCGCGCGCACCGATCCCGCATCCAGCGACTGGCGCGGCCTCTCCGCGTTTCTCGTGCCCCGCGACACGCCCGGCCTCAGTACCGAGGCCTACGACGACATGGGATGCCGCGCCGTGCCGCGCGGCATCCTCCGCCTGGCGAACGTCGAGGTGCCCGCCGACGCCATGGTGGGCACGCACGGCGAGGGCTTTCCGATGATCCGGAGATTTTTCGACGTCAACCGCGCGATCATCGGTCTCAAGTGCGTCGGCGCCGCGCTGCAGACGCTCGATGAGACGATCGCTCATGTGAAGGAGCGGGTGCAGTTCGGCGCGCCGCTCGCGTCCTACCAGGGCGTCGCGTTCCCGATCGCCGAGGCGGCGACGGTCCTCGAGCTGGCGCGCTGGCAGTGCTACCGCGTCCTGTGGATGCGTGCGCGCGGCATCCCGTGCGCCGTCGAGGGCGCGATGGTGAAGTGGTGGGCGACGAAGGTCGCGGCGGAGGTGATCCACCAATGCTTGCTGCTCCACGGTCATCGCGGCTACACCAAGCGCCTCCCGATCGAGCAGCGCCTGCGCGACGTGATCGGCTGGCAGATCGGCGACGGCGCCCCGCAGATCCAGAAACTCATCATCGCGCGCAGCCTCTTCGGGAAGGATTTTCTTCCGCGCTGACGTCACCGGGCCGCCCGACGGCCAGGTTTACCCACGGACGCGTCCGGTGTATGCGGGCGGGAACCCCTGCAAGGAGGATCCCCATGAGAGCCGCCGTGATGGAAGCCGTCCGTAAGCCTCTGGTCGTTCGCGAGATGCCGGACCCGGAGACGCCACCGAACGGCGTCCGCTTACGCGTCGAGGCGAACGGGATCTGCCGCACCGACTGGCATCTGTGGACGGGCGACTGGACATGGGTCGGCGTCGCGCTTCCGACCCCGCACGTGCTCGGCCACGAGTTCTGCGGCGTCATCGAGGAGGTCGGTCCCGAGGTGAGGCGCTGGAAGAAGGGCGACCGCGTGATCGTGCCCTTCAGCGCCGGCGAAGGCACCTGCGAGTGGTGCCGGACCGGCCATCACAACGTCTGCGACTCGTTTCTCACCCCCGGCGTCGTCTACTGGGGCGGCTATGGCCGCTACGTCGGCGTGCCGTACGCCGACGTCAACCTCGTCGAGCTGCCGGACTCCATCGGCTTTGTCGACGCGGCGAGCATGGGCTGTCGCTTCATGACGTCGTTCCACGCCCTCGTCGATCAGGCGCAAGTGCAACCGGGCGAATGGGTGGCCGTCCACGGCTGCGGGGGCGTCGGGCTCTCGGCGGTGCAGATCGCGACCGCCCTCGGCGCCAACGTCATCGCGGTCGACGTCGCCGACGACAAGCTCGCGTTCGCGAAGGAGCTGGGGGCCGTCGCGACGATCAACGCCGCCAAGGACGAGCCCGCGGGGGCGATCCAGGGGCTCACCAGCGGCGGCGCCCACGTCTCCGTCGACGCCCTCGGCGTCGCCGCGACGTGCCGCAACTCGATCATGTCGCTGCGCAAGCGCGGCCGCCATCTCCAGATCGGTCTCACCAGCGCCGCGGAGAAGGGCGAGATCCCGATTCCGATCGACCTCATGGTACTGAAGGAGCTGAGCTTCATCTGCACGGTGGGAATGCCGGCGCCGCGCTTCGGACACATGCTGCGCATGGTCGAGCAAGGAAGGCTCGCACCCGGGAAGCTCGTGCATCACCGCATCTCTCTCGAGGAAGTGAGCGGCGTTCTCGAAACGATGGATCGCTACGCGACGGTCGGCGTCACGGTGATTGACAGGTATTGAGTTATTGATTTCGCCCCCGCTCGGCTTCGCCTCGCGACGGGCTCGCGGCCCGGAGTGAATCCGGGCCGCTCCCACCTACGGTCTCATCCGGCTAGCAGGATGACTTCGCGTGTGTTCGGATCGATCGCGACTTTCGGGGCGGGATCGAGGCGGCACGCGCGGCCGTCGGCGTTCGTGCCGGTGACGATGTCGAAGCGGTAGCCGTGCCAGGGGCAGGTGACGCGGCCGGCCTCGACGGCGGTCGCGGCGAGTGGGCCGCCGCGGTGCGGACACACGGTCGTATGCGCGACGATCTCGCCCGCGAGCTCGACGAGGCGCACTTCCCGGTCGCCGTAGGCGACGACGAAGGGCAGGCGGGCGCGCACGTCTTCCTCGCTGCCGAGTGGAAGTGCGCGTGGTACGGCGACGGTCCCATGGTGACGTCCGACGGCGTCGAGGAGCGTCTGCCGACGCACCATCATCGCCTCGTCCTCGTCCCACAGGCGGCGATAGAGCCGCGTGTATCTTGACGCCATGGCGTCGCGCTGCGTCGGGTCGACGCCGGGGACGTAGAACGTCACGGTGATCGTGGTCGTCGCGGCATCGACGGGCGCGAGCTCGGTCACGATATCGGTGCCGGCGCCGAAACCGCTGAGCGTCGTCGTGTGATAGCGGAGCGCCGGACGGTCGAGCCGCACGGCGATCTCCGCCGTGCGTGCGGCGCTCTCCGGCGGCAGACGCACTTCGGCGCGCCAGCCGTCGCGCTCGGCCTCGAGAAGACGGACGCCGAGGAACGCGCCGCGGTGGAGCCAGGGAAGATGCTCCCAGTCGAGGACGTTCTCCCAGATGCGGGTGAGCGAGGCGGCGACGTCGCGACGGTAGATCGCGAGTGGGGTGAGCGCTGCAGCGGAAGCGGCGCCGGACATCGCGGCACCATGCCCCACCGCCGCCGCGCCTGGCAAGCAGGGGGTGCTGGCCGGATCAGCCAGTACCAAGCAGGGACGTGGCGATGTCTTTGGCGAGGAATCGGTCTATAGGAGGCGCGAGGAGGACCGCGGATGCGATCATTGCCGTCGTATGGATCCTGGGCGCTCGTGACCGGCGCGTCGTCGGGCATCGGCACCGCGTTCACGCGTGCCCTCGCGGCGTCCGGCGTGAACGTGGTGCTCACCGCGCGGCGCGAGGATCGCCTGCGCGCGCTCGCATCCGAGCTGGCACCGCGAGTCGAGACCCGCGTCATCGCGCTCGACCTCGGCCTCGAGGGCGCACCATTGCGACTCGCAGACGCGGTCGCCGACCTCGAGGTCGGCATCCTCGTGAACAACGCCGGCTTCGGCATGGCCGGACGGTTCGAGCAGGCGTCCTACGAGCGGCTGCTCGAGATGGTACGCCTCAACTGCACGACGGTGACGGCGCTCAGCCGGCTCCTCCTGCCGGCGATGCGGGCGCGCGGCCGCGGCGCCATGATCGTCCTGGCCTCGGCGGCGGGATACCAGCCGATCGCCTACGGTGCCGCCTACGGTGCGACCAAGGCGTTCGACCTGATGCTCGCCGAGGCGCTGTGGGCGGAGAATCGCGGCAGCGGCGTCGACGTCCTGGCGGTCTCTCCCGGGCCGGTCGATACCGAATTTCAAGCGGTCGCCGGCGAGTCGCCGCATGCGGGCGCCAAGCCCGAGGAGGTCGTGCGCGTCGCCTTCGCGGCGCTCGGTCGCAAGCCGTCGGTCGTCGTCGGCTCGGCGAACAAGCTCCGCGCCTGGTCGGTCCGCCTGGGGCCTCGGGCGCTGGTTGCGCGCATCGCGGCGACGGTGATGCGCGCCAACGTACCCGCGGAGGCGCTACGCTAGGGAGCCGCGACGGACGCGTCTATTCGTTGCGCCGGCCACCGGCCGGCGCTCGCGCCGGGTCCCGCGGTGCGGGCGTACCGTCCGGCGGATACGTCTCGGCCGCCCAGGCGAGCGCGTCGGCGCGTGTCGCCAGCGTACCCTCGAGCTGCGCCTCTTCGAGGGCGTGCAACATCGCGCCGAGGCGCGGACCGGGACGATGGCCGAGGGCGATCAGGTCGTCGCCGGTCAGGAGCGGCGCCGGTCGCATCTCCTCGTGGGAGAGCGCCGCGAGCCGCGCGCGACAGAACTCGTAGTATTGCAGGTCGCCGCTCGCGGCGTGCGCGTCCATGCGCGCGAGCTCGAGGAGATCCTCGATGCCCTCCTCGCGCAGGAAGCGCTTGAGCGTGGCGGGGCGCATGTGCGGCGCGTTCACCAGGCGGAGGTGGTTGCGGACCAAGTACGCGACGCGCTCCCAGACGGCGCGGCTGCGCTTCATGCGCTGGCAGATCGCGATCGCCATCTCGGCGCCGCGCTCCGGGTGGCCGTAGAAGGTGATGCGGTCGCCCTCGGGAGCGGCGCGATGTCCGGCGCATACGGGCTTGCCGACGTCGTGAAGGAGCGCGCCGAAGGCGAGCGCCTCACTCGGCTCGCGCAATTGATCGATGACGAGTAGCGTATGGCGCAGCACGTCGCCCTCCGGGTGATGGGTGAGCGACTGCACCACGCCCTCCATCGCGGCGACCTCGGGCAGGAGGACCGCGAGCAGACCGGAGGCGTGGAGCAGCTCGAAGCCGCGCCTCGCCGCGCCCTCGCAGAGGATCATCCGGATCTCCTCCCCGATGCGCTCGAACGCGATGCGCTCGATGGCCGCGGCGTCGTCGCGGACGGCGTCCCAGGTGGCGCTCTCGATCGTGAAGGCGAGGCGCGCCGCCAGGCGGACGGCGCGCAGCATGCGCAGCTTGTCCTCGGCGAAGCGCGCTCTCGGGTCGCCGATCGCGCGCACGATGCCGCGTTCGAGATCCGCGGCGCCGCCGACGTAATCAATGAGACGGTTGGCGAGGGGATCGAAGAACATGCCGTTGATCGTGAAGTCGCGGCGGTGCGCATCCTCCTCGGCGCTGCCGAAGTGCACCGTCACCGGGTGGCGCGAGTCGAGATAGATGCCGTCGCGCCGGAACGTCGCGACCTCGATGCGGTGCCCGCTCGTCGGTACGAGGACGACGCCGAACTGCACACCGATCGGCAGGCTGCCTGGGAAGAGCGCCAGCACGCGCTCTGCCGGCGCGCTCGTCGCGACGTCGTAGTCCTTCGGTGCGCGGTCGCGCAGCTGGTCGCGCACGCAACCGCCCGCGAAGAGCGCCTCGAAGCCGGCGTCGCGGAGTCGTTGTACGATCGCCGTCGCTGCGGCGCGTGCGTCCATCGAGCGAATGCTAGCCGATCGGCGTCGGGGTGCGAAATGACTTCCCGCGCGAGTGCGGCCCTTGTGTGGGTCGGGGATGGCGTGGCATGCGACGGGTGCAATGCGCGTCGTGGTCGCTTTGGGGTTGGTGCTCGTGCTGGGCGCGCGGGCGTCGGCGCACGTGATGGTGTTGCCGGCGAAGAGTGCGGCGGGAGGGGTGGAACGGTATACGCTCATGGTGCCGACGGAAGGGAGCTCGGCAACGGTGCGCGTGGAGCTGCATGTTCCCATGGGGGTCGACATTGCGGCTCTCGAGGCGAAGCCGGGGTGGGACGCCTCGAACGAGCCGTTTCCGATCGGTGCGGCGACCGTGCGCTGGTCGGGGGGGCGCATCCCGCCGGACGCCATGATGAGTTTCGACTTCCTCGCGCAGAACCCGCCGGCCGCACATGTGCTCACGTGGAGCGCGACGCAATGGTACGAGGACGGCACCAGCGATCGCTGGGGCGAGGGGGCTCCTCCCGATCACCAGGCGTCGACGACCGTGTTGGTTGCGGCCGGCGGCGGCGGAGCCGTCGCCGCCCAGGGTGGAAGCGCCGGCCACGCGGACGTCCACGGCGCCGAGCGCGTGATCCCGCCGTCGCCTGACGGAGGCTCGTCTCCGGCGTTGTGGATCGCGCTCGTGTCGCTCGCGCTTTCCGTGACGGCGCTCTTCATCGCCGTCGGCGGTGGGCGCCGACGCGAACGGTCGTGACCGCGAGGGCATCGGCGTCAGACTCGACGCGCCGCTCTCCCGCCGCCCGTCCGCGGATCAGGGCATCGACTCCGTAGCCGGTGCCTCGCGCTCATGAACCGCCGGGGACGGTGCGGTCGTCGGCGCCGCGCCGGGGATTTCCGCCGCCGCCAACACCGCGTCGTCGATCGTGATCTTCGCCTTGGCGCGCAGATCGTCGAGCCGCTGCTGCACCTGCGCTTGGCGTCGTTGATTGATGAGGTTCACCCGGATGCGCTCTTTCACCTCGTCGAACGGCCGGTCGCCGCCTTCCTTGCGCTCGGTGAGCTTGATGATGTGATAGCCGAACGGCGTCTTCACGACCTCGCTCATGTCGCCGGGCTTGTCGAGCGCGAACGCGGCCTGCTCGAAGGGCGCGACCATCCGCCCCTGGGCGAAGAAGCCGAGATCGCCGCCGCGCGCGGCGGTCGCGGTGTCGGTCGAGTTGGCTTTCGCGAACTCGTCGAACTTCGACGGCTCTCGACGCAACTCCTCGCGCAGGCGCTTCGCGAGGGCCTCGTCCTTCACCAGGATGTGGCTGGCGCGGATCTGTGCGCCGGAGAAGAGGCGGCGGTTTTGATCGTAGTAGGCCTTCACCTCGGCCTCGGTGAGCTCGGGAGGCTCCTGGAAGTCTTTCATCACCCGCTGGGTGACGAGACGGCGCCGGAGCTCTTCGACTTGGCGCATGACCTCGGGATCTTTGTCGTAGCCGTGCGCGGCGCCCTCGTCGGCGAGGAGATCGTTCATGACGTAGTTATCGATGAACTGCCGCTTGCGGTCGGGTGTCGTCAGCTGGCTGCGTGAGCGAGGCGGTAGCCGCTCGACCTCGCGCGCGAAATCCGCGGTCGTGAAGCGCTTGTGGCTGTAGGTGGCGATCACCAGTCCTCCGCCCGCGGGCGCCGAGGCGGATGACGATGACGTCTCTTTATGCTCCGCCTGGTCGCGAGCGCAACCGGCAAGGACGACCGCCACGGCGAGGAGCACCGTCCATCTCGACATGAGCGCGGACTGTAGGAACTCCCTGTGATGAAGTCAAATTCACCGCAGGCCGCGTTGACTGGGAGAAGGCGCGCGAGTACCATCGCGTTTCTTCCACCAGCTCATCCGAATTTCCTGCGAGGAGGATCTCCGACATGGAACAAATGCTCGAGCAAGCAGAAGCGGTGCTCCGATTCTCCGGCGAGGTGCAGCGCCGGATGTCCGAGGTAGGCGTCGAAGGCATCGGCGGCGTCATGGGACTCTACGCCAAGCTACGCAGTGCGCTCGAGCGCGTGTCGCACGACGAACTCGATTGGGCGGCCGCCGAAGTGACCCGCGTCCTCGACAGCTTGAACCGCATCAACGACGAGCTGAAGCGTCTGAAGTCGCTGAAGCTCAGCCTCGAGACCGGACACTGATCGCAGCCGGCGCGCGCGCCAATGCCTCGGTGCCCGCGCGCGCGGATCGACGCCACGTGCGGAAGAGCAGCGCGCCCATGCTGGCGCCCACCGTGTCGAGCATACTGTCGTACGGCGACGCCGTCCGCTTCGGCACGAACGCTTGGTGCAGCTCGTCGAGGCACGCGTAGATCGTGCAGTAGACGATCACGCGGACGAGGACACTCGTCGACGGGCGTCTCCCTGGCTCGGTGAGCGCGCGACACAGCAGAATCGCCAAGACGGCGTATTCGATGAAGTGTGCGCCCTTGCGGATGACGGTGTGCGCGAAGCGGAAGGTTCCCAGGGAGAGCTCGCCGAAGAGATAGCGCAGGACCGGATCGATATAGGAGTTCGTCGACTGCGCCGAGAACGCGCTGGTCGAGAACCACGAAATACAGGTCGCCCAGACGACGACCGGGATCCAACGTGTGAGAGATCCGCGCGTCGGCGCGGATCCCCCCGTCTCAGACGAGCTCGGTGACGGCGCGGGTGACAACCGCCAGCACCTCTTCTCCGAACTCGGCGTCGAGAAAATCTTCCAACTTCGGCTGCTGACTGACGTACTTGCGCTCGGCGTCGGGCGTGTTCGACTGCTCCTGCGCGAGGTGGCTTCCCGACATCAGGTCGAGAAACTCGAGGACGCCGCTACAGTCCGTCTTTCCCCAATCCCGCTCGAGTTTGTGATCGAGCGCGAGTCGCAGCGTCAGATAGCAGAGCCGGTATCGCATCTCCTCGCTGAGTTCCATCGCCGCATCCTTTCCGTAGCGCCGAGCGCGTCGTCGCGCCGGACGTGTCTCTCGTTCAGCCGTGATGCTCCATCGCCAGCATCCACTCGTAGGCACCGCGGTCGAGCGCGCCCTCGACGGTACGGCCGTTGATGAAGAGGGTGGGAGTGGACTTGATACCGAGATGCGCGCCGGCGTCGGCGTCGGCGACCACACGCGCACGCGCTGCGGGGTCATCGAGGCACGCCGCGAACGCGGCGCGGTCGATTCCGAGGTCGACCGCCGTCCTCACCAGCTCGTCGCGGATCAGTGGCTGCGGATCCTGGAACAAGCGGTCGTGGTAGTCCCAGAACCGCCCGAAGCGCGCCGCGCACTCGGCGGCGATCGCGGCATCGCAGGCGGTGCGGTGCACGCGGCTCGGAACCCGCGCGTTGCACTCGGAATCGAGGGGAAAGTGGTGGAACACGACACGCACGCTGCCGCCGTGCCGTTGCTCGAAATCGCGTAAATCGCGGAACGCCTTCGCGCAATAGTTGCATTCGAAATCGGAGAACTCGACGATCGTGATCAGTGCGTCCGCGGGGCCGCGCACGTGCTCCGCCTCCGGTAGCCCGTCGACGACCGGGCGGCTCGTGTACCAGTTGTAGAAGTCCGGGTTCTGGACCTGGACATCGGCCGGCGTCAGGCGGAGCGCGGTCGCCGAGCTCGCCATGAGCTGCGAGCCTCCCGTCATTGCGAGCGCCGCCGCCATCGCCGCGGCGCCGATCGCCATGCGTCTCGGGGTGAGCAAGGAGCCGGCTGGTGGTGCAGCGGCCTGCCCGAGCCGCCACGTGAGGGCGCAAATCACGCCGTTCAGGAGGTAGAGACCGCTGCACAGCAGGCACAGCGCGCCGACCGCGAACGCGGCCAGCACGGCCATGTAGAGCGAGAAGACGAAGCTCCACACCGCGAGCGCGACCAGCAGCAAGGTCGCGCGGGCACGCATCTCGCCGTGCGTGCGCCGGCGTACGAGCACGAGGACCGCAAGCCCCGCGTAGGTGAGGAGGGCCCAGAGGGCGATCGGCAAGCCGAACAGCGAGCCGTACGAGCTCGTCAGCACGACGTCGCAATTCACCCACGAGTTGACGTTGCAAAAACTCGTGTACGCGCCCCGGGTCGCCGCCAGCTGCGCGTGCACGTAGAGGATCGTGGCGCTGAGGGCGGCGCTGAGGCCGAGCGCGGCGAGCAGTCCCCATTCGAGGCCGGTCGTCGTCGTGGTCGGGGAGGCCGCGGCCGCCGGCGTGCCGGGGCGGCGCCCGGGATCGCTCCACTGCGTCGCTCCCTTGCGCGCCATGAAGCAGAGATCTTATCGGCGGGCACTGGCGCTTTCAACGCGGGAAGACGCGACGACTGTCGCGGTGTCCCGATGCGCAGGCGTCGAGTGCGGCCGCATGCGACTCCGCGACCGCCACGGAGACGAGAAGGGGGGAGCCGCCCGCCATCGGCGACTCCCCCCTCACGCTCAGATCCGGCAAGCGTTCGAAGTTCGGGTTTGGGTCAGAACTGGTACGAGAGGCGCAACGACGTCTCGGAACGCCCGCGTTGCGTGCCGAGGAGCCAGGGATCGAAAACGCCCTTTTGGACGTCCCCTTGGCCAGGGATGAAGTAGCGCTGCGTCAGGTTGACGATGACATTCGGCGTGACGAGGTAGTCGATGTTCCAGAACGGATAGAGGCTGTTGCTGTTCACCGGATCGTAGATGATGCCGGCGAGCGGCACGACCGAGCCGCCTTTGTAGAAGGTGAAGATCGCGAGGGTGACGAGTGACTCCCAGCTCCGCACGTCGTCGCGGAAGCTGCCGTTGCCGTTCGGGTCGGTGCACGGCTTATCCGGCGGACCGCCGCAGAAGGGACGCGAGCGGGCGCCGGCGGTCGGCAGGTCGAGTGCCGTCGTGAGCGTGTCCTTGTTGTGCATGATGTGGTGGATGAACCACTGGCCGGTGATGAAGAAGGTGGTTTTCTTGTTGAGCGAGCGGATCCACGTCGGACGGTCGAACGCGATCATGCCTTTCCAGTAGTCGCGCTTGATCGTGCCAGGCAGGAACGGTGCGAACGTCGTCTGCCGATTGCGGTCGAGCATGCGGATGCCGAAGTCGTAGATGGTCTCGAGCCGGAAGATCGTCTGCGTGTAGTTACCCTCGAAGTAGTTGCCGGAGAGGCCGACCGTGTTGATGTAGGGCGTGATGTACTCGACCGGCAGCGTATGCTTCGCGACGAGATCGTTCGTTCGTTGGATGCCACTCGGAGTAGCCGGGATGCCTCTCACGGGCGTGAACGGCGTGCCGTCGTCCCCGGACCACCGCTGGTAGAAGTAGTGGAGGCCGACTTGCAGTCCGTTCTCGAAAACCCCGGACACGCGCGCGCCGAACTGACTGTTGGACCAGGGTGTGCGGCTGTAGCTGCCCTGCTTGAAGAGCGCGGTGCCGTTCTGCAGCCGCTGGATGCCGGCGAAGGGAGCGAAGAACGCGCCGTCGTCACGGTTGAAGAGCGGGTTCTCGATGCGCAAACCCCAGGGCCGCGGCAGGTAGGAGACCTTCACCGGCCGCCAATCACCGGGATTCCAGTAGCCCTCCGCGAAGACGTTCGAGAGCGGGCCGAAGTTGCCGATGTCCCACAACCCCTTGAGCATCCAGAGCGGAACGCGGAGGTCGTCCCAGCCGAAGGAGGGCGGCGGAAGCTCCTCGATGAAGTGCCACGAGACGTCGAGTGGATTGGCGCGATCGAGCATGCGGAAGTCGTCCGCCTCGCCCCAGATCACCTGCTGTTTGCCGAGACGGAAGCTGAGCGGGGCGTCGTGCAACTTGAGGTCGATGTAGGCCTCGCGCAGCGAGTTCTCGAACTTGATCGCGTCGAGGGATCGGCGCGACAGATCCGAGAGCGTGCGAAGTGTCTGCCGGCTGGGTTTGCGGCCGCGGAAGTCACGCTCGCGGAAGGTCGGCGTGTAGTCGTAGATGCTGTCGTAGACGCCGCGGTACAGGAGGAAGAGCTTGGAGCTTTCGATGAATGGGAAGTTGAAGCGGTCGATCAGCTTGCCGTGTTGGAGCCAATCCCAATCCACCCTCGCCCGGAACGTGTTTCGCTGCTGGATGAAATGGTACTCGTCGACGTCGGGGTTGCGGACGATGTTCTGGCTCTGAAGGTTGCCGGAAAGCTCGAGGGGGCCGAACTTCTCGGTTGCGAGCGCGGGTGCGGCCGACCCGAACAGCAGAGCGATCGCGACGATCGCCGACCACCCTCCCGCCGGTTTCGCGTTGCATGGGTTTCGACGCATGCAGCCTCCCTCTTCCTCGACTAGCGAGCGCCATCGAACCGGCGCCTGGAACCGCGGCGGCGCACACGCGGATTCGTGTGCGCCGCCGTACGTCTCACGTCCGCTCAGCGCGGACGGCGAACGCTACTGACCGGCAGCGACACGACGCCGGGGCCGGGGAGACCGGAGACGGTGTTGATCGCCGGGGCGGTGGTTGCCGGGATGCAGAAGAAGCCGACCAGCGTGCCGTTTTGAGTGCCGCATTGGCCGGTCCGCGAGATGGTGTCGCTGAAGCACGGGCGGGAGAACACCTGGCATTCGCCCGACCCGGGGAAGGCCTGATCACACTGTTCAGTCCCGGTGCCGAGATCGCACACGCGGAACGTCTGCGTCGAGCAGTTTCCGTCGACGGGGTCGTCACAGATCCCGCTCGCCGGACAGGTGCCTTCGGGGGACGGAGCGATGCACGCATCCGGGCGGTCCTGACCAGGGCAGAAGCAGGTGTTGCCGAAGCGCGACGACCCACACGTCAACGACGCGGTCTGCGTGACGGTGCCGGTCGTGAGCGGAGTGATGTCGATCGTCAACTTGCCGATGTCGGAGCCGCTCGGCAGACAGTCGTTCGAGGTCGACCCGAAATCTGGGCTGATGCCGCCGACGTCGCACGCCGCGCCCTTGCCGGTGCCGCTGTCGCACGTGCCGCCCTTCACGCCATCGTTCGGGGTCGCGTCACCCACGCAGAGTGGACACGGCTTCTCGAGGACCTGCGATTGGAAGACCGCCGACGTGAGCTGAGTAGCCGACTCGCCGCAGCCGGAGGCGCAGTTGTAGGTTCCTGTGACGCCCTCGCGGAAGGTGTTGAGGACGCACACCGCGACGCCGCCCGCGGCCAGGGGCAGCGGCGAGCCGAAGTTCTGTCCCTTCAGCGCCGCGCCGTCGACCACGCAGTCGTTGCCGGTGCAATCGAGGTTGACCGTGACTTGCGTTTGCTCGATCGCCGGCTTGTGGTGCGAGATCCCGGTCCACCCGGTCGAGAGGTCCGAGCCGGCCGCGCTCGTGATGGTGAGCGTCATGTGATCGCTCTCGCATACCGTGCCGCTGGGAGTGGGCGTCGGGCCGGTACCTCCCGGCGACGCGGGAGTGAGCGTCGGAGGGACTGACGTCACGATCGGCGTCGGCGTGTTCGTGCGTACGGGCGTAGACGTCGCCGAGATGTTGTCGTTCTCATGCCGGCTGTTATCTTGACCGCATCCCGCGATCGCGAACGTCGCGACCAGCGCGAGCGCGAGACATGTCGATTGCCATTTCATGGCATCCCCTCCTTGAGGTGGGCAGACGCTCTTCCCGAGCATCGGGTGAGTACCAAACGGTTCTTTTTGGTGTCAAGCAAGTCGGCGAACCCGCTCGACTATCCCGTGCGGGCTCTTCGCGAGTCAAGCGCTCGACGATGTTGCGCGACGAAAGTACTCCGCTTCAGAATGCCGACCCGCGCAGCTTTCAATTCGAAAGGTCGTGTGCTTTAGAGTGCGATTCGCATGCGGTCCCAGCGGGAATGGTACCGATTTCGATGAGACATCTGCGCCGGGCGATGCTGCGGTCCCTCACCGCGCTGGCGCTCGTCATCCTCCCCTGCGCGGCCCACGCCGAGAGCTTCGTCCAGAACGGCGACCTCGCACGCGGCAGCGGCAACACGCCGGAGGAGTGGCGCACCGACCGCTGGGACACCAGCGCGGGTGCGACCGACTTCATGTGGCAGGCACCGGACGGCGACAAGCCAGGCCAGGCGGGGATCAAGAACGTCAAGCCGAACGACGCGCGCTTCGTTCAGGACCTGCACGTTCGCGAGCAGAGCTGGTACCACATCACCGGCAAGGTCCGCACCGAGAACGTCGGGCAAGGCGCGATCGGCGCCTATCTCTCCTTGATGGAGGGCTTTCAGAACAGCCAGGACGTCAAGGGCACGCATCCCGACTGGGAGGCGGTCGAGCTATGGGTGAAGACGGAGAAGTGGCAGGACCGTCTGACGCTCGCGGTCCGTCTCGGCGGCTACAGCAGCCTCAATACGGGCGAGGCCTGGTTCACCGACATTGCCGCCGAGCCGGTCTCCGGCCCCGCGCCCAACGCCAAGAACATCTTTCAGCCCGCCGAGCGCACCGGCGGAATTGCACCCCTCGGCCTCTGGGCGCTGATCATGATGCTGAGCCTCATCACCGGCGCCCTCTGGTACTACCTCCGCCCGCCACCGGGTGGGGAAGACCGTGGACCGCCGGACGAGAAGCTCGCGCTCGTTGGGATCCTGCTCGTCCTCGTCGTCGCAAAGATCTGGGCGGCGCCGTACTTCGGCTACGCGACCGACCTCGGCACCTACAAGGCGTGGGCGCTCCGTTTGGCGGACGGCGGGCCGGCCGACTTCTACGCGCCGAACTACTTCGCCGACTACCCGCCGGGCTACATGTACGTCCTCTGGCTTCTCGGCAGCATCTACAAGGGCCTGCAGATCAACACGGCGGGCGCGATCTCGACGGTCATCGTCAAGCTGCCGTCGATCGTCACCGATTTCCTGACGAGCTGGTTGCTTTTCGTGCTGCTGCGTCCGCGCGTCGGTCGCCGTCTCACGTGGATCGTCGTCCTCGCCTACGCGCTCAATCCCGCGGTGATCTTCAACTCGGCGATCTGGGGGCAAACCGACTCGTTTTTCACGCTCGAGCTCTTCCTCGGAGTCCTCCTGCTCCTGCAGCGACGGATCGCGTTCGGATGGGCGCTCGTCGTCATCGCCGCGCTCACCAAGCCGCAGGCGCTCATCTTCATGCCGCTCCTCGCTTCCTGGGGCGGCAACTGGGATCGGCCGGAGCGGCCGCTCGTCGCCGCCGCAAGCGGCCTTGGCGTCGCCGCAATGCTCGTCCTGCCCTTCATGGAGCCGCTCGGGCTCTTCGCGCTCTACTCGAAGACCGCCGCCTACTACGCCGAGACATCGGTCAACGCCTTCAACGCGATGGCGCTCCTCGGCGGCTTCCGTCAGTCCGACGGCGGCATGCTGCTCTTCATGACCTACAAGAGCTGGGCGCTTCTGCTGGTGCTGCTGTTCTTCGGCTTCCTCGGCTATTTGATCTCCCGTCGCCGCGACGCCGAGATGTACTTGTATCTCTGCTTCTTGTTGCCGTTCGGGTTCTTCATGTTCTCGACGCGCATGCACGAGCGCTATCTGTTTCCGTGCCTCCTCTTCTTGACGTTGCTCCTGGTGCGGCGGCCGCGCCTGTGGGCGCTCTATGTCGGCCTGACGGTCACGTACTATCTCAACCTCTGGTACATCTTGCGGGCGCTGAACGCCGGCAGATTTCTCGAGGCGTACGATCCGCTCGGGGTCGCGGTGTCGGTGGTCAACGTCGCGCTCCTTGGCCTCGCAGTGTTCGAGGGCCTCGCGCTCGCGGCGAGCGCGCCCGAGCCGCTTCCCGTGCCCGATCTCGACGGTGCGGTGTCGGATGCCGAGGTGACGCCGAGCGCGGACGTCGCCCGCGCGGGAGCGGCGTCGGCACGCGCGGTCGCGCGGGCGAGCGGCGCTGCGGGGCGCGGCAAGACGACGGCGCCCGCGCGCAGCGCGGCGGCGGCGAGCACGCGAGCGGCGACACCAAAACCCGCTCAGGCGCTCTGGGAAGTGGAGGCGGGCGCGGTGAAGTACCGTCTGCGCCGTCTCGATTGGGCGCTTGCGCTCGCGCTCGTCGTCGTCGGCGGCGGCCTTCGCTTCTGGCACCTCGGACAGCCGAACGAACTCGTCTTCGACGAGGTCTATTTCGTCGAGCAAGGGAAGAACTACCTTCGCGGCAAGGAGTTCATGGATCCGCACCCGCCGCTCGCCAAGCTCGCGATCGGGGCGAGCGTGGCGCTCTTCGGGGGTGAGGCGAACGGCTACCGGGTGTTCAACGCCGTGTGCGGAACGCTCCTCGTCGGTGTGGCGTACCTCACGGGGCGGAAGCTCCTCGGGGACGGGCTGGCCGCTTTCGCCGCCGCCGCGGCCGTCGCGTTCGACGGTCTCTTCATCGTCGACTCGCGCATCGCCGTCATCGACATCTGGTACGTCACCTTCGGCGCGATCGCGTACTTGCTACTCTTCGAGTATCTACGCACGCCGCCCGAGCGTCGCCACCCGACGATGCTCGTCGGGTGCGGCGTCGCGCTCGGGCTGAATCTCGCCTCGAAGCTCTTCATTCCGGCGTTCACGTGGCTGACGGTCATGATCTTCCTGTCGATTCTCTCGCTGCGTGCCGAGCGCGCGCACCGAACGGCGCGATTCTGGCGCCGCGGCCTCGCGCCGACGGTGCTGGTCACCACCGCCGCCACGGCGACGTATCTCGCGCTGTATCTGCCCAACTACTATCTCGGCTGGTGGCACAGCGTCTGGGACATCCCGAAGTACTTCAAAGACGTCGTCGGCTACGAGGCGGCGGTCGCGAACGCGACGCATCCCTACTCCTCGAAGTGGTGGAGCTGGCCCTTTCTCCTGCGGCCGGTCTGGTACCATTTCAAGGACGTCCCCGGCGACTCTTCGCACGTCGTCGGCGTCTGGGGAGGCGGCAACCCGCTCCTCTGGTGGGGCGGCTTCGTCGCGATTCTCGTCGCCGTGGCGCGCGGCGTCCGTGAGCGCCACTTGGCGAGCGTGTTTCTCGTGACCGCGTTCGTCCTGCACTACGTCGTGTGGTCGTGGATCGGTCGGACGCTCTTCCAGTACCACTACCTGCCGTCGCTGTACGCGAGCTTGTTCGCGCTCGCCATGACGCTCGCCGTGCTGTGGCGGGCGTCCGCCGACGAGGGTTTCTGGGTCGGCGCCGGCATCGCGCTCCTCGTGCCGCTCCTGCCGACCTTGCTCGGCCCGTTTCCACGTTGGGGGATTCTCGTGTTCGCGGCGATCGTGGGGCTCTACGGCGCCGCCATCGTGTACCAGCGATCGCCGCTCTTTCAGTGGCCTCCGGGGCGGGTCATCGTCGTCGCCTACGCCGTCGTCACGGTCGCGTCGCTGATCTACTTCTACCCGATCTGGTCGGGAGCGCCGATCGCGCGCGACGCGTACAGCGCGCGCATGTGGTTCCAGGCGGGACCGGCGCACTGGATCTGAGTCGTCCGACGCAGGACGAGCTCGCCGTCTCGGTGATCGTCCCCGCCTACAACGAGGCGGCACGCTTGCCGGCGACGCTCGACGCCCTCGAATCGCACCTGGCGTCGCGCGGCGGCGAGGCCGAGATCATCGTCGTCGACGACGGCAGCATCGATGCGACGGCGGCGACCGTCGAGAGGCGGCCGCGCGGCGCCGTGCGGGTCGCGTCCGTTCGGTTGCCGGTGAACCGTGGCAAGGGGCGGGCGGTCGTCGCCGGCGTCGCGGCGAGTCGCGGGCGCGTGGTCGCGTTCATCGATGCCGACCTGCCGTACACCCTCGCCAACCTCGACGAGGCGGTGCGGCTCGTCGCGGGTGGCGAGGCCGACATCGCGCTCGGGGCGCGCGACTTGCCGGCCTCTTCGTACGATCCGTCGTATCCGCTGGCGCGCCAGATCGCCGGCCGGACGTACGCCGCCCTCGTACGGCTGGCGCTCGGGTTGCCGTTCGGCGACACTCAGTGCGGTCTCAAGAGCTTCCGGCGCGCAAGCGCGCGCGCCCTCTTTCCGCTCCTCACCATCGACGGCTACGGGTTCGACGTCGAGCTCGTCTATCTCGCGTGCACGCGCCGGCACCGCATCGTGCGGTTCCCGGTGACGTTGTCGCACCGGCACGAGTCGCGGGTACGACTCGCGCGCGACTCGTTCCGTATGTTCGGCGACCTCTGGCGTGTGCGGCGCAACGAGGCGCGCGGCGTGTACGGAGAGCGCCCCGGATCGGCGCGCGCCTGAGTCGAGACCCGCGGCGCCGTAGTCGTGAGCGGACGCGGCATGCGCAATCGTATTCTTGTGCGCATCGCGAACCGTTTGGTACGCTCGCCCGGTGGATCTGAGCGTCGTCATCCCGGTCCTGAACGAGCGTGAGAACGTCGAGCGGCTGCTGCCGCGCGCCGCGCGCGTTCTCGACGAGATCGGCTGTCGCTACGAGCTGATCGTCGTCGACGGCGGCTCGACCGACGGCACCGAGGAGGCGGCGCGCGCCGGCGGCGCACGGGTCTTGCGGCAACGGCTGCCGGGCTACGGGGGAGCGCTCCGCGACGGGCTCGTCGCGGCGCGCGGCACGTTCATCCTGACGCTCGACGCCGATCTCTCCCACGATCCCGACTTCATCGTGAAGCTCTGGCGCGGGCGAGAGCGCGGTGACGTGGTGATCGCGTCGCGTTACGTCAAGGGCGGCGTCGCCTACATGCCGCGCCATCGCCTCCTCTTGTCGCGCATCTTGAACGGGTTCTTCGCGCGCGGCCTCGGGCTTCCGGTTCGCGACCTCTCGAGCGGCTTTCGCCTGTATCGCGCCGCGGCGGTGCACGGGCTTTCCCTTCAGGGTACGAACTTCGAGATTCTCGAGGAGATCCTCGTGAAGGCGCACGCGGCGGGGTGGCGGATCGTCGAGATCCCCTTCACCTACTACCCGCGCGACCGCGGCAGCTCGCACGCGCGCATCGTTGCGTTCGGCCTCGATCTCCTGCGCGCGTTCTTCCGCCTATGGGCGCTTCGCAACTCGATCGAGTCAGCCGACTACGACGAGCGCGCATTCTACAGCGTGATCCCGCTCCAGCGTTGGTGGCAGCGGCGGCGCCATCAAGTCGTCTGTGAATGGGCGCGCGGCGCCGGGAAGACACTCGACGTCGGTTGCGGCTCGAGCATCATTCTCCAGTCGATCAACGACGTCGTCGGACTCGACATCCTCCACAACAAGCTGCGCTACATGCGACGCTACGACGTCCCGCTGGTGCGCGCGTCGATCTTCGCGTTGCCCATCGCTGACGCGTCCTTCGATTGCGTCGTGTGCTCGCAGGTGATCGAGCACATTCCGTACGACGAGGTGATCTTCACCGAGCTGCGGCGCGTCCTGCGGCCGGGGGGACTCCTCATCCTCGGCACACCTGACTACGCGACCATCGGCTGGCGGGCGATCGAGCCGCTCTACGGATTCTTCGCCCCCGGCGGCTACAAGGACGAGCACATCACGCACTATACGCGTGACGGGTTGATCGCCACCTGTCGCCGTTTCGGGTTCGAGCTCGAGGGCGTCGCGTACGTGTTTCGCAGTGAGCTCGTGCTCGCGCTCCGCAAGCGCCCGCTCGCCGACGAGTCGCGGCTCGGCTCGAGCGCGAGCGTCTCACCAGCCGAGCTTCTCGCCCCAGTACACGCCGAGCGCGTTTGAGAGCGTGGAGATCTCGAGGAGTAGCGTCGTCGCCGCGCGCCTGCCGCCGGCGAGGCCGAGCGCGACCAAAATGATCCCGTAGGGCAGAGCGTCGAGCAGGTAGCGATACCCGAACTGCACCCAGCCCTGGTAGAAGTACGGGAAGAGCGCCGCGGTCGTCAGCGCCACCGCCAACCAGAGGAGACGCACCGTCCGTTCGCGCCACGGTGCCGCGAACGCGTAGAGCAGGATTGGGCTCGTGAGCACGATCGAGAGCCCCTCGGGCGACGGTTTCAGGTACGGGAACTCCTCGACGTACTCCCAGCCCTTGAACATCGAGACGTAGAGGTGGCGCGGCAGGTAGCGCCAATCATACCAGCCGTAGGTACGGTTCGCCATGTACACCTGAGCGGCGACGCCGTAGCCGGTCTCGAGTGGGTTGCCGAAGCGGACATAGTTGAGGCCGACCTCGATCATGAGAACGAGGCCGAGCCCGACGCCGAAGAGCAGCGCGCGCCGGAGCGCCTCGAGACCGAGGAAGGCCCTGATGCCGGGGCGGCTCGCATGGCGGTCGATCAGGAGCAGCAGCATCGCGGGCGCGGCGGTCGCGACGTTCACACGCGACAGCACCGCGAACCCGAGCGCCGCACCGACGAGGAGGCTGCGTCCGCGTCGGAAAACCTCGCGCAGCGCCAGCAGGAGGAAGAGCTCGACGCAGAGATGGCTGAGAAACCACGTCGTGCCGATGATCGCCGTGTACCAATTGACGGTGCCGAACGCGAAGATGAGCGTCCCGAGCGCGGCGCGCCGTCGCCCGACCCCGACGTCGAGCAGCAAGAGCCAGCACACCGCGGCGTTCAACCCGGCGACCGCCATGCTGAAGACGTTCATGTTGAAGGACGTGCCCCACCACCAGACGAACGGTACGAGCATGATCGCCGGTGTCGGGCCGAACGGCGAGTGCACCTCGCCGTTCACCGTGATCCAATCGTGATAGTGCGGCGGATAGCCTTGTACCCACGTCCGCCCGTGCAGCCACGCGTCGGCGACGTACACGTGGTGCTTGTAGGCGTCGGGCACGCGCGGGTTCGATGCGTACAGCAGGAGGGTGACGCCGAGGAAGATCGCGAACGCTCCGAGGCGGCGGTGACCGGTCACGGCGCGCGATCATATCGGTGCCGATCGACGCGAGTAAAACACTCCGCATATACGGACGCGGCGCGGCGCCGTGATTGGACTCGTTGCAGGCTCGATGTTAGGTGAGTGCGATCGTGACTTCGACGGCGCGAGTGCCCAGCCTCTCGGCGTTCTTTCCCGCGTACAACGAGGAGCGTAACGTTCCGATGATGGTCGAACGGATGACCGCGGTACTGGCGCGCGTCGCCGACGACTACGAGATCATCGTCGTCGACGACGGCAGCGCCGACCGCACCGGCGCGGTCGCCGACGAGCTCGCCGCCGCCGATCCGCACGTACGGGTGGTGCATCACCCGGTGAATCGCGGCTACGGGGGCGCCCTCAAGTCCGGATTCGCGGCGAGTCGCAAGGCGTACGTCTTCTTCACCGACGGTGACGGGCAATTCGACGTCGCGGAGATCGAGCGGCTGCTGCCGTTCGTCCCCGAGTACGACGTCGTCGTCGGCTACCGTCTCGATCGCGCCGAGGGCGGCCTGCGGAAGCTGAACGCCGCGGCTTGGAACGGTCTCGTGCACCGTCTCTTCCACATCCCCGTCCGCGACGTCGACTGCGCCTTCAAGCTCTTCAAGCGCGAGGTCTTCGACATGGTGCGCGTCGAAGCGGAGGGCGCGATGATCAGCACGGAAGTGCTGGCGCGTGCCGTGCGCGCCGGTTTCCGCGTCCACGAAGTCGGCGTCCACCACTACGAGCGCCGGCACGGCACGCCCACGGGCGCCAACCCACTGGTGATCGTTCGCGCCTTCTACGAGCTCTTCAAGCTCTACCGTCGGATCACCGCCGACGGTGCGCGCGGCCGCGCGTAGCGGCGTCGGGACGGCGCGGTTCGCTTCTCATCGCCCGCCAACGTCATGCAACGAGGCCCGCAGGTCGTGGAGACCTGCGGGCCTCGTCATCAATCGAAGGAAGAAGAGCTTCGACTCAGGGCGCGCTCAGGGTGCGATCTCCTGCGCCGTGCCGTCGAGCTGTAAGCGGCCGAGGCCGGGCAGGCCGGCCGCGGCATTCACCGATCCCGAGCTCGTCGGCGCGACGCAGAAGAACGCGGCGAGCTTGGGGTGCGACGTTCCGTTGACCGGCACCTCCGCGGCGCCGGTGGCGGTTACACTGCCGCCGATGTTGCCGTTGTCGAGGAAGCACGGCCGGTTCTTTCCTGCGCAGGTGTCGCCGGGAAACGTGCAATCGGTGCCGCCGGGCGTGCAGCCTTGGAACGTATCGTGCGGACTGCAGAAGAAATCGACGGGACCCGCCGGGCACTCACCATTGTTGCTGCCCGCGATCGGGGCGCAGTCGCTTCCATTGCTGCACTGGTTGGGTACGGTCGCCTGACCCGGAACCCCGCACGCACCGCCAGGGCATTCGGATGCCACGCCGGAGGTCGCGCACGCCGCGCCGTTGTTGGTGCCCCCACGGCATCGCTTGCCGCCGCACGCCGCCCCCCCGGGGCAATCGGCGTTCGTCGAGCACGGCTCCGCGGCCGCAGTGGCGCAGGTGTCGCAGAAGCATTTCTTGCCAGCGGCGGCGCGGCAATCCGGGTTCGCCGCGGAGAGCGTCTTTGTGGTCGTGAAGGTGGAATTGGAGAGATCGATCGACAGTGCGGCGATCCTGGCGCCGGCGATCGGAGGGCAATCGAAGCTGGTCTTGCCATTCGGGTCGAAAGTCGGGCTCGTGCCGCTGACGTCGCACGACAGTCCGTCACGGGCACCGCCCGAGCACGTGCCGCTCCGCACACCGTCGGCAATCGTCGCGTCGCCGTTGCAGGTCGGGCACGGCTGGTTGAGCGCGGGGCCCGTGAACACGCTCGACCGCAGCGCCACCTTGGTTGCGCCCTCACCGGTCTCGATGTTGGCGGTGCCGGTGATGATGCCGACGACCTGATTCACGATGCACGTCGAGACGCCGCCTGCCGCCAACGGTAGCGGTGAGCCGAAGAACCACTCGCAGGTACCGGACGCGCCGCAATCAGCGTTCGAGGTGCATTCGATCGACGTGTCGCCGTTGCACCGATGATTGTTGGAGACGCCGGCGCCGGCATTGGTATTCGGAATCGGCCCGGTGACGTTGCAGACGCCACATGGACGCGCATTGCCCCCACAGTCGGTCGCAACCGAAACCTTGCCGCGGTCGATGATCTTGGCGTCATGCGCGAAACCCACGAAGCCGGTGTCGAGTCGAGACGTCGCGGCATTGCCCTCGAAGGAGATCCCGCCGGGGCAGGGGCTGCCCGTTGGCGTTGCGGTCACGGTCGGAACCGTCCCGCCCGTCGACGTCACGGTCGGGATCGCGCTGAGTCCTGGAGTTGGAGTAGCCGTAAGGGGCTTGGGGGTCGCCGTGCGCGTGGCGCGTGGTGTCGTGTTGTCGTTGTTGTTGTTGCTGTCGCCGCAGTGGGCGATCGCTACCGCCATCACCGCGTAGCCGGCGATCCGCAGACTTTTTTTCAACGCGTCCTGCATCTCTCGTATCCTCCTCCCGATGTCGGGTTTCGTAAGCGCTGTCGGCACCCCTGTCTCTCAGGAACCAACTTCCGCGCGAGGTGTCAATGACCGTCGCGCGGTTTTGTTGAGACGCAGAGCAAAAACCCCCGGTCTCCGGTGAGACCGGGGGGTTCGAAGCGCCGCCCCCGACTGCGGAGACGGTCGACTCAGGTCAGAGCGTGCCGTTGTCGGTGGCGTGCCCTTGCAGTTCGAGACGGCCGAGGCCAGGAAGGCCGGCGGCGGAGTTCACGGCGCCCGCGGTCGTTGGTCCGATGCAGAAGAGCGCCGCCAGCGTCGGATTCGAAGCATGGCCAGAAGGCTTATCCACCACACCGCTCGCCCTGACCACCTCGGTGTCCAAGCCATTGTCGAAGCAATCACGGAAGCGCGTCACGTTGCAGGTGTCGCCAGGAGCGCCGCCAACCCCAACGCCGCACTGCGCATCGCTCGAGCAACCCCGGAAAATCTCCACCGGTCCGCAAAACGACTCGCTCGGGCCGGTTCCGCACGTACGCTTGTTTGGATCTCCCGGCTGTGGGTTGTCGATGCAGTCACCGGAGCCGCCGTCACACTGATTCCCCGCGGTCGCCGCGCCCGGCACGGTGCAAGCGGTGCCGCTGCCCGGACACGCGCTGTTGTTCGCGCACGGATGACCGTTGTTGGTACCGCCGAGGCAACGCTGGCCACCGCATACCGTCGCCCCAACGGCGGTGCAGTCGGCGTTGTTGCTACACGGCGTCGCCGCTGCGTTGTTGCAGGTGTCGCACTGACACAAAAGGCCGGCAAAGGTCCCGTCGGTGCAAGGCGGGCTCGTCCCCGCGGACAGCGTCTTCGTCTTGCTGCCGGTCGTGTTGGAGAGGTCGATCGGCAAGCTCGCGATCAGCGCGCCACTGCCGGGTGGGCAATCCAGGCTGGTCGTGCCGAACGACTGATTCGGGGACGAGCCGTTCGCATCGCACATTGCGCCTGAATGCAAACCCGCGCCGTTGCAGGTGCCGCCCTTGACGCCGTCATTCGGCGTCGGGTCATTGAGGCAGCGCGGGCACGGATTCGAGAGCGTAACCCCGGTGAACACCCGCGAGACGAGGCTCGCGGCACCTGCGCTCGTGCCGGTCTCGATGTTGGCGGTGCCGCTGATGCCGCTGCTGAAGGTGTTCTCGACGCAGGTCGAGACGCCGCCGGCCGCGAGCGGCAAGTAGGTGCCGAAGAAGAACTTGCACGTACCGTTACCGGAGCAATTGGAATCGCTCGTGCACGGGATCGCGCTGTCGAGGGAGCAGCGCCGACTCTGGATCTCTCCCGTCTTGTTCGCGACCGGACCCGTGTAGTTGCAGACCCCACAGGGAGGCGCGCTGTGCTGGCAGCTCGTGACGGTGACCGTCACCGTGCCCTCACTGACGACCGTCGAGTTATGGCCCTGACCGGTCCAGCCGGTGTCGAGCACGCCCTTCGTCGAGGTGCCGGTGAAGGTGATCAGGGTGGGGCAGGAGCCTGTCGTGCTCGTCGAGGTCGGCGTAGGCGTTGGCGTCAGCACATTGGTGTCGACGGGGGTGGACGTGAGCGCCGGCGTTGCAGTTTCACCTGGCCCGGGTGAGGAGGTCTCCGTCGGGAGCGGTGTCGGGGTCTTTGTCGCTCCAGGTCCGGGCGTCGCCGTTCGAGTGGGAGGCGTCCCACCTTCGCGGCTCGCCTGGAAGCCGGTGTCGCACTGATTGTTCTCGTCGTCGATGATACCTTCGACCTCGTCGTTGCTCGTGAAGCGGCCGGAGACGTGGAACTTGCGGCCGCCGTCCGAGAACTGGAAGGCGAAAGTGCCGTCGGCCCCGACTTCCTTCGGCGGCGAGAACGTCTCCGAGATCGGTTGCCCGTCGCAATCGAAGGCGATGGCGTCGATGCTGCCGACCTGGATGGTGAGCGCACCACCCTGATCGGTGGCACCGATGAACGTGCCCGCGGTCGGATTGATGCCGTTGCCCGTTTGGACGTGGACACTGCTGTCGCCGCAGTGTGCGATGCAGATCGCCATCACCAGCAAGCCTGCGAGACGCAAGCCTGTCCTCGATACGTCGTGCATGATCCCCCTCCTCGGATTGTCCGCGGGCGCGGTTACGAAATGGACCGTGACCGTACGGCTACCAAACCGCGACGTTGCGAGTCAAATGCGGTACCGCTTGCGTGCAGAACCAAACGCGCCGCTCCGCGGTGACGGTCGCGGTCGCGCCGCCGTTGTCGGGTGCGCCCGAACGGTGGGCAGCGGAGGAAAAATCACACGCCGGACGCCAGGAGCCCCGGTCCGGGATTTGGATCGGGGCTCCTGGGCGTTTCGTTGCCTCAACGTGCTTAGGGCAAACCCCGCGCGTGTCCGAGGAGCTCGAGGCGTCCGAGTCCCGGCAAGCCGGCGGCGCCGTTCACCGACGGCGTGCTCGTCGGGCCGATGCAGAAGAGCGCCGCGAGCGTCGGATTCGATTGGTCGTGCACCGGCACGTCGGCGGCGCCGGTCGCGTGGATGCTGTTGCCGCTCACCCCGTTGTCCGTGAAGCAATCGCGGAACTTGCCGATGCTGCAGTGCTCGAACTGGCCCCCTACCTTCGAAGTGCACGCGCCGCCGGGACACTCCGAGGCCGCCGCGCAGTTGTGCCCGGCGTTGCTGCCGCCGACGCACAGATTGTAGGGCGCGCATTGCGTGTCCGCCGTACACCCTTGGA